>JAWXCI010000051.1:0-75733 GCA_034408895.1 Flavobacteriales bacterium
AGTAACCGAAAGAGGAAACGTGCAGTTGAACATCAACACCGTTAATCTTTCAAGCGGCACGTATCAATACACACTTATTATAGATGGTATTGTGGAAGCCACAAGAAAGATGGTGAGGAAATAGAAAATCGTTTTTCAACCCCCGATAATGAAAAGAGCTATGCCTTGCAGCATGGCTCTTTTATTTTAATGTTTGATGACTCCAATCCCGCACTCCACCATCCCGGAAAAATGTTCACCCAAAACAGTTTCAAGTTCAACCACAACTAAAAAATGTTTATTTCAGAGCTAATAGCTTCCTCCCATGGCACCTGCTCAATATGTTCATTCACGCTTTTGCTTCTTATCCCCAGCTTTCATCAGCCTCCTCTTCCCATTGCCACCCCTACTTTCGTCCGCGAAAATTTTCAAACTATGCCCAAAGGAATTTACAATGTCCCACTGCCGGTAAACGATCCCATCCGCGGTTATGTACCGGGTTCAAAAGAGCGGGAGGAACTTCTTGCTACCTATCGCTCCATGTACAATCAACCTCCTGTGGATGTGCCCATGTACATTGGCAATGAAGAAGTGAGGACAAACGACAAACGACCACTTGCATCTCCACACGAACACAAAAAAATTCTTGGTCATTCCAATTTCGGAAACGCAACACATGTGCAACAAGCCATTGATGCTGCACTTGCTGCAAGAACTAAATGGGCAGCCATGCCATGGGAACAAAGAGCAGCCATTTTCCTGAAAGCTGCGGAACTTCTTGCTGGTCCATTTCGCTACCGGATGAATGCCGCAACAATGCTTGGTCAAAGCAAAAATTGCCACCAGGCAGAAATTGACAGCGCATGTGAGTTGATTGATTTTCTTCGCTTCAACGTTGCGTTCATGCAGCAGATATATGGCGACCAGCCCATCAATAGTCCTGGAATCTGGAATCGGTTGGAGTACCGCCCGCTTGAGGGATTTGTGTTTGCCATCACACCCTTCAACTTCACTGCAATTGCCGGAAACCTTCCTGCAAGTGCAGCCATGATGGGCAATGTGGTTTTGTGGAAACCTGCAGAAACGCAGATATACAGTGCCCATGTCATTATGGAACTTTTCCTCGCTGCGGGTTTGCCAGATGGCGTGATAAACATGATAACTGTTGATGGACAGGTGGCAGGCGATGTCATCTTCAAGCACCCTGCATTTGCAGGGTTGCATTTTACCGGAAGCACCATGGTTTTTAAATCTCTCTGGAAAGAAATAGGGAACAACATTGAACGCTACAAGACCTATCCGCGCATTGTAGGTGAAACAGGTGGGAAAGATTTTGTGGTGGTGCATGAAAGTGCTGATGCCGATGAAGTAGCCACTGCCATCTTGCGTGGAGCATTCGAGTTTCAGGGTCAGAAGTGTTCTGCGGCATCACGCGCTTATATTCCTTCCAATTTGTGGAAAGCAGTGAAGGAAAAAATTGTTGCAGATGTAAAATCCATGAAAGTAGGCAGCCCCGAAGATTTCTCAAACTTCGTCAACGCAGTGATTGACAAACGTGCTTTCGAAAAGATAAAGGGCTACATCGAATACATCAAAACACAAAAGGATGCAGAGATTATTGCTGGTGGAATTTGTGATGACAGCGTAGGATATTTCATTCACCCGACAGTCGTAGTCACTACAAATCCGAAATTCCGCACCATGTGCGAAGAAATTTTTGGACCCGTGATTACACTCTATATCTATGAGCCAAAAGATTGGGAAAAGACACTTCACCTCGTGAATGAAACCAGCGAGTATGCTCTGACCGGTGCAATCCTTTCGCGCAACCGGTATGCTATCGAACAGGCAACACGCATTCTCGAAGGCGCTTCTGGAAATCTTTACATCAACGACAAACCAACTGGCGCAGTAGTCGGGCAACAACCCTTCGGTGGAGCTCGTGCATCAGGCACCAACGACAAAGCAGGGAGTTACTTGAATTTGTTGCGTTGGGTTTCGCCACGAACAATCAAAGAGACATTTGTTCCGCCAACTGATTATCGTTATCCGTGGGTGGGATGATATTCTTCCTCAAAGTCATTATTAAACATTTAGCTATGAAATCAAATCTGTTTTTAGTCCTGCTGCTTACAGCGCTAACATCACTTAACACCACCGCACAGGACGATGTGCTGGACAACATTGCGCAGGACGCCTGTACCTGCATGGAAACTGCGGACAACCCCAGCGCATTGCCCGAAGAACTGGAAATGCAACTTGGCCTTTGTCTCATTGCAGCGGCACAACCTTATGAAAAGGAGTTGAAGAAAAAGCACGGCATAGACCTGAATAACATGGATGATGAAACAGCTGAAAAACTCGGTATATCGGTCGGTGTAAACATGGCTCTGAAATGTCCGAAACTATTTATGGCTATGGCCGGAGCGAATCAAGAAGAAATATTCAGTGAACCCGATGATGAGATATATGACATGGAGGGATTTTCGGTATTCGAAGGCAGGATCAATACTGTTTCAGTAACGGACATTGTCATCCTATCAGCCACCAATGAATCCGGTGCAGAAGAATTCTATTGGCTCACGCCCATTGATGGAATTGAAATTCCCCAAAACCTAAATGATTTGTCTGGGAAGCAGGTTTTAATTGAATATCGGCAAGAAGAAATTTTCGACCCAAAAATGCTTGACTACAAATTGGTGAATATGATTACGAGCATTTATATGGATTAATTTCTTTCATGACTGACTCCCAAAACTTGGTAAACAAACGCCAGCGCGAGACGGATGCTTTCGCAAGGTTGCTCAACATCATGGACGAGTTGAGGGCACAATGTCCATGGGACAAAAAGCAAACGCTCGAAAGTCTCCGCCACCTCACCATTGAGGAGGTGTATGAATTGGGTGATGCCATTCTTGATGGAAACCTCGATGAAGTGAAAAAGGAACTAGGCGACCTGATGCTTCATATAGTTTTCTATGCAAAAATTGCTTCGGAGAAAAATGCTTTTGATATTGCCGACTCGCTTCATTCCATTTGCGAAAAACTTATTTCACGCCATCCTCACATTTATGGTGATGTGGTGGTAAGAAATGAAGAAGAAGTAAAATCCAATTGGGAAAAACTGAAACTGAAAGAGGGAAAAAAGAGTGTGCTCGAAGGGGTTCCCAAATCACTTCCCGCAATGGTAAAAGCACAGCGGATTCAGGACAAGGCCCGTGGAGTGGGTTTCGACTGGGAGCACGAAGGTCAGGTGTGGGAAAAGGTTAACGAAGAATTGCTGGAATTCAAAACTGAAGCCGACAAGGGAAGTGATGCAGCAAGGATGGAAGACGAATTTGGTGATGTGCTTTTTTCACTCATCAATTATGCGCGGTTCAAAGGCATCAATCCGGATGATGCGCTTGAACGCACCAACAAAAAATTTATCAAACGATTTCAATATCTTGAAACAGAAAGCGTGAAGGATGGAAAAAAATTGGGAGAGATGACACTGGCGGAAATGGATGAGTATTGGGAGAGAGCGAAAAGTATTTAGCCATCTCATCAGAAAATAAATTTGGAGATTTCCTGGTTCACACCTGCATGACAATTTTACTGTTTCGCATCACACGTCCAGGCCTCGGCTGGTTCTTCAAACATTCCTTTTGTAATCGGCCACACTTCACCGAACAAATCACTTTTGCGGTATTTCTCCAGAAATGATTCATCCTTCCAATTGCTGACAGTGAAAAAAATGCGCGGGTCATGCTTGTCTTGCAGCAATTCAAGATGTGTGCATCCTTCGGCAGAAGCAATTCGTTCGCGATAGGCCACAAACATTTCGCGGAACGATTCAATGGCTTCCGGTTTAAAGGTCATCTTTACGATTCTTGTCATTGCTGCCATAGAATTCAACACGAATAATATCATTCAACCTGAGTCCGAAAAGAGATGCTGCACTTCCACCATGGCCGGTCACACCACCGTTGATTGCTATGATGAGGTAACCGTTCGTAGCAAACATAGCCAGGCGTTCGCCCTCAATCACCTCCGTGAAGTATTCAGAAATTTTGGTGATGGAATATCCTGCACGTTTGAACGAAATGCTGAACTGCCTTCCGCGCCTCATGTTGTCAAACAGTGTCCGCGTTATGTTGATAACCACGTTGCCATAGTGGTCAATTTGAATCACGGAACCTCGCAGCAAATCCTCATCTATGAGGGGAGTATTGGCCTGGGTTTTCTTCACGGACTTCACTCTTCTTCCAAGCAATTCAGGAGTGCCACCGTTGGCAAGATGTGCAGCGGTAGTTGCAAAAACCCCCTTCAGTGGAAATGTCCACGATTCGCCCTGTGGCAAAGTGATTTCAAAAATGTCTTCCGGTTCGGTATCGAACAACAAAGAAAAAATTCCGTTGTCGGCACCAATGAAATAATGACTCATGTGGTGCACTACTATATGCGGCTGGTCGGCTTTTAATTCAGGATTGATGCCCAGGATATGAACCGTGCCTATTGGAAAGTCCATGCAAACCGAACGCAACTGGTAGGCGGCTTCGTAAATGGAAAAAGGTGCAATGTGATGGGTGATGTCCACTACCTGCGTATTGGGCGCATGACTCAATATGGCAGCCTTCACTGCTGCCACGTAGTAATCGCGGTGGCCAAGGTCAGTGGTGAGGGTGATGATAGACATGGTTTTGCCTTACAGCGAGTTGTAGTGGATAAAGAAATCTTCAACTGGTTTACAACATGGTTCCGTTGTTATTTCACGTGCATTGCAATTTACTTTCGGCCAAAATTAGATTTTATAGAACCCATGAGTGCCCTTCATAAAAACGTTTGCCAACACATATTTCAACCAAATGGTGCAGGGTGCCAATTGTGAATGACGAATTTTGAACTAAAAAATCAACACGATTGAACGACAGAGAAATCCTGATTCCACGCATTGACCCGCTCGAATTTTTCGGCCCGGCCAATTCCAAATTCAATATCATCACAGCTCGCTTTCCCAAGTTGAAAATCTTGTCGCGCGGAGACTTGATTAAGGCGCATGGTGATGAAAAGGAGTTGAACGAATTTGAGAAAAAACTAAGTCTCATCTTTTTTCATCTTGAACATTACAATCACATAAACCTGCGCCAATTGGAACAGATTCTTGACGGGCAACAGGAAGAAGAACCAACGGCAACAACCGGAAAAGGAAACGGTGATGAAGTGCTGGTCTTTGGTCCGGGTGGAACTCGTGTAACCGCGCGCACTCCCAACCAGAAAAGAATGGTGGAAGCCATGGCCACCCATGACATGTTGTTTGCCGTTGGCCCGGCCGGAACAGGAAAAACCTATACGGCAGTTGCGCTTGCAGTGCGCGCGCTTAAAGAAAAACAAGTGAAGCGCATCATCCTTACCCGACCTGCGGTGGAGGCTGGCGAGAACCTGGGATTTCTTCCGGGCGACCTCAAAGAAAAACTCGACCCCTACCTGCAACCGCTTTACGATGCGCTCATGGATATGATTCCTTACGACAAACTTGCGGAGTACATGGAAAAGGATGTGATCGAGATTGCTCCCCTCGCATTTATGCGCGGCCGTACACTGGATAAAGCCTTCGTAATTCTTGATGAAGCACAAAATGCAACAGTGGGACAAATGAAAATGTTCCTCACCCGAATGGGACAAACCGCCAGGTTCATCATTACAGGTGATGTAACCCAGATAGACTTACCCAGAAAACAGATGTCCGGTTTGAAGAAGTCAACCGAAATTTTGAAAGGTGTGGAGGGTATTGCAATCATAGAACTGGATGCGCGGGACATTATTCGCCACAAGCTCGTCACAAGGATTATCAACGCCTTTGAAAAAGATGAAAGCAAGAATGAATGACCGATGTATTGGCTTGAACTCATTGCTGAGTCAGGAATCAAGAAGGACGATGAGTTGCGCAGGCTTTGGAAAGAAGGAGATGAGATTCTAGCCATCATTGTCAAAAGCATAAAGGGTTCAAGAAACAATCAATGGCGTGACACATCAATGGCGCGTCCGTAATTCGTAATTCCCAATTCGTAATTCAAGTGACTCTCAACCAAACCAATTTCAATTTCCCAAAGCAATCGAATGTGTATCACGGAAAAGTGCGCGATGTTTATTCCATTGGCAATGATTTGCTGGTGATGATTGCCACCGACCGTATCTCCGCTTTCGATGTGGTGCTGCCGCGAACAATTCCATTTAAGGGACAAGTACTCAACCAGCTTGCAGCACACTTTCTTGACCTCACGACAGACATTATTCCCAACTGGAAAATTGCTTCGCCTGATCCAAACGTTACTCTCGGACACAGGTGTGAGCCGTTGAAAATCGAAATGGTGATTCGCGGATACCTCACCGGACATGCATGGCGCACTTACCAAAGTGGATTGCGCATTTTGTGCGGTGTTGCCCTTCCCGATGGTTTGAAAGAACACGACCGTTTGCCCGAACCAATCATCACTCCATCCACCAAAGCCAGCGAGGGCCACGATGAAGACATCTCGCGGAAAGAAATAATCGCGCAAGGAATAGTGGATGAGAAAACCTATTCCCAAATGGAAGAGGCCACGCGAAAACTTTTTCAGCGTGGAACAGAAGTCGCTGCTAAGCGCGGATTAATTCTCGTGGACACGAAATACGAATTCGGAATGCGCAATGGAAAGCTGATGCTCATGGATGAAATTCATACCCCCGACTCATCGCGCTATTTCTATGCTGACGGATATGAAGAACGGCAGAAGAAAGGAGAACAGCAAAAACAACTGAGCAAAGAGTTCGTGCGCGAGTGGCTTATTGCCGGTGGTTTTATGGGGAAGGCCGGACAACAAATTCCTGAAATGACGGATAAATTCGTGAACCTTGTTTCCGCACGTTACATAGAACTCTTTGAAAAAGTGACGGGCAAAAATTTTGAACCTGATGCCTCAGCGAATCCACTTGAGCGTATTGAGCGGAATGTTTTGACTTATCTCAACAGCAATTACGAATGACGACTTACGAAGTGCGCTGTGCGCGTCACTTCTTCTTCGATTTAGGTAGAAGATTTTTCTCATACATCTCAATCCATTCCACAGCGCTTATCTTTTTCATTAAATCAGCAATGAGTTTATAGGGAATCTCTTCCATCTTCTTAAAACGCACGCAACTCTTGCCCATATCCAGTTTTTGTTTGCTGTGTTTAGGATATTCGCTCACAAACCATTTTAATAATTTCGGATCAGCATAAACCCCCATGTGGTAAAAATTAATGGATCCTTTTTGCGAGGCAATGCCGGCAAAAGGTAGTGGCTCTTCAGGCTTGCAATGGTAACCTGAGGGGTAAAGTTTATGCGGCACCACATAACCCAGACCACCGTAACTAATGGCGGGTTCAAATCCTTTGGGCAGGTTTTTTAAAATTACATCGTGCAGTTTATTAAAGGGTTCAAGCCTGTCCTCGGGCAGGTTTAATAAAATATCCTTAACGGTGTTGCTTTGTGCTTTCATCTGGTTATTGTTTAAATCAAATGTACTATTTTTTGAGGTGCCCTTATGATTCCGCTTACAACCCATTCATAGCTTCACCCTGTGAGTAAAGATGACATTCCACCCAAAACTGCAATGGGCCAACACCCACCCGCACCACCGGCCGGTGTGCAGGCGGGTAAAATGCCTGGCAAGGCGGGTAAGGAGTGTGAGAAGCAGAGGGAAGTTTTCAAAGGGATGGTGAAAGGAGGGGTAATCCGAAGTCGGGGGACAGAGACCTATATATATAGGTGTGGGGAAAAGTTTTTTACTATTGCACGGATGAAACAACAATTACGCTAACAGTCTGAATCGCCAAACATGAACCGTCTCTACTGAAACGCTCTCTATGAAAATCGAACGCCAGCTACAAAGCACACTCAATACCATATTTACTGAACTGATTAAGGAGAGGGGGTTGCAAAACCGCATACATCCTTACACCACGCTAGAAGAGGGGCGGGCAGACATCACCTTGAAGAGCAAGAATGACAAGCCCATTTTTTTTCTCGAACTGAAAGACCCAACGGCCAGAGATGGCAGAACGGTATTCAATGGTGATGTGCTGCTGCGCGAAGTTGGCAGGGCGCAGCGGCTTGACATCAGGTATTTCGGTGTGTGCAATTTACTTGCTTGTGGTTTTTTCGACAGAGACAAGGTGGACGAAAGGGTGAGTGTTAACGATGGCTTCTTCACCCTTGCTGACATTGCCAGACTTAGTGCCAGCTACTCACCGGGCAAAGACATAGAAAAGAAGCTGCGCTCCATCGCTGAGTATTACCTCGACCGCGCTCTAGAAATTCTCGACCGCAAACCCATCAAGTTTATCAACCTTGATGAACTGTTCATCTTCAAGATTCAGAAACTGATTCAGGTGTATGCCCCGCCCATAAGCCAAAAAGTATGGGAGAAGTTTAAGAGCAACAAAGAGTTTGAAAAGAACATCACACGCTATACGCAAAGCCAACTTTGGAACGTTCCTACCAAGTTTGAAGAAACAGAAAACCTCACGCACATTGCTGTGTTGATGTTGATTTCAAAGTTGATTTTCTACAAAGCCTATGTGGACAATCAGACTTGGCACCGCCTGCACCCCATGCAGGTAAGCGACAAAGTGAAAACACCTGCTCAACTTGAAAAACTTATTTGGGAATACTTCGAGGAGTTCAAGGAAATAACAGGCGACTTCGAGTTACTGATAGGCGAAAGAGCCGATATCATTTTCCAGATTCCATTTGTAAGTGATGCCTCTATTGAATTGGTGACGGACATACTTGAAACAGGTGGTCACTACAATTTCAGCAACATTCCGTTTGACATCATTGGTCGCATTTTCGAAGAATTGATTCGCGAAGATGAGCGTCACAAGCTGGGCCAATACTTCACTCCACCACATATCATTGATTTGATAAATGCATTTGCCATCCACCGAAGTAACGACAAAGTGTTTGACCCCTCTTGTGGTTCGGGTACTTTTCTGGTACGTGCATAAGAACGCAAAAAACAACTTTGCAAAGAGGAGGATAAAGGAGCGCGGCATGAGGTCTTGCTCAATGAGATTTATGGCAACGACCTGAGTGGCTATCCTGCATATCTCTCAATGCTGAACCTTGCGATTCGCAATACAAAGCGGGCAAGCTATCCGCGCATATTCAATAAGGACTTCTTCGCCATAGCACTGAACACCAAGTTGGACATGCACGACTTTGAGGGCAAGAAAGACAGAAAACTATTGCCTCATTTCAATGCCATCATCGGCAATCCCCCCTACACAAGACAAGAAGATATTGGAACGATGCTAGGTACAGTTACCAAGTCTAAGATTCAAAACATGATTAAGCAAGAGTGTGGTTTTGAGCCTTCACAACGCACTTCTATCTACGCATACTTCTTTTACCACGCCAGCATATTTCTGAAGAACGAAGGCTACCTTGCGTACATCGTGCAAAACAGTTGGCTGGATACCGACTACGGCACAGACTTGCAGCAATACATGCTGCGCAACTATGAAATCGTTGCCATTATGGATAGCGAAGTTGAACGATTCTTCCCTACTGCTTCTGTCAATACCAGTATTGTCATTTTGCGCAAACAAAAAGATGAAGACCTGCGCAACAACAACACTGTTCGGTTTATCTATTTCACCGAATTTCTGGCAACCGCGCTGAAAGCCCACAAAGGTTCGGAAGGCTTACGCGACTATATACTAAAGACACGCAAGAATGAAACGAACGACAACTTTCGTGTCAATTGTGTGAAGCAAACCGAACTGGCAAGCCACAGCAAGTGGAGTCCATTCTTGAAAGCACCCAAGGTGTATTTCGATATACTTGAAAAGGGAAAGGGCAAGTGGAAACCGCTTAGTGTGCTGGCGGATGTGATTCGTGGATACATGACAGGGTGCAATGATTTTTTCATTGTCAAAGACATAACCACTAAAGCACTCGACCAGCAATTGCATGTTGCGGTCAATAACTTCGACAACCTACGCACCTTGAAGTCAGCAGAGAAGGATGGTTTGCGTTTGGTGCAAAATGGTTTTGGTGAATTGTGGTTGATAGAAGAACAATTCCTAAAACCCATGCTCACAAGTCCAAAGGATGTTGACACCTATGAATTCAAACCAGCCAAACTCACTTACAGCATCTTGCTTGTGCATGATGAGAAGAAGGATTTGAAGAAACATAGTCCTTATGTGTTCAAGTATATACAAAATGCGAAGAAGGAGCACATCAACCACAGTTCGTCATTGGCTGCGCGCAAACTTTGGTACAATGTGGGCCAGAAGAATTTGCCTGACATGAGTTTCAACTACATCATCAATGAATACGGCAGAACATTTTATTGTAAAGCATACACTAACAACAATTTTCATAATGTGTATGCAGAAAAAAATGCAAAGAGCATTTGGCTGTTTCTCAACTCTACCATTTCATTTCTGAATCAGCAACTCATCATGCGAAGCAATCTGGGGGATGGTGCAGGTAAGATTGAAACATATGAATTGGCCTCTTTCCCAATGATAGACCTCAACCTTCAAAAACTAAAAGTCAATCTTGGAGCAACAACAAACTTCAAAGAAGAGTTGGGTTCGCTTACCAGTTTGAAGACGGTGAACCCTGAAAGAGTAAAACTGGATTCAGCTATACTGGACGCCATTGGCTACACAAAAAAATCTGAACGTGATGAAGTGTTGCTGGCGCTCTACAAGGCCACTTACCAAATGATAGACGCGCGTTTGAAAAAAGCGCAAAGCCTGAAAGGAGTGAAATCTCAGCGTAACAAAGTTTCATTTGATGTTTATGTGGACCACCTGAAACAACTGTTGCAAGACGCAAAGGCACAAGCCAAAAACACCATCACCTTCGGTAAGCATGTTGAGAAACTCACCGAGGAAATAACCTCTGACAACAAACTGCAAAAGCGCATACTTGATACCTATTGGAAAGAGAAATTTGGGGAAGCGTACAATGAAAAGAAGATAGCGGGTAAACAGCAGGTGAAATTGTTTTGAGGAATGGAAAACCTTTGGACTACACTGATTGGTTCGGTAGGAATTATTGCCGGTTGGTTGCAACGTATTCAATTCTAAATGCTGAACAGATACTTACAGTTGATACAAGGACATGGGCGGCAGGAATGTACTTCTACGAATTGAACCTGCCCAATCTTACAGTGCAAAGGCAAACTTGAAATCCAGCATTAGAAATAAGAGAATCAAACACATGAGCGCAATTTTTTGTGCGCTCATGTGTTTTTTATCTGGCTCAAAGGCACAGACTTTTAGTAAGCGTTTTGAATTCGGGCCTAACTCCGTGCCTACTAATGTTTGGGAAACCGTTAACGGGTACATGAGTGTTGGTGTCATCATTGACACAACTGGCAAGGACGGGGGCTATCATTTCGATATGTTCATAGCAGGATTCGGTGCCGAAGGTGACACCAACTTTGTAAAATACTATGGACAACCAACAGACGAATTTTTTCCCGGGAATGATGCCAACTGGCAACTGAACGACACGTTGTTTTTGTTTGCAGCCACCCGGAAAACAAATTCATATTTGAAAAGCGCACTCGTCTGGATAAACCTTGAAGGCGACACCCTTGAGACCAAAGACTTTGACCCTCCCTGGCCGGTTTCCTCACCGGGTGACGTAAACAACTGGGCCATTCCAGAGTACATTTCACTCGATGCTCAAGGCAACATTTACATGGCCGTGCATACAGTAAACTACGGCTCATGGAACAACTTTTCCATTTACAAAATATCTCCCGCAGGCGAATTGTTTTAGATACACAACTACGCCACCGCTGCCGACCCCGATGTATGCGAATCATTAATCGCACAGGATGACGGGGTGATTGTGGGGGGTGGGCACACAAGTGACACTGGTGCCACACCTCACACTTTCAAACTAAAGCCAAATGGGGAAGCGGATTATTTGTGGGAATTTGGTGAAGAGAATTTTGAGTTTGACGCTGGCTATTCGAATGAAATGGTGTTTTCTGATGACGGTAAACTTGTGGTCGCAACAGACAACCTCAATACGGGCAACACAGGTATTAAACCACTGGTGTACAAGGTAGATACATTGGGCAATGTGCAATGGTCTGTTGTTCCCAGTTATGATTATTATCCGCAACAATGGAACAAAAACCTCGTAAAATCTGCCGATGGCGGCTACCTCTGCATAGGCCACCAATACACATCTTATGGCGAACACCCACCCGATGGCAACTGGTACGACTGGCATGCATGGCTCATCAAAATATCGGAAGATGGAGTAATAGAATGGGAGCGTTTTTACCGATACGTTACCGAAGATTTTGACAAACACGCAGTCTATGACCTAAAAGCCACCGCAGATGGTGGCTACATATTTTGTGGCGAAGCCACCGACCTCTGCTACACCGAAAACTGCCACGTAAGCCAACAGGGGTGGATTGTAAAAGTGGATGCGTGTGGATGTTTGGTGCCGGGCTGCGATCCAGATTGTTTTGTCGGAATAGAAAGTCATTCTGAGCCTGCAGATGGAAAAAGATTTATGGTGGGGCCCAATCCTGTTTCGCAAATGCTCAACATTTTTGTGGGAGAAGATTTTCCGGTGGGCAGCGAATTCAAGTTGATTGATTCAATCAGAAGAGTTGCAAAAAGTTTCACCGCAACAGAAACCAACATCACTTATATATGGGATGTGGAAGAGTTGGCCGCAGGCATGTACACCCTAAGTTTGTTCGATGGAAAAAAAGTGTTGCAGAGCGAAAAGATTATCAGGCAATGAAACCTGAATTTCAATCGTGGCAACCGCCCTCTCCAAACTCTATTGTCCGCTTTTCTTCTCCAAAAACCCTTGGCCGCCTCTCTTCTCCTTTAGGAGAATATGGCCGAAGGACAGATGAGGCCGGTAGGGGAGGGATGAGAATATAAGGAGAAGACGATTGGCAGGTTTTCGCGACTTAACCTGATAACCCTAAAAAAGAATTGCTCCAATTATGCTTGCAATCAACCCCCCTACCTCTTCACCACCTTCCAATTAAAAGTTTTTCCCTTCACTTCCACGCGCAGGGTGTAGATGCCGTGTGAAAGGCCGCTTATATCAAGCGCAGTTTTTCTGGTGGCAAAATTTTCTGCAAGCACTATTCTTCCTGTTGCATCCATCAGTTGAACTGAACAATTGGAATTGCCCGCATTGCGCAGTTGCACGTTCAGTACATCAAACGCAGGATTGGGGAACACATTCATTTCAATAAAATCAGGATTGATGACAGACACCTCCGGAGTAATACCAATAGTGAATACCCCGCTTCCTGTAAAATCAACGTTGGCTTCGAGGTAGTCCCCGTTTTCGGTCAGTGGAATAAAGTCCACACTTTCACCCGGAACAAATTCATCACTTTCAGAAATGATCAATCCCAAACTGGAAAGTCCGGTGAAACTTTCTTTTTCCACACGAACATAAATGTTTCCATTTGTTCCAGTTTCGGTGTAGCCCCATGTGCGTTCAGTGCGGGATGAAATAATGGGATACGACTCAGTAGTCATTGCGAGTGAAGCCCCATCATCACCCATCATCATATAATAAGGTTCCGGGACTTCCAAATCATCTGAAATGCGGATGATGCCAGAACCTTGTGCATCGTTGTGAAGATCATAACTTGTTTCCCGCCCTATTCCGAAAACTTCGTTGGATTGATCGGGATGATTGTATTTGGAAAGCGGCCCTATATCAGTTGTGTAACGACTCGCCATATAATTGGCAACAAGCGTGTGGTGAGAAGTGAGCAAGCGCTGGTTGTAGATAAAATGCTCTGCAATTTTCCCCTGCCCGAACCGGTCTTCGTAATCCCATCCCAGGTGAATGTCAATGGAAGTGGTGTTGTCGCGGTCGCCAATATCAGCACCCGGAAACGCTATCATCTGGTCATCGAATACAGTATGAAACACCTGGTGAAAATCATCCTGGTGGTAAATGAAACCATACATGCGCGGTGCGGCAGCATCTTCAATGTAGTAGATAGGCCCACCGAGATAATTTTCTTCGAGATCAAAAACTTCCGCTGAGTAGCGCGACTCTTCTTTCCACGGGTGCATCAGGTAGCCATTCGGTTCCCGCGCACTGGCAATCCAGCCGTGATCATTCCACGCAATGCTGTCCGCTTCCACCATAGCATAGCCGCTTATGCTGCGGCCGGGAACTACATCAAACATTTCGAGCCAGTCATCTTCACCATCGAAATAAAGAGTAGCCTCACCATTGATTCCGTTTTCTCCAGTCAGCAAAATGGGTTTGTTGTTGTTATCACTTTGAATACCGAAATACGGCCCACCAAGCTTGTCTCTCCATTCTTCAACTGAATCCCCATCATCTTCAGCCGGAATGTTGTTGTCGCCAAAAGTTTCGCTATCTGCCCTAAGCCAGAAAGTTAGTTGCGTGTCATCACCAACACCACCGGGTCCATAAATACCGAAAGGTTCAGGTGGTGCGGAGAAATAAAGTGTGAGCGTATCACTGGCAAGATTGGGAAGGTCGTCATTGTCTGTCGCAAGACTGTCAGCAAAATAAATTTTCACTTCGCCATAAGTGGTTGGTGTGAAGGATAAGATTTTGCCAAAAGTTCCTTCGTCATCAGTCATAGAAAAAAGTGTGGCATTGTCGGCCCAGATATCATCGGTACTCAGGTCATTCATCTCCACAAAATCGAGTGAGCGATGGAAAGTGAGGGTTACCGCGAAGTCACCAAAAATTTCGTTGGTCTCATCATCAGGTGTCAGGAGTGCAAGCGGAGGAAATGTGATGCTGCCGCTGCTGTACAAATCACTTTCCCAAAGACCTCTTCCATACGTTGCAGCTTTCAACCGCGATTCTGCATGTGTTGCCCCATAATAAATTTCAAGCTCAGTTACCCGTGAGTTGAGTGGGAATCCGGAATTGAACGGAACCCAGTCGGTCATCGTTGCATCCTTGTAATAAATACCCATGTCTGTCCCCACGTACAACGCTTCTTCGGCACCAGATGTATCGAGCACAATACTGTTCATCACAATGTCCGGTAGAGTGGGAGTGATGTCCACCCAGTCGCCACCCATGTCAGTGCTTTTGTATGCGTTGTTGTGAAAAGCGATGTACACGAGATTCGAATCGCTGGGATCTGTTTCGATGGATCGAACTGGAGAATAGGCAACGGGAAGTGCGCTGGAAATGTTAGTCCAGATCACAGAGTCCGCATTGCAATTGTTGGTTCGAAAAAGTTTCTGGTTGGGTTCGCTTGCATAAAGAATAGCGTGATTAGAAGAACAGATTTCCAACGCATTCAGGTTAGACAGATCATTGCCACCGAGATTGGAAGAAATCTTTTTCCACGCAATGCTGTCTGCTTCTTCATCCTTGATGTTGATTGAACGCCAAACATTTTTCAACCCGACAAACATGGTATTGGGATCAGTGGGATGAAGAATGAAGGGTGTACTCCACGCGCCACTTTCTGTAATGTCATTCACTTCAAAACCACAAAACTTCTGGTTGATGAAATCTGGGCTGGTGCGAAAGAGGTCTCCGTAATAAACCGAGCCATAGCGCCATGATTCATCAGTGATATCATAAGCGCATTCGAAACCATCGCCACCGCCTCTTTTCTGCCAATGTGCACCATTAAATTCCGCAGTACCGTTATCCTGGAAACCAGTTAAAGTGCGGTTGGGATTGTGGGGCGATTGTCCAAGTCGGTATATCTGCCCGTTCACAAAACCATTCGAGATGTCGAGCCACTCGGTGTTGTCAACGTAATGATAGAGTCCACCATCATTGGCAAGGTACAAATCGTTGTTGTGAGGAGAGACTATCATTTCATGCTGGTCAACGTGGAGGTAGTTCGAGTTGACATCAATCCACGTTGCTCCTCCGTCCACCGATTTTTTTACACGGATTCCACCTACATAAATCACATCGCTCAATTCGTGATCGGCTTCAATGCAGAGGTCGTACCATGCCTGGCCACCATCGCTTGAGCCATCAGCGGCCCATCCGAGGATGTTTGGGGCATCGCTCATTTCAACAAAATTTACACCTGCATCGGTGGAGCGATAAAGTGCGCGGAATTCATACGTATTTGCACGCAAAACATAAACGTAATCCGGATTTACGGGCGATACGGCAATTACCATTCGGGATCCGTTCTGAATACCTTCCTGCACCCAATCCCATGTTAGTCCAGCATCAATTGAACGGAAAAATTTTCCACCACCAGTGCAGTACACAATATCGGGATTGGTGGGATGCACATCCATGTCGCGATAGTCCACCGTGTTGCCGGAAGTTAACGTCCATGAATCGCCACCGTTAGTGGAGCGATGCACACCGTCACTGGTGCCAATTAAAATGACACCGCCAGGCAGAAGCCGTATAACACCTACTGATGCACTTTCAATTCCTGCATTTGCAAACTCCCAGGAGGCGCCTCCATCGGTGCTTTTCATTACTCCCATTCCGGGAGCATCGGCAGCATCGCGATCGCCAGTTCCTAAGTAAATCAGTTGCGGGTTTGCGGCATCAATAGCAATGGCGCTTACTCCGAGCGTAGGTAAATCATCTGTTGTTGTAGTCCATGAAAGACCAGCGTTAGCACTGGTCCAAAAACCTCCGGCAGGTGTTCCCAGATAAATAATGTTTGCATCAGTGGGATGAAATGCAACGGCAGAAGTTCTTCCCACACCTTCAATATGATCGCGGGTGGTAACAGCATCGATTATAGGACCCAACTGTTGCCAGTTGCCGGCAAGTGAACGGTTGGATTGATATTGTTTCAGCAGTTGCCATTGATGAATTATTTCTTGTCCCGATGGCATGTTGCCATTCTCATCTACCCGCATACTCATCAGGTATTGCCACCGCGCAAATGCTTTGTAGCCTTGACCAGGAGTGGCTGGCATCTTTGGCCACGAAGCATTGTGCAGGTTAACGATGTCGAAGTAATTCGCGTCACCGGCTTTCATCAAACCGGCCCAGTCTGGATCAGTGGATGATAAGTTGAGCACAGGTATTTGAAGGTTGACTTGCGCACAGAGGTTCACACTCAATGCAAGACACAATAAGTAAAGAATGCTTCTCATAATTATTTTTTTGATAGGAACGCGAAAGTAACGGAAAGCCCGGAAAAAAGCAGGCAGAGAAGTAAAGGGAAGGAAGTGTAATGATGTGAATCAAGCCATGATTACGAACCGAGAATTCTCTTCAATTCGTCCACAGCAGTTTCCAAAATCATTTTGGCATCTTTCACATCAGCGGGCTCGGCAAAATCAGTAATCACCAGTGCAAGGTCGTTGGTCATGTCATCAATCCTGATGCGCATTTCCATGTAGGTTGCTTCTGCAGGATCATCGAGCCATACATATTTTACCCACTGGTCTTTCTTTTTTGAATCCAGTCTTGCCGAACGTTCTTCGCCCTCCCAAAGGAATGTAAACACATCCCCTTTGATGTTCACCTTGTCGGCAAACCAGCCTTCCAAACCGCTGGGGGTAATCATACAATTGAAGAGAACACTATCGGAGGTTCTGATGTAAAATTCTGTCTCAAATTTTTCCTTTGCCATCTTTCTAGGATTTGTGCAAGAATAGATAGTTTTAAGTGGTTGGCGGTGTCATTTCTTTAATGTGATTTTCGAACTGCAACCTTTGGACTCGGATTTCATGGTGTTGTGATGCTTCTATATTTGCGCCCCTAAAAAAAATTGGCGAGGTAGCTCAGCTGGTTAGAGCATGCGATTCATAATCGCAAGGTCTCGAGTTCAAGTCTCGATCTCGCTACAAAAAATTAAAGCCTTCATTCATCGAAGGCTTTTTTGTTTTCTCTTCTTCAATCGTTCCATTGTTTTTTTCACTTGCGCTTGCCACGCTTCTGTGTGCTGTTCGAGCAGTGGTTCCAATTCCATCAAAAATTCATCAATCAACGCTGGATGATTCTTACATGTTTCTTCAATAAAACTTTTTGCATGATACTTCACGGCAACATCGCAATTGGAACTTCGAAGGAAATAGAAACACAGCTGAACGGTTTTGCCCAAACGCTCGTCATTCATTGTTGAATGAAGAAGAATTTTTACCACTTCACGCTGTATGCCAGTGGTCTGAATTTTTTCCAGCCTTGCAACTATGGAATCGAAATGATGAGATGCAAAACCCGGATTGTGTTCCGATGCTTTGGCGGCAATCCATGAGGCTTTCATCCCTAGTGTGCCTTCATTGTTGAGTGAAATACTGACTAACTCATCATAAAGTTTTTTATCTTTCGCTGCGATTGCAGCAACATGTTCAATCTCTTTTTTGCCAATTCCTTTCACCAGTATTTTGTCCAGATCAATCATGCCGCGCAAATATTTTAGCGATAGTAATCAATAAAAAAAGCGCCACGAAATATGCGTGGCGCTTTTTTGTTTAGTATAAGTATTGGTTATTGATTGGGTTGGTTATTTACGAGTTGATTGTGGGGAGTGAGATGTGAGTGTGGGAATTAACCTATTGTCCTTTGCTTTTTGCCTTTTGTGAAGCGTAGCGGAATCCCGATTTTTATCGGGACCCCTTTGTCTATTGCTTCGGTTTTGCTCCTTGTTTCGGCTGGGGTTTGTTTTTAGGGGATTGTGGGGTTTCTTCATCCTCGTCTTCATATTCGGTCGCTTTCATTTTCGAAGTATCTATTGTTTCGCCCTTTTCCAGTTTGTTCAGCAGTTCATCCAGTTGCTCGGAGCTTAATTGTTTGGCAATTATTTTATGGTCTTTGTCCATCAGGAAAACTTTGGGTGTGCTGCTCACATCAAACGTTTTGCGGAAGTTGAGACTTTGAACAGTGGTGACGCCTTTCCACATCAGTTTATTGGCTGAATCCTGCTGCATTATTTCGGGTGTATCACTCACATTAGTCCAGGTAAGACCTTTCTCTTTTACAAATTTTACCCACTTATCGTTTTCCAAATCTCCTTCCAGGGAGTACACTCCAAGTCCTTTGTCCTTCCATTTCAGATAAAGTTCGTGCAGTTTCGGAATTTCTTTTTTGCAATGGCCACAAGTAGCTTCCCATATTACCAGAAGGGTGTACTTGGTGTTCATGCCGTACATGCTCACCCAATGGGTTCCGGTGGTGTCGGGCAAAATTATATCGGGTGCAATTTCACCGCAAAGACAGAATCGTTTTTCATCAGAGGCCTCAATTATGTTCTTCAGTTTATCTTCTTTGAGCCAGGTGGCTTTTCCTGTTTTGTAATACTGATCCACCAGGTACACAAACCATTTGTCCATGCACATGATTTTGGATGTTTCAGCCAGATAAGTGCATTGATGTACGATGTACTTAAACCCGTCAGCATTGTTACCAGTGCGTTCAATCAGTTTTTTTGATTCAGCGCACATGGTGTCAGGAATTTGCGGCAGCGTTTGGGTGAGGTATTTATCCAGCATTTTATGGTAGCTCTGGTCGCGCACCAGTCTGGGATCGGTGAGGTCCACATTGTCCCAATAATGATTGCGATACCAGTAGTACTGCCAGCGCGGCTTTTCCTCTTCTTTCAAATCCGCAGGTGCATCAGGTACTATAATGTCCGCGCTCATATTGATGAGTTTTGAAACCAGCAGGTCTGGATTTTTTGCAATAAGATCTTTTTGATAGTCAACCACTTTTTTGTTTAAGGTGCTCAGTTTTTCAATCCATGGCTTCTTCAGTTCGTCTTTTGCTTTTTTGTCTTCTTCAAGATAAAGACTGTCGCCCAAAGGATGTATGTGAAGCGAATCAATGGCTTTGAACGCACTGTCAATAGGCTCGCGTTCCTTTCTCCGGTCATTGATAAAGCGGATATAGTCGAAGAAAATTTTGTTGTTTACCGATTCCTTAATCTTCAGTTTGTCAATCGCGTTGGAAGAATCCGCTTCAATAAAAATGTTTTCTTCTGCAACTATGAAATCGAAGAATTTAGGGCCGGGCATCACCAGGGCGTATTTGCCACATTCGTTAAACGGTTTGCCGGGGAAAGTGAAATTTCCTTTGGAGTCAACCCTTGATGTGTCGTTGTAATAAAGTTTGTTGCCGTAATAGTTCGCTATGTAAACCACCGTGTCCTTCAGTCCGGTGATGTGTCCCTTAATATAGGTAGGTGATGTTGGTTTGGGAGATTGTCCCATACTTGCCATACATAAGAATATGCAGGCCGCAATGGCCAAAAAAGAAGATTTGTTGATGTGCAGGTTCATACTAAAATCAATTGGGATTTGATGACGCCAAAGTTGATTTTTGGGTTGGTGGGTACAGAATGTTTTAACATTTCTTTCAGCGCAATTGAAATTGCGGGGCGCGTTTGGCAAGTTCCGTTCCATTTCATTCAGATTTGATGAATTGAACGAATCGAAATCCCATACTTCTGGAAAGGTGCTGGCTGAAGGTTGAATGTTGATCGCAGACGCTTGATGAAAAGTTGCTCGGTGAAGTGTTTAAAATTGAAAGTTGAAAAGTTGAGTTATGGATTGTTGTGCCGTTTCTATTTTCTCAAAACAGTGAAAATCTGGTCCGGCAGCCTATCAATTTGTCAGATGGGGATCAATGTCTTTGAGAGAAGGGGTCTAAACAATTTCATGATAAGGTTTACAAGCGCAAATTACCGACCCTGACCTTTGCCAATGCCTTTTTCATTTTTTTCTTTTTGCCCACCTTTGTAACCCAATTCATACTCGCTCGTCTTCGCACTGCCAATGCCCATGACAACAGCCGAATTCCAGTTAAACGTACTTCCGTTGAAAAACAAGTTGTACGCCTTTGCCTGTAGGTTGCTAACCAATGCAGAAGAAGCGCGTGACACGGTGCAGGAAGTAATGCTGAAGATGTGGGAAAGCGGAAAACCACTGGCGGATTACGAGAACATTGAGGCGTGGTGTATGACAATGGTGCGCAACCGATCGCTGGATAAAATTCGTGTGGGAAACATCCGGCAGCAGCACCTCAAGGTGATTCATCGGGGGAAGCGCTTTGAAAAACCTCATTCGGAAAAGATGGAACTTCAGGAAATGGTGCAGCACGTGATCCGCTTTATGAATACTCTACCTGTGGTGCAGCGCGAATTGGTAGAGTTGCGCGATTTCCAGGAAAAGAGCTACGAAGAATTGGTGGAGATAACAGGATTGGAAATGTCGCAGGTGAAAGTGTATTTGCACCGTGCACGAAAAACTATCCGCGAAAAAATTACTGAATTGAATGCTTATGGACTACAACACAACTGATATAAAACCATTGCTCGAAAAATTCTGGGCAGGCGAAACATCTTCGCACGAGGAAAATTGGCTCAAAAAGTTTTTCAATGAAAATCCATCACCGAAAGGAATGGAGGAAGACGCGATGTATTTCCTTGCACTTTCATCATCCTGTTCCATGAGGCTCGACTCATCGTTCGACCATGAACTTATGTCGCGCATCAGGAACAAGGAACAAAGAACTACTGCCTTCAGATGGACGCTGCGCATCGCAGCATCGGTAATTTTCATTGTGGGACTTGTTACAGTAAGCCAATGGGTTTTCAAAACTGATGAACCTCCAGTGCAGATTACCCAAACAACAAATACAACACAACCAGTGGACTTAGAAGTAATGAGGGCATTTGAACAAACCAAGTCAGCGCTACTTCTCATTTCATCTAAACTCAACAAAGGACAAGAACAAACCATGATGCTTTCGAAATTTGATGAGGCACAGGTTCGGATAAAACCAACATCTGAACAATAAAGTAAATGAAAACGAAGTCTCACGAATGCAAAAAAATAACCTCATGAGTAACAAAATATTCAGCCTCGCAATCCTGATGATGACCGCTGTGCTTGCCCATGCACAGAGCGATGGCATCACACAATTCTTTTCGAAATACGAAACCGATCCTTCGTTCACGTTAGTGTCGGTTTCGGGAAAGATGTTTACCCTTTTTACACACATAGAAGGGAAGACAGAAGAAGAGAAAGAAATGCTCAAAACCATTTCGAAGCTCAAGGGACTTCGATTTCTGGTGAACGAGGAAGCTACCAACTCGAAAGCAACTTACCAGGCCGCTGTGAAAACAAAAATGATGGGATTCGAGTTGATGATGAGCGTGCAGGATGCCGAAGAAAACCTCAGCTTCTTTATTAAAGAACAAACCGGTGTTGTGAAAGAACTTATAATGATTGGCGAATCCTCTGGTGAGTTTTTCATCATGTCCATAACTGGTGACATAGACCTGAACCAACTCTCCAAACTCGCCCGTGTGGTAAATATTGAAGGAATGGAAAAACTCGAAAACCTGAAGAAGTGAAGGCAGTCATCGGCTCCATTCTTGTTGCATTTGCATTTACTTTTTTGATGGCGGGCAGGCCTCTTGAATCAAGCCCTGCTATGGAATTGCTCCATCAAACCTATGATGATCAGAAATTTTCTGTTTACCGCAAAAGCGTTCTGAAGACAGCGGTGGCCGTGGCAGAATCGGATGAATTCCGTCCCCTGTTTAAACACACCAATCGCCTCGAACAATTTAAAACTAAAGCGAATGAAAAGCTTTCAACTGAACTTGAAGCCGCACTTACAAATGGTGGCTACGAAAAACTAATTGGCACACAAGGCAAGGGAAGCTCAATAAATGTTTTTGCTAAATCGGCTTCAGGTGATTCCAAATTACGGAATCTTGTAGCCATCATTTCCGATTCGCTTCAACTACAGGTTTTTGAATTGAACGGCACTATTGAAATGAAGGATATCAATGGCTTACGCGACTTGGAAAATCTTCAAACACTGCTACAAAACCGTGACATTTTTAAGTGAGGCTCTATGAGTGTTCTTCTGGAAACACAACAACTCACAAAAAACTTCGGGCGCATTCGTGCGGTGCATGAACTCAACCTGCACATTGCAGAAGGAATGGTATTCGGCATGTTGGGACCAAACGGCAGTGGCAAAACAACCACGCTGGGAATGTTGCTTGGTGTCACTAATCCAACCTCCGGAAGTTTCAGTTGGTTTGGTGAAAAAACAAATCATGAAGCAAGGAAAAAAGTGGGGGCCATTCTGGAACGTCCCATTTTCTATCCGTACATGTCAGCCCGGAAAAACCTGGAAGTGGTGTGTCTCATAAAAGAAATTTCTAAATCACGCATTGATGAGGTTTTGAAAACTGTGGGATTGCTCGAAAGGAAAAACGATGCGTTCAAAACCTATTCCCTGGGGATGAAACAGCGGCTTGCCATTGCATCCGCATTGTTATGTGACCCTCGCATCATGATTCTTGACGAACCCACCAACGGCCTGGACCCGCAAGGCATTGCTGACATCCGCGAGTTGATTCGCCACATTGCATCGGATGGAAAAACAATCGTTCTTGCAAGTCACCTTTTGGATGAAGTACAAAAAGTGTGTACTGATTTCTGTGTGCTCGGAAAAGGAAAATTGCTCTACACCGGAAACGTAAAGCGCGATCTTGAAAGCGACCATTCGTTCGAACTAGAGGGAGAGAGTTCTGATGCAATCGAAAATGCATTGAAAGATTTTCCCTTCATCGTTTCAAAAGAAAAAGCGGGGGAGAAATGGGTGGTGAAAACTGAAGAGCGAATCAATGCTGCTGAGTTGAACAAAGCCTTCTTTGAAAAGGGAATTGTGCTCAGTCACCTTTCATCAGGACACAAATCACTTGAAGAAAAATTCCTTCGGATATTGAATGAAAACAATGCGCAGGCTACTTAGTATAGAATTCACCAAGTTGTGGAGTGCGCGTTATTTCCGTGTGCTGCTCATCCTTTGGATAGTAGCATTCCTGAGTATTCCTATTGGATTCAAGATTGTATTGTATTGGCTGGAAACACAATCAGGTCAAAGCCTCGATGCGTTGGGCTTAAAGTTCACACAACTTCCCGTTTTTGATTTCTCGGAGATATGGCACAACCTCGCCTATGTGTACAAGATGCTGAGCATCTTTATGGCGTTTGTGGTGGTGGTGAGCGTGACCAATGAAATTGATTATCGCACACTCCGGCAAAATGTGATTGACGGATTGAGCCGGAAAGAATGGCTCCTCAGCAAATGGTACTTAGTCCTTGCACTTGCAACTGCTGCAACCCTGCTTGTTCTCGTGCTTGGCCTTGTGGCGGGATTAACCTCGTCAACCGAAGTTTCTTTAGAAGCAATTTTCTCAAACATTGGTTTCCTCGGAGCCTACTGGATTCATGTGGTGTTGTTCCTTATGTTGTCACTACTCTTTGCATTGTTGCTGCGCAGGTCCGGGCTAACCATTGCCCTTCTCATTTTCTGGATGTACATTTTTGAACCCATCACCATTGGAATTCTCCGGTACCATGAATTGGATTTTGTCTCCAACATTTTCCCGGTAGAAGCAACTCACCGCTTAATTCCCTGGGTGATACCGCACTTGGCCATGTTTCCCGGTCTTGACCACATTCCTACAGATGCGCTCATCATTGCATTTGTTTACCTGGTTCTCGTAATGGGGCTTTCATGGCGTATTGTGCAGAAGCGCGATTTATAAATTTCAACTTCGATTCGATAGGTATTGAGTCTGGTGGTCTCGTAGCAAACAATTCATTCTTGTGTAAACTCGCACAATAATTTTACACCCATGAAGTTGTACTCCTTCATCATCAAACCAAAACACCAGTGAAGTTCCACCGTCTCGTATTCTTTTTTCTTCTTGTAATTTCTTTTAATGCATTCGCACAGATAGGAGGCACACATGCTTTTCCTATTCTCAACTTTTCAGGTTCCGCCCGCGTGGCTTCAATGGGCGGTAATTACCTCGCTATGAAAGATGGTGACCTCAACCTCTGCATTGCCAATCCATCGCTGCTTGATACCCTTGTGCATGGAAAAATTGCATTGAGCTATGTGGACTATTTCTCCGGGGGAAATTTTGGTTTCGCATCGTATGCCCATACGCTCAACAGGAAACTTGTACTGGCTGGCACTGTGCAATACATGTCGTTCGGCAATTCCGAAACAACGGATGCCACAGGACAATCCACGGGACAATGGACCGCGGGCGATTATGTTTTTAACGCAGGTGGAGGATACCAACTCGATTCACTTTTCAGCCTGGGCGCTAATGTGAAGTTTATCTATTCCAACCTGGCTGGCCAACTGGCCTACGGTGCAGCGCTGGACATGGCTGCCACTTATCATAAACCAATTCACAACTTCACAGCGTCGTTGGTGCTTCGCAATGCAGGTTTGCAACTTGATTCTTACGCGAACAATGATGCAGATAGACTTCCGTTTGAAATTCAGCTCGGTATCACCAAAAGGCTGAAACATGCACCGTTTCGTTTTAATGTGGTGGCAGAAAATTTACAGAAACGCGACCTCACTTACAACGACCCGAACAACACAACCTTTACCGATCCCATCACCGGTGAAGTGGTGGACCAGCAAGGCTGGCCATTAGGCGATAAACTAATGCGTCATGCTGTGTTAGGTGTAGAATTTATTATCTCGGAAAACATCCAATTCCGGCTTGGTTACAATTACCGGAGAAGGCAGGAGTTGAAAATTTCGGATCGTCCGGGCATGGCAGGTTTTTCTTATGGCGTGGGATTTAAAGTCAAGCGTTTTCATCTCAGTTACGGACGTGCCATCTACCATCTTGCCGGACCATCCAATCATTTTTCGGTGGCCACGGATTTGGTCAATTAGTACAAGTACTGATACTGAGTCGGGGATCAGGAGTATTCAACAGGCAACGAACAAGAAGCTAAGGCAATGTGATGTGCTCCCTCAGCGCCTAAACCCTATGGGTTCACATGATCAATACCTGTTGCTCCATATTTTTGACGCTATGAACGTCTAGACGAACATCTCCCGGGTGTTAGCGGTCAGCCTAAAAAAACAGACCCATGATTATCACGAATTACGACATTGAAAATGAAATAGGACCCATCTTGCGTCCGGGCGAAAAACTCATTTGGACAGGCCGACCTCAAACCGGTATCCTGTTTAAACGCACAGACTTTTTCATAATCCCGTTTAGTTTGCTTTGGTGTGGTTTCACAGTATTTTGGGAATTTACTTCAATAAAAATGGGAGCACCGATATTCTTTTCCCTGTTTGGGATACCTTTTATTTTGATTGGACTTTATTTACTCATCGGGCGTTTCTTCCTTGATGCAAGAAAAAGAGCAAAAACGGTATATGGGATAACAAAGGACAGAATCAATATGAAATCAGGTATTTTCCGGGAGGAAATTGAATCCCTGAACTTTAAGTCCGTATCGGAAATATCATACACTCAAAAACCTGACAAAAGTGGAACAATAACATTTGGCCCAAATGACAGCGGAAACTCAAAGATGCCAGGCAGAGACCTGCCTGGTGGAAAGCAATATGCAAGCTTAGAATTGATTGAAGACGTGAAAATTGTTTATGATAAAATCGTTGATTTACAAAGACAAGCATAACGACTGATAAGAAAATCTATAGGGCACCAGTTTTTCAACCTGTACCCAAAACGTAACCGTGTCCGCGAGACCCCGCGACAATCATCCTCTGCTTCCGGCTTCGGTCTCCCACTTTTTCATATTGAATAATTTTTGTAAGATTTGATTAGGTCTTATCCGCCAACGAGAAAGGCGTTCACATGATTTGAAAAAAAATCATGAACTAAAAAAGTGCCCGCTTAGCAAAAGCAAGTTGTTGGAAGCAATTGTGCCCTATTCGCACACTCCACCAAAGTCCGCCATAAAAAGCAACAAATCCGAGATGTTCACCACGCCATCATTATTCAGGTCGGAAGCACAATTTTGTTCTTCGGGAAAAATGCAGGAGAGGTTGTCAAAGGTTGCTGTAGCATTATAGTTGAGCGCTTGCGGATACATGCAGCCGGGAACGATGCACGAACCATCGTCAATTGTCGCCAGTGGATTGTAATTAGTGGCATTTGCATTTGTACAACCTGAAATTTCCAGGACAAAACCTTCGCACAATGCCTCGTTCAATTTGCTGGCTAAAGGTGTTGCAGCAATCACTCCGCTGCCAGGCGATGTTTCTAAATAGTCGCCAGTCAATTCCCACATGATAGCTCCACGCAGGTTGTTGTTGAGAATGAATTGCGCTTTTAGCGCAACCGAGGTGGTGTCATCATAACTCACAAATGTGTTTAGCGAACCATTGCCGGTGAGAAAGGGAACTTGCGACTGCGCATCCCACTGCGTGCTAAAAAGATTTTGTTGCAGAAGAATGTTGTAGTAAAGCGGGGTGCCTTCATCAGCACTGAAAGTGATGTTATCAGCCGAATTATTTAGCACGGATGCAAACAACGCTGGCGTTCCCAAGGTCTTAAAACTTCTGCCATAAAATGGAATGCCCATCACAAGTTTTTCTTCACTAACTCCAAATGTGTTGATGAGTGTGTTGATGGCAGAAGCACAATTGAAAGATGTATTACCCTGTGCCGTTGCATACAATGGCGAGTTGTGATTGCACGTTGCATCCCACGGCCCAAAAAAATCGTAGCTCATGATGTTCATGAAATCAAGAATGTTTTCAATCGCATTCCAGTCAATGTTGTTCATGTTGGAAATGCCGGCAGGCAACGCTGCGGTGAGCAGATATTCATTTCCTGTTGTTGCACTGAGGGCATCCAACGAATCGCGAACCTGCTGAAGCAACAGAGTGTAGTTGGCTTCATCCGCAACCGTTCCGCCATTGGGTGAATAGCCGGGATATTCCCAGTCAATATCAATTCCATCAAAATTGTATTGCTCGATAAGGTTGGTGCAATTATCAGCAAACGTGGCCCGCGTTGCAGCGCTGGCAGCGATTGCTGGAAAATGGTAACTTAACGTCCAGCCGCCCAGCGAAGCAAGAAGTTTCACTCCATTCTCATGACACAAGTACGGAAGTGATTGTGTTTCATCCGGCATATTCAATTGCCAGTTCATGGGACCGAGAAGTAGATTTTCATCGGCCCAGCTGTCGGTGCTTATCAATGCGCCATTGGGTTGTGGGGAAAAAAAAGCATAATTGATGACGGTGTATTTTGAGTAATCAATTGTGGTTGGCTTCACCAATTGTGCACGGTCGTACCACTGCCAGTTGGGGTAGTAAGCAACAATTTCCTTGCAAGGGGATTGGCCGATCGCGGTCATTGCATTTAGTAAAAGTGCGAGGGCTATACTTCGTATCATTTGAAAGTGTTTGAGTCAGATGCAAACCTATTGATCAACTTCAGCATGAACATAGAAAAATTAAGACAATGGGACAGGGATGCGCGATATGCGTTGAGCGACTGTTCCCGGTTTCTTAATCTTTCACTGACACTTGCAGGATTCGGATAATGAACTAAACAACTGGACAATCAAGGAAATTCAACTTGATGATGACCCCACTGATATACAGTCCGGGCTTGAGAGTGACTTTGATATATAAACGTTATAACTCAAGACTTGAATACTTTCCATAAGGAGGCGATACTGAAGTACAAGGAGCAAGACTATGTTGATCAAAGTCGAACATTTAGCCCGGCATTGAGTTTTTTTTCTTCTCCACACAATAAGCACCTTTCCCGCCTGTTATCATTTTCGTAAAACCAACATAAAAACCAAATGAACCCTGCTAGTGTTCTGCGTTCCGCCACGTCATGCGTGGCTTTCTTGTTTTCGGGAAATCCATCCGTGCAAAACAACCCCTCCAGCATCGAAGAAACTTCTTCCGATGAAGACCAGCCTCCTTCTGCGAAAGCTGTGTCTATTACCGCCTCAGTAAAAAATTCCCATCATGCAATTGGCAATTTGCAATCTTCAGCTTTAGTGTTATTGATTGCACTCGTATTTCTCTTCGGCATGGGCTGCAGGAAGAAAACTGCTATCCCTTTCGATCCGCAATTCGCGCAATACATCTCGGCTTTCACCAGCGGCACCATCTCCGCATCCAGTCCCATTCGCATAAGGCTCACCGATGCCTTTGCCGGAGAAGTGGCGGTGGGCGAAGTGGTGCAGGATAAACTTCTGGAGTTCTCCCCTACCATTGAAGGTGAGTTGCGCTGGGTGGATAACCAGACCCTTGAGTATACTCCGAAAGGCTGGATGAAACGTGGCGAGATGTACGAGGCCACACTTCACCTCAGCAAAATTGTAAAGCAGTTGCCCGATGACATGAAGCGCTTCCGTTTCTCATTCCAACCTATGAAACAACACATGGAAATGAAGGTCACCGGTATTTCATCGTATAAAAACGATGATTTGCGCTGGATGAAACTCACGGGCACCTTGAACACCATGGATGCGTGCGACAACAACGCGCTCTCGCAAACCATTACATCTTCCCAATTCAACAACGGTCTCGCTGTGACGTGGACACATGATGCCGACCCGCACATTCACACTTTTACAATAGACAGCATCTCGCGCACTGAGCAGGCCGGAAAGATTCTGTTGAAGTGGGATGGTAAATCAGTTGAAGCGGAACAGGCAGGACAACTGGAGCAGGAAATTCCTGCGTTGGGTGATTTCAAAGTTTTCTTCTTCAACGTTGTTCAGCAACCGGAACAATACATCCAATTGCAATTCAGTGATCCGCTCGATGCCGGGCAAGACCTCGATGGACTAGTGGACATGCCGAACATGACAGGCGAACGATTCTCCATTGAAGGAAACGAATTGCGAGTGTATCCGAGTTACCGCCTCAGCGGTTCGCATGTGGTGAACATCCATCCGGGAGTGAAGAACATCATGGGATATAAAAGCAAAGGCGAGCAGGTGTTCACACTAGTATTCGAAGAGATAAAACCGGCAGTGAAAATTCCTGATCCCGAACGTGTCATCCTTCCGTCCACTGATGGTCTTGCATTTCCGTTTGAAGCGGTGAATCTCTCCGCGGTTGACGTTCGTGTGATTCGTGTGTATGAAGACAACGTTCCGCAATTTCTTCAGGTGAATGATTTGAACGGAGACAATGAGATGAGGCGCGTGGGCAGAGCAGTAAAAAAAACCACAGTGCAACTCAACAGTGAGAACGGCAAAGACCTTTCAACCTGGAATACATTTTATCTCGACCTCAACAAAATCATCAAGGCTGAACCCGGTGCTATCTATCGTGTTGAAGTGGGTTTCAAAAAGGCGTATTCGCTATACCACTGCGAAGGTCATGAGGACCCCAAACCCGATGACAACATGAAGGATATGGAGGAAGCCGATGCTGATGAAAACGATGAAGATGAATTCTCCTATTGGGATTATTCCGAAGACTATTACGGGGACTATTACGAAGGCGACTATGATTGGGATTATGAATACGACCAGCGCGACAATCCTTGTGACGATGCTTACTACAAATCGCGCAGGCCGGAAGCGAAAAACATTTTTGCATCAGACCTCGGCATTATTGCGAAGAAGGGGACGGACAACTCGATGTTCTTCGCGGTGACTGATATGAAGTCCACCAAGCCGCTTGCAGGAGTGGACATCGAGTTGCTGAACTACCAGCAGCAATCGCTTGCCAAAATGAAGACCGATGAAAAAGGACAAGCGAAAGTGGATAAACTCGAAGGCAATCCATTTCTTCTCGTAGCGAAAAAAGATAAACAACGCGGTTACCTGAAACTCGATGGCGACCACACACTTTCACTTTCAACGTTCGATACTAAAGGAGAGCAAACACAAAAGGGGCTGAAAGGATTCATCTACGGTGAACGTGGTGTGTGGCGTCCGGGAGATACGCTTTTCCTTTCATTCATTCTTGAGGACGAAAGAAAAACTCTTCCTGCCATTCATCCTGTCAACTTCGAGTTGGTAAATCCGCGGGGGCAGGTGGTGACGAAAATGGTGAAGAGCAAAGGCGAAAACGGCTTCTACAATTTCACCTGCAAGACTGATGACGATGCGGAGACAGGAAACTACACAGCGAATGTTCGCGTGGGTGGTGCAACGTTTTCCAAATCATTGAAAGTTGAAACCATCAAACCGAATCGCCTGAAACTCGCGCTTGATTTCGGCAAGGAAAAAATAACCGCGCTCGATGAAAATATAAAAGGAGAACTGAGCGCGAAGTGGCTGCATGGTGCAGTCGCAAAAAATCTGAAGGCGATGGTCAGTGCAACATTCACAGAAACCACTACCAAATTCGACAAGTACAACGATTATGTTTTTGATGACCCCATTCGCGATTTCGATGCGGAGGAGCAAGTCATTTTTGATTCATACATGAATGCAGAAGGCAAAGCTTTGGTATCAATGGATTTCGACTTGAAAGACCGTGCACCGGGAATGGTGAATGCAAATTTTTCCGTGAAAGTATTTGAGGAAGGTGGTGATTTTTCTGTTGACCGTTTCTCGATTCCTTATGCGCCTTATGAAAACTTCGTAGGACTGAAGATGCCGAAGGGCGACAAAGAGCGCAGCATGTTGCTCACAGATACCGACCACAAAATTGATGTCGTGACGCTTGATGCACAAGGCAAGCCTGTGAAGATTGACAGCCTTTCATGGTCGCTATACAAAGTGCAGTGGCGCTGGTGGTGGGAGTCCGGTGGTGATGACCTGGCCAGCTATGTAGGTCGCGAAAGCACTGTGCCGATTTCATCTGGAAAGTGCAGCACCACAAGTGATGGCAAAGGTTCATTCAAGATAAATATCAAGTACCCCGATTGGGGACGTTACCTCGTGCGTATTGCCGACCCTGAAGGCGGACACGCAGCAGGGAAAGCCATTTACAGTGACTGGCCGGGATGGGCTGGTCGTGCGCAACGCGAGAATCCTGGCGGTGCCAGCATGTTGACGTTTTCACTCAACAAGGACAAATACACTGTGGGTGATGAATGCACTGTCACCTTCCCATCCAGCGGAGTGGGTCGTGCACTTGTAAGTATTGAGAGCGGAACGAATGTGATTGAAGCGCATTGGGTGGAGGCTAAAAAGGACCAGACCACTTTCACGTTCAAAACGAATGTGAAGATGACACCGAATGCATACATCAACATCGCGCTTGTGCAGCCACACAACCAAACCGCGAATGATTTGCCGATTCGGCTTTACGGTGTGATGCCAATTTTTGTTGAGAATCCCAACTCGCATCTTGACCCGGTGATTGCAATGGCCGATGAACTCGCGCCTGAAAAATCATTCGATGTAAAAGTTTCGGAGAAGAGCGGCAAGGCAATGACCTACACGCTTGCCATTGTGGATGAAGGCTTACTCGACCTCACGCGATTCAAAACGCCAGACCCCTGGAATCATTTCTATGCACGCGAAGCCCTTGGCGTAAATACTTACGACATGTACGATGAAGTGATTGGTGCTTTCGGGGCGAAGCTGGAGAAACTGTTGAGCCTTGGTGGTGATGGCGAAGCCGGAGGAAAAGCAAAGAACCGCGCAAACCGTTTCAAACCCGTTGTAATGTTCGCTGGGCCTTTTACTATCGAAGCAGGAAAATCGAAGACGCACAAGTTTACGATGCCAAACTATATCGGCAGTGTGCGAGTGATGGTAGTTGCGGGGAAGGACATGGCTTATGGGAATGCTGAAAAAGCAGTACTGGTGAAGAAGCCGTTGATGGTACTTGCATCGTTGCCGCGTGTGCTTGGCCCGGGCGAAGAAGTGAAATTGCCTGTCACTGTTTTCGCGATGGACAAGAACATTAAAGAAGTTGTGGTGAAAGTTGAGCCGAATGATTTCTTCACAATTGAAAAATCATCTACGCAAAATATTTCATTCAAGGAACCGGGGGATGATGTCGTGAATTTTTCCATGAAGGTGAATGAAAAGATTGGAGTAGGAAAAGTGAAAGTGACAGTAACGAGCGGAAAATTTTCTTCCACTTACGATGTGGAAATGGATGTGCGCAATCCGAACCCGTATATCACGAACGTGGTGGAAGGCCTTGCCGATGCAGGCAAAACGTGGAGCGGCACTTTTAATCTGCCGGGCATGGCGGGTACCAACACCACAGTGCTTGAAGTGAGCACCATCCCGCCTGTTGATTTCGGACGCAGATTGAAATACCTGCTCGACTATCCGCACGGATGCATTGAGCAAACCACATCGGGGGCGTTTCCGCAACTTTATCTGGCAGATGTGATTGAGATGAACGATGCGGAGAAATCTCGCGCATCGGAAAACGTAAAATCCGCCATCAACCAGCTTGCGAAATTCCAGGTGAAGAGTGGAGCGATGACCTACTGGCCAGGCAGTATTGAAGAGAGCGAATGGGGAACCAACTATGCCGGCCACTTCCTTCTGGAAGCAGAAAAAAAAGGATTCACACTGCCATCCGGTTGGAAAACTTCGTGGACATCTTACCAGAAAACAGCAGCACAAAACTGGCGGCCTCAAACTTCCGCAAGCGGCAATTACTACTGGCGCGAAAATGATTTGGTGCAGGCTTACCGCCTTTACACATTGTCGCTTGCAGGCAGTGCGGAGATGGGCGCCATGAATCGCCTGAAGGAGTTTAAAGGCATGAGCACTGCTGCGCGCTGGAGACTTGCCGCGGCTTATGCAATGGCCGGACAACCGGAAGTGGCGAAGCAGTTAGTGAATGGACTCACCACCACTATCGCACCTTACCATTCGCTGGGCTATACTTACGGAAGCCATTGGCGCGATGAAGCCATGATAGTGGAAACACTCGTTGCGATGAAAGACCGGGTGCGCGCTGCCCCTGTTGTCAAAGAACTTGCAGCACATCTATCGTCCGCATCGTGGTGTAGCACGCAGGAGACTGCTTACGCACTTCTCGCCATTTCGAAGTTTGCAGGTGGCGAAGTGGGTAAACAAATCAAGTACGCCTACACGCTCAACGGAAAAGCATCTCCCGAAAAAGGCACGATGAAACCCGTAGCGAAACAGGACCTCAGCGCGAAGATGACGGGCAACACCATCGAGTTGAAGAACAGCGGAAGCGGATTGCTCTATGTGCGTGTTATTACCACCGGCCAACCACTTAACGGACAGGAGACACCGGGCGAACGCGACCTTAAAATGACGGTGAAGTATACCGACCTGCAAGGCGTGGCCGTTGATGTAACGAAGATGGAACAGGCAACGGATTTCATTGCTGAAGTGACTGTGACACATCCGGGTATAAGGCCGCGTTACGATGAAGTGGCACTCACGCAAATCTTCCCATCGGGTTGGGAGATTATCAACTCGCGGATGGATGTAAGTGCTGTGGTGGCCAATGCCGATGAGCCGGAGTACCAGGACATACGTGACGACCGCGTGTATTCTTACTTCGACCTTTATCCCAACCAAAAACAGACCTACCGCATAAAACTGAATGCCACTTACCTCGGCAAGTATTACCTGCCTGCGGTTAATTGCGAAGCGATGTACGACAACACCATTTCGGCCCGCACTGCAGGCAAGTGGGTGGAAGTGGTGCCCGCTGGTGGAAGCGTTGCAATGAAGTAAAACAGAAAAGAGTTGAAATCAAAAAACCCTGCGCGCGAGTGCAGGGTTTTTTGTCTTTGGGATAGTTGTAAACCCGATGAAAGAACACTCAAGAAAAATTCGTTCACGAATAAGCGAAGCTAGACCTAATGAAACATAGACTCAAATTCTGTTCTGGTAAGAATTCTGAGTTTGCTGAATTTCTTTTCAAGAATGTGTTTTGCGTTCAGAATGTGCCTGTCGCCACTTGTAATGAATCCTGAATTTGTTTGCAATGCCAGCGCGATTAAATAGTTGTCATCGCTGTCATCAGCTATGTATTTTTTGATGGGGTAACTGATACTATAATTGACAGAATACTCTTTCACAAAATTCAATGCCCTCCTGCGGTTGATATTGTACTTCGAAAGATGTAGATAGGCTAGAACACGTTTCAATTCATCAAGAAGCTCAATGCTTGAAAAGATCGTAATCTCGTGTTCCGAAATTATTTGTGCTAAAAATGTTTCTCGACTGTTGATGAAATAACTTACCCAAACATTTACATCAAGTACAAACCTGTCAACCCGCATGTTTCTTCCTTGCCCTGTGTTTGATTTCATCAATTTGTTTCATGGATAGCGGCTTTACACTGGCCTTGTCGTATTGTGCAATGGGCTTGTGTTTACGCTGGAGGTAGTGTCTGGCTTTTAACTGGATTAACAACGATTGTTGGGCAATTTCGTCCATCTGTTCCACTTCTTTCAGTATGGCTTCAATAGTTTCTGATGAGTGTCGTAGATCCATGTTTTGTTGTTTATTGTTGATGGTTGGGCAAACATAGGTGGTTTTTTAGGGGGGAGGGATGGGCCAAAAACATGTAGTTGGGCAAGATTCCCGGCATCTAGTTTCTTTTTTGTTGCGAGCTCCAGGGAGGATTAAGCGAAATGCCCGCAGTGTGCAGCGACAATCACATGCCATTGGAGTGATTGTAAGCAGGAAGAGAGTTGAAAATGAAAGAGGCTGCATCAAAAGGCCGAACCAACGCACCTTTAGAAACAGCCTCTTTATTTTTTATTATTTCTCAGTTTTTTTGTTTCCTCATTCCTTCACCACTCTTTTGGTCACCGCATTTCCATCCACCATAAACCGGATGGAATACACTCCGTGAGCCATAGCTGAAATGTCAATCACCTCGGTATGTGAGCCAGCAATAGAATGGAGGTCTGCTGAAAGAATTTCTTCACCCCATACGTTGTATACCACATAACTTGCATCTACCGATGACCCGAAATCAAAAGTGACCGCAACCATTCCATCAGTAGGATTAGGAAACACATCAATGAATTGTGAAAGGGCATCCAGTTCATTCACGCCCGTTGTGCAGGAGCAATCATCAATAGTTGCCGCGGGATTGAAGTTGCTAGAAGCATCATTAGTACATCCGAAAATTTCTCCGTAAATCAGTTTGTCGCATTGCACCTGTTCACCTGTTGGAGCGCTTGCCACGTATTGAACAACATCGCCAAGAGGAGTACCGAGTTGCAGATTCAATTCAAATGAAAAATCTCCATCCGTGGTAATCTGTGCAATCAAAACTTTGTTTTCGGCAGTAGGACCTTGCACACCTTCGAGTACCGACCATGCACCGTTGTTGGATGTAAACACAGGGCCGTTGTTTTCATTGTCGAACATGGTGAGGTCGAGCCCCACAGCAGTTACCTGCGGAACGGGTCCCAACACCAAACCATCCGCTTCGGTGAGCAACGGATCTACCAGGCAATGATCATTGATGAGCAATCCTGCAGCAATGCCTTCACTTCCTCCATCGTTGTTAGCACCACCTACAATAGAACCATCGGTGTCTTCAGATTTCAAAACAGCGAACGCTATATCGGAAGCAGCGCCCATAGCCACCCATGAATCAAGTGCAAGTGTGTTTTCATCCAGTCGGTCGTGCGGAATTGCATCACCGGTTGCCACACCTCTGTCGTTCTGGTTGTAGAAATAAGTGGTAGTTTCGAAACGCAATTCGTGTTCAGCATTTCCAAACACGGCCTGCAATTCATAACCTTCCACCAGGTCCGCATAAATGCGATAGGTATAAGAATCGAGAGCTAAATCGGAACCGCCATCTTCATCTTCAGTATCTGTTGCGTCACACACATAATAAATCTCCACAATCACATCTTCGAGTCCGCCTGTTTCATCGCAACCTACACCGGTGAAGTATTCGCACGAGCCATCATCATCGGTTGCCAGCGGGTCGTAGTTAAGCGCATCGGGGTCAGTGCAACCCGGAATTTCTTCTGCATTGCAAATGCCATCGCTATCATCATCCACCAGTTCAAGACCATCGTTGTTTGTATTGCAGGCCCAACAATCAGCTACCGGTTCAATGCATGAGCCATCATCGTTCAGCGCATTCTCATCATAGTTGCAGGCTGTAGAACTTGTACATCCGAGGCTTTCTTCGGCATCGCAAACTCCATCGTTGTCGGTGTCAATAATTACAAGACCATCGTTGTTGCCATTGCAAGCCCAGCAGTTTTCAATGGGTTCAATACAAGAATCATCATCGTCAGTTGTCAATGGATCGTAGTTGCAGGCGGATGAACTTGTGCAACCGGAAATTTCGTTGGCATTGCAAACACCGTCACTGTCATCATCCACCAATAAAAGTCCGTCATTGGTGTCGTTGCATTCCTGGCAATTGAAGACAGGTATTATGCAATCCCCGTTTTCTTCTGTGGCTGCGGGGTCATAGTTGCAAGCCATGTCGCTGGTGCATCCGAAAATTTCTTCGGCATTGCATACACCGTCACCATCGGTGTCAATAATTTCCAGGCCATTGTTGGTGTCGTTGCATTGTGAACATCCGGTTTGGGGTTCAATGCAGGTGCCGTCATCACCCGTTGCAGCTGCATCGTAGTTGCACGCAGTAGCACTTGTGCATCCTGGATTTTCTTGTGCATCGCAGGTGCCGTCACCATCTGTATCAATGATTACCAAACCATCATTGTTGGCATTGCAGGCTAAACAGTTCGGGATGGGTTCTATGCAAGTAGCATCATCATCTGTTGCATCGGGATTATAATTGCAGGCGGTGGCTAAAGTGCATCCTAAAACTTCTTCTGCATCGCAAATGCCATCGTTGTCTTCATCAATTATATCAAGACCATCGTTGTTTGCATTGCAGGCCTGGCAAGCTGCTATTGGCTCAATGCAAGTTCCGTCATCTTCAGTTGCTGTTGCATCATAATTACAAGCGGACAGGCTGGTGCAACCAAGGCCGCTGCTAACGACAGGGAAGCAAAGAGCCTCGAAGAATTGTTCATCACCCACAGGGTTACTCGATACATATTGTTCTACATCGCCATCGGGAGTTCCCAATTGAATGTTCAGGCAGAAAGTTAAATCACCATCAGTAGTTATCTGTGCAACGAGAACTCTGTTATCAGCAGTTGGCCCCTGCACACCTGCAAGCACCGACCATGCACCGTTGTTCGAAGAAAAAACAAGTGGTGAATTCATCATATCGAACATGGACAAATTCAAACCCACCACTGTGACGGATGGAACGGTTCCGGTCATCAATCCATCGGCAACTTCAAGGGGAATTCCGGCAAGAGGATCTTCGTTATTGAGCAAACCATCATTGTTATAAACCCCACCTACAATTGAACCATCGGGATCATCCGCTTTCAGAATTCCGAGCCGCAGTGTTGTTGCTCCGCTCATCGCTAGCCACGAATCCACCGCCACAGTATTATCATCAATGAAGCTGTGACCAATGCCACCGCCCAGCGTTTCACCGCGGTCTTCATTGTTGAAGAAGAATGTTGAAGTTTCAATCCTCACTTCATGATTCTCATTTCCATATACCGCCTGCAATTCGTAGTCAGGCGCCATGTCCACATAAATACGGTAGGTTGTTGAACCCTCATTCAGGGTGCCTCCATCATTGGGCACCGCATCGTTGGCGTCAGAGATGTAATACGTTTCTACAATGATGTTTTCGAGACCTTGCGAAATTGAAAACATGGGAGCGAGTGAGACAAGGGCGGAAATAAAAAATTTGTTCATCAATTATTTGTGTTTTGAATTTGGTTGTTTGAATAAAATGCGTTTTCATTATTCACCCCTAAGGAGTCAAGCACGTTGCATGACCTCTTAGGGGTGCTAACTATTTTCTTAGACCAGGATGTGAATCATCATGGGCAAACGTTTCCGAATGTTGACATGAATATCAAAAGGTCGCTGGTGTTTACTGCTCCGTTGTTGTCCATATCAAATAAACCACAGCCACTTGTGCAGCCGAAGTTGGACATGAACACCAGCAGGTCTGAGGTGTTTACGGTTCCGTTTCCGTCAAAGTCACCGAGGCAGTAATACGTGCATGAACCATCATCGCATCCTGCCAGTGGGTCGTAATTAGTTGCAGCCGGATCGTTGCAACCGGGATAAGTGCATGAGCCATCATCGCAACCTGCACCATCTGCATAGTTGCATGCAGTATCATCAGCGCAACCGGGATAGGTGCATGAGCCGTCATCGCAACCAGAACCATCCACATAGTTGCAGGCAGTATCATCAGTGCAACCGGGATAGGTGCATGATCCATCATCTTCTGTCGCATCGGGGTTGTAGTTGCAAGCGGTGTTGTCCGTACAGCCTGATATTGCGAGCATGGGATAACAAAGTGCCTGGAAGTATTGTTCAGCACCCACGGGATTGCTGGAAACGTATTGTTCAACACCGCCACCCGGTGTTCCGAGTTGGATGTTGAGGCAAAAAGAAAATTCACCATCCGTAGTGATTTGTGCAACCAATACACGATTGTCGGCAGTGGGGCCTTGCACACCTTCGAGTACTGACCATGCACCACCATTTGAAGTAAAAAGCGGACCTGCATTCACATTGTCGAACACTGATAAATCCAAACCTACTATTGTAACTATGGGGCCAACTCCTGGAATCAACCCGTCTGAAGTAGTAAGCGGAATTCCGGCAAGAGGATTGTTGTTCACCAAAAGTCCACCCGCAATTCCGGCACTTCCTCCATCATTATTTGCACCGCCAACGAGCGAACCACCGGCATCATCAGTTTTCAACACTCCAAGACGAAGTGTAGTGGCACCACTCATGGCCACCCAGGAGTCTAGTGCAACGGTGTTTTCATCAATTCGGTTGTCGGGAATTTCCTTACCTGTTTTTTCACCCCGATCCACATTATTAAAGAAGAGTGTGGAAGTCTCGATGCGCAATTCGTGGTTTCCGTTTCCATATACCGCCTGTAGTTCATAGCCGGAAAGCATGTCCACAAAAATTCTGTACGTGGTAGAACCTGCAGGCAGCGAACCACCATCGGTATCAGTAGCATCGTTGGCATCGGAGATGTAATAAGTCTCAACGATAATGTTTTCGAGGCCCTGTGATCGGGTGAAAGCAACTGTCAGGACAAGGGAAAAGCAAAGTAGGATTTTTTTCATTCTGGTTAATTTGAGAGTGCAAGGCTAGATGCTCACCTTTTCCCAAATTCATCCTGTAGATTAAATAAACGTTAGTCCTGCTCGCTCTGTGTTACCTGCAAATTATCAAGACGATCATCGCAAGGTCAGATGTGATTTAGTTCTTCACCACAAACTTCCTTTCTGAAATTTGATCGCCACTTAGTTGAAGAAGAAAAATGCCTTTTGCTAGATGGGCGGTATTCAGTTTCACCAATTGATTTTCCGAAGTCGTTTCCACGTTTTCCTGATGAACGATTCTTCCCAGAGCATCAACGATCAAAACGGAAACTGATTGATGTGCCTTATCCCCGAATTGAATACTGAGTTGATCATTGAAAGGATTGGGATAGAAAATGAAATCAACATCAGTGGCCGATAAATTTTCAAGCCCGACAAATCCCGGACAAATCAAATCGGGATCGAGGTTTATGCAGTTGTCTGGAAGAATGCAACACAATTCCTGCACGTTGAAATTCACATCGGGATCGTAATTGCATGCAAGCGTGTCCGAACAACCTAATACGATTAAAGTCTGGCAAGAACCATCACTGCAACTCACAGCGGGATCATATTCAAGATAGAGCGGATCGTTGCATCCGCAGGTGGGAGGGTATTTGAGGAATGCACTTACGTTTTCATCTTCAAGAAGTATAGAATCATTGGCCACATATTTTATGATGTCACCGTTTGGGTTCATAACTGTCACGTTGAATTCAAAAGTGAGTTCTCCGATGGTTGTGAGTTGAGCGATAAGAATTTTGTTATCGGATGTTGGTCCCTGCACACCTTCCGGCACAAGCATCGTCACACTATCGCTTTCGTAAATCGAAGAAAGTGTTTCATCATTGAAAACTGATTCAGGATTATCGCCTGCCACAACCAAATCAAGAATTGATGAATCCATCCATGCAATCAATCCATCTTTTTCAATGAGTGGAATTCCTGCCAGAACATCATTGTTCACAAGCAAGCCACCAGCTACTTCATTGCTTCCTCCAGTGTTGTTCATCCCACCTACAATTGAACTGTCTGGGTCTTCCGTTTTTAGAATTCCGGAGTGTTCATCCGAGGCTGCACCGAATGACAACCATGAATCAAGAGCTACGGTGTTTTTATTAAGATGATTCGCGCCAATATCAAAACCGAAAACTTCCCCGCGGTCTGTATTGTTAAAGAAAGGAGCGGTACTATTGATTAACAAAACATGGTTGGTATCACCATAAATTGAAATGAGTTTTGCTCCTTCAACCAGATCCAAAAACACACGATAGGTCACCGAACCTGCTGGCAGCGATCCTCCTGGATCATCTCCATCAATATCAGCTGCATCATTTCCATCCGTGATGTAATAAGTTTCTACCATTACATTCTCGATGTCGCCCTGGGCAATAAGTATTGATGCGGAGGAAATAAGAATTGCAAGTGTTGAAAAAATGATTTTCATTTTCATGGTATGAAAAAATTCGTGTGAAAAGATCAGAGCTTGTAGGAAACGCTGAGCACGTAGTTTGTTCCGTAAGTGTATTTGTCGAAGTCGAGCAACCAGCCCGCATCGAATTTGTAAGTTCTGCGGATGGGCGCATTGAGGAGATTGCGCACCTGGAAACTGGCGCTGTAATGTTTGCCTATTTTTTTAGTGATGTTTAGATCCAACAACTGTCGGGGTAATTCGAAAATGTCGGGAGTATCTTCTGCCGCATTGGCCACCACGGCAAGTTTTGGCCCCTGCACATTGTACGATACCGAAACGGAAAACTTGGCACTGTCGCCCGTGTAGGAAAGAATTCCATTTACGATATAAGGAGCCTGTCCAAACATTTTCCTGGTTTCGTTAACCGGAACAGTGACGGTGGTTTTGGAATCAATAAACGAAACATTTGCCCGCAGATCAACATTGGATGTCAGCTTTTTTCTTCCTTCTAATTCTAATCCGAGTGCGCTGGATTTATCAGCATTCTGCCAGGTGTAATTATCACCACCGGAAAGTTTCACGAGTTCTATGTGGTTCTCAAAAGTTTTGTAGAACAAACTGAACGAAAGATTGTCCCCGGTTTGGAAATAGGATTCAATGCGGAAATCATAATTGTTCACATTAGTCATTTCAAGGCTGGGGTTTCCCTGAACGCGTGCGCGCAATTCATAATCTTCAAGCGACACCGCGGACAATTCGCGGAAACCAGGCCGTGCCAATGAGCGGAAGTAGTTCAGGCGCACGTTGACCGTGGTTGTGTCGTTGCCCACCAAATTGTAAATCAGGTTGGCACTTGGTAAAATGTGCAGGGTATCTACCATGCCGGGATTTGCTTTTACTCCACCAATGTTTCTGCGATCAGGATCATCAATTGGTAATCCCAGTTCATGGTATTCTTTAATGTCAGCAATGATATTAGTGTGCTCCGCCCGAACTCCGCCAACCATACGAAGTTTACTTCCGAAATGATGATCAGCCATAACAAAACCTGCAGTCACTTTACTTATTCCTATATCGCTGTCGAGCAACGAAGAGGCATTGGCATAACTGAGATCGAAAGTGGTGCGGCCATCAATGGAAAACCTGTCAAGACTAAATAAGTCGCTCAGGCTGGAGGTAATGATGGAACCACCTACGCCTTGCAGCGAATAGATGGCCTGCGAATTATCCCGGCTGTTGTATTGATATGCACCACCCAGTTTCAGTTTGGTGGTGTTGGCTTCTTTTTTTCCAATCGGAATCTCGACAACAGCCCTGGAATCAAACAACGACTCAAGCATTTCGCGGAAACGCCTGTTGGGAGTAAAGGTGCTCCTGAACTGATAAACACCCGCATCATAGAAATATTGAATGTCTTTAAAGTCCAGCACATTTCTTTCACCATCAGTGTACGATGCGTTGATATCAGCCTTGATTTTTGATCCGGGGAAAAAATGTTCTGTTTTGAGTTGATACACCAGTTGCTTTCTTTCCTCATAGTATTGGTCTTCGCCCAATAATGTTTCAGAGGGTCCTGAGTCGCGGTCTTTACCCTGAAATTTTCTAGCCTGGTTGTCCCCGATGAAGTTGGGCATAAACAATAGCGAAACACTGTTGTTCTTGTTGAGTTGATAAGACAAGTTGGCAAGGCCACTTACACTATTCGTTTCAGAAGCCGATTGCTGGGAAAGGTTGAGATCATCTGCAATAGGAGATGGTACCTCAGGAGATGCACCAAAATCGGGTGATGCATTGGTTCGTTGTGCTGTTGAGTTTCCATCGTAGTTCACGTTGGTGGAATGCCTAACACCGATCATAAATCCCAATTTTCTTTTCAGGAAATTTACCTGGTTTCCAATGATGATACTGTTGCCAGAATTGAGAGGTGCCTTCTTTGTTTGGGTAGCCCAGGAATTGCTGAACTTCTGTCCGATATCCGCTAGCTCGGCATTAAACTTCGGGAAAAAAATGGGCTGGTATTGATCCTGGTAATTTCCTATGGCCTGGTTCACGGCTGATGAATTATAGAATTGCGCAGGGCCTAGCAAGCCAAGTTCTATCATAGCCAGATTGTAAAATGCGTCTCCTTCCGTAATGTTTGTATTGGATGTGATGCCGTAAGAGTTGAGATAGCTACCCAGTCCTAATTCCTGGAATTGCATGTAGTAGTCAGGGTTGGTAATGGCCACAGGAAAATCTTCTTGGCCGGTGGGTACACCATCCGGAATGCCTCGAAAGCCATTATCATAGCCCAACCAATCAGTGGAACTGCCCTGTGATGAAACGATATCCCGGAAGGTAGTTTGCGGATTGTAGCCCCATGATGAGTTGAGTTGGATGGTAAGTTGATCCGGAAAGTCAATAGTTTCTACTGAAAGGTAAGCACCGCTCCAGTCACCCGGCAACTCGGGACTTGCGGATTTGGTGATGATGAGATTGTCAATCAAACCCGTTGGAAAAATGTCCAGCTTTATGTTATTTGTGAAAGGATCGAGAGTTGGTATTCTGGAACCATTGATAGTGGTCTTTATGTAGCGGTCAGCAAGCCCGCGAACGGTCACATAATTTCCAACAAACGAAACACCTGTAACTCTTTTAATAGCTGAAGAAACATTTGAGTCACCTGTTTTCTTGATCGTTTCGGCTGATATGTAATCCAGTGTGGTTGCCGATTTCTGTTTCATTTTCTCCATGTAGTAATCATTGCGCTTGATGGCCTTGGCCTCAACGGTTACTCCTGTAATTACAAAATCCTCGGGCACCAGATCGAAATTCACAATTACTACTTCACCGCCTGTTGGGTTCACTGTTATTTCCTGCGGCATGTAACCAAGGTAATTCAGCACCAAAATCTGTGGAGATGCGTCCGGAATTTTTATTGAATAGTCACCATCAATATCAGTGTAAGCACCCAACGAAGTGTTGTCTTTAACAACAACGGCTGCACCCGGAATGGTTTCACCCAGGTTGTTGGTCACTTTGCCCCGAACTGTACCCTGCGACATGGCCACAGATGCGGTGAAAACAAAGAATAATGCAGGTAGTAGAGTCTTCATTGTATGATGAGTATATGGAGTGCGAAGCTATTTTGAAGCTACCTCACATACGGTTATTGAAACATTACGAAATAGAAGTTTGTAGCACAACAATTCATGCTTGCATTACATCTTCGTAACATTAGGTAAACGAAAACACAACGTGGATTTTTGAAATCCAGGTGATCCAGATTTCATGACTTACACAATTTGATTGAACAGTATCCGTTTCCCCAATCATAAACCAACAAACCGTAAGCAAAATGAAAAAACAAACCGTTCTTTTTTGTGCCATCCTTGTTTCTGTAATTTTTATCTGCGCCACACTGGAAAGTCCTCCGCAGAAGTACGATGTGTTTACTGCACTCGAGAAAAAATTGATCTCGGTGATGCCCGTTTCCGCTGAATCGAGCAGTGAGAATTGTGCAACCCTGAATGTCCGCAACCTTTCTGGCTCGCCACTCACCATTTCCATTCCGGTAGGTGCAATCCTCAATACCACTAATGAGAGTGAACAGGATATACTTGTGACACGACCCATTGAAATTTTTGTGAAGAACAACGAAACAGGTTCAGGTTCGATTTACGGTTTCTGTTGTCAGGCTGGGAATAGCGTACCTACTTCAGCAAGTGCATTTCGCCTGGAGAAATGCAAGAGCGAAAATCTTATGAAGCTTTCAGGACATCTTGCGGAAAACAATTACGACCCAATGCTGGAACAGGCCGCTATCTGGGCGGTGAGCGATGATCACTCAGTGGGTGGCATTTATGGTGGGGCTGAGCAGGAGACTAAAAAGCTGCGCGAGTTCACAGCTCATGTTCTTGGGCAAGAGGTTCCGTTTTACGATGTGGATTACGGCTATGAACTGAATACACAATTTGTTTACGAGCCAAAGGAGTTGAGAGGAACGCTTCACTTCCAACTCGACAATGGCGGCAAAGGCACTTTGAAAATTCTTGATCCTAAGGGCGAAGAATTTTATGTGTTCTACACCGACAAAAGTTTGCAGTGGGGATTCTTCACACAGAATTTCAGGTTCAAAGCTTACGACATGGAAGCGGGAGACTATGTAGCGCAAATGATAGTGGATGGAAAAGTGGTGGATGAAAAAACGATAAGAATCTAAACTCTCGCACCGTGCCGAAAATGCGCAGAGAATGAAAATGATTTCTCAGCGTTTTTTTTTACCATGCAGGGCTGTTTTTTTTTGGGAAAAAACATTAGGTGCAGTTTAAGTGTGTACTTCTATTCCATTGAGTTGTGAATGTTGTCGTGAATCCTGAACACCGATAAGCGTGGTGGCTTTGCGAATAAAAACTATTTTTATTCATCTTTTTTCATACATAAAAAACTCAGTGTAAGAAATACCTTCAGAATTTTTTCAACTCCTGGTATAACCGATGCACCGGCAAACCCATAACGGTGAAATAAGAGCCTTCAAGTTTTTCTATTCCGGCAAGGCCAATCCAATCTTGCGCTCCGTAAGCGCCTGCTTTGTCGTAAGGTTGATAATGTGTGATGTAGTGAGTAATTTCTTCATCGGTCAATGCTGCAAACGTCACCTTTGTTTCATCGCAAAAATTTACCTGCTTGTGTTTTGATGTGATGCACACTGCTGTGTAAACAATGTGAGTTCTTGCACTCAATTTTTTTATCATCCTGAAGGCTTCATCAAAATCCGATGCCTTATTCAACACTTCATCATCAATCCAAACTATGGTGTCGGCAGTGATGAGGATTTCATTTTCATCCAGCGCTGGTAAAAATGCTTCTGCTTTTGTTTTGGAGAGATAGAGTGCAATGTTTTCTCCTTTGAGATGGACAGGAAAACTTTCATCTACATCCATGGTGCGCAATGTGAACTGCAACTCCAGCCCGCTCATTAACTGTTGCCTGCGCGGTGACTTGGAGGCGAGGATGATTTTTTTTCCTTCGAGATTTTTTAGCTTCATGTTGCAAAGAAATTGACAATTGTCAATCCTCTGCTCATGCAATGGGAGCAGTGTCTGTTGTCCATTAGTTTAGCCCAACCAAAATCAATCAAATCATGAAAGCAATTTTACTGGCACTTTTTGTACTGATGTCATTTTACACTAATGCGCAAGACACTTTTTCAATCTGCGCATTCGATCCTGAAACGGGTGAGGTGGGAAGTGCCGGTGCTACCTGTATCGAAAGTTCCGATGTCAGTTGCATTATAATTTCCGATGTGCATCCAGGCATTGGGGTAGTGCATACTCAGTCGTATTGGCTTGCCAGCAACCAGAATTACGGCAGCGAGTTGATGACCATGAACCTCACCGCACAGCAAATAATTGACTCGTTGGTTGCCAATGATGCACAAAACAATCCCGGCATCCGGCAGTACGGTGTCATTCGCACGGATGGCACTTGCGCATCATTTACCGGTGAAGATTGTTTCGATTACAAAAACCACATCGTGGGTCCGAACTATGCTATACAAGGAAATATCTTGCTTGGGCAAGAAATTCTTGACTCGATGGAAACCCGGTTTTTGAATACCGAAGGCACCCTTGCATGCAAACTTATGGCGGCACTGCAGGGCGCCAATGTGGTGGGTGCCGATACTCGCTGCGAGGATTTCAATACTTCTTCCTTTTCCGCATTTGTTCGGGTGGCTGGCGTTTTTGAAAATCCCGATGCACTGGGTCTCGATCTTACCATAAACACGTATGCTGAGCTAACTGAACCCATTGATTCCCTGCAAGTGCTGTTCGATGCTGTTGATGGTTGTTCGTACACATCGCTTCGCGAACCGCACAGAAATATGACGCTCGTGCTACAAGTGTTGGGAAATGAAATCCGGCTGCTCAATTCGCATCCAATTGATGGTGTAAAAATTTTCGACAACACTGGCAGGCTGGTGTTCGAAAGCAACTCTGTTTTTTCCAATGAGTGTGTAGTGAAAGTTTCCGCATGGACGGATGGCATGTACACCATCCAGGTAAATGCAGATGATGAAACACTGGTAAAGAGATGGGTGAAAGAATAGGGGAGTATGAATACCCGTCAGTAGAGGTAAATCACAACCGGCACCGCGCATATCACCACTGCGAGTAGTCCTTTGCACACGTTGTACCAGCTCATTCGCATAAATAAGTAGAAGAGCAGTATGTCGGCAATCATGGAAACAGAAACAATCTTGTCCTGAAACTGGATCGGACCGCTGTTAAAAAAAACGTTGTCTATAAAATCCTTAACCGTAGTTTCGTTAACCAGCGACCATAAGAATGCGAAAATGAAAAACCCGCCAAACGCCCCAGCAAAACCGAGGAGAAGTCCGAGCCAGAATTTGTCCAGTTTTTCTTTGGTCATGTTGTTTTGATAAGCAGTGGTGATGTCGTCAGGATGCATGGTGAATTTTGTTTCGAATGACAGAACAAAAATCACATCAGCTTATTGCGCTTAGATCAGGTAAACTTGGTTGTTGAATTTCGGACAACCAATTTCAAATTTGCCTCTAACGATTCACATCGGGTTTAAATGAAAGTGGAGTGTGCGCTCTATCCACCACAGATCAGCAACACATTTTTGTTTCCTGCCCTCAAAATGTACATACCGGTTGAAAGTCCTTTTGTCTCAACGATCATTTTTTCCTGAATGATTGTAAACGTCATCACTACTTCACCCATTGCATTGAGCAAAACAGCCATTTCGCCAGCGTACGATTCAGGGAAATCCATCACCAGTTCATCATAAAATGGATTAGGTGATATGGTTATGCCTGAAAAATTTAGATGAGCAACACCCACATCAATCACACTGACCTCCACCACGATTGAACAGCCGGCATTATCTGTTATGCTGACGGTGTATTGGCCTTGCGCCAGCCCGTTCACTGTGGCAAATGTGCTGCCGTTGCTCCACAAATAATCGTAAGGAGGAGTACCACCCGCGGGCGTGACAAGTGCTGAACCGTTGGCACCGCCATTGGCATCGAGCACCAAAATTTCTGCAGTGATTTCAGGATTTTCCTGCATTACAAATTCGTGTTCAATTGCACATCCCGATTCATCGGTCACTGTCAGTGCGTAGTCTCCTGCTGGAAGTGCTTCGGGATTTATACCATTCCAATCAAAAGACAATTCACCCGTGCCTCCTGTGGCTGACGCTTCCACCATTCCGTCTTCGCCAAAACATGGAACATCGAACGTTAACTGCGCTGTGATTTCTTCGGGTTGCGTAATAAAAATTTCAATATCCAACATGCAATTATTTTCGTCTTCCAGCATCGCAACAAAAATTCCGGCAGTCAATTCTTCGGGCGAAATTCCATCCAGCCATGAAGTGGATATTATTCCAGTTCCTCCTGAAGTTGAAATGCTGGCGCTGCCATCGTTACCACCAAAGCATGTTACGTTGGATGATGTAAAAGAAACCGAAAGTGAATCCGGCTCTGAAACTTCCAATGTATCACATAACACACATCCGTTTTCATCCGTCAATGTGAAAGAATAGGAACCAACTTGAAGGGAATCTATCATTATGTTTCCTGTTTCACTGTTGCTCCATTCAATTTCTGTAATGGCAGCGCCTGTGGTGGATACTGATATTTCTCCCGTGGCTTCACCTGCACACAAGGGTGATATGATTTGGCTCAGAGCTTCAGGTGCTGCGGTCAATTCAACAACTATTTGCGCCAGTCCGGAAATGCCTGATTCGTGCTTTACTTCCACCGAATAATTTCCAGGTTCGGAAATGGTTATGTAGCGAGTGCTAGCTCCTGTGCTCCACATCCATTCTTCAAAATCTCCACCATCAAGCACAGCTGTGCTGCCATTGCATAGCTCATTCAATTGCAAAATGTCAGGCATAAAAGTTTCACCTTCCGTTACATTGAATACTTGTTGTGATGCCACGTTGTAAAAGGTGTCAGTCCAGCCGCTGGGCCAGTTGAGCACAAGGCTATCCATTACATTGAATTCACCCATGGCTAGAATTTCGTATTGTGAGTCCTGGGAAATATAATTTTCGCCACACATGGTTTGGGTGAACAGGTATTGGTCTTCCATCCAATACTCGATCAAGGTTCCTATTGCATCCTTGTTGCTGGCAGTTCCTTCCAGTGATAGTTTCAGCCATTTGCCTTGAGGTGTTGTGTTGCGCCACAACGAAGCATTGTTGGGCGACTGATTGTGAACCACAAAATCCCAGTCGCCATCGTTCTCCAAATCACCTTTTGCGGAACTGAAGCTCATGTAATCATCATTGGTCAGTCCCAGTTCTGTTATCCCACTCTGGAAAGTTCCATCCTGATTGTTTATGAAAAAATAATTCTGGTTGCCATCATTGGCAGCAGCAGTGGCCACATGCAAATCATCGTACATGTCGTTGTCATGATCCATCCATAGAGCACCCCAGCATACGCTGTAACAAGCTATGCCGAGTGTTTCGGCCACATTCACAAACACACCATCGTCATTGCGTAGGAAAAAATTTCCACTTCCTGTGTTGGTGACATAAATATCCCAATCGCCATCACGGTCAAAATCACTCAATGAAGCACTCATGGAATCAATTTGAATATCGGCATTGGTGGCATCACTGATGTCTTCAAAAGTGCCATCACCGTTGTTGCGGTAAAAACTGTTGCCTGTGTTTTTATCGTTGATCACATACAGATCGGGCCATCCATCAAAATCCCAGTCGAACCAGATACTTTGGAAGGTGGGCAAGTCGTCATTGGTGAGGCCGAGCGCGGGAGCAACATCGTTAAAGGTTCCGTCACCGTTGTTGTGCAACAGCCAGTTTTCAACCCCGTTTTGCCAATCGTAGTTGCAGACATAAACGTCCAGCCAGCCGTCCCTGTCATAGTCGGCCCAGGAGCAACCGAAGCTGCGGGCAAATTCGAAAGGAAGATTGAGATCGGCAGTTACATCTGCGAAAATCATGTTGCCATCGTTGCGGTAGAGTTTGCATGAACCACCATCGCGTCCAAAGAAAAAATCGGCATCGCCATCATTATCATAATCCACCCAGGTGGGTTGTTTAACGTCCATTTCGTTTGGAATTATTTCCATACGTTGGAAGTTCATCCCACTTATGTTTCTGTAAAAGAGAATGGAATCAGCGTTCATTCCAAAAGTTATGTCATCCTTGCCGTCTTTGTTGAAGTCGTAAAAGGATACACCTCCGCCATAAGTTGACCCGGTGTTGTAAGCTTGGATTACAGCAGCAGTGGATGCGTATTGGAATTGCGCTGCACCCGATGCAGCCAGTAGTGATGAAACAAAAAAGCATGACCGTTTTAGCATGAGCAGTTTAAGTTTGGTTGTTGCCGCAGAAAAAATTCGAAAATTTTTTCATAGGATTTTACCAAAAGTAATATGATCATGTTCGAACTATAGGGCTGTTTGCATCAGGCAGGAAATTTATTCCGGTATCTCACTGTTGAATGTACTATAACCCGGTGCGTTCGAGGTCTGGTAAAAACTCATGAACTTCCACTTTTTTGTTTTCAAGCCTTGTGTAGTGTTCAAAGAAATGCTTGATCTCCAGTTTCAGGTGAGCCGGCAAATCGTCCACCGAATTGTAATGATTAACAGCACCATCACCCATAGCCACTGCAATCACTTTTTCATCTGAAATGCCCTGATCCGTCATCTGCATCAGGCCAATCACTTTTGCCAGAACGAGGCACAGAGGTTCAATGTCTGCCTGCGAGATAACCAGAATATCAAGCGGGTCGCCATCAGCGCCCATGGTTTGAGGGATGAAACCATAATTTACAGGGTAGTGAAATGCACCATAAAGCACGCGATCAAGTTTAAGTAAGCCCGATTGCTTGTCCACTTCATACTTCGCTTTTGTGCCGCGTGGAATTTCAATGATGGCGTTTACCACTGCTGGTAATTTTTCTCCGGGAGTTATGTCGTGCCAGGGATGCATAAGGCTCTTTTGATTTTAGTTATTCATTTTCTCTTGCCATGGAATTTGTACAACTGCGCTGGTTTATGTAGCACACCTTTTTGTTTTTCCGCCAACGGCTTCAATAGCTCAATGCGAAGAATGTTCTTGCGGAAATTGCGCTTGTCCAATTTTTTATCAAGCACTATTTCATAGAGATGCTGGAGTTGCGACAAGGTGAATTTTTCAGGAAGAAGTTCGAAACCGATATTGTCAGCAACCAATTCGTGCCGCAATACTTTGATGGCTTGATGAACAATTTCGTTGTGGTCGAATGCCAGTGCCGGAATTTCATACACATCGGTCCACCGGATTTTTCCTGCAAAAGAGGATGCCTTTGCATTGTAGTCTTCCAATTTTACCAGCGAGTAATAACCAACTGTGATCACCCTTCGTTCAGGATGAGCGCGAAATATGCGCAGCCATTCCTGGTCTTTCAAACCCTTCACCCGCCTTGGATTGCCGAATGTGTGAAACTGTTTCAGGTAAATGCCCTCCAGCGAAGTGAGTTCCAGAAGGACACGTTGCGCAGCCTGATCAAGACTTTCATCAGGGTTCAGCAGGTCACCAGGCAAGGCAATCTGTGACTTGAGCCTGGAATTTTTGTCCGGATTTTTTTGTTCGATGAGCAGCACCTTGAGCTTTTTATCATCCAGACCGAACACTACACAATCCACAGAAACATCCAACAAAATGGAAGCATTGGAATCCGATTTCTTCGCCACGTTTTTAAATTGTGTTTGTTTTTTTGCCGCTTCAAATTAAAGAATTTTTATTTGAATTCATTACTTAGTGTACTTGATACACTTACTTTGGCCAACTTTCAACTTCCAACATCCAACAATGTTCAAAAGAATAGGAGTTCTTACCAGTGGTGGCGATGCCCCCGGAATGAATGCTGCGGTGCGTGCTGTTGTTCGCGCTGGTGTGTTTAGCGGAGTAGAGGTGGTTGGAATTTATCGCGGTTACCAAGGATTGATTGAAGGCGATATTGAACCACTCAATGTAAGGACTGTGGCAAAAATTCTAGGTCGAGGTGGAACAATACTTAAAAGTTCACGCTCGAAAGAATTCTATGAAAAAGATGGGCGTCAAAAAGCTATGGACCATTTGAAGCAGAATGGGGTGGATGCGCTAATCACCATTGGGGGCAACGGAACATTTACCGGGGCACATATTTTTTATCAGGAATTTGGTGTTCCTGTGATGGGCATTCCCGGCTCGATTGACAACGATTTATTCGGCACCGATCATTGCATTGGTTTCGATACTGCCACCAACACTGTGGTGGAATGTGTAGACAAGATTCGCGACACAGCTACTTCTCACAACCGTTTATTTTTTGTTGAAGTGATGGGACGCAACAGCGGTTTCATTGCATTGAAAACCGGAATTGCTACGGGTGCCATAGCTATCATTTTACCAGAAGATGAAATGAGCGTGGACGAGTTGATTGAGACACTGCGCAGCACCGAAGAAAGTGGAAAATCTTCAAGTATTGTAATTGTGGCCGAAGGAAGCAAGAGCGGAGGGGCTTATGAAATTGCGAAGAAAGTGACAGAGGAATACAGTGAATATGAAACGCGCGTTTCCGTGCTTGGGCATTTGCAGCGCGGTGGTGCACCATCTTGTTACGACCGTGTGATTGCATCGCGCATGGGAGTGGCCGCAGTGGAAGGTTTGCTTCAGGGAAGAAAAGATGTAATGATTGGAATAGTGAACGATCACGAAACTTACACACCACTGGAGGAAGCAATTAAAGGACAGAACATGCCGAACCGCGATGAGTTGAGGATTGCGCGGATCCTGTCAATCTAGGTATTTGATTAAAGAATTTCTCCCTTTTTACTTATGAAAAAAATTGCAATAAATGGTTTTGGAAGAATCGGCCGGATGTGTTTCCGGAGTTTGGTTCAGAAAGATGATGTTGAAATTGTGGCCATCAACGACCTTACCGATGTGCCGACACTTGCTCACTTGCTGAAATACGACAGTGTACACGGAAAATTTTCAGTGAAGATTGAATCCACTCTGGATACCATTTCAGTGGAAGGAAAAGTGGTTAAAGTTTTTGCGCAACGTGACCCGATCAATTTGCCATGGAAAGATTTACAAGTTGATGTCGTAATTGAATCCACCGGACATTATGCAGACAAGGAAGGCGCTATGAAACACATTATAGCAGGAGCGAAAAAAGTCATCATCACCGCACCGGCAACCGGTGGAGTGAAAACGATTGTGCTCGGTGTGAATGATGAAACAATTTCGGATGACGATGTGATTTTGAGCAATGCATCATGCACCACCAATTGCCTCGCGCCCATGGCGAAAGTTCTGCACGAAAAATTCGGGATTGAAAAGGGATACATTACAACGGTACATGCGTACACCGCTGACCAACGATTGCAGGACGCACCGCACAAAGATTTGCGGAGGGCACGTGCGGCAGCAGTAAGTATGGTTCCCACTTCAACGGGCGCAGCAAAAGCAGTTGGTGAGGTACTGCCGGAACTGAAAGGAAAGCTTGATGGTGTGGCAGTTCGCGTTCCTGTGCCCGATGGTTCTCTTACAGATTTAGTTGCAATATTGAAACGAGATGTAACGAAAGAAGAAATAAACGCAGCGATGAAAGAAGCCGCTCAAACCACTATGCGGGGAATTATTGAATACTGCACCGACCCAATTGTTTCGATTGACATTGTTGGCAATCATCACTCCTGCATTTTTGATGCTGCATTGACAAGTGCCAATGGCAATCTTGTGAAAGTGATGGGATGGTATGATAACGAAGCGGGCTACAGCGAAAGAGTATGCGACCTTGTGTTGATGGTTTGAAGTTTAATTTTCTTTTTGACTTATAGAATATGATACTGATAGCAGACAGCGGCTCCACAAAATGTGATTGGGCTTTGATAGACGAAAAAGGAAGTCGCCTTGGTGATTTTGAAACCACAGGATTGAATCCTTATTTCCACGATGAAGAGAAAATTGAAAATGCATTGCGTGAAAACAATTCTCTTTCAATTACATCGAAAGACATCACGCATGTTTTCTTTTATGGGGCAGGAAGCAGCAACGAAGAAATGTGTGCGATAATGAAGCGCGGGCTTGCCCGTGTTTTTTCTTCAGCCGAAATTCTGGTTGAACATGATTTGCTCGGAAGCGCAATGGCTACTTACGATGGTGAGTCGTGCATCTCCTGCATTCTGGGTACAGGAAGCAATTCCTGCTTCTTCGATGGCAAGAAGGTTTACGAGGAAGTTCCTTCTCTTGCATACATATTGGGTGATGAGGCCAGTGGCAGTTACTTCGGAAAAATTCTACTGCGCGAATACTTCTACAAACAGTTGCCCGAAGATTTGAGAGATGATTTTGAAAAAGCTTACGCACCCACAAAATCAGAAATCATTTCCAAAATCTATCGTGAACCTAATGCGAATACTTACCTCGCGGGCTTCATGAAATTTATTGGTGAGCACCGCGACCATCCACATGTTATGAATTGGGTGACAGAAGGCATGAAACATTTCATCCAAATTCATGTGAAATGTTTTTCAAACTGGAAAGAAGTTCCTGTCCACTTTGTGGGAAGCATTGGCCACTACTTCGAACATTGTTTACGCAACGCTGCAAAGCAAGAAGGAATTCGTTTAGGGAGAATTATCCAAAAACCTATTGATGGGTTGGTTGAATACCATGTCCGATTCAAACTTCCGCAACTTATTTCAATGAACTGATTTTAATGCTAAAGGCTTGCATCTTCGACATGGATGGTGTGTTGGTTGACACCGCGAAGCATCACTTCCGCGCATGGCACCGCATGGCCGCCACGCTCTCGATTCCATTTACAGAAGAACAAAACGAAGAATTGAAGGGGGTGAGTCGCGTGGACTCACTGGAGAAAATTCTTTCGTGGGGAAATCTTGTTTTGGATAATCATAAGAAACATGAACTCATGGAAATCAAGAACAAATGGTACCTTGAGTATGTGAACGAAATAAAATCCTCAGATATGTTGCCGGGTACTCAACGTTTTTTGAGCGAATTGAAAGTGGCGCATATCAAACTCGGGCTTGGTTCATCATCAAAAAACTCAATGCTGATTCTCGACAAGTTGGGCTTAAGAGATTTGTTTGATTCCATAGTGGATGGAAACAAAATTCATTTCTCAAAACCACATCCCGAAGTTTTTCTCAAAGCTGCTCAAGAACTTAATGTGCATCCATCGGAAGCAGTTGTTTTTGAAGATGCAGTGAGTGGAGTGGATGCGGCAAAGGCCGGGGGATTCTATTGTGTGGGGATTGGAAGGAAGGAAGTGCTGGCCAATGCTGATTTTGTAATTGGCAGCTTGAATGAAATCAATCTTGAAAAGCTCAAAGTGGAAATCACTTCTTCTTAGTTGACTTTGTCTTTACGGTTTTCTTTTCCTTCTCGGGCAGCGCCTTGTTGTACCTCATTGCCATATCAATCCACGCCTCAAAGTCATTGTCTTTTTCAAATCCTTTTTCACTGATGAACAAAAATCCCTTCATGGGACGGCCTGTAAATTCCATCATTCGCGCTCCCGGTTTTTTCAATGCAACTTCTTGTTCATCGGGATGGATGCGCGCCATGAATTCTCCTTTGTTAGTGACTCCCACCGTCATGTTGCCGCGCACCATGTAAGCGGAGCCGCCAAACATTTTCTTCTCTTCATTCTTGATTTTTCTTGCCATGAATGAATCGCGGATGCGCTGGTTGAGGGGTTCGTTTTGGGACATGCCGCAGAGGTTGCTATCTGATAAATGATTTTATGAAATTAGTAGTTCATGACTTGTTCTTTTCAAGCACTGCCTTGTCCAAGAAGAAAGTCCCGAAGGGAACCAACGAAAGCAAAAAAGCGAGCACTGCTTTGCCAAATGATATTGCCGATTCATAATAACATTTGTACACCAGCGCAATGAACCAGAGAAACAAAACTCCATGAAGGCTTCCCACTATGGTTACTGCCAGAGGCATATCAGCATAGTATTTCAGAGGCATGGCTACAAGCAACAACGCGAGATAGGAAACGCCTTCCCACCATCCAACAGTCAGCAGTTGTCTTACACTTTTGTTTTGAGTCTTCCATTTCATACTGGCAAATATCCTTGTGTCCTATAAAAGTGCAGCTACTGCTCTTTATTTTTTACATGTAATCTGCAATTATAAATTTCGGGTTCGCAACCAACATTTTTTGCTCTAAAGCTCTTTCAAGCTTGTATGCTGCCAGCCATAGTGTTGCAGGAAATACTGCAAGCCGGCCGGTTACATTCGCACTTCCAATGGATCGCCATACCAAATTTGTGGATGTAATTCTTCCGCTAGCTCTTCCCCATCTTCTTACCTATCGTGTTCCCTTTGTGCTCAACGACCTGGTGAAAACAGGGCAGCGAGTGATAGTCCAGTTGCACGATAAAAAACTTTATACTGCATTGGTGCGCGAAGTGCATGAGAGAGTGCCGGCACGATACGAAGCGAAGTACATTGATGAAATTCTGGATGAGTTGCCGGTGGTAACACCGCAGCAACTCGAATTGTGGGATTGGGTGGCGCGATATTATTGCTGCTATCCCGGTGAAGTGATGATGGCGGCCTTGCCCTCAGCATTGAAACTTTCGAGCGACACAAAAATTGCTTTGGCCGAGGGCTTCTCCGATGATTCTTATGAATGGAATAATCGCGAGTGGCAATTGATAGAAGCACTCCGCGATGGCAAAACACTTTCAATAAAAGATCTCCCGAAAATTCTTGGTTTCAAAACAGTGCAGTCCACCATAAAATCACTGGTGGAAAAAAAGGCAATTCATACCGAGGAAGAAATCAGGGAAAAATTCAAGCCCCGAAAAACAGATTTTGTACGCATAGGTCCCCTTGCCGATACAGAGGAAAAACTACAGCACATATTTTCTGATCTGGAAAAGCGCAAGGCCATCAAACAAACGGAAACACTTATGATGTTTCTTAAACTGAGCGGATGGGACGAAGGCAAACACGGCCAGGTGGAGCGTATAAAACTCCAGCAAGCATCAGGTACCAATGCCGGAGTGATTGCCAACATGGAAGCGAAAGGAATTTTCGTAACCTGGTGGAAAGAAATCGGAAGGCTTAGCACCGATTTGTTTTCATCGGAAACCACTAAACCTCTTTCGGCTGTTCAACAAACTGCCCTTCATCAATTGCAGGAACAATGGATGGAAAAAGATGTGGTGCTATTGCATGGGGTAACCTCATCGGGTAAAACAGAGATTTACGCGGAGCTTATCAACCATGAAATAAAAAAAGGTAAACAGGTGCTTTTTCTTTTGCCAGAAATTGCGCTCACCACTCAAATCATTAATCGGCTTCGAAAGTATTTCGGCAAGGAGGTGGGTGTGTACCACAGCGGTTACAGCGATAACGAACGCACCGAAGTATGGCACAAAGTGTTGAGCAACATTCCTGGAGAGTGCGATATAATTCTGGGAGCACGCAGCGCACTGTTCCTCCCCTTTAACCGCCTGGGGTTGGTGATAGTGGATGAGGAGCACGAACACAGTTACAAGCAGCACGACCCGGCACCACGTTACCATGCACGGGACCTCAGCATTGTGCTGGCAAAAAAATTCAATGCAAAAGTTCTACTGGGTTCCGCCACACCTGCCATCGAAAGTTTCCGTAATGCGGAGAGCGGCCGTTATGGCTTAGTTCAATTGACTGAAAGATTTGGCGGTGTAGAACTTCCTGAAATTTTCATCGCGGATATCAGGCAGGATTTAAAGTCGAAAACCATGCGCACCAATTTCGGGGAGTTGCTGGTGCGCGAAATGACCGAGGCTTTGCAACGCGAAGAACAAATTATCCTCTTCCAAAACCGCAGAGGTTATTCACCTCTTTGGCAATGCCATGATTGCGGAATGATTCCACAATGCGTTCGTTGTGATGTTAGTCTTACCTACCACAAAGCCGGGCACCAGTTGCGATGTCACTATTGCGGATACGCCACTGACCCGCCCCGGGCTTGCGGTGCCTGTGGAAGCACGGACTTGCGGATGTTGGGTTTCGGAACCGAAAAAGTGGAAGAGGATATCGCTGCATTGTTTCCGGAAGCCAGTGTGCAGCGAATGGATCTTGATACCACAAGGAGCAAATCCAGCTACCAGAAAATCATCAGCGATTTTGAAGACAGGCGGGTAAACATTTTGGTGGGAACTCAAATGGTGACCAAAGGATTGGACTTTGACAACGTAAGCCTTGTGGGCATTCTCAATGCGGATAAAATGATGAACTATCCCGACTTCCGTTCCTTTGAAAGAAGCTTTCAACTGATGATGCAGGTGGCAGGTCGTGCAGGCCGCAAAGAGAAGCGTGGGAAGGTGATAATACAAACCTACTCGCCTGCTCATTGGTTGCTGGAAACTATCGTGCAAAACGATTACCAGGCATTGTACCAGCGCGAGATGGGGGAGAGGAAGGCACACTATTACCCGCCCTTCACGCGGCTCATGAAATTTACATTAAAACACAAGCAGGATGATGTGGTGGAAAATGCTTCTCTTACAATTGGAAAGGAGTTGAGAAAAAAATTTGGCGAAAGAATTATGGGTCCCGAAAGACCTATGGTGCCGCGCATCAACAACTATTTTCTTCGCCAGTTTCTTATCAAACTGGAACGAACCAATGAGGCCCTCGATATGAAAACTGAAATGGTGAAGCTGGTACGCGAACAACTTCTGCAATCCGATTTTAAAAGTGTGAGGCTGGCTGTAGATGTGGATCCGGTTTAACTTGAGCAAACCCGTGTCGTCATAGTTTTTTCACTTTACTCATTCCCAATTCCCACCTTCTTGCCCACGAATTTCTTCTGTTCCAATTCTCCCACAATGAAATCGGCAAGGTCGCCACTGGTAATGTTCCAGCTCTGGGTGGGATAAGAGTCTTGAGTTTTAAAGCCTCCCTTTCGGTCAGCATCATCAATAACCGGAGGACAGACAAATGTGAAATCAAGGTGCGAACTAAGCAGTGCATCCAGCACGCGGATGTGGGCTTGTGTCACTTCCACATATTCCCGCGGAAAGGTGGCAGTTTCATAAACCTTCAGGTGTTCGCTGGCTTGTAGCGCACCAATACCGCCAATAGCAATCACACGTTTTATGTGGTGAATGCGCATGGCATTTATAATATGATGGATAAAAGCAAGGCGGTGCATGTCATCCCTGGCACTGAGGGCAGACACTACCGCATCATGACCTTTCACTGCATTGGAAACCGACTCCTGGCTCAATGCATCGCCCTTCACAATGGTGAGGTTGGGATGAAGCAAATGGATTTTGCCAGGGTCGCGCACAAATGCGGTCACCTTGAGACCTTTTTCTAGAGCGCGTTTCACACACTGGAGGCCAGCTCTTCCGTTTGCACCGAATACAATTATGTTCATGATATCAATTTGAGAATTTGAAATGACAATGAGGGTTCGAAAGTCGGCTACTTCCGGAATTCACACAAACAATTTTTTGTTAGTCGCACTTTCATCTTATATGGTTATTGGCTTCCTGCTCAAATCTTATATCTCAAATCCCATTTCTCTTATCTTCTATCCCAATTAGCTTCGCCCTCTCTTTATGATTTCCGACAAAAAACCGGTTCAGGATTTTGTGGCTCTTTGCCAGGCTAAAGGAATTGAACACATTGTGATAACTCCTGGCTCACGCAATGCACCGTTCTCCATCAGTTTTCATGAGCACCCTTCGTTCCATACCTACAGCATAATTGATGAACGCAGTGCAGGATTTTTTGCGTTGGGTATTTCACAGCAAATTGCAAAACCCGCTGTCATTATTTGTACAAGCGGAACCGCAGCACTCAATCTTGCACCTGCAATTGCTGAGGCATATTACCAGCGAGTGCCTCTTCTCATCATCACTGCCGACCGCCCCATAGAGTGGATAGACCAGGGCGAAGGCCAAAGCATCCGCCAGCGTGATGTGTTCAGGAATTATGTAAAAGGTTCTTATGAAATTGCTGAAGAAGCGAGTGATGGAGATCTCGTTTGGTACAACGTTCGGCTGATGGACGAAGCTATGCGACTCTGTACCGAAGGAGTTCATGGGCCGGTGCACATCAACTTTCCATTGCGTGAAAGTCTTTATAAAACAATAGGTGATTTCTCTTCACAAGTAAAAGAAGTGAAACGCGCTTCCACCGACTTATCGTTGAGCGATGATGAAAAAGAAAAAATCCTCAACACCATTTCAACTGCTAAAAGCATAATGGTGCTGGCTGGCCAGATGCTACCGAACGAATCATTATTGAAATCACTGAAACAATTTTCTGCAAACCCGAGGGTGATTGTTTTTACTGAAGCACACAGCAATCTTACCGATGAAAATTTTGTAACCACAATTGATCGCCTCATCATGGGTTTTGATGAAGAGCGGAAAAAGAATTTCATTCCTGATTTGCTCATAAGCATCGGGCGAAACATTATATCGAGAAAAATCAAGGAGTATTTGCGCAGTGGGAAAATGGAGCACTGGCACGTTGACATCAGTGGCGAATGCCTGGACACCATGAAGAATCTCACCAAGGTGATTCCACTTTCTCCGGAGGCTTTCTTTGAAGAATTGAAAACTTCGGCAATCGCTGATAATAAAATTCCTGGTTACGGAAGCGAACTCTTGAAACAGAATTCCACAACGCGGAATTCTGCCAATCTGTTTTTGCAATCATCCCCATTCAGCGACTTGAAAGCCTTTGATACGATACTAAAACGAATTCCTGCCGGCAGCGATTTGCAAATGGGAAACAGCAGCGTGGTTCGCTACGTTCTTTTGAGTGATGCAAGAAAAGACCTGCACTATTTCGGCAACCGGGGAGTAGCCGGTATTGATGGTTGCACCAGCACAGCGGTTGGCGCAGCGTACATCACAAAACGACTTACCACACTCATCACAGGTGATATTGGATTCATGTACGACAGCAATGCTTTCTGGAACGAATACGTTTCACCAAAGTTGAAAGTGATTGTGATAAACAATGGTGGTGGTGGAATTTTCCGCATCATCGAAGGGCCTTCCACAACCAATGCATTAGAAAAGTTTTTTGAAACAACTCACTCGCGCAAAGCAGACAAACTCGCAGCGATGTACAACTTGAACTACCGACTTGCAGAAAATGAAAATCAACTTGAGGATGGATTGACATGGTTGTACTCAACAAACGATTGCAGCATTCTTGAAGTGAGCACACCGAGGCTGGAAAATGATAAAGTGCTCAAGAATTATTTCGACTTCATTAAAAACAAGTTTATGAAATGAAAAGACCCTGGCAACCCTTAAAAGAATTTTCTGACATCCGGTTCGAGTACTTCGAAGGGATTGGTAAAATCACGATCAACCGACCGAAGGTTTACAATGCGTTTCGTCCGGAAACCAACCAGCAGATGATTGAGGCAATTGACATTGCCCGCGAGCGGCAGGACATTGCCGTTGTGGTTCTTACCGGTGAAGGCGACAAAGCATTTTGTAGCGGTGGCGACCAGAATGTGAAAGGCGTTGGCGGCTACATTGGTGAAGATGGTGTTCCCCGCCTCAATGTTCTTGATCTCCATAAACGTATCCGCGAATTACCTAAACCTGTCATTGCAATGGTGAATGGTTATGCCATCGGTGGTGGCCATGTGTTGCATGTAGTTTGTGATCTGACTATCGCTGCAGACCATGCACGTTTTGGACAAACAGGTCCGAAGGTTGGAAGTTTTGATGCAGGTTTTGGATCTAACTTCCTTGCCAGTCATGTCGGCCAGAAAAAAGCACGGGAAATTTGGTTTCTCTGCGAACAATACTCTGCAGACGAAGCCGAGAAAATGGGAATGGTAAATAAAGTTGTCCCACTTGCCGAGCTTGAAAATGAAACCGTGCGTTGGTGCAAAATCATGATGAAGCATTCCCCGCTCGCGCTGCGAATGATAAAGCGTGGCCTCAATGCAGAACTGGACGGCCAACGAGGCCTCATGGAATTTGCAGGTGATGCTACACTTCTTTATTACCTCACTGAAGAAGCGCAGGAAGGCAAACGTGCATTTCTTGAAAAACGCGATCCTGATTTTAAGAAATATCCGAAATTTCCTTAGTCGGAAATTGAAAGCGAGCCTTACGCAGTTGGGAGCAAACTGTGCTCAATAATCAGAGGGCAAAAGGCAGTCATCAAGTAAAGTAGCGGGATTCAAAAACAAAGTCAGTGGCAGAACCTCAAAAGAAATTCAAGGCGTGGATGAGTGCTATGCGGCTGCGTACGCTTCCGCTGGCGGCTTCTTGCGTACTGGTTGGAAGCGCTTTGGGTTGGAATACTTCCGCACAACCTATACTCATTCTTCTTCTTGCTCTGTTCACTTCATGGCTATTGCAAATTCTGTCTAACCTGGCGAATGATTATGGAGACCACACTCATGGTGCCGACAATGAAAATCGGGTAGGGCCAACACGAGCACTACAAAGCGGAGTCATTTCGAAATCGGAAATGTTTCGCGCAATCATCATTTGTGCATCACTGACATTTGTGAGTGGCATTGCATTACTCTGGTTCGCTATGGGGAAAGCAGGATTGTTTGCCGAAGCACTGGTGCTACTTGCCATTGGGGTGGCATCAATCACAGCGGCTATCAAATACACATCAGGAAAAAACCCTTATGGATATCGTGGATTTGGCGACCTGTTTGTTTTCTTCTTTTTCGGGATTGTCGGAGTGTGCGGCTCCGCCTTTCTGCATGATACCCACTTTGATTGGCGATGGCTTCTGCCAGCAAGTTCAATTGGCCTGTTCGCAACTGCGGTTCTCAATCTTAACAACCTGCGCGATCATGTAAATGACAGAGCAAGCGGCAAGAAAACTCTTGTAGTGATTATGGGTTTTAACCGTGCCAAGTGGTACCATTTATTTCTTATTTCGACAGGGTGGTTTTGCATCGCGGTTCTTTTTTCGTTGCAAGCTGAAACAAAATTCATTGGGTGGATTTTCATTCCATTAACTGTGATGCTCCTCAACATCCGGAATGTTTTTCGCTGTACCCAACCGGTAGCACTGGATCCCGAACTGAAGAAAATCGCACTCAGCACTTTCCTGTTTGCGTTGCTTTTTTTTCTTTCTGTAGGGCTTCGCATTTTTTAATGCGTCAACCATGTTTTTTCTAACTTCCTACTTTCACGCCCTGCACCTTATTGCCTTAAACCACCATGTCCCGTTCCTCCCGCCTTTTCGGTATTGATCTAGCTTATGTTATTGCCACACTGATGTGCGTTGCCATCAGTTATTTCTTCGTGGTGGGCGACCGACTTCACTTTCTCAACCATGTCCATTACTTTCCATTGGTTGACATTTTTCCCGCCTTGTTTTTCTTCCTCAATGGCATGACTATTACGTTATCCATGCGCGACAATCATACTTCACAGCGAAAGTTGATTGCCTTCAACACCAGGAAGGGAACCATATTGTTGCTGCTGGGATTGGCGTTTGCAACCTTATGGTCGCTCAATATCCTTGTAGTTTGCGGAGTGTTCTACATACTCGCATCTTACGTTGCTCGTTTCAATACTGTAATTCTGCGTGTATTCGTAGTGTTCTGTGCAGTGATGACCATTGTCCTAATCTCCTTTACCGAGGTGCACACGTCAGTTCGCTACCAGGGATTTAACCTCGAAGGCAGCGGCCTGTATGATCTAGCCTCTTTTTTTCTATTCAATGGATATTATTCAATTCTGCCTTGGATTGTTTTTTTCCTGGCTGGCATTCTTCACGGGAGGGGTCAAGTGCATGTGCGCGGTATGCTATCGCCTAACAATTTACTGGCGATGCTTTGGATTCTCATATCCTTTGTGGTGCAGTATTTCTGCCTTACGGTTTATCAGGATAAGGAAGAACTTTTTGCTGGTAAGTATTTTCCGCTACATGTAAAAGTCTTTATCCCTGCCTTCATTGTTATGGGTTTGGGAAGTTGCGTATTGCTTACCAATTCTTGCGTGTATCTGCTCCAAAAGTTGGAGAAGAATAGGTTCACGGTATGGATACAAGAAATCTCTAGTCTTAAGTACAGCATCCTGCTCATCCACCTTGTTCTGGGTGTTATTGTGATAAAGGGATTCAACACCAACTTTCATTCGCGGTGGAGCATCACTGCTTATTCTATTGCTATGGTGGTGCTGGTGGTATTGCTTTGCCGGCTGTGGAAAAAAAGAGTCAATACACTGGGTCCGGCAGAATGGCTGATGAAACGATTATCAGGTTCGCAGAGGTAGTGCAACTGCGTTTTGTGCGCAGACGTTTTCAATTCCTGAAACCCGCAGTTACATCGCGTGATGTAATGACAACACGGAACGCGTGGTACATTATTGCATCTGATAAAACCCAACCTGGCGTTTTCGGCATTGGAGAATGTGCTCCTATTGAAAACCTGAGCCGTGAACATGAAGTTGATATGGACGCTGCACTTACTTCCTTGTGCGAACCAGCATCACGCGACCACTTTCTTCAATCTGCAATCCTCAACTTTCCTTCCATCCATATGGGGTTTGAAACGGCACTACTTGATCTGAATGGCGGAGGCACAGGAATTATTTTCCCATCAGCTTTTATCAAGGGTGAAGAACAAATTAAAATCAATGGTTTGATATGGATGGCTTCCAAAAAAGAGATGATAATGGAAGCGGAAGAAAAAATTGCAGCAGGCTTTCAATGCATCAAAATGAAAATTGGTTCAATTGATTGGAAGGACGAATTGGAAATTTTACAAACCATTCGGTCAATGGGTGGAAATGAAATTCAGTTGCGTGTAGATGCCAATGGCGCCTTCGAAAAAATTGAAGGAACAAATTTCAAGTGGCAAAATGTGATTACAAAACTTGAATCGCTCTCTCGGTTCAACCTTCACTCCATTGAACAGCCTGTTTTTGATCTGGACGCACTGACCGAATTGTGCAAGCTGAACATCATTCCTATTGCCTTAGACGAATCGCTGATTGAGCCAACGACAGCTTCAGCCAAAGAGAAATTGCTGGACGCGGTAAATCCACACTACATCGTTTTGAAGCCCACGCTAATTGGCGGATTTCAGCGCAGCGAAGAATGGATTCGTTTGGCCAATGCCAGAAATATCGGGTGGTGGATTACATCCGCATTAGAATCGAACATTGGGCTGAGTGCCATAGCGCAATGGGCTTCCATACTGGGCAGCCATGAATTCCAGGGGTTAGGAACGGGAAAACTTTTCACCAACAATATTCCCACATCGCTCTATGTAAAGGATGGTAAGCTTGGCTTTGATCCAGAACAAAAAATTGACACGTCCGCTATTTTGCTCGCATGAAAAGTTTTTTCATCGGTGACCGCGAGTTCAACAAAACGGAACTCGAATTGTGGGCATGGAGCCGCCTGCGCGATGCACCGGGTTGGGAAAAAGCACACCTACTTTTTATTCTTCAATGGCTGGCACATGTAGACTTTGTTGTGGTACACACTTCCGGTTCCACCGGGGAACCAAAGCCAATAAAACTTTTGAAGAAACACATGGAGGCCAGTGCAAAACTTACGTCATCATATTTCCAACTGCCTGCCCAATCACGCGTATTGCTTTGCCTTCCATCTACAGGTATAGCAGGCAAAATGATGATTGCGCGCAGCCTTGTCAACGGTTGGAAACTGTATTGGCAGCAACCCTCATCGCATCCGCAAATTGTACCGGGCAGCCACTACGACTTTGCTGCCCTCACTCCCATGCAGGTGCAAAACCTGCTCACTGATTCCAGGGAAAAGTTTGAAGAAATAAAAACAGTCATAATTGGCGGAGCTGAAATTTCACCGGGTCTCGAAAAACAAATTGCAGAGTGTAGTAATTGCTGCACAGCCACATTTGCAATGACGGAAACCTGCACACATATAGCTGTCCGCGAGCTTAATGGCACCCATGCTTCGCAACACTATCATGCATTGCCTGGAGTGATTTTCCGCCAAGATGAACGCGGTTGCCTTTGTATAACCTCTGAATACTTGGGCAACATTGAAATTGTAACCAATGATATAGTTCAGTTGAGCGGATCAACAGCTTTCCAGTTTGTGGGTAGATGGGACAATGTCATCAATTCAGGAGGAGTGAAATTATTTCCTGAAAAAATGGAAGCAAAACTGAAATCAAGAATTGCCGAACCGCATTTCATTATAGGAAGAGACGATGTTTACTTCGGGAAAAAGGTGGTGCTCTACATTGAAGGTTGGCCATGGCCTGATGAAAAAGTTGAGCAGTTAAGGCAGGATATGAAAAACATATTACAACCCACGGAAGTGCCAAAGGAAATTGTATTTGCCTTGAAATTTGAACGAACACATGCTGGAAAAATCAAACGGAGGAACTACTGAATGAAAGAACTTGTTTTTGCATCGGCCAATAAACACAAGGTGGATGAAGTAGCAGCCAAACTGGGAGGACAAGTTCACTTACTTGGACTGACTGACATCGGCTGTACCGAAGAAATTCAGGAAACCGCTTCTACCCTTGAAGGAAATGCGCTGATCAAAGCTAGATTTGTTTTCGATCGCTTCAACAAAAAATGTTTTGCTGATGATACTGGGTTAGAAGTGGAAGTGCTAAACGGACAGCCCGGTGTTTTTTCAGCACGGTATGCTGGAGATGCAAGAAGTTCAGAGGCGAACATTGAGAAATTATTTACTGAACTTCACTATGAAACAAATCGCAAAGCACAATTCAGAACGGTGATTTGTCTCATCATTGCTGGGGAAGTGCATTTCTTTGAAGGAATTGTGAAAGGACACATTGCAAGAGAAAGAAGAGGCAACTCAGGCTTTGGATATGATCCTGTTTTTATTCCCGAAGGTTCATCCAGAAGTTTTGCGGAAATGAATCTTGAAGAGAAGAACATACTTAGTCATCGTGCGCTGGCCATTGGAAAGATGAAAAAGTTTCTATCGCACTCTCAACTAATGAATTCTTGAAAAATTCCTGAAGTTCAAGGCCCACCGAAGCAAACACAGGAATAAATTCGCACTTTTCAATTTAGGCCGATTTCAAATTCAAGAAAACGCACTCATGGGGAAAAAACTCTTACTGGAACACGACCACATCCCGGGAATAAATACACTCAGTGTCTATCGCCAACATGGTGGCTACACTGCTTTGGAAAAAGCATTGAAGCAAATGACTCCAGAACAGATACTGGAAGAAGTGAAAGTGAGTGGCCTTCGCGGGCGCGGTGGAGCAGGATTTCCAACGGGACTGAAATGGAGTTTCCTTGCAAAGCCCGATGGCGTGCTGCGCTACCTCGTTTGCAATGCGGATGAATCGGAACCGGGAACTTTTAAAGACCGTTACCTGATGGAGCGCATTCCGCATCTGTTGATTGAAGGAATGATTGCCTCGAGTTTCGTGCTGGGTGCCAAAACATCTTACATATATATAAGAGGCGAATACTTTTATGTGGCGCGAATTGTTGAGCGCGCTCTTGCCGAATGTTATGAAGCAGGATTGCTCGGTAAAAACATTTTCAATTCCGGTTTCGACCACGATTGTTACGTGCAGATTGGTGCAGGTGCTTACATCTGCGGTGAAGAAACTGCCTTGCTCGAATCGCTGGAAGGCAAACGCGGCAATCCGCGAATCAAACCTCCCTTCCCTGCGGTGGCTGGTGTATGGGGATGTCCAACTGTGGTGAACAACGTGGAAACCATTGCTGCTGTGGTTCCTATTATCAAAGATGGTGGTGCTGCTTACGCAGCAATTGGAATTGGGAAAAGCACCGGAACAAAATTGATTTCTGCAAGCGGCCACATCAACAAACCGGGTGTCTATGAAATTGAATTGGGTGTTCCTGTCGAAGAATTTATTTACAGCGATGAATGGTGCGGAGGAATACGCAACGGGAAAAAAATGAAAGCGGTGGTGGCCGGTGGTTCATCAGTTCCCATTCTTCCCACTGAGTTGATTCTGAAAACTGCCGCAGGCGAACCACGCTTGATGACTTATGAAAGCCTGGGCGATGGTGGTTTTGCAACCGGCACAATGTTAGGTTCAGGTGGTTTCATTGTGATGGACGAAGACACAAGCATTGTAAAAAATCTCTGGAACTTCACGCGTTTTTATCATCATGAAAGTTGCGGACAATGTTCGCCATGCAGAGAAGGAACAGGATGGATGGAAAAAATCCTGCATAGGATTCTTGACGGACACGGCACATTGAAAGATGTGGATTTGCTTTGGGACATTCAGAGCAAAATCGAAGGCAAAACCATTTGTCCGCTGGGCGAAGCTGCCGCATGGCCTGTGGCCGCGGCCATCCGCCATTTCAGAAAAGAGTTTGAAGAATACGTAACACGACCATCTTCTATCAAAGATGTGAAGCATTATTATAGGTTAAACAATTTAATTGAAGTATAACATGAACTGTCCCGTATGTAAAAACACCAGCCTCGTAATGAGCGACCGCTCAGGAGTTGAAATTGACTACTGCCCAAACTGTAGAGGAGTTTGGTTAGACCGTGGAGAACTCGATAAAATCATAGAGCGCTCCAGCAACCACTATGAAGGAAAACGCAATGATGAGCGTCCGCCTCAATCCGAAAGTGAAAAACGACATGACGACCGACCATCGTATTCCGATGATGACAAACGCAACTACAGCGAACACGATAAAAACTATCCTGCGAAAAAGAAGAAAGGATTTTTTGGGGAAATGTTTGACTTTGATTAAACTGGAACAATGGCCAAAATCACAATTGACGGAATAACAGCCGAAGTGCCCGATGGCACAACCATCCTAAACGCAGCGCGAATGATTGGCGGAGAAATAGTTCCGCCAGCGATGTGTTATTACACCAAGTTGAAAACAAGCGGTGGCTATTGCCGCACGTGCATCGTGAACGTGACCAAAGGTTCCGACAAAGACCCGCGGCCCATGCCCAAGCCAGTGGCATCATGCCGCCAAACGGTAATGGACGGAATGGAAGTTCAGAACATCACTTCACCGGAATTACTCGAAGCGCGTGCAGGTGTTGTGGAGTTTCTTCTCATCAATCATCCGCTGGATTGCCCCATATGTGACCAGGCGGGAGAATGCGATTTGCAAAACCTCGCTTACGAAAATGGCAAGGAAGGAACACGTTATGAATTTCCAAGAAGAGAGTTTGAAAAAATTGACATCGGTGACAAAGTGCAATTGCACATGACGCGCTGCATTCTCTGTTATCGCTGCGTAAAAGTTGCCGAGCAAATAACTGATGGGCGAGTGCACGGTGTAATCAATCGCGGTGATGTGAGTGAAATTTCCACGTACATAGAAAACGTAATTGAAAATGATTTTTCGGGAAACGTGATTGATGTTTGTCCCGTGGGTGCACTCACTGATAAAACCTTCCGTTTCAAACAACGCGTGTGGTACACCAATCCAATGGATGCTCATCGTGATTGTCCGACTTGCGCTGGCAAAGTTCGTTTGTGGTACAAAGGGGAGGAAGTGCTTCGCGTCACAGGCCGCAAAGACACGTATGGAGAAGTGAACGAATGGATTTGCAACGAATGCCGTTTCGACAAAAAGAAAACCAGCGATTGGACAATTGAAGGCCCCGCCCATATCGAACGCGGTTCTGTTATTTCAGCCAACCACTACGAAAGTCTGAAAGCGCTGAAGTCAACCATTGCGCGGCAGAAAAAATCGGCTGTTGATGGAAATAAGCGTTTGCTTGGGCATGGTGCGCTCGACCCGAATAACGTGCATTGATCTTTGCTGCCATGAGCGACCAAATTGCCACCCTTTAACCTCAAAAGGGAGATGCGTTCACTACATCATTACTCAGTGATTTCCACCAATCTACCTGCTTACCCTTATTAGCCACTAAACCTTCATCAGTCACCTTTGCAGAGGAAACTTTCCAGGTCAAAAATCTAATCACGATATTTTGCACCCGGCTATCTCTCAAAAACATTCCATGAAAGAACTTTCTCATTGCTACAAAATTTTTTCATGTACTTCCTCTGCCCAGGCTGCCACTTGAGCCAGTTTCCAGCGGAGGATTGAGTCTTCGCATGTTTTCTTCGCTTCATTCAGCAATCAACAGAGTTGTGCCAGTTCACGGCATGTGGATTCTTTTCTGAGTAAGGGCAAGAGCATTCTTGGACATGCAATTAAAGTTGATCCCAGTTCATCTGACCCATCATCACCGCACTTGCTTCTATCTCGACCAGCATTTCAGGGTCAATCAATTTTCTAACTTCAACCATGGTGGTTGCGGGTTTTATGTCGCGGAAATATTCACCGTGCACTTTTCCTATTTCTTCCCAACGTGAAATGTCAGTGGTAAAAATGCGTGTGCGAATTACATCGCGCATTGAAGCGCCTGCTTCTTCAATTGCCGCTTTTATTTTTTCGAGTATCAGGCGTGTTTGTCCAGCAGCATCGCCTTTGCAATGCACTTCGTTATCCACCACCGCAGTGGTGCCCGCCACTTCTATCATGTTGCCTATGCACACTGCGCGTGAATAACCGACTAGGTTTTCCCACGGTGCACCCGATGAGATATTTGTTCGTTTCATGGTATGAATATGTTGTTGAGAAAGAAAAGCGGTCGCAAGATGTGGTGAATGGCAATGCAACTTCATTTGCCGTGAATCTTTTTTGACCATGCAAAAGGAAATTATTTTAGTGGTGTTACTGGCCTACTTCGCGGTGTTGCTGGTGATGTCGTACTACACCAGCCGCAAAGCCACCAACCAGGCTTTTTTCCAGGCCAACAAATCGGCAAAGTGGTACCTGGTGGCTTTTGGCATGGTTGGCACTTCCCTTTCCGGGGTCACGTTTATTTCCGTTCCGGGCACGGTCGGCACTGCTGGCTTTGCGTATTTCCAGATTGTGATTGGTTATTTCATAGGGTACTTTGTGGTGGCGTTCGTGTTGTTGCCGCTTTATTACAAATACAACCTCACTTCCATTTATAATTACCTAGGCGAACGCTTCGGAATGTTTTCGTACAAAACCGGTGCATTGTTTTTTATAGTATCAAGAACATTGGGTGCCACGCTCAGGCTTTATCTTGTTATCGCGGTGTTGCAAGCCACCATCATGGAGGATTTGAAAATTCCTTTTGCGGTGACTTCAGTGGTGATACTGGGAATGATTTTGCTCTACACTTTCAGGGGCGGAGTAAAAACCATTGTGTGGACCGATACACTCCAAACTTTTTTCATGTTGCTGGCGCTGGTAGTCTGTGTCAGTTACATCATCAGCAGTTTGGGATTCAGTTTTTCTACAGCGATGTCCGCAATGAGCGATGCGGGTTACACGACCATCTTCAACACCGACCCGATGAGTGGGAAATATTTTCTCAAACAAATAATTGGGGGTGCGTTTATCACCATAAGCATGACCGGTCTGGATCAGGAGATGATGCAGAAAAATATTTCGGTGCGCACACTGGGCGATTCGCAGAAGAACATGGTGTCGTTCAGCTTTATTTTGGTCGCAGTCAATTTCCTGTTTCTTGTTTTGGGCGGGATGCTTTACCTCTATGCCACAAAAGCCGGTGCCCCGTTCCAAAAGGTGTTGGTGGATGGGAAGGAGCAGATGCAGTTCATACTTGACAACCAAAACATCATAGGCGATGCACTCTTCCCTACTCTCGCCATGGACTACCTGCCGGGAATTATTTCACTCATTTTTATTGTGGGACTTATCAGCGCGTTATTTCCATCAGCCGATGGTGCTCTCACTGCTCTCACTTCATCTTTTTGTATTGATATTTTGGGAATGCAGCGCGACACAACACGAGGCGAGAAAGAAAAATCAAGACAAAGGATTCGCGTTCATCTTGTGTTCACGGTGGTGTTCCTGTTTTTCGTTTTCCTGTTCCGATGGATAAACGATAAATCCATTATTGACTTCCTGCTTTACATCGCCAATTTCACCTACGGTCCGCTGCTCGGCTTGTTTGCTTTTGGAATTCTTACTAGCAGAACGTTGAGAGACAACGTTGCTCCTGTGATTTGCATCATTGCCCCACTGCTCACTTTCGCGATTGATAAAACAAGCAGCCTTTGGTTGGGCGAGTACAGGTTTGGGTCTGAACTTTTGTTGTTGAACGGTTTGCTCACTTATATCGGTCTATTCATCTTCAGCGAGGCCAAGCTTGCGAAATATTACTGAACAACAACTTGTTTTCTCACCGCACTGCTTTGAAGAATGTAAACTCCCGGTTCGAGATGAGCAATGTTCAACGATGAACATTTTTCATTCCGCAAGACCAATCTGCCGGTTGAGTCGATGAGAGAAAAGCTTTGGAGTTGTCGCGAGAAGTAAACCACATCATCGGCAGGATTTGGATAGATGGAAAAATTTTGTTCGTGTGTGTTTTCTACTGAAACATCGTTATTGGAATAGCCAGGAGTGGGAATGGATGTAAGTATATCATTATCTGAACCATCAGGCTCAAGTTCGTAGAATGCAATCGAACTTTGACTAACGCTCAACTGGCTTACCCAGCGTGGTTCACCTTCTTCATAGTTCACAAGCCAAACAATATTTTCATTTTGCATTGGGTTAATCTTGAAGTTCGCATGTAATGCGCCTTGTTCTTCATCATCATCCAACCAAACCAGAAGGAATTCTCCCGCGTTAAGAATCACATCCGGCAGTTGCCATTTGTTCCAGTTCGACATTTCTTCGGTCAGGTAAAGATCACCGAGATTCATAGGAGTTAATCCTGCGTTGTACAGTTCAACCCAATCTTCTTCCTCACCAAATTCATCTGTAGCATAGGGACTGGATACTCCGGTTTCATTTATGATCACATCAACTTCTGATGGAGAAGTCCACATGAATGATGGCTCACATAAGTACTCGGATAATTCACCGTTGATCGTGCATTCCAATTTGAAGAATCTTTTGTCAAGGGCCGGGTCCATGAATGATGAAAACCCCCGGTAAATGTTATCTCCTGCTATTCCGATTTCCTCACCATAAGCAGTGAACTCATACCAGTTTGTTCCATTGTGAGAATACTTCAGCAGGCATGAATCTGAGGCTAAGCCGGTAATCATTGCGTCAGCGTAAAGTGGTCCGAAACTTCCACTTGAGAGATGATCGCAACCAATCCAATGCACTACTACCTCCGGTTCCTCTGCCTCTTCCAATTGATTCAATACACTTTCAACTCGTGCATTTACATATTCAGAAATGGAGTAGTCCACATGTTCGCCCCATGCCAAATCAATTGCATTAAGGAAGTCATCATCATCAAAACCATAATCAAGTGTGCGGTACACATCTTCAAGTGCAGCTTCTTCAATGAGAACTTGCCATTGCTGTGCCGTTGCCGTTATGTTTTCTTCATTGAAGAACTCTTCAATGAATTTGTTCATGTAAGCAGAAAACCTTGCGCGCAATTCGGGCACCTCCATCAATCTTTCATAGAGTGGCCGGTCTTCGCCTGAAGGTTCGTAGTTGTAAATGTTTCGTGTGGGCCAGTTCTGCCCGATCCAATCTAATCCCAGAGTATTGTCCAAATCATAAGGAATCCATTCCATCAAATCGCTTTGCTGGTTGTGGTAGAGGTAGAAATTGTTTTGGTTGTAGATGTATCCATCCCAATGCCCCATAAGAATTTCGAGAACGGCATATTTCAAATAATGGTCGAGATGAAATTCCAGCTGCATTTCACATTCAAGATCATTGAGGTTGGTATTGTTCAACGCATCAATGAAGGTGGCAATGTATTCGTAGTTGTCGGGAAAATTGTTAGTCTTGAGATCATAAATTCTTCTCCCGAATAATTCTTCCTTGTACAATTCAGGATTGCTTCCCAGGTAATCGAGTGGGGCAGGGTAGAGGCATTTGTAAAGATTGCCATCCCCAATCGCACCATCGAAATAGGTCTTGCAGAATTCTTCGTCAATGTGCTCCACATTGAGGTAAAGTCCTTTGTACTCATCGTTCACAAAAAATTTCACGTAGGAAGTTCTTGAACCGGGAAGGCCGGCTTCACGAATAATGTCCCAGCAAAGTTTAGAACGGAGCAGCGATGGATCGTTGTGCTCCCCATTGAGGTTCATTTTTTCCAATCCTTCCCACATACCATTGTTGTCAAACGTGTTGAACGAAACCTTGAACGATTTCTTGAAGGCTTCGCGACTTGTGTTTCCACGAAGGCGAAATCCGATAGCAGGAACCGTGTCAGTCAGCCCACTGCTTTCAAAAACAAAGGTTGCAGGATATTCATGATTGCTGTACCAGTTTTCTTCGAGCAACATATCATCGAGCGAGTCCTGATTGAGTGTAATGCGAACGATTGCCACTTCGGCTTGAGGAAATGCCAGACCGAAATCAGGAAGAAGTTGAGCGGTTGATTCATCCTGAAAAAGAATTACGGTGCAAATGCAGATCAAAGCTTTCATAGAAAATCTGATGTCAATGGTGAAGTTGAAGTGTCAAATCTATAAGTCCTTTTTCGCCATTCAATATTTACACTCTTACAGAAAGTAATCCGCATGCAATTAGTCTCGTATGGACGACCAAGCTTTGGGCGTGGTAGTAAAGGATGATTTGAGAATCGCATAGCCGCAAAGGCTAAAGTCGTCATAATGCTTTCTGAAGTTCGCGCGGCTAGCACAAAGGATTTATTTATTACAAAAGATCGGCCTTACAGGAATAGAATCAGGAAGGAGTCAATTCTATGAAACAGGACAGATGGAAAATAAAAAATCCGCTCCCCACACGTCATCGCGTGGCGGAGCGGATTTTTACAATCTCAGATTAATTTTATTGACAAGTTGTTCCGAATACCGCCATGAAAATCAAAAGATCGCTCACGTTGGAAGGACCATCACCGTTTAGGTCAAACACACCACAGGTTGAAGGACAACCAAAGTTAGCCATGAACAACAACAGATCGGAGACATTGATCTGACCATCGTTGTTGAAGTCGCCTGCGCAAGCATTGATCTCCGCGCCTGCCAATGTTCCGTTACAGTTGTTGTCAATGTTTTGGCCTGTGCCCGGTGCTCCCGGATGAACCGCTCCGTTGTTGTCATCACAATCGCTGCCAGTGATGCTCCAGCCAGCACCCGGATTATCACACCAACCAACAAAACTGTTGGGGTTGCCATAACCATCAGCATCTATATCCTGATAATAAGTAATGGTGAAGAAGCACGAACCATCATCGCATCCGGCATCGCTGTCATAGTTACATGCCGCAGCATTTGTACAACCGGAATAGGTGCAAATACCATTCATACACGATCCGGCTGTGTAATTACATGCGGTTGGATCATTGCAAGTAACGGGAAAGGTGCAAGTTCCATTCATACATGTTCCGGCTGTGTAGTTGCAAGCAGTTGGATTGTTACATGCAACAGGGAAGATGCAGGTTCCATTCATACATGTTCCTGCTGTGTAGTTGCAAGCAGTTGGATTG
>JAWXCI010000052.1:0-6544 GCA_034408895.1 Flavobacteriales bacterium
AAGTTGAAATTTTCTTTTTCTGTTACGGCCTGCGTGTCCAGGTCAGCAATTTGATTGGCCCCAATCTTCCTTGACTCTTCGTATAGGAATTTCTGGAATGCCCGAACGCTGTCCAGATCATCAAAATAGATGGCGCCATTACTGAATTTTGCTTCATTGCTTTTGTGGGGTGAAGAATCAGCGAAATTTTCAAACTCTGAAACAGCGTTAATGTCTTTGCCGGGTGCCAGCTCTTCCATTATCAGCTCACGTACTATCTGCATATCTCCATTGCGCGGAAAGTCGAACTCCAATGTCATGATTTTTCCATTCATCCATGAAGGATCGCACTCGGATGAAAAACGCATCGTTACATGATTAGAATCCAGTTTATGCGAGTCAAGCAGTCCAGGCACCTTGCTTTCCACTTGTGCAACATCTTCCTGACGAATAATGTAACTCAGCTGATGCTTTTCCAGATCAAGGTCCAACGCGGTCATTAAGAAGTGGTACAAACTTTCCAGCATCAGGATATCGAATTTTCCAGGAATCTCTTTTACCACTGCCACAATAGGAATGGGTAGGTTATAAACTTTTTGTGATTCTCCATTAAGTCGGATACTGTTTTCGGAAAAAACCAGGGTGGCTGGGAATTCAGAATATCCGAGCCTTCGCAGAAATTTTTCTGTAACCACCACATCCAAATTGCATTGGGTGTTGAACTGTCCACCTGCTACACAGTTTGCAGAGTCCAGCAAAACTTCCAGCAATTTATCGTTTACGTCACCAATGGTTCTGCACTCTGCAACAAGAGATGTTGTGCCCATGTTGTTTTTCGAATAGGTGAGTGGATGCAATAATTGCTCGTAGAAGCCAGACAGGTAGTTGATATGGAAGCGTTCCTTTTCTGTCGATCTGGAATTGATGCGTTTCAACATTTTGCTCACTTCTTCGTCAATTCCCCAATCAATTTCCAGGCTTACATAGTTGACAAGCGGGTTACTTGCTTTTTTCTTCAGGTACTCAATACTGCCATTGCCAAAGCCAAGCGCCAGCAAGGTGATAAAAAATATGAGCGTGGACAGAATCAATTTTCCTTTTCGCTTTCCTGAAAGAACTGCGGCTTCCTTTTTCCGAAGCAATGACGAGTAGTTGCGGAACGATTCATTTGCGTTCATTGGCAGAACGACTTCTGGAGTGTTAGGAATGGACTCTTCGGTAGTACACGCCAGCAATGCGGATGAAAAATCACGGACTTCATCAGCGCTCATAGATTGCCACTGATGACGCATGTAAATATCCGTTGGCTCAAGTATGCCGTAGCCTGCTGTGGTTTTCCTCAGCGAAATAATGGCGTCAGCGTAATTTATGGCAAGCCTGATATCGTGACTCACAATGATAATTGACCTGCCTGCCTCGCATTGCTCTTTTAAAACTCCTATTAGATCAACCGCATTCACTTCGTCCAGGTTACCCGTTGGCTCATCACACAACATTACCTGGCTTTCTGTGGCAAGCGCACGGGCGAATGAAACACGTTGCCTTTGTCCGCCTGAAATGTTGTTGGGAAATGTGGTGGCATTAATTTCATGCGAGTCCAGGTTTACTTGTGCAAGCGTACTTGCTGTTCGCTGCGTGGCCTTCGCATATTCTGCCGAACCTTGGATCATCTGAGCAGCATTCACGTTATCGTAGACCGTCAGGTTCTCCATCAGGTTCGTGTTTTGGAAAATAAAGCTGAAGTTTTTTCTCCTGAATGATGAAAGCTGGTTTTCATTTAGCCATATTTCTTCCAGCTGTACGCTTGTAGCTTGGTCCACAAAAAACTCCACTGATCCCGATGAGATAGTGAAATTCATAAGCCCCAGCAATTCCAGCAGGGTGCTTTTGCCACAGCCCGAGGGGCCTACTATAAAAACAAGTTTGGCCCTTGGAATTTCCAGTTGCGGAATGTGCAGCACACACTTGCTGCCGTCCAGGTGGTACGAGCAGTAAAGATTATTAATTCTGAATAACACATTCGACTCCTGGCTCATAATGTATTGTTCTGATGGGAAGGCGCTTTATTGAAAAACGCTGAAAGGCAGCCAGTAAAATGTGGCGCCTTCTTGCTTGAAGCTGTATTTCTTGTCGTTCTCTTTTACGGCTGCAATTTTTTTCAGCATGTTTTCAAGAACAGTTGCTACCTCAGCCAGTTCTTCCGAACCCATGTTCTCGATTTCGGCAATGGTGTATTTATAAAGAGTTTTGTTTTTCAGAGGGAGTTGCGCAATTTTTTCCAGCACCTCGCTGGCTTTGAGGTTCATTATTTCTTTCGATTCGCTTCCAACAAATGCCTCCGCCAAACCAATGAGGCAGGCTTTAGCGATTTCATTTTTTTTAGTTCCTGATGCATATCTTATGTCTGCAATTTTTTCGAATTTGTTGAGCAGTTCATTGAACTCGGCCTGGGTGAGCAATAATTGGAATTCAAACAAATCATCCTTAAATTCTTCGGTCAGCAGCCGCTGGGGCACCCACCCCGTAATGCAGAGCTGCTTCTTGGTAGTATTCAATAAAACTTTTTTCTGTTCATCGGTAAAGTTGGATCTTTCCATATTTAGGCTATCTGCTGAATTGTTTTCACGCACTGTACCAGTGCCATATTGCATCCGGCCTGCGTTGTTTTTTAATTTATTGATGTCATCGTTACGGTTCTTTACAACTTCGGCAATGTCCTTGGCCATTAAATCCGAGTCGAGAAATTCACCCTGACCAATGAAAGCCGATGCTCCAGGTATTGGGGAGATATCGGGATAGGGCAGGGAGGTTTTCGTGTATCTGTCAGTAAGTGCTTGCTGCATTTTAATTTTAACATGAGTGTATTTATCCTCTCTGAATGAATTGAGGGCACTAGAGGCCGATTCTTCCATCAACTTTTGCAATTGTCTAGTGAATTTTTTTTGGTAACCGAAATCAGAACCGGATACCAATTTGTACGCATACAACGCGGCTGATTTTTCTACGAGTAAGTTCTTCACTTTATCATGAAGATTTTTTTCGTCAGCATCGGTACTTCCACTGTTACCAAAAACCACAATCACATTGGTTTCATCAACACCGAGATTGGGCAGTTGCAGCGCATGTTGCAAACCACCTAGAAGGTTTCTGTATTCGCTGCCTGCCCGTTCAATTACCAGGTCGCGATAGCCCTTAATGGCGCTCGAAGCTCTAGCCTTCAGGATGGTTTCGACAGGTTGGGTGCCCGGCTGTCCGTACAACACAAGGGCGAAATTGAATTCATTCCCGCCTTCGTTGTATGAAATACTCTCCATCTGTTCTGATATTTTGAGAATGGCTTTCTGGATACTTGTCCATTTATCAGAAAAATTTTCTGCCGCATCCATCACAATAACTATGTTTATCTTGCTCACTGCACTCCTGTTTTCTTCATGGACTTCGTTCATTTTTACGGTTTCATCCAATGATAGCACTTCCAGGTTTCCATTTTCCGAATCATACGTTCCGGTTATCACGCCAGCTTGTAAAATCAGATTGTCAGATCGGTTAAATTGTTCGAAAACCGGAAAGCGCGGAAAGCCGGCCTTTGTTCCATCCCAATTCATAAAATTATCGTTAAGCGGTGAGGGATAAATGTTGAGCTCTTTTCCATTGGATGCAAAGTCCATTGCCGCCTCCTTGGTTTTAAAAAGATTAACCTTGATGTTTTTATCATTGAGCCTGGCCCTCAAATCATCACTGTCCCTGGGTGCCAGCACCAGGCGACTCGGCCATTCCTGCACATCCTTGGAGGAAACCCATCCCAGCATATCTTCTTTTGCTTGTTCGCCATCGGGCATTGCGGGTTTTAATCCCACCAGCATATTGCCGGAGATACCATCAACTTTGTAAATGAACAGGAATACAAACTGGCGAAGATCTCTGTCATTGAGAGAACTGCTGGAGTCGGGTGAATTGCGGACATCTACATTCTTGCCTACATCTGCTATCTTGGAATCCGACTCATCATAAGGAGTAACGACTAAAGCCTTGCGTGTAAATCTCGATTCCTTTTTTACAAGAGGCTTGCGCCATAGAAGCATACGCGAATAATCCACCCAGCCCCACTTAACATCTTTAAGTCCGAATGTTTCGCCTATTTCGCCATCTACTTTAACAAGCAAAAGTTTTCTTCCTTCCTCAGCCACCTCCACCACATAAAACAGATCCATAAAGGACATCATCTTGCCATTGGGCTTGGTGCAATCCTTATCTGTATATGTGGGGTTGTTGTCCCTGTCGCTAAATACAAACCATGCATCGCACAATGGACCATCGCATTTTTCTGTTGCCGGTACAATGGTGCCATCAGGTGTTTCATAGGTACGGGGAATAACGTAGGGTGGAGTGCCGTCAAATACCTGACTGGCTCCAACCAGAGAGAAAGATTGGAGAATAACGATTACAAGGGCCTTCAGTTTCATTTTGTGAGATTGTGTGTTAGGTTGGGGGTGCTATACGGCAATTGAATGTCGTTGTAAAATTCTAAAGCATCAGCAAGGTTTTCAGGTTTCAATTCACCTGTTGGATTTACATAGTAGAGATGTACTCCCGCTTTTGTAATGTCGCTATCCAGCAGCATCATTTCCTGTGGCAATGAATTGAGGCAAAATAGAATCCCGCCTGGGTAAGCGGATTGGTAGATGTCTTTAGCCAACTGGGTAGAAACAAGGAAGTGAATCACGATATTTCCATCCAGCCCTGTAGAATAATCCCTCATGTAATCAACCATTGCTTTCAACTCTTTCGATGAAGGAGAATAGGGAGGGTTTTTGCTCAGTTCTCCAATTGATTTTAACGCCTTTTTCCGGCTGGTAGCCGTTTCCGGTTTCTCATCATTGAAAGCGTAGAACAGAAATTTTGATTCGGTGGTGTCCAGTTCTATATGATCGTAAATGGCGGCTAGCCCCGATCCTGCTGCTCCTAAGTCTTTCTTATCGCTTGCATCAATGCAATAAATGTGTGTGGTGGCTTGCGAAAAGGCAATGCACTGAATTAAAAAGAAAACTATGATTAGGATTAGTCTCATGGTGCGTTGGTTATTTTTTGGTAAGGGTAAATTGATAAGCACCACATTCCGCATTCCTTTCTACCTTTATATTGTACTTCTCAATATTGATATCAGAACTCATTTGGTGCTTGTCGAGGAAAGTGTTGAGTTTTGGCTTTTGCCCATCTATTATCACCACGGCCTTCTCACAAAGCAGCCTACTATTTTTTGCTGTAATCTTAATAGTATTGTCGCCTCCGCCCTGGTTTTGCTTAAACATTTTTACAAAGTCGCTGGCGGTAAACTCGATAGGTTTCGCGCCAGTTTTTAAAGCTTTGGTTTGCTCGGGCAACACATTTACTTTTATTGATTGGGGGTGTTTGCCATTCACAAAAACACTCACCCCCCCGCCTTCACAAACATCCCTGAACTTATAGGTCGCCAATTGTTTTCGCTCCTTGCTTGTGGCCGATTTATCGTCAGTGAACGACCATATCCATGAAGTATCATTTGCGGCTATGCACTCAAAAGTTACAGTTTCACCTACCCGTATTATATCAGCGCTTTGCCTTATGGATATTTCCATGGTTTCTTCCGGTACAAACTCCTTGTTCAGTAAAACTTCTATGGGTTTTTTCAGTACGCATTCACCGTTGCAGATAGCCTTCACTTCGTAGGCTCCGGGTAATTGAAATGTGTGATATACATCCGTTGACATATTGCCCGGGGTGTTGTCGCCAAAATCCCATCGAATAGAATCGAGTTGATCTCCAGAATAGGTAAAGCGTATTGGCTCACCGGCAAGGTATTGGCCGTTGTCTGATGATATATTGATTTCTCCCTTTAGGTCTTCACAATTTTTCTTTGACAACATCTTGTAGCCAATAAAAGCACAGGCCAGCATTATTACCGCACCGAAAGTGATAAAGAGAACAGGACTTATCTGTTTCCTTTTTCTAAGTGGTCTTGCCATGGCAGGGATATATTTAAAATTTAAGAACGTAAGAAAGGTTAATGGTAAATGTGTTCCAGTCAATCTTGTCGTCAGCTAGGAGGTAACTATTGTAGGTGTCAGTGCTAGCATCTATTTGTTTGAAAGATTTTACCTCCTGGTTGAATGTCGTTGATCTCATCTCAACACCAATCTTGAATCCGGAAACATCGGGAGGTACTAGCAGTAGATTGATGCCGGCAAACCAGGCAGTGTTGGCTTTTATTCCGGTAACCTCCTTTTCGTCTGCATTCTTATTTCGCGGCATTGTGGCGTCCCAACCAACTGTTTGCCCGGTTGACAAGTGAGTCTCTTCTTCTCCTGAATTTGAACCTGCCATGTCATTGGAAAAGAGCAAATCGTCAAATGAATCTGTCTCTGAAAAACCGTCAGCGGAATGCCCGGAATACCTGTTACTGATCGCTAACAATGCATTTCCTGTATAGGTCAATGAGGCTTGTAATGGTAAAGCGACACCTGCGTATGGCTGCAAATGCAAGGATTTTCCTAACGAAACAACTAAGGCCATTGATATATCAGCACTC
>JAWXCI010000053.1:0-6838 GCA_034408895.1 Flavobacteriales bacterium
CCAAACTGGAAACCCTGCTCCCCGATAAATGGAAACAAACGTGAAGGGTATGTGCAATTTGTGGTGAAACAAGATGGGGTTCAGCGGGGGGTTACGATTCACCTACCGCAATAAGAAATCCAACCGATAGTTACTGTAACTGTTATATAGGCACTTGCGGACAAGAGATTTTGGTGTGCAGGCGGGCTAAAAGCTAGGCGAGGCGGGTAAAGAATGTGAGAAACAGATGGAAGTTTTCAAAGGGATGGTGAAAGGAGGGGTAACCCGAAGTCGGGAGACAGACACCTATATATATAGGTGTGGGGAAAAGTGCATTAGTATTGCGGGTGTGAAGTGAACCCTGAACATTCTAGTTACACCATGCTCATGAGCAAAACGAAGACATCAAAAAAGTTATAGCAACTTTGTAAATAGGTTACAACGGACTAGCTTTCTTTTGTCGCTGACTTGATTACCAAATGAAAACATCATCGCCTTATCTGAACGTGTTCACGATTTTTTTGGAAACGAAAATTCTGGCGTTGGGGGCGGGAAAGAAAAAAGCCCCACGGTACGCAGGGCTAAGAATTCTTCGGCTTATAGCCTTATTGTGAATTGTCTTTCGAGATGCAAACATAAATGAATAACTCAACTAAACAAATTTCAATATGGAAAAAACTTTAGCACTTGACTTAGGAAGCAACTCTATCGGTTGGAACATTAGAGACATTTCATTCCCTGATGAGCAATTCAGAAAGGCGGGCGTTGTCACTTTCAAACAGGGTGTAGGAGAGAATCAAACTGGTGAGTATTCTTTCGCTGCCGAGAGAACTTCTAAGCGAAGCATAAGAAGGCTATACCAAGCGCGTAAATACAAATTATGGGAAACTCTTGATTCGTTGCGCAGGGCAGGCTATTGTCCAATTAGCGAAGATGAACTAAACCAATGGCGTTGGTATAAGAAGGAGGAAGGATATATGAGAAAGTATCCTGTAAATGCAGTGCAGTTCAACAACTGGATAAAGCTGGACTTTGATGGGGATGGCAAACCGGACTATGAAAGTCCTTACCAACTGCGGGCCGAATTGGCAACAATCAAACTTGATTTCAATCTTGAAACCAACAAGCAAAAATTGGGTCGCGCGCTTTATCACATTGCACAGCACCGTGCTTTCAAAAGCAGCAAAAAAGTAAACCTGAAGGAGGATGTTGACCTGAATACCACTGACGTGGGAGCTGAGAGAGCTAAGCACAGGGAACTTAATAAGAAGTTAGAAGAACTGAATCTTCATTATGATGGTACGCGAACCATCGGTGAAATTTTTGCCGATGCTGAAAGAATGTTCGCTGAAAAAAAGGTGGGTAGAATCAGAAACAACCTGCATACCTATGTCATAAGGAAAGACCTTCAAGCGGAAGTAAAAACCATCTTTGAATTTCAAGGACTTTCATTCGGTTCCATCTTCAACAAAAAGGGAGTGGAACTTCCCATCAATCGTTCTCCTATATTTTGGCAACGACCATTGCGTTCACAAAAAGGAACCATTGGAAAATGCACACTTGAAACATCTAAATATCGCTGTCCCGTTAGTCACCCAGCTTTCGAAGAATTCCGTGCGTGGAGTTTGCTAAACAACATTCAATTCAAACCCAAAGGCGATAGTGAAGCACGGTGGACGCAACTTGACTTGCAGCTGAGGCGAGAGCTGTACAACGAGAAGTTCATTGAGAGAATGAAGCCCAATTTCGACTTCGTTGAAATTTATCTATGGTTAAGGAAAAAGAATGGACACGATAATTGGGACTTAAATTATCATGGAAAAACCAACGTAGCTGCTTCTCCAGTTTCCGCTCGCTTGCGCGACATTTTTGGTGATGATTGGGATACCTTGCAAATAGCGCACGCACCAAATTCAAGAAGGAAAGGTCAGCAGGGAAAAAAGACCTACTACAACATGGAAGACATCTGGCATGTTCCGTTCTCATGTGATGATGATGAGTTTGTAAAAAGTTTTGCAAAGGAGAAACTGGGGTTAAATGATGAACAAACTCAAGGCTATTATAAACTATGGGAATCAATGCCTGTTGATTATGCCAACCTCAGCCTTAAAGCCATCAACAACATCAACTACTTTTTAAGAAGGGGATTGATATACACCGAAGCTGCGTTGCTGGCCAAAGTACCAGAAGTGCTCGGTGATAGATGGGCAGAGAATGAAGCGGATTTGATTGCAAACATTAGCGAGGTCATTGACCTAAATCGAACGACCAAGAAACGTCTCAGCATTGTAAACAACCTGATTGCGCAATTCAAAGCAAAGCCATTCAATGAAAAGTCTGCTGAAAGCAGTTTTGAATATGTGCTGGATGCAGAGGATAAGAAACAAATACTGCATGAGTCTCGCGAATCATTTGGAGCTGCTTCATGGAATAGAATGTCTGCGGATGAGCACAATGAAATTATTGATTTCGTCACTGTGCAGTATCAGAATTTTTTCAACGATGCAAAACGGCACTTCAAAAAAATGCCACACTTGTTGGATGCGATGAAAGTGTTTCTCATTGACAAATTTGATTTGACAAGCGAACAAGTCAAAAAGCTCTATCATCCTTCGCAAGTTGAAATATATACGCCTGCAAAGTGGAAGTATTACAAAGAACATGGCAGGGAACTGCTTTTGCTAGGAAGTCCAAAGACAGGTGCATTCAAAAATCCAATGGCGATGCGGGCACTTTATGAAGTGCGCAAGCTCGTAAACTATCTTATCGTAACTGACCAAATAGATGAACAAACAAGAGTTGTAGTAGAGCTTGCTCGTGAACTGAACGATGCCAACAAACGTTGGGCTATTGAAACTTATCAAACTATCAGAGCAAAAGAGAACCAAGAATTTGCTGATGCCATTGGCGAATTGGTAAAAGAGAATGGCAGCGTTGCAGATGCAAACAGCAATGAGGACATTGACAAATTCAGGCTGTGGTATGACATGCTACAAGGTGATGTTGCTAAGTTTGGTTTTGAGAAGAACAAGGTCTTTATTGAAAATACCATCGAGACCAAAAGCAAGAAGGGTAAAAAGGGAAATGAAGAAGAGTATGAAGTATTCACTGAGAACAAATTTGAGAACCTCAATAAGCATCTTTACTTCAAACTGAAATCGGCAGGTGACGATACATTGAAAAAGTATAGACTTTGGGAGGAGCAGAAATATGTTTGTATGTATACAGGCAAGATAATTGGCATTCATCAACTCTTTCAGCAGGGCACCATCGACTTTGAGCATACGTTGCCACGAAGTAAATCATTTGACAATAGTCTAGAAAACCTCACGGTTTGTTATGCAGACTTTAACCGCAGAGTGAAGAAGAACCAAATACCCTTTGACCTTCCGAACTATAACCACGACACTGTTGATGGCACCGCCATCAAACCAAGACTTGAAGCATGGGAGAAGAAAGTGAAAGACCTTGAAATGCACATTGAATTTTGGAAAGCGAAGTCTAAGCGTGCAACAATGAAAGAAGATAAGGACAAAGCAATTCGACAGAAGCACCTATGGCAATTTGAGTTGGACTACTGGAAGGGGAAACTCAGTCGTTTCAAAATGGAAGAGATAAAAACTGGCTTTAAGAACAGTCAATTGGTGGATACACAAATTATCTCCAAGTATGCTTCGCACTATCTAAAGACTGTGTTCAACAAGGTCGAGGTTCAGAAGGGGACAAATACTGCTGTGTTCAGGAAAATATTTGGAGTGCAATCGCTTGATGAAGCGAAGGACAGAAGTAAACACAGTCATCATGCGAAGGATGCAATAGTGCTATCGGTTATTCCTGTTGCGGCAAAAAGGGAACTCATATTGAAAGTATGGTATGAGATAGATGAGCGAAGAAAATTGCTGGCAGATAGTGGTTCTGAAAGTGGAAGAATTCAATCAGAAATTAATTCGTTTCAATCACAACTGAATGAGTTGTTATACCAATGCAATCTTCCACGAATAAATGATGCGATAGATAAACTGGACAGTCAGATACTCATCAACAATATAGCGCGTGACCAGACACTTGTACCTGCCAGCAGAAGGGTCAGAAAACGCGGCAAGGTGGTATTGGTCAAGAATCAGGATGGAAGTGTAAAACTTGATGCGAATGGAGAACGCATTGAGAAGTGGGCAAAGGGGGATGTTATTCGGGGGCAATTGTTCATGGATACTTTCTATGGAAAAATAAGACCTGCTAAGTGGGATGAGGAAGGCAGGCCAATGAAGGACGATGTAGGCAATTTCATTTACAGTGAAAAGAACGAAGGTTTTAGGTTTGTTGTAAGGAAGGAGGTCAATAAGGACCTGACCATTGATAGCATTGTTGACCCCACCCTAAAGAAACGAATGGTAGCCCAACTTAATGGTCGAACTCTTGATAAAACATTGAATGACGATGGCGGCTTATGGATGGTGGACAGACATGGAAATCAAATAAACAAAATCAGGCATATTAGATGCTTTGCCGATGATGTAACCAATCCACTTGCCGTTAAGCGCCAAACCTATTTGTCAAGTAAGGAATACAAAAATGACTATTGGGCAAAGTCTGCTGTGAACTATATCTGTGCTTTGTTTCAAAGCGTAAAACGAAACAAGAAAGGTGATGTTGTAAAGAAAGATGGAATGGAATTGATAGAAAGGGAATTTGCTATTTATAATCTCGCGGAAATTGCAGCGAAGAAAAAATCAGGAGAAAGCAATGACTCCAATCTTGGAATATTTCGGAAGGACAAAAAGACAGGCTTGGACTTAATTAGGGAAGATGGAACCAAAGATTCACCTTATGCATTTCTTAGAAAGGGAACAAAAGTTATCTTTTTTAAAGAGAGCATTGATGAATTGAAAGAAATACAACAGACTAATTCTGAAGAGCTCCATAGCCGCTTATATAAGATTAAAAAATTTGCGAACGCTCGAATAACAATTGATTTTCATATGGAAGGAAGAGATGATAAGGAGCTTACAAAGGCCTTTCCAGAGCAAAGCATTTTCAAGATTGATGAAAACGGTAAAGAGGTGCCATTTGGTCAGCGCGGTAAGAATGGATTTACCGAAGACTTTTTTGAATTCGGTACTTTGAATAACGGGAAGCCTTGGCATAGATTACGTTATTCAAAAGATTACTTTGATTTCGCTATTGAAGACAAACACTTCTCAGTAAACCCAGATGGTCAAATAAAATGGCTTTTCTAGAATGATTAAACGCACCCTCTACTTCGGAAGTGCAGCCCGTCTTTCGCGTAAAGACGCACAACTACACGTTGCCTATCCCGAAGAGAGCGGACAAGAAAGCAAAACAGTGCCCATTGAAGATATTGGCATCGTAATACTCGACAATCCACAAGTGCAAATAGGGCAGGCCTTGCTTTCGTCATTGCTCGAAAACAATGTGGCGGTGGTGTGTACCGATAGCCGCCACATGCCCGCAGGCATGTTCCTCAACTATCAGGGTCATAGTGAAATGGCGGAGATATATGCAGCACAGATAGAAGCAAGCCTGCCACTAAAGAAGAATCTGTGGCAACAAACCATTGAGCAGAAAATTACGAATCAGGCCAATGTGTTGAAACGTTATGAGCAACCGCATGACGACATGCTGGCGCTGGCCAAACTGGTGAGGAGCGGTGATCCGGCAAACAATGAAGGACAAGCCGCAGCCATTTACTGGAGAAGATTGTTCGACCCTGAGTTAGGATTTAAGAGAGGCCGTTATGAAGATGGTCCCAACAATGTGCTGAACTATGGCTACGCCATACTTCGCGCAGTGGTGGCGCGCAGCGTTTGCGGCAGTGGCATGTTGCCCGCGCTGGGTATTCACCATCGCAACAAGTACAACCCTTATTGCCTGGCCGATGATGTGATGGAACCGTACAGGCCGTTTGTGGATATTGCGGTGTGCCAGATTGTGGATTCAGATATTGATTACAGCGAACTTACACCAGCATTGAAAAAAGAGTTGTTGCAAATCCCGGCAATGGATGTGCAGATTGATGGTGAAAAAAGTCCGCTGATGATTGCCACCCAGCGCACCACCGCCAGTCTGGCACGATGTTTCAAGGGTGAAAGCCGAACATTGCTTTATCCTCAACTTGAATAGCCTTGCGATATGCCCCGCTCAGATAGTATTGGAATACAGGCAGACCGCTTAAGCCAATACCGCATCATGTGGGTTCTTGTACTCTTCGATTTGCCGACTGAAACAAAAAAGGAACGAAAGGCAGCGGCACGTTTTCGCAAAGACATCATTCAAGACGGCTTCACTATGTTTCAGTTCTCCATCTACCTGCGCCATTGCAATAGCCGCGAAAATTCGGAAGTACACATCAAGAGGGTGAAAAACCAGTTGCCGGATAAAGGACACGTTGGTATCATGTGCATTACCGACAAGCAGTTTGGAGACATAGAATTATTCTACGGAAGGAATGAATCAGTAAGGCCGGATACACCACAACAGTTAGAGTTGTTTTAGTCTCAAGAGCCGACAAAATCACCCTTCGACTTGAGCTTGTTTAGACTTTATCGAAAGGCTATGGGTGCCGCCTCAATAATCTATCTCTCTCTCTCTCTCGTTTAATGTTACTACTGTCACCCTGAGCGCATTCGAAGGGGTGAATCCAGGGATAACTGCCATTCGGGGCGACTTCCCCGGGTGAGTTTAGAAACAAAAAAACCGACTCATTTATGTGGAACCAATATCCACAGAGTCGGTTTTTTGTTATCAGCATTTCTGCTGAAAGGCTTGTCCCGCCTGAGTTTTTTTCGGGGTATAGCGGAACAAATCTCTTACATGTCAAAGAACGAAAGCAATTCACAAC
>JAWXCI010000054.1:0-45836 GCA_034408895.1 Flavobacteriales bacterium
ACCGCTCAGCGACTTTTCGCTGGATGGAAGAATGGAATACTCCGTATTCTGAAATTCGAATCCCTCGAAGAATCGTTGCCACGAAATATCTACCGAGGAAGGGTCTAGTTTGAATTGCGCATAGAGCGCGTCCAGGGTTGAAACGTCAGCGTTTGACAGGTAGGAATGATGCTCCATTTATGGAAATTCTTTGCAGTTTTTTCGTTGAGGGGTCAAAGGTAGATTGTTTACTTAAATTGAAATGTGGGTTCAACTTTCAACCTTCCTCATCTTCCGTTCCCCATAGTGCAAGTCATCCTCCACATCCATTACCCGGAAAGTCGCCTAAAGAGAAGTTCGGCAACTTCGTTATTATGCAGGTGCGCAACCGTAACAGGAACAGTCATCAAAAATCCATTCGTGTCAACCGCAATGTGACGTTTTCGCCCTTTGATTTTTTTGTTCCCGTCATAGCTTTTCAAAGCTACATTATTGCAACTGCGCAACGTGTGGCTATCAACGATACAGGCTCTAACATTTACAAATCTTTTTTGCGTTACAATCTACCCATTGGTTCACTTCGTATATTACCTACGCAAACAGCGGAATCAAAAAAATGAAAAAGATATTTTACCTATTGGCTTTTATTGTTTGCATGGCATCAAAATGTCATCAGCAAAACACTGCACCCAATACCAACTCATCAGCCATGACGGAAACACAACAACCCAACAACCCCTATTACTCCCGAACAGATACCACCAAAATTGATATTGCCGATTCGGAATGGAAAAAAGTTCTGACTGATAGTGTGTATCAGGTGGCGAGAAACAAAGCGACAGAATATGCCTTTACAGGAAAGTACTGGGACTATGAGGGACTTGGCACTTACTACTGCGCGGTATGTGGAAATGCACTTTTTCTTTCCGATGGAAAATTTGCGAGTTCGTGTGGCTGGCCGAGTTTTTTCGAGACCCTGCGCCCGGCAAGCGTACTGTACGTGCCGGATAATTCGCACGATATGGAGCGCACCGAAGTGTTGTGTGGAAGATGTAGCGGCCACCTCGGTCATTTATTCGATGATGGACCTCCTCCCACCGGAAAAAGATTTTGCATGAATTCGATTGTACTGGACTTTGAGCCGAGTGAGAAGTCTAAAAGGGAATAAAACAAATTCCGATCATGTGGCTTGGGATTGAAGTCCGATCATTTAGCCGAGAATGACTCGCGTATTCAACAAACAATTTTGCGTTGAACCCTGCATCTCAACAGAATTCATACACCTGGCAAGTTTTTTTCAATCCAAAAAACCCATTGCGGTGTGCACCCATTTTTCTTGTGTAACAGAATTTGAAAGTAAGAAACTGTATCTACTCATTGCATGTAGTTTTTCTTCGGGAAGGCTCATCATCTTCAGGAGTGAATTTTTCAAAGCATGGATGTTTCCGGCTTCGTGAGTAAAACCGTTTTTTCCTTCTTCAAGAAACTGGTTGGCAGCTCCCACTTTGTTGCTGCACACCAAAGGCAATCCGGCAGCCGCCATTTCCTGAACCACCACTCCCCACGGCTCCTTGCTGCTGGGTAAAACAAACACGGAGCATTGTGAGATGAACTCAGATAATGCGGCAGGTTGCACAAATCCAATGTGGCGAATACAAGGATGAATCAAACGTTGCTCCCACAAGTCGCCAGTGCCAATGCACCACAAATCCCATTGAGGAAATTTTTCATTTGCTTCAGCAAAGGCCTTCCACAAATCAAGTACACCTTTGAATGGGAGATAACGCCCAACATAAAGAAATCGCTTGGGCATGGAGAGTTGTTTTGATGCGAGCGATTTGTAATAGATTTCATGAAACAAGGCAGTATCGGCACAGTAGTAACCTGTCCGTATTTGTTCATCTGTAAAACCCAATCGTAGGGCAAATTCAATCTGTGGCTTTCCCGGTACCCAAGCATGAGAAAATTTATCTCTCACCACAATGGCACTCATGGTGGAGGCAATCCATTGTTTCCAGTTGCCTGTCCAATGGTTGTCCAATAAAACCACAGTTGGGATTCGTTTTCTCCACGATTTGCAAATACGATTGTAACCCTTATCCACCCAGCCGGAACAAAAAATGATAGTGGGATTTATTTCGTCAACGAGTTTTTTTAATCCGCCATCATTCAGCAAACTCCGGTCATGAAATTCTGTGTGTTCGAGTTTGCGGAAATGAAAAGGAGCTTCTTTGTTTAGCGGCCAGTGCACCACATGGATTTCTGCGTTTTGTTTTTCCAATAAAGCCAGGCAAGCCAGGAAATATTCGGCAAGTTCAGTGTATAGGAATACAATTTTTTTCAAGCGACTGGTTTGGAATGATCAGGCAAAATGAGCGAAGAATTATCGGCAGCCTCAATACCAACTTCCTGTGATTGAGCGATTTTTTGCTCACGGTTTATTTTCCAGATGTAGTAATACAGCCAGATAAAAAACGGGAATCCATTAAGGAAATAGTGACCCTGCCGGAAGAGGTAAAGCATGATCATAAGTCCAAGGGCATTGGACATAATCCAGTATTCGCGTTCCACCGAACGCGACTTCCATACCCAGCACTTGAACAGGAGCAGGAGCATAAACACCAGGCCGTACAATCCCGTTTCCGACATCAGCCGGAGGAACATGGAATTTGCATCCTGTTTGTTGAATTCGATTTTCAATACACCCTGGAGATTGGTGTAACTGTATTTGTCAAAAGCAACTGGATGCGATCCCAGACCGGTACCGAACAAGGGGTTGCGGATAAAATTTTCGTAGGCTACATGCGCATTATTATACAATACAAAACTGCTCCCGTGAATTTCGTAGTCGCGCACATCGCGGGTGGAGAAGATGTTAATGGTACCATCTAGCCTCGAGCTAAAGTCAGGGATATTCTTGTAAGCATAATCAAAAGAAAAAATAAATAGAGGAATGAAAATAATGGCATACCGCACAAAGCCGAAGTTGAGAAGCAGAAGAACAATACCAACAAAAATTCCGGTGATGCCGAGGCTGGAAAAGGTGAGCAGATAGGCAATACTGATTATGATGCTGTTTCGCTTCGATATAAATACAGGGTGGCGCACCGCTAAATTATGAACGGCAATAAAAAAGGCAGGAGCAATTACGGCTGCGAAGTTGGCTGGCTCTGAAAAAATAGAATTCATCCTGATTCCCGATTCTCCACCCGGCACACTCCATTTGTTGAGCAACCAGCCATAGTCGTAGCCGTACCGAAACCCCACATAATAGGATACCACCTGGACTAGCCCTATGTATGAAACAATGATGGCACCCTTGAGATACCAGGTGAACAACTGCTTCACATTATGGTTGTACAGTTCAATAATGAAATGATAAAACACCACCGACATAAACAAGCCGGTAAAAATTTTGAAGAACTGCCCATAAGTGTTTGAGCCGATTTCGATGTAAACAATTCCGGAAATGAATAGCGGAAGAAAAATGAGCAGGGGCGGTTTTGGAATTCCGTATTTGAAAAGAAACACCGGGAATAGGAACAGGAAAACGATATAGCTCAAGTATCCCTCCACTGGCTCCTTGAAAAACACAATGGAACTGAGGAAGATGGTGAGGTAAATACTTATGACAAGAATTTTCTGTCCCATTTGTTACCGCGCTTCATCACCGCTCAAAACGCGGGTAAGGTTTTTTTTCATTCGGATAAAGCGGCTTTCAAAAATGTGATACGAAAAGTAAGAAACCACAATTGTGAGCAGGATGGCGGCAGCATAAACCAGTATGTTGTTTGCCATTCCTAGGTGCTCAACTCCGGGATTGAGGTACTTGAAAAAGTGTAGCACGAACACCACACACATCAGGTGATACATGTAAATGCCGTATGAGATTTTTCCCAAAAGATTCATTGCATTGTTCTCCAGCTTTACCAAAGATTTTTTGTTTCCTGAAACGTTCATCATGATAACTAGAAAACACAAACTATAAAGCAGATGCACTCCATCCTGAAGTTTGGCCGGGAAGAAATAGAGGAGGAACGGAATCATAGCAAAGGCTGCAATTTGAATGGTGCGCGAATGAATCCACCGCAAGATATTTTCTTTTTTGTAGAACAAGATATAGGCTCCCAATCCACCCAAGGTCATGCATTCGATTTTTGACATGGCCACAAATGTTTTGAGCGGAGCAATCCAATTGGCATCGCTCATTTTATCCAGCACGAGCACTCCCGATTTTAAAAGCAGCAATACACCGGTGACCATAAGAATGGCTTTGAGTGGCCGCTTTGCGAATTTCATGATGACAGGCCAAATGAGGTAGAACTGCTCCTCCACACCTATGCTCCATGAATGGCCGATGCATGGAACTGCCATATAAAGTGAGTAGGCCAGATTGGGAAGAAAAAAAAGATAGCACCAGAAATTTCCCCAAAAATTCTCCGCAAATTTTTCGCTCTGAACTCCCACTTCAAAAAAACTGAAATGTGGCAACACGAAAAACCCCAATATGAAAATGAAAAAGTACAAGGGCCAGATTCGCAATATCCTGCGCATGTAAAACGCCCCAACTCCTACAGTTTTTGTCAGTTGCTTTTCTGCAAGCAACAAGTAGGTGATGAGAAATCCGCTGAGTACAAAAAAGAAGACCACCCCCAGAGGCCCTGCTTCAGCGAAGATGGGTTGTGCCCAATGAATTTCTCCACGTTGAACATGTGCGAACGCATATTCAGAAATCCGGTTTCCGCTATCAAGCCAAAGGTGGTCGAGTCCCAGGTATTGCTTCATCAGTTCCATATGTGTAAAGATGACAGCAAGAGCTGCGAAAAACCGCAATCCGTTTAGTCCGGGGAAGTAAATTTTTGAAAGATTCATTCAGCCGTTTTCGTTCAGGCATAAACGAAAATCGCGCGAATGTAAACAGCCGTTGTTGGGTGAAATGGTGGGAAAGAAGGACTAAGATTTTCGGTCAGTTCATTTGGATGCATGAGTCATATTCCTTTGCTGCATTCTGCTTGTAAAAACTACTGCTGTTTTTTATCAGGGTAAAAATCACGCAGGCTTCTTTCGATTTGCCAAGATGCTTAAGGCTCACAGCCTTGTAGAAGAGGCCTTCCTCGCTAAACGTTTGGGTCTGGTTAGCAAGACTTTTGTCGAATGATGCAATGGCACGGGAATAATCTTTTTTCTTGAAATAACACATGCCGCTATAGAATTGTGCATTGGCGTCATCGGGATATTGCTTGAGCACCACCCGAAAATGTTCGAGGCATCGGTTGAAGTTTCCCTTGTAGAATGCCTCAATGCAGTGCTTCATATAGTCGAGATATGGAACTGCTTTTGCCACTTCCATTTCGTCCATCGTCTTGTTGTTCGGGCTTTCATAGTTGGCCGGAGTGCCAATGTCTTCAATGTCGAACGGAGGCCATGCGCTGTGGCGCATGGAACCATAATCCACCACTTTGTAATTCTGGATGTGCTTGATGATAACAGTCTCGCTGGCAGTGGTGGGTTCAGGCAGTTGAATAAGTTCAGGTTCATAGCGTGCCCTGCCGGCAATGTCAACGTTGGTCTGGGAAGTGATGATTTCTATTTGCCCGGGTGCGCTCTCTTCAACGTTCCCATATTGATCAGCAGACTGCGGCTTCGAAACCAGTGGTGAAGTATTGGTTTCGGATAGAGTCATTTTGTGTGGAGGTGTATTTACGGAAACAGTATCAAGTGTTGGTTTGGCTGTGTTGTCCGCAACTACCACTTGTGGAGTTTCAACAGTCTCAACTTTTGGTGGCATATCCGTTTCTGAAGCACCTTCTTCATGATTGCCCTGCATGATGACAAAGGCGAGAGCACCAGCCCCAACCATACCCAATGTCCACCCTCCTATTTTCCAAAGGGAATAACCGGAAGATGAAGGATAATGTGAAGCATCGGGAACGGCAGCGTAAGCCGGTGTGGTTTGAAATCCTTCCAGCGCATCGGCAACCAGCGGATTTTCCAGCGCAAGAATTTCGATTTCATGAGTGCGCGAAGCATCGAGGATGCCTTCGTTGTAACTCTTGATTTCAGCCAGCGTTGGCAGCGATATGTGAGTTTGGTTTTTCATGATTAGCCGGTGAGGAGAAGTTTCAGGTTCCGCCTTCCATTCTGGATGTAAGATTTCACGTCATTGATGGTGTAAGTGGTTTGTTCCGCTATTTCCCTGTAGCTTTTTTCTTCGAGATAAAACAATCGTACGCATTTTTCCTGGTGAGAGTTAAGCCGATTAATAGCTTCTTCCAGGTGTGTGAGTCCGCGTTCTTTCATTTCTGCGTAGCTCATTTCTTCAGCAGTTTCGGAGTGTGCTCCATTCCGCTTGTACTCATTCATCTTTTCATGTTGCGATGTGCGGGCGCGAAGAATCATCAGGCAGTGGTTTTTGCTCACCATGTAAATCCAGTGTTGAAATTGCTGCACCTCATGACTGCGCAAATCGCGCAGCAGTTTTTCGAAAAGCGAAAGAGTGGCATCCCGCGCATCGTCCTTGTTCTTCAGGTATTTCAGGCAAAGACCAAATACAAGGTGATTGTAACGGGCATACAATTCTCCAACCCAGCACGATTTGCCATCGCTGCGATAGTTGGAGAGCAATTGCTCGTCACTTAGGTTCTTTGTCTTTGTCCCGAAAATCAAACTGCGTTTTTCTGTTGTGCAAAAATGATTCAATCTGGGAATTTGAAAATGACTTGAAGCGCATTTTCAAATTCTCGAATTTTAAATTTATTCATTCACTTTCCTGTAATATTCGGAGAGGTAGTTCTTCGTTTCAATAACCACTACACCGCCCGTGCAATCTCCATACTTGGCTGGTACTCCGCCTGTGTACACGGTAAGGGAGCTGAGGCCACTCGTGGGAATACTTGGAGCATTGTCCCTGATTTTCATTCCGTCAATAAGGAACAGTGTAGTGCCTGTGCGGCTGCCACGGAAGTAGAGCTCTGTGCCACGTGCGTTTGTTTTTATGTCGCTGGTCATGGTCTTGATTGCACCAAGGATGTTTCCTCCTTTTACGCTCGCCATATTCTTGAAGTCGTCATAGCGAATTGTGATCTGGGTTCCACCATCTTTACGGATCAACGGATCTGTAATTCCAAAAATAATTGCCTCCTTCACGTAGCCTCCCGGCCATTGCATTGGAATATCGCACTTGCTTATTTGATCCGGGTACACGGTGAATCCGGGCACTACAAATTCTTCCAATCCCACTATGCTGCACTTAATGGTGTAAGTGCCGCCTACCAGTGGTTTAATTCGGAAATTTCCCTTGGCATCGGTCTCATCTCCTGTCACGTTTGCTCCATCAAATGCGGTAACGGCAGCAAATTCTACCGGGTTGCCATCCGGGTCGGACACTTTGCCGTGAATTTCCCCGAAGGCCTGTGCCATAACAACGATTGCGAAAAACTGTGCGAGTGCGGTAAGTACAAATTGTTTTTTCATGTGTTATTGATTTGACAGGAAGATGCCGGGAGGGATGAAATTGCATAAAACAGCCCGAAATTATTTTGAAGTTGACAAATTGTTGGTGGTGGAGTGAGAGCTTTGCACAATGGGCAATTGGCAAATACCCGAGCGAAGTGGGGAATCTGTTATCAATAAAAGAGGTGGGTGATGGGCGGGTTACAACCGACCGAATGGGAGTTCCTTCGTTCCAATGAAAAAACAAGTCATGTATAAACCCACAAGAAGTTCAGGCACTTTACAAAAGTGCCGAAGGTGGATTTTTAGCACAAATGTTTATACGAAGCACGTCAGTCCGCCTTTTGCCAAACCGCTATTAGCTGCTGCCATTTTTATTTAATAAATTTAACTGAGTCAATTTCAGTTTGTATGTCGCCAATATTGAAGGTATATACATCCCAAATAGTATTTTCTATTATTTCAGTTTCTGGCGAATTATGTACTTGAGTAACAATTGAAAATACTTCTGTTTCATTCAGGCGTTTTAAATTTTTACCATATACATAATATGTTCCATCCTTTATTAATGTCGAAGCTAGTTCTTCGTCCACAAACCCAATAATGTCAAAATTTAGTCTATTTGATAGTAATTCAGGTTTGTTACTATCGTAATTGTCAGTATGAAATTGAATTAAAGCTCCTTCCCCGTTTGGGTTCTTTCCACTTTTATATACTTTTAAAGGAATGTCATTTAAAAAGCCCTGATTTAAAACACTGTCAATTTTTTTATCAAGCTCTTTAGTTGCATTTTCCCTATCCCTTGGGTTATCCGCGTAGTGCGGATATTTTTCAATAACACTTTCTAGTATGGGGTCAATTTTTCGATTATCAACTTTCGCTTTTTCTGTCTGTTGCTGATTATTGCAAGAAAATAAGCAAATTAAGGCAAGTAATAATAATGTGTTTCTCATAATTCGATTTTTAATTTATGTCTGCTTCGCCCTTATAGTTGCCTACAACTCATAAATAACCGCAAGTCTCCCCGAACTTGCGTTTATCCAACATAATGCAATCGGATAAACGAAAACCCCGCGCAAACCCTTCACCATTCCGTTATTTATCACATTAAGAAAGTTTCGGTTCATCTCTACTTGGTTACGCGACAAGAGTATAAATAAAAACAAAACCCACCCGGCATTGATGCACGGAAGGGTCTGTGATTAACTCTTGTAAGTCTAAATCTCCACTTCCCAGCCTACCGTCTAACAAATTTCACACATTGGCCTGAAAGCCACATGGCCGTGGCGATTCGGGCTTCGACAAATGCTCCTATGGTTTCCACGGAAGGATACGGACTTCAGCAAATGCTCGCATGGTTTCCACGGAAGGATTCGGACTTCGGCAAATGCCCGTGTGGTTTCCATGGTAGGGAATTGAATCCCCTGACTGCAAAAGATGTTTTCGGGAGGGTAGAAGAGGGAAATGGGTGGTGAGAACGTGATGAGCATCACCTCTTCTTCAACCACAATGAAGGATTCTGCACCACTCCACCATCGGTATTCACTTTCCATACTTCAAAGTGAAGTACAGTTTGTTCACCATCGTAGAGCACAGTGCCAAGGGTTTGTTTCGCGTTTACTTTGTCGCCCACTTTCACGCTCACTGTATTTAAGCCGGAGTAAACAGACTTATAGCTGCCGTGGGTCACAATAATGTTTTGCCCCGCACCGGGTATGCTGAACACGCTGCTTACCTCTCCATTAAAAACAGAAAGTACCGATGCGTTCTTTTCTGTGGTGAAATCAATTCCCTTGCTGTTTATTTCAGCACCCGACACCACCGGATGAGGCTGCACTCCGTAACCCAGCGTGATCACTCCTGCACTTACCGGCCACGGAAGACTGCCCTTGTTCTTTTCAAAATCGGCATTTATAATTTTCGCTTCGGGAGCAAGTTCTATTTTTTTGGATGATGTGGTGGTGTTGGACGGTGTGGTGGTTTTGGGTTTAGCCTTTTCAATTTCCTTTCTTATTATTTCATCAATTTTCGAAGTGAGGGTTTTTCGGTCGGATTCATGTTTCTTCTGCTGGGTGCGCAGTTTCTTCTCCTCCGTTTTTAGTGATGACAATTTATTTTGCTGCTCTTTTTTATCGGAGGCAATTTTGTTTTTCTCCTTCTCTTTTTCCGTTGCAAGACTTTGTTTAGCACTGCGGTCCACTTCCAACCCGAGAATGCTTTGTTCAATTTCTTTTTGTGTAGTGGCTATCATGGCCAATTGTGCGGTGCGCACTTCAGCATAGCTCTGCATAAGCCGCATGCGCTTGTAGGCCTGGTTAAAATTTTCAGCGCTGAAGATGTACATCAGTTTATCATATGACGAGCGGTTTTTGTAGGCATAAAGAATCATGTCGCCATATTCTTTTTTTAAGGCCTTGAGTTTTGATTCCAATGCGTCAACGGCTTCTTCTTTTTCCCCAATTTCTTCCTCAATAGTGCTCACGTCTTTGCCAATGTTGGCCAGCAGTTCTTCCCTGAAAGCTATTTGCTGGTTGAGCATTTGCACCTGGCCGGCAGTGGTCTGCTGTTCGTCCTCGCTCTGGCCTATTAGTTTTTTGGTAAGCTCAATTTTTTTATTCAGTTCATCGCGTTGCTTTTGAAGTTCCGATTTTGTCTGGGCAAATAATGAGCAGGACAATAGCATCAACAATAGTGAAATGCTGAGGCGAAGCGGAAAAGAACCCATTGGTCGCTGCGAATCCTTGCGACCTGGCAGACCTGCCCGACCGGCCCGCCTCACCGGCAGGCAGGCAAGCAGGTAACGGGATTCCGTCTTTGTGGCCTCGTATAAAATGCGATGTACCATAATGCCCAAAACTATTTTCAAAGAAAAAGCAGAACAGTAAAAATGAACAGATGTTGTTGACAGGGCCTTATGGATTGACTTTGCGTGGGTAGCCCTCCGGAATTTCGAAATCGAACTCGTAGATTTTGTCCGTGGCCATGCGGCCAATTTCAAAACGGAGTTCTTGAGTTTGTGACCGTTCGCTGATACGCATCACACCTTTTTCCGGGTAGAATTGTTCACCGTGTTGCCTAAACTCTGAGTAATGCAGTTCGATAGTTCGCTGATGAAGCAGGTCGTTGAAAAGAGATTTTACCAGCCGGAAATTGCCGCCCTCCAGCCAATAGCGCGAAATGATGAGGTCTTGTTCGTCCACTTTCTCCACGGCCTTCAGGTAGCGTTTATCGTTGGGGTTTATGGCAATGCTGTCCTCTGGTTCAATGTCCTTGTCGTTTATTCCCACAGCGCGTTTCACTTTTCGCTTGTATTTGGAAATGAGCAGGTAGTTTTCATCATCAATCTCGCTCCGGAATTTACCTTCATCTTTTTCGAGACCTATGGCATTGCCCACCAGCAGATCTTGCAACATGCCAAAGTCGAGGCCTGTTTTTGTGATGGCATCCAATGCTTCGAACCCTCCGGTGTAGTAATACTTATTGTCTGGAATTTTTGAAATGTACTTTAGCGAATCGGGTGTAATAAGCAGCCGGAACACTTCGATACCCAACGCTGGCGAAATGGAAATCCAGATTACGCTGTCGCGTTTCATCCTGATGGTAGCCTTGAAGCTTTGCGTTTCGCCCAAGGAGGCCATGTCGGCATCCACCTTCATTCCCAGCCAATCGAAATCAAAGGCATTGCGCTCGTAGCGCTTCAAAAGAAATCCTGCGCTTTTGTTTTTCAGCGGCTCTTTTTCCGAAGCCACATCTTTTGTGGCCTTGCATGATGCGAGCAGCAACACAGCAAGAGTTGCGACAAAAGTGGTAGTTGCGAAAAATGATTTCGCAAGTATGAAAGGGCTTATTGGATGGCGGGAAGTCAAGAATAATTACTCCACAATTTTTTGCTCCGCAATTTTTTGTTCCAGCAACTCGCTGCCACCACCCAGCGCTTTGGCTTCTTTCCATTTGATCAATGCTTCAGCATTTCGGCCCAAACGGAAAAGTATATCTCCATAATGTTCTGTCACTTCACCGGCTGGCTCCAGCAAGTGGCTCACTGCATTTTCGATCCAGGCCAGTGCATCATTAAAATTTCCCTGGGTGTAAAGCACCCATGCGTAGGTGTCCATAAATGAAGGGCGCCCCGGATTCAATTCATTGGAACGTTTCGACATTTCCGCAGCCTTGTCGAGTTTCATTTTGCGCAGCGTTAGGTAGTAAGCAAAGTTGTTGAGTACAATAGCGTTTTCAGGATTTATTTTTAATGCCTGCTCAAGTGCTTCATCGGATTTTTCGTGCTTGCCGCTATCGTGATAAGCATCCCCCAGGGCTGAATAGAACTGACCCAGCAGTGCATTGTCATCCACCACCAGTTCCTTTCCAATGGACAACGATTGTGCTGCCTCAGCATAATTTTTTAAACGATGATTTGCTGTTCCGTTGTAGAAATAAAATTGCGGCAGATTGGGGAAAAGTTCCATAGCCCTTGCACTCTCCTTTTGCAGTGCATCGAAATCGCCAAGTTCAGTATCTATCAAAAGCACTTGCGACCAAATGATGTTGCGCCCGGCATCCAACTCCAGTGCTTTGCGGTATTTAGTTCTCGCCTCATCGTTTCGTTTTTCGCGGTAGAGAAAATCACCATAAATGGAAAATGATTTTGCTTCGTTGGGATGCACTTGCTCGGTGATGTCCAGCAACTGGTAGGCTTGTGCCAAAGGGGCAGAATTGAAGTCGGTGAGCGAATAGAACTTGAGTAAATACCCCATCTTTTGGTCAATGCTCACATCGGGGGACAGAAATCCAAGTTTCAATTCCTCAAATGATTTAGCATCATCGCCCGCACCGGAATAGTACTCGCTCAACTCCATGTGCACGTGGCCGTCATTTGGATCTGCTTGCCGCAAATGTTCAAGCGCAATCAATGCCTTATCGTTTTGCCCTATGCGCTGGTAATACTGAGCACACATACCCCAATACTGGGGGTTTTCAGGAAAAGCCTGTGCAAGTTTTTCAAGTTCCTGCCCCGCCCTTTCAGCATCATTCAACTGGAGATAAATGCGATGTTTTTGCATGGAAATTTCGGGACTGATGCCTTCTGTTTTTTCCACCTCGTTGATAACTGCAATTGCTTCCTGCAATTTTCCCGCACTCAACAAAGCGTCCACCTGGCCGTAAACGGCATCAGGGTCCAGCGGATTGAGGCGCCTTACTTCCTTGTACTCTTTGAAGGCAAGTTCCCACTTGGCCTGATCGAAGTACAGATCGCCCAACAACTTATGATACCATGGATTGTTTTCATCACCATCCAGCGAAACCTTAAGGTGTGAGATGGCTCCACTATAGTTGTTGAGGTCAGCATCCATGCGAGCTAGTTCATAGTGCACTGCTGCGTTCATAGGTTCAATGGCAAGGCAGGCTTCTAAAGCGTTATATGCTTTGTCCTTGTTGCCCAGTGCCCTTTCGGCTTGTGCTTCGAAAAATTTTTGCTGGAAGCGCGTATCTACCTGTGCCTTTACCTGGTCGGGTTCTACATCCTGCCCCGTTGATCTTGGCGGTGTGGCAGTAGCGTCCTCTTTTGTTTTGCATCCGAAACCGGACAATAAAATAATTACGATGCCGGTGTAGAGGAGGTATGAGATTGTTTTTTTCAAATCAGTTTTTTATAGTGGAGTAGTCGCTGATGCTCACGCTGTGTGCCTGCCCATCGAATTCCGCAAAGCTACCGAGCATGGAGTTGGTAAGGTTCGCATTCTTGATTTTTGTTTGATGCAGGATAATGGAATCGGTAATCACCGAATTTTCAATCACACATCCAGCTCCCACAGAAACATGTGGCCCGATGGTGGAGTTTTTAAGTACTACATTTTCTCCAATGAAACATGGTTGAACAATTTTGCTGTCGTGATTCACCACCGATGCGCTCACTAAATTTTTGTCGCTTTGGTATCGAAGTACTTTCCTGTTGGTGTCCACCATGGCATCCTTGTTTCCGCAATCCATCCAATCATTTACAGTGCCGGGCACAAATTGAGCACCTTTTTTCATCATGTTGCGCAGCGCATCGGGAAGTTGGAATTCTGCCTGGGTGCGCATGTTGTTGTCCACCAGGTATTGCAATTCGCTTTTTAGATAAGCTCCATCCCGGAAGTAGTAAATGCCAATCATGGCGAGGTCGGAAACAAATTCCTGTGGTTTCTCATTGAAGTCAGTGATCACTCCTGCTTCATTCACAATCACTACACCAAACTGCCGCGGGTCATCTATGCGCTGTACCCAAAGCACACCGTCTTTGGTGGTATCGAGTGAAAAATCGGCCCGAAACAAAGTGTCTGCAAATGCAACGGTTACATTTCCTTCGAGCGCATCTTGTGCACAGAGAATAGCGTGGGCAGTTCCCAGCGGTTCGTCCTGATAATAAATACTGCCTTTGGCCCCGAGTCGTTGAGCGATATCAAGCAGGTTTTTTTCAGCTTCATCACCAAAACGCCCTGTTACATAGGCAATTTCTTCTACAGGTTGAGAGCTAATGGCCACAATGTCCTCCACCAAGTGCTGCACTATGGGTTTTCCTGCAATAGGCAAAAGCGGTTTGGGCGTGGTGAGGGTGTGTGGACGCAATCGCTTGCCTGCACCGGCCATGGGGATTATTACTTTCATTTCGTTGATGATTCATTCCGCACTACGGATGGCATGGCTTGAGAATTCATGAATGTGAAAATGCATTTGATTGCTTGAAATTGACTTTGGATTTTCAATGGTGTTTAACCACTTTGAATTATTCTCCCGTGAAAACCGGTTTCCGTTTTTCCATAAAAGCCGCCACACCTTCTATCTGATCTGCAGTGCCGAATGTGCGTCCAAACTCACGTACCTCAGCTTCCATTCCTTTGCGCTGAAATGAAAATCCTGCATTTACAGAGTGAAGCGCTGCACTGATGGCGGTGGGGGAGCAGCGCACAATTTTCTTCGCCATTTCCATGCACTTGTTCATCAGTTCGGGCAGAGGAACTACATAGTTTACAAGTCCCCATTGCAATGCTTCATCCGCGGCAATCATTCCTGCATGAGTAATCATTTCTATGGCTTTGCCTTTTCCAACCAGTTGTGCCAAACGCTGTGTTCCGCCATAACCGGGAATCACACCCAGGCTCACTTCCGGCAGGCCGAGTTTGGCGTTATCGCTTGCTACACGCATGTGGCAGGCAAGTGCCAGTTCCAGACCGCCTCCAAGTGCAAAACCATTGATGGCTGCAATAACAGGTTTGGACATTTGCTCCACAAAATCGAACAGGAGTTTGTGGCCCGTTGCACTCAGAAGAGTAGCTTCTTCTCTATTGAAATTTGAAAATTCTTTGATGTCGGCACCGGCAACAAAGGCTTTGTCGCCCGCACCTGTTATTATGATGCAGCGGATTTCTTTGTTTGAATCCGCTAGTGCCAGCGCTTTATTCAGTTCTTCGATGGTATCGCGATTCAATGCATTGAGCTGTTCAGGCCTGTGGATGGTCAAGACCAGAATGTGACCTTCCTGTTCAGGAACAATGTTGTCGTAGGGCATACTTTAATTTTTTTGGGTCGAAGGTAAACTTGTAGGCAAGAGATGTCCTTTCATCACGGTTGTTCAACAAACTTCTTTTTGTGCAATCAGATTTACCAATGCACTCTTTTCTTTGTGCACACTATGTGGGGAAAAATTGGTGCCTTCATTCTTCGTTATCGCATTCCCATTGCGATTGTCCTGCTGCTGTTTACTGTCTTTATGGGATACATGGCGCAATTCGTTCGCATGAATTACAAATTCACTGGTGTGCTTCCACAGGACGACAGCGCTTATATTGATTACCAAAAATTTATTTCCGAATTCAAGGAGGATGGGAATATGCTGGCCATTGGCTTTCGTGATGAGCGCATCTGGCAATTGGAAAATTTTACAAAGTGGCAACAATTGGGTGATTCGCTTCACACCGTTGCAGTTCCGGTCACTATTAAAGATGGTGATGTAGAGCGCGAAGTAATTCGCAATGCGGTGGACAGTGTTTTTTCTGCGGCACATTGCTACACGCTTTCGCGTAATGATTCGCTCCAGCGATTCGATTTTGTGAAGCTATCGTCCGCAATACCCACCACCCAGTCGGAGGTGGATAGCGTGAAGGAAAAATTGTATTCACTTCCTTTTTATGAAGGCATCCTTTACAAAAAAGAAACCCATGCGGGTTTGATGATGGTTTTCGTGAACGAAGCAATTTTCGACTCCAACAATCGTGGCGATGCAGTTGACCAATTGGTGGCACTCTGCGACAAGTTCAGCGCGGAGACCGGGATAAAAACCTACATCAGCGGCCTACCCTTTATCCGTGATGAAACCATGAAACGGGTGAAAAGCGAGTTGAATTTCTTCACACTCCTTTCAGCCCTTATCTGTGTGGTGCTGCTCTACGTTTTTTTCCGATCGTATAAAGTCATCATCATTGTGATGTCTGTCGTTGCAGTGGGTGTCGTCATTGCTATGGGAAGCATTGCTTTGTTCGATTATCCACTCACTGCGCTAATGGGTCTGATGCCACCGCTCATGATTGTGACCAGCGTACCCAATTGCATATATCTGGTGACCAAATACCACCAGGAATACAAGCGCTACGGAAACAAAACGCGGGCACTCACAAGAGTGGTGCAGAAAGCAGGTCTTTCCGCATTTATGATCAATGCAACTACTGCGGTGGGTTTTGCCACCTTCATTTTTACATCCAGTGATTTGCTTGTTCATTTCGGAGTGATTGCCACCATCAATTCAATGGGTGTATTTGTTCTTTCACTCATCATCTTCCCGATAGTTTCATTCTACCTGCCACCGCCTAACGAAAAACATTTGGGGCATCTTGACAGCCGTTGGCTTGAGTGGACTCTGGATGGTTTGGTGCGCATCGTATCTAACAACAGGCGCGTTATTTATTTCATCACCATTACACTTTGTGTATTGGGGGCTCTTGGGATTTCTTTAATGCAAACCACTGGAAACCTTGTGGACGATTTGCCGGAAGAACACCGTGTAATCACCGACCTGAAATGGTTTGAACAAAACTTCAACGGTGTGATGCCATTTGAAATAATGGTGGACGCGAAGAAGAAAGGACAAATCACACAAACGAAAAATCAGCAGAAGATTGAGGAGTTGCAACAACTCATTGCCGGCTACGAACTACATTTGAAAGACACAGTAATTCATCCTTTTTCAAGAAGTGTTTCAATAGTGGATGCAGGTAAATTCATAAAGCAATCTTTTTATGGAGGAGATCCTGAGCGCTACACCATCATCCAGAAGAATGAGCAGAGTTTTATTGGCCCGTATGTGGAAGCAAATTACAATTCGCGCGGTATGGAACAGGCGTTTATGGACAGCACCAAAGCGCGAACAAGAATATCGGCACATGTAGCAGACATTGGCACAAAGGAAATGGATAGGATGCTGCGCGATATCCGGCCCAGAATTGATTCCATATTTACACCTGACAAATATGATGTTACCGTTACAGGAACAAGCATTGTGCACGCCAAAGGAACCAGCTACCTGGTGAAAGATTTGTTCAGTTCATTGCTCTTTGGCATACTCATTATTTCTGTCCTCATGGCCATCATGTTTTGGTCGTTCCGCATGGTGCTCATCTCGTTTGTGCCCAACGTTATTCCACAAATTATGACAGCCGGAATAATGGGATACCTGGCAATACCCCTCAAACCTTCCACCATTCTGGTGTTCAGCATTGCACTTGGAATTTCAGTGGATAACACCATACACTATCTGGCAAAATACCGCCAGGAATTGAAATTCCACAGTTGGAAAATCAGGGAATCAGCGTTGCTTGCTATAAGGGAGACCGGTGCAAGTATGGTTTATACATCGCTTGTTCTTCTTTTCGGTTTCGGGTGTTTTGCTGCCAGCGATTTTGAAGGGTCAAGAGCCTTGGGTGTGCTCACGGCTGTGACACTTATGGTGGCCATGTTTACCAACCTGATTGTGCTTCCATCCTTACTGCTTTCTTTCCAGCGCAGCATCACTACCAAATCATTCCAGGAACCTTTCTTCCAGATTATGGATGAAGAAGATGAACTGCATTACGGAGAATGGGAAGTGAGGAAACAAATTGATGAAACACCGGACAAATGACAAACAAAAACTTGCCTGGCTGTAGTGGTCGATGACTCTTTAGGTGTTGAAGTTGGAAAGTTGAATCTGAAATTTCGTTGCATCTGCTGGTAAAAATTTCCTTTCAATTCTGCACTCATTTATTCTCGTTGATTGCGACCCAACAACTACCTAAAGGATCTTCGATCACTTTAAAGGTTAGGAAATTTCATTCAACGGCAAATTCATTTCAACTGTTGTTCCTGTTCCAGGATCGAAATAAAGTTCGAGGTTTCCTCCAAGTTCTTTCGCCCGTGCTTTCATGGAGCGAAGTCCGTTTCCTAATTTCAATGATTCAATCTTTTCGCCTTTGCCGTCATCTTCAATCTTCATCTCAAAATATTTTCCACTTGTCGCGAATTTCAAATTCACTTCACTCGCTTCACTGTGCTTTGCAATATTGTTGATGGCTTCTTTCGCAATGAGGTAAATGTTCTTTCGCGCTGTCATACTCAACGGTGAGTCATGTTGTATCTCGTTTTGATTCTCCACCATGATTCCCATTCCGCCCAGCACTTCGGCTGCATGTGCATTGATTCGTTGTACTAAACTTTGCAGTGAATCATTTCCTGGATTGATACTCCACACAATGTCACTCATGCTGTCCATCATTTCGATGGTAGAACTTTTTATCCGGGTGAGCATATCGCGCGAGTTGGTTGTGTTGTTTTCGATATTGTCGAGTGCAAGTTTTGAGTAGATGTTGATACTTGAAAGTGTAGCTCCCATATCATCGTGAAGGTCGCTGGCAATCTTATTTCTCACTGACTGCAACTTTAGAATTTGCGCGAGCCGACAGCGATACACTCCATAAAAGATGGCTGCAATTGCAAGTACAACAAGAATTCGAAACCACCATGTTTCCCAGAACGGAGGGTGGATGATGATGGAGTACACAACAGGTTCCGACCATTCATCTCCCGGTTTTCGTGAGCGAATTCTAAATTGATATTCACCGGCAGAAACGTTGGTGTACGCAACATCATTGACCGCCCCAACAAGGCTCCAGTCCGGGTCGAAACCTTCGAGCTTATAACTGATTTCTGTGGTGCCTGATTTTGAAAAATTGAAAGCTGTAAGCCAAATGGTGAAAAAATTCTGGTTATAATTAAGCGTGATGACTTTGGGGACAACATCTGAAAAGAGCGGTGTATCAAAAACATGAAATGCGCCTATTACCGGTTTAGAATATTGCTTGTATTCATTCACTGAACCAAAATCAAAATCGTACAGGTAATTCTTGTAGAAATAGAGGACATGATTGGATGCACCGGGTGAAATGCCACCTTCCTTTAGGAAGGTGTTGTAACTCACCTCCTGACGATGAACTTCTGTGAATTTCATCTTAGTAGTAGTCACGGCAATCAACCCCTGTGGAGTGAAGAATACAAGCGTACTGTCGTTTACCGCGACCATATCGAGAATGGATTCAGTCATCAATCCATTGAAGTGATTGTATCGCTGCAATTTGTTTCCTTCAAATACATACAGGCCTTTTCCTTCCATTGCCAGATAGAGTTTATTGTCAACATGGCGCAGCATACAAATCGCGTTGGCGTCAGGAAATGAAATGCCAGAATCTTGTTTTCCGGGCACAAGCATCGGCTGAAATTGGTCAGTCTCTTTGTTTAATTTAAAAATTCCCCGACCACCACCAAGTGCTATTAGCACATCATCATTTTGTGTTGAGATGGAATTGATATGGCCGGCTGGAATGTTGAATGGGGCATCTTGGTTTGGCGCCCACATTTGTGTTTCTCCTGTGCGTAAGTTTTCCCTGAAAATTCCGAAAGGCACAACAGAAACCCAAATAATATCATTATCTCGATGGAAGAGTGCTACGGCAGCATCACCAAATGATTGTGTGTCTTCTTCGAATTTGAATTGCACCGCTGTGCATGAAAATGTTTCAAGGTCAAGAAGATAAAATTTTGCATCAAAAGTTTGCATTACAAGATGACTTGCGTCATAGTCAAACGAGGAAATGATAACTGAAGAAATTCCAAACTCCGCCAGCGATTTTATTTTCGGCTCAGCACTGTAGTTGGTGTTCATCTGAACCAGATAGTTGGCCCCAACCATGGTTACCGTCTCGCCCAGTTGTTTGGTAAATAGAAACCGTTCTCCCTCTTCCGCTATGTGCAGTGACGCAGATACGCTGCTCTTCTTTTCGATAAAAAGACCTGACGATGTTCCAACACAGAAATCTCCATTGCGATTTTCAAAAACGGTATTGATAGAGCCTGTGCCAATGGCACCGGGGTAGGTAAATGCAAAAAGCGAACTATCAATTCTTTTTCTTCAGTGAAGCAATACTGTACCGGATTGTTGCGTGTTATCCACAAGCGGTTTTCTGAGTCGCATTCTATCCTCGCCACGGAATTGAAGTATCGGTCTTCGCCTTTGCGAATTTCTTTCAAGTCGTATTAATCAATTATGTTTTTTGCCGGTGAAAAACTTTTGAACTTTTCATCATCCCAGTCCTGATACCAAAGTTTGCCTTGAGTGTCCACGGTAGGTGTCGAACGAATGAAATCGTCAAACACCACCCAGTTGTTCGGATTGTTGGAGGCGCCCCACATTTCGTGTTTCCCTTCGGTAATAAAGTAATAGTCTGCATAGTTCCTTAGCCATAAGCCCCGATTGATGGTGTCTGGAGTCAATATGATTTGCAATCCGAAATCAACATCATCGTTGGTCAAAAATCCATCATTGAGCAGTCGGAATTTGTCTTGTGTTTCATCAAAATAAAATGCCCCGCTTGCACAACTGACTATGAGCGTATGGTCGAACCAATACAGTCCTTCCGTTTTGTTACTGCTTCTTTCAGAATACCCCGCAGAAGGCAAGCGGTAACGCTTGAATTTACCGATTGACACATTTCGCAAAGCCACACCATCACCAAAGGTTCCTATCCACATTCGTTGCAATGGGTCTATGAGAATATCGCTGATTACATTGCCTGGAAGTGATAAACTATCCTCCAGATTGTGGTAGAATTTTTCAAACCGAACGCCATCGAATCTGTTGAGACCCTGGGAAGTTCCAATCCATAAGTAGCTGTTTACATCTTGTGCAATTGCGGTGGTTGAAGTTGCGCTCAAGCCATCCACTGTCGTGAAGTGGTCGAAGAACAGGTTGGATGATTGGGCATACAACATCTGCTGCGATGCAACAGCCAGCAAACAAATCAGGAACGACAGAAAAAATTGCGGGGCTCTCATTATCAAAATTGGGCATGCGAAAAAGCCAACAACGACAACAGATGAAAGAGGTGTTTCTAAATCCTCAACGGTATTTTTAGCTGCGCACGGAAAGTGATGGCATGCTCAGATAAAATTCTTTTTTGCTTTCTCTTGAGTAAATTTTTCCTGGTTGAAATTTTCTGATTTGTTTTTAGGTATGCTCAAGCTTTGCCAAGGGTCCTGCGCCACCATTTTGGAAAGAAAAACCAGTTGGCCAATGTGATAGCTGAAATGAGCCAGTTGGCGGTTCAGAGCTTCCACCACCGTGTGCCCTTCATTTCGGATGTAGATGACTTTTTCCAGATCCTCTTCCACAAGATTGTCCAGCACTTCTAGAAAAACAGCCCATCCATTTTCCCATGCTTCCATCACTTCCTCGCGCGATGTGAGTATGGATTCAAATTCCTTGTCGCGGTGACGCCAGGGTTTTTCACCGTCTTCGGTAAAAAAATTGGTGAAGCGCGAAAGCATGTTTCCGCTCAGGTGTTGCACAATCATGGCTATGCTATTCGAGTCATTGTTGAAGCACCAAAACCATCTTTTTTCCTCCACTTGCGCAATGGCTTTTTCGCCCAGGGATTTGTAAAAAGGAAATAGTGTTCGGAGGTTTTGGAGATAGGTTGAAGTTGTGTCAATCATCGGAATGTGGTTCTAAAATATTAGCACGAAAGTAATTCTGCCAGTTGGCACAAAGCGCTTTTTGTCTGGGGTCTTTCTGAAATGCGTTGAAGTGAAAATGTCGGGCACACATGGGCGCCTTAAAAATTTCTTGACCTCAGCGGGTATGAGTGACAATATAAACGAGGTAATCCTGATATTTATCTTGACACAAAGGCATCGCTGATATTCACCGTCAGAGGGTTAAGAAAATTTGTTGCTTAGACCACGCAAGCACCGTCCAGAATCATAGTTTTCACTTTAGCGGGAATAGGAATAATGCCAAGGCTCATGGCACATTCAACCGCGTGCTTGTCCGATGCGATATTGACCGTGGAATCACCCGGACGATAATCCCACTTCAGCATAATGTCCTTTAATTTCGGTCGAATGGTTTTTGCGAAGTAGTTTCCAACGTGTGTTTCGTCCATCTCCATGCCCGGGCCTGCTATTGCCTTCATCATTTCATTCATGCTGTTTGCAATTTCCTTATTGCGGTCGGTGTGAATATGGGCATTGAGCATCAACACATACTTAGAAGGCATATCAAGAAGAAAAGCATTGAGGAGGTAAATCATCGCATGGGTGAATTCCTGCGTTTGCCACTCGGTAATGCACTCCGGGTGCACATAATGCACAGCAGGCGCTGGCAACACCGACCACAGGTCGAGATGGTACGTGGGACGAGCATGGCCGCCTTCATCTTTTTCGAAATGCGGATAAGCGCGCTGAACGAGCATCACATGCTTTGCATTGCGCAAAGCTTCAATGGTGCTTAACGATGTATTGATGCGGAATGAAACCTGGAAACAATTTCGCATACTTTCATAAGAGAATATGGGCAGCGACAGCAACATATAGCCCAACGTGCCCCAACGTATCCAATGGTTCACATCGTGCGGATGAAGAAGCGGAGTTGTTTTTTCGAATCCAAGCAACGACCGGATATTGAATTGTTCCGGCTCAATGCCAAGCACATTCCTGATGTTAGGGTCAACTATTGTAAAATCATGTTTTGCCATGTCGAACACAGAGTAGAACTCATTGTGCCCAATGGGAATGTTCTTTAAATTTTCCAGTACTGTTTCAAAAGATGCTTTTGAGATGTAGCGGGCTTGTGCCGCTCCCATCAATTCGTGGATTCTCGCAGGATGATAATCCGCAATCATCGCTCTCACTTTTTCGATACGTTCGGATACGACATTCATTGCTGCCTTTGCCGGAACACCGCACTCTTGATGCTGTTGCAGATATTCATCCAGCAAATCATAGAGGAGCGACTTCCAGGTTGGGTAGTTTATGCTTTCCTTTTTTCTAGTCATGACTACAGGTCGTGATCAATCTAATTGTCGAACCAAGTCTCCGATTTGAGAATGTGCGGCAAGGTTAAGAAATGAACAAAAGCCAAAATGCGGAATTCCATCAATATGTGTATCGCGGTGATGTAATCGCAACCGAGTATGTTACTTCAAGTTGGTGGCCCACTTCTGTGAAGTTCACATCCAGTTTGACGAAAGAAAATTTATTGGCGTTGCAACAAGACTGACCCTCTCCAACTACGCACGTTTTACCGGAATAAATCTTACCCTGTTTTGCAATTTCCATAGGACAACCGATGGCGGTTTCACAATAGTGATTCAGCTCGGGAAAACAGGACTCAGGAAAGTCAAAAGATCAACCTGACCATTTTAAAGTGCGGGTTTCCCAAAACAAGTTCCGGTCATTCTAACTTCTCTCCCTTCCAAAGCCGAACCTACATTCGCGCCTTTCAATTTTTTGAACTGAATACAGATGATCAGTTGACTATGCATTTGACATCGGTCTCCGGTCATCAATCATCGAACTAACAGTAAATGAATCTAACCCCCCTCACCGCCATATCCCCCATTGACGGACGCTACCGCAACCAAGTGGAAAACCTTGTGAAGTATTTCTCCGAACACGCACTTATTTACTACCGCCTTTGGGTAGAGGTGGAATACTTCATTGCATTGTGTGAGTTGCCCTTGCCGCAACTGGAATCGGTGGACAAGAAACTATTTCCAAAACTTCGGAATATCTATTCCGCATTCAGCGAGAAGGATGCAAACGCGATAAAGGAAATTGAACTCATCACGAATCATGATGTGAAGGCGGTGGAGTATTTCATTAAGAAAAAATTCGAAGAATTGGGCCTTGATGAACACAAAGAGTTTATCCACTTCGGCTTGACATCGCAGGACATTAACAACACCGCCATTCCGGCTTCACTTCGCGATGCCATTGAGGAGGAATTCGTTCCTCAGGTGGATATTATTGTTGAGCGATTGATGTTGCTGGCCAAAGAATGGAAAAGCATTCCACTGCTTGCACGCACTCACGGGCAACCTGCCTCGCCTACCATTCTTGGCAAAGAAGTTTATGTATTTGTAGAGCGTCTCGATGAACAACTAGAGCGATTGGAAGAAGTTCCGGTATGTGCAAAGTTTGGTGGAGCAACTGGAAATTTCAATGCACATCATGTAGCCTTTCCGCAAATTGACTGGATAGAGTTCGCCAACAATTTTGTTTTCGAGAAACTGGAACTCACACGCTCCGTGTTCACCACGCAAATTGAGCACTACGACAACCTTGCAGCCTTGTTCGATGCTATGAAGCGAATCAATACTATCCTCATTGATTTATGCCGCGACATCTGGGCCTACGTATCCCTGGATTATTTCAAACAAAAAGTGAAAGAAGGCGAAGTGGGCAGCAGTGCCATGCCGCACAAAGTGAATCCTATAGATTTTGAAAACGCAGAAGGCAACCTGGGCTTTGCCAATGCTTTGTTCGAGCATCTTTCGGCAAAACTTCCAATATCAAGACTTCAACGCGACCTTACAGACAGTACCGTGCTGCGCAACATCGGAGTTCCGTTCGCACACACCATGATTGCGCTGTATTCAATCGAAAAGGGATTGGAGAAACTCGAACTCAACGAATCGAAAATCCGTGAAGACCTCGATTCAAATTGGGCAGTGGTTACAGAAGCCATACAAACCATCTTGCGAAGGGAAGGTTATCCGAAGCCATACGAGGCGCTCAAAAGTTTGACACGTGGCAAATTGAAAATCACCAAAGAAGACATTCACTCCTTTATTGAAACACTAAAAGCGAGCGATGCTTTGAAAACTGAACTGAAAAAAATTACCCCACAGAATTATACAGGCATTGATATCCTTTCAAAAGAACTCGATGAGCAGTAAGAAAATACTTTTTTGATGTCTTGCGTTTTTGCGCTCCCTTAGTCCCGCCCATTGCGGGAGGAACTCATATGAAAAAATTCCGTGACATATTCAATCTTGTGAAAGGCTACCGCAGCAGCCTTATTTCGAACTTGTTCCTGAACATTCTCAATGCTGTTCTCTCGCTCTTCACTTTTCTGGCTGTCGTTCCTTTCCTCTACATCCTCTTCCGTGTAAAGGACGATGTGATTAGTTCACCAAAAGCTACCGGTGGAAATGCTTTATGGATTTGGGCGAGTACCGGTCTCGATAAATTCATAGCGGACAATGGTCAGGCCACAGCGCTTGCCCTGATGTGCGTTTTTATAGTTGTGCTCGCGTTGCTGAAAAACCTGGTGAACTATTTCTCATTGTTCAGCATCGCGAAAATCCGCACAGCCGTATCGCGCGACCTCCGTGAAAAACTTTACAACAAGATTCTGGATCTGCCTGTTGCCTATTTCAGCAGCGAACGAAAGGGCGACATCATTTCCCGCATGACGAATGATTTGATGGAGATTGAATTTTCTGTAATTGGTACCATCGAAGCATTATTGAAATCGCCCATCATGATTTTGATTTCATTGACAGCCTTGTTCGTAATAAGTTGGCAACTTACCCTGTTTGCATTGATTTTTCTCCCGTTGAGCGGCTTCCTCATTTCGCGTATTGCAAAAAGTTTGAAGAACGCTGCAAAACGCGGCAAGGGAAGTTTGGACGATTTGATATCCATCATTGAAGAAACACTTTCCGGCATTCGCATCATAAAAGTTTTCAATGCCGATACACAATTCAGGCAAAAGTTCAGTCGCACGAACGAGTATTACTCCCGCCTGATGCACAAACTCTATAGACGCGAATACCTCAGTTCGCCCATGAGCGAATTCATTTCACTCATCGTGATTTCCATCCTGCTTTATGTAGGTGGCCGCATTGTTATTTCAGGCGAAATGGGTGGCGAAATGTTGATTGGTTACCTGGTGGTTTTCTCCAACATCATCCAACCCGCCCGCGCATTCAGCGATGCTATTTTCAAAATCAACAAAGGCGCTGCTTCTCTCGACCGCATCAACGAAATAATGGATGCACCGGTGACGGTTTTTGATGTTGCCGATGCCAAACCACTCAACCATTTCAAAAACGAAATTGAATTTCGCGATGTGCGTTTCGGTTATTATGGCGATGAAGTGATAAAGGGAATCTCGATGAAGATTAAGCGAGGTCAAACTGTTGCACTTGTGGGACCATCAGGAAGTGGTAAAAGCACACTGGCTTCGCTCCTTGCAAGATTTTATGATCCGTTGCATGGTTCAGTATTGATTGATGGAATTTCGTTGCGTGAATGCCGCGTGACCGATATCCGCAAACTGATGGGATTTGTTTCGCAGGATTCTATCCTGTTTAACGATTCCGTCCGCAACAACATCGCGCTTGGTGCACAGGGAATAAACATGGAGCGCATTATAAAAAGCGCACAAATAGCTAATGCGGAAGAGTTCATTCTGAAACTTGATGGCCATTACGATTATAATATAGGCGATGGAGGCAACAAACTTTCAGGTGGTCAGAAACAAAGACTGGCGATTGCACGCGCCATCTTCAAAAATCCTCCGATACTCATTCTGGATGAAGCCACTTCGGCACTGGATACCCAAAGCGAAAAACTGGTGCAAGAAGCTATTTTCAAGCTGATGGAAAACAGGACTTCACTTGTGATTGCACATCGCCTGTCAACCATTCAACGGGCAGATTTAATTGTGGTGATTGATCACGGAACAATTATAGAACAAGGAACCCACGATGAACTGCTGGCAAAGGATGGTATGTATAAGAAGCTGGTGGAGATGCAGATGTTCGGGTGAATTTGATCTCGCACGGAAATCGCGGAAAACACGGAAATTAAATCTGATATTTTTTGAAATGTCGTCCTTATCATATTCCGTGTATTCAGTTATTTCGTTGCGCCAGGAAAAAATAAAATAAGACAGAACGGATTTCACTTGATAAACAAATGCGCCCATACTGAACGCGACAACCTGAACATGTAAGGGAATGCAACAAGCGTGAGTGCAATACCAGAGAAAATCAGTTTTTCTGGATGTGTTAGAAATCCATAGTCAATCCAACCGAGTGCATTTATGGTTTTTAATGCGACAAGGATGCTTACCCAAAGAACAACCGTAAGTGCCCAGTTAACGTACGCTGCACCGAAATAAAATCCCGGTTCGGGCACTAGGTTGGTTGCGCACACATCGCATTTCTTTTTGCTTCCGCCAAGATTGTTGAAGGTGTAAAGTGTGGGATTCTCGTACATGCTGGTCTTGTGACAATGTGGGCAACGAAACCTGAGAATGGATGCAAGTTGTGAGCGTTTCTTTTCCATGTGACGAAGGTAAGTGGATGCATTTGGGGTTTGAATTCTGACGCACATTACGAAGAATGATTCATTTTTGTAACAACAAAAACACTCCTTCGTCTTGTTTCCGGTTTTCAATCAAAAAAAGTTTAACCCAAAAAAAATCAAAACATGAAAAATTTAGTTCTAAGCATGATTGCGTTTCTGGTGGCAGGTATCGCATCGTCACAAACCATTGCCATCGACAAGTACTTCAGCACTTACAAGGCTGATGATTCCTTTACCAAAATTGAGATAACCGGAAAGATGATGCAACTCGCGGCACACATCGAAGGAAAAACGGAAGAGGAAAAACAAATGCTGGCAGCCATCCAGAAAATTGACGGTATTCAGGTGGTCGCTAAAGAAGAAACCACCAATGCACAACAACTCTATAAGGAGTCAATCGCAAAGGTGAAAAGCGGCCTTGATGAGCTGATGACCATCAACAACAAGGAGGGCGATGTGAAACTCTACATTAAAGAAACAGGCGGAGTGATTACTGAACTTTTGGTGATTGCCGCTGGCCCGAACGATTTCGCCATCGTGGATGTGTTTGGCGAAATAGACCTGAACACTATTCGCGAAATAACCGATGCTCTTCATCTTCATGGCATGGAGAAAGTCAGTGACGAGATGCTGGAAAATGCATCGTCCGTTTCCATGTACCCTAACCCTGCTATAAGAGGACAGAACACAACCCTGAAATTCTCTGACAAACTTGCCGGAGGAACTTTGAAAGTCTTCGATGCCACAGGCAAACAGGTTTTCACAAAATCACTGAGCGGAACCCAAACTGAAATTTCATCAACATCTTTCTCATCGGGAACTTACCTGGTGACGATTGAAAAAGACAGCGCACGGCTTTACAGCGAAAGCCTGATTGTGCGCTGATCACTTCTTGATGAAGGAAATGGCGCTGGAGAACCCAGTTCGCACTCGAGCGGAAGTATTCAGAATACATTTTTAACATGTTCCATTGGAATAGAAGCGCATCCTACTGTGTTTGGATGCGCTTCCATTTTGAAGGAATAGGTGCCAACACATTCTTGATTGTTTCCGTTTGAACGGATGTGTACCCTAACACATTATTATCCGCTTCCTTCCGAATAGAAGTGAATCCTAACACATTCTTGACGGCTTCCGTTTAAATGGACATGAGTCCTAATACATTATTATCCACTTCCGTTTGAGCGGAAGTTCATCGTAACGCGTTATTAATGCAGTCCATTTGGACGGGAAGCGTATCCCAACGCTTTTTCATGAGAATCCGCCTTGTGAAACGTGCCTTTTTTTGGGAAGGGTCTTACTGGCCATGCAGTACTTCGACCACACAATTATTTTCTGCTACGAAAACCCTGTCAGAGAATTTTTCCACCAACTGAATATCGTGCGATGAAAGAAGAATTGCAATTCTGTTCTCAATTGAAATTCTTTTAAGCAAAACAAACAATTCTTCTTTCGCCACATAGTCAAGAAATGCAGTTGGCTCATCCATGATGATGACGGATGTTTGCTGAGTAAGTGCACACGCAATCATCACCTTCTGCAATTCGCCATCGCTTAATTCAGCGAGTGATTTGTTTGCGAGATCTCTTATGGATAAATTTTCCATGCACTGTTGAGCTATCAATTCATCGGCATTTGTGGTCCAGCCCAAGGCAGAGGCATGAGCATAGCGCCCGAAAGCAACTACAGTTTTTACATCAATTCCACCCAAACGTACTCGCTCGGTAGAAACGTAGCTGATGTGCTTCGCACGTTCACGTGTTGAAATTTCATGAATGTTTTTTCCATTCACATTCACCTGGCCTTTCAATGGTTTCAGCAATCCCGCAGCAGTTTTCAGCAGCGTGGTTTTTCCTGTTCCGTTTCTTCCAGTAATGGCAACGAGTTCGCCTTCATTCAATGCCAGCTCGACACCGGAAAGCAGAATATTTTTTCCGAAGCCGACTGAAAGATTTGCTATGTGCAACGGTACATTCAACTCAAATAATGGCTTTTGAATTTCTTCCTCTCAGGATGATGTAGATGACAACAGGTGCGCCCAACATACTGGTGACTGCATTGAGTGGAAGTCCGCCTGTTGTCCACGGAGTGCGTGAAACTAAATCGCACAAAAGACCAGCGCACCCTCCGCACAATACAAGAGGTAAAAACATTTTTTTGTGGTTGGAAGTCCGCAACATCATGCGCACAATGTGTGGAACAACAAGCCCAATAAGAGCCACTGGACCGCAAAACGCAGTGACCACACCTGTGAGTATTCCGGTAACAATGATGATGATGAGGCGTGTTCGTTTCGTGTTCACGCCCATTGATTTTGCATAGTCTTCTCCCATAAGGAGCAAGTTGAGCCGCGGCAGAAATAGCCCTATGACAATACCGCAAAACAAAAGCGTGAAGACGATAATGAATACTTCATTTCGCTGAGTCACTTCTGCAAAACTCCCCATTCCCCACATCACAAATGCGCGAAGCGATTCTTTCGAAGCATTGAACTGCAAAACGTTTTCGATTGCACCCACCACGTAACCGAGCATGATTCCAAAAATGAGCAGCGCCACATTGTCGTTAAGTCTTTCTGCAACAATGGATATGATGAACAGAACCACCATCGCTCCCACAATTGCAGCAATGGCAATGGAAATGTCGGATGAAACACCTGCCATCATTCCTCCGGTTCCCATTACGAGCAGAGCGACTGCCAGAGATGAACCGCTGGAAATTCCCAATACAGATGGCCCTGCAAGAGGATTCCTGAAAAGTGTTTGCATAAGCAGGCCTGCAAGTGCGAGGGAAGAACCTGCAAGTACAGCAGCACACGTTCTCGGCAACCGCGATAGGAGTATGATAGTATTCCATGATTGGTTACTGTGAATTTCTCCGGCAAGAATTTTTATCACTGCACTCGCTGGAATGTCAACCGATCCGAAAACAAGTTCGAGCATGAACAGCAGAATAACAAACGCTGCAAGCGAAATGATGATGACTGATTTCCGGGAAAACATGGCGGGCAAAGATGGATACATCACTATTCACCCATCCTGAAATGGTGTGCAATTATTCAATCCTCCTGAAGTATTTCGCTTTATGTCCGGGTGCTGACTCCGGATGAAAAATCAAAATCAAATCTTTCAGCAACACATCCGGTTCCATTAGCGCATCACCGAAGTAATCCACCTCCGAAGCATTGCAATAGAAAATTTGTCTTTCGCGAAATGATTTGAGTTGAGCATATCGCTCATCACTCTCACTTATCTTTTCCAAAGTGAGTTCACCTTCTTCGTAAACCACTTTTCCCCACCAATCAACTTCATAAGCCTTTTCAAAAAGTTCTTCGAATTGAAGGGAGATATTGGAAGTAGAAATGCTGTCTTCAAAAATGTATTTCGCACCCGCATCTTTAAGCAATTGTCCTACAAAACTGTTTCCCGGTGGTGCGAACCAGATTCCGTTTTCATAACTGCCGGTAAAGACAGTTGGGCGAAGGGAATCATGATCAGTAAAATCTTCTTTTGCTTCGAGATATCGTCTTTCCATTTCTGAAAAAACAAGAGTGGCCTTGTCCTCAGCATCAAGGAACACCGCAAAAAGTTTTATCCACTCAGCGCGGGCCAGTGGATGCCGCTCCAGGTATTCGCTCACCTGCACACATCGGATACCTTTTGATTCATACTTCCCAATATCACTTCCATCAAAAGGATAGATGAAAAACAAATCTGGGTTTACGGAGTATAAAATTTCATCATCCACATCATGACCGGATGAAAGGTTAATGATTTTGCCTTCATCAATCAACTTCATGGCTTCGGGATTTCTCACCATGTCGGCAAAACCAACTGCACGAACTTTATTAAGTGAGTTCAACTTGTTCAGTATGGCAATGTGTGTAGTGGAAAGGCAAGCGATGTCTTTTACTGCATCATTGTTCCAGTTAATGATTTGTAAGGTGTCTCCTTCTTTTTCGAGATTGAAAAGAACAATTCGTTTTGTTGAATCAGCAAGCACTTGTATTTCGAAACCTTTGGCGTATTGCGGTTTGATAGTTTGAATAACAGCACCGGGTAAAAGCTGATCCTGTTGTCTTTCTAAACATGAAAATAAAATCACAATACCAAGTAGAATCGCCCCGAATCTCATGCGGTGAAATTAGTTTGGCGAAACCTTTTTCTAAGACAACCGCTGAATTGAAGTTGGGATATTGAACCGCTGTTGTTAAACATTTAACCCTGATCCGCGTTAAACCATCCTTCACTTTCTTCATCTTTACCGCTTCAAAACAAAAATCTAATGAAAAAGAATTTACTATTAGTTTTATCTGTGTTGTTCGCCATCACTGCTTTCACACAAGCGACATGGAACCAGGACATCGCACCCATTGTGTTTGAACATTGTGCACACTGCCATCACGATGGTGGTATTGGTCCATTTTCGCTCACCTCATACTCCGAAGCAGCCGAAGAAGCTGACGATATCCTCGAACATGTTTTGGATGGACACATGCCGCCCTGGCCAGCTAATCCCGATTATGTTCATTTTCTCAACGAAAATGTTTTAAGCGAAGAACAAAAAAGCACAATCACCGATTGGGTGATTGGTGGTTCTCTTGAAGGCACCGGCTCTCAGCCCGAGGTACCCACCTTTAATGATGGATATGCACTTGTGGATCCTGATGAAGTAGTTGCAATTCCATTCTATGAAGTTTCTGTTATGGTGGATGAATACCGCACTTATGTAATTCCTTCTACAAGCAATGAAGACCGGTACATCGGCTCCATGGAAGTTGAACCGGGCAATACCAATATCGTTCACCACGTTTTGTTTTGGTATGATCCGACCAATGCATCGCAGGCAACGGATGACGGCACCCCCGAACCAGGATTCCTTTCATCGGGCGGGGCAATGTCAAGTCCTGATGCAGTGCTTATAGGTGGATGGGTTCCAGGTGCAGGAATGATTTCATGGCCTGAGAATCTGGGAATGAAAATTCCTGGCGGGGCCGACTGGGTAGTTGAGGTTCACTATGCACCCGGCAGCGAAGGCCAGAGTGCCGGAGTGAACATGCGTTTAAAATTCAAGGAAGCAGAATTCATTCGTGAAGTCTGGAACAATTCATGGCTTTACCACTACCCGCCTTCCTTGCAGGAAGCATGGCTGATTATTCCAGCAAATACAACCCCGACATTTCATGAGGAAAGTGAGTCATCACCAGTTGATCTTTCATTGATTTCAGTATTCCCGCACATGCACCTTCTTGGGCAAACGTTTAAGGTTTATGGCCTTACGGAAGAAGGTGATACCATCAGGATTGTGGATGTGGATCAATATGAATTTCACTGGCAATTCAACTACACATTTCCAACTTTACTAAAGATTCCGGCTGAGTCCATAGTGCACGGTGAAGCCACTTACGACAATACAGTGAACAATGAAGACAATCCAAACGATCCTCCACAACTTGTGACATTGGGCGAAGGCACTACTGATGAAATGATGATTTGTTTTTTCACATACACCTATTACTTGCCGGGAGATGAAAATCTTTCGCTTGCAACCAGTATGGCTGAAATTGAAAACAAGAGCATTCCGCTTACGTGCTGGCCCAATCCGGCTAATGATAAATTGAGTATTGCATTGCCGGGACATCCAACCGGACAACTGGATGTTGTGATCACCGATGCATTGGGAAGGACAACATCAATGTTGAATTACAATGTGCTGAACAGCGTTCTTAATATGAATGTATCAACCCTTGCGGGTGGGTGTTACACAGCCAGAATTGCGTCAGATGAAAATGTCTACACAACACGATTTATTGTGGAGTAACATTTTGTTGAGACAATAAAAAATGAAAGCGGAGTTCATACAACTCCGCTTTTTGTTTGTGTTCGTTTCAAATGCAAGTCATCGCAAGAATGAAAAACCTTCTGGCATTGTTTCTTTTTCTCTCAGCGCTTTCGTGCGCCTTCACGACCAATGACGATCAACATCCGGCAGAGCAATCGGGTGAGATAAAAATACTGAACGATAGAGAAAAATGGATTGCACTCTTTCTTCAAAACAAAGAACACATTGCTGATGGTTTTGATTTTCCGGTTGGCCCACCCGATGCAAAAGGATATTACAATGCACAACCTATGGGTGTGAATCTTCACCTGGGTGATGACTGGAATGGTGTGGGCGGAGGAAACACGGATTTGGGCGATCCGGTTTATTCTGTCGCTCATGGATTTGTTGACAATGTGAGCAATGAAGGCGGTGGCTGGGGAAATGTGGTGCGCATTGTTCATGCTTACTACAAATCGGACTCCCTGCAACTTGTCGAATCACTTTATGCACATCTCGAAACAGTGTTGGTGAAACAAGGTGCTTGGATAAAGCGCGGAGAAAAACTGGGAACCATCGGCAATTGTGGAGGAACTTATCTCGCGCATCTGCATCTTGAAATGCGTGATAGCGTAAGAATGGTATTGGGCGGTGGATATTCCGATGCCACCACCGGGTACTTGAAACCAACCGATTTCATAAAAGCACATTGCCCTAAGAAATGATGCTTAGCTCATCAGGTAATCACCAACATCTTTACCTGCCTTCCAATACTTCATCACCGTTTCCACCAAACCATCTTTTGTGATGTTGGAAGGAGCAAGTTCCACCCAATAGTAAAATTGTTTGTTGAAAATGTAAGGACATGTTTCCGCTGCCTTCTTGAATTCAGGTGGAAGAATTTTATTTCGCTCTCCCTTTAGTTCACCCCATAGTTTTTTGAAGTCAGGTGCCTCAAGAAGTTTGTAGAACTTCTTTGGGTCTTTGGCAATTTTTTTCCTGATGCGTTCAAGATTTTCTTTCGAAGGCTGATACACACCACTAGCCATTGCAAATTTTTCAGGGCCCAGTTCAACATACATTCCGGGAGTCTCGACATCCTTGCGACCTCCTTTGCTCACTGCGGCTGACGCATTGAGTTTGTATGGTGTCTTGTCTTTTGAAAAACGGATGTCCCGGTTGATACGGAAAATGCAATTTCCGGGCTTGATGTCGGGAAACTTTTCTGTTTTCTGCATCGCCTTTATCACATCGGTTGCAAAAACCTCAAAAGGTTTCTTCACAGATGATTCATAACGTTTCTTGTTCGCCTGAAACCAATCGCGGTTGTTGTTGGCTGCAAGGTCTTTGAAAAAATCAAGGAAGTCTTTGTCGAAGTATTTCATGGTAAAGTATTTTTTTTCAAATAAAAATCAAAAGAATTCTAAGGGCACCACCGCTGGTCACTCATTTTTTGCTGCGGTAATATTTGTCCTTCCAGATTTTCTCCAGCCATTCGCGCAGCGAAATTTCTTTAGGATTGTTTCCCGGTTCATAAATCGCAGTACCGGAAATTTTCTCCGGCAGGAATTCCTGCTCCACGAAATTTCCATCAAACGAATGTGCGTATTTGTATTCATCACCATAGCCTAAATCCTTCATCAGTTTAGTTGGAGCATTGCGGATGTGAAGTGGTACCGGGAGATTTCCTGATTCACGAACTAGGGCCTGAGCTTTATCAATTGCCGCATAAGCACTGTTACTTTTTGGTGATGTGGCAAGAAAAATTGCGCACTCACTCAAAATTATCCTGCTCTCCGGCCAGCCGATATTCTCTACTGCGCGAAATGTGGCATCTGCTATCAACAGTGCATTCGGGTTGGCGAGGCCAATGTCTTCCGCTGCAAGAATCAACATTCTCCTTGCAATGAATTTCGGGTCTTCTCCTCCTTCCACCATTCGGGCGAGATAATAGACTGCGGCATTCGGGTCGCTTCCGCGCATACTCTTGATGAAAGCCGAGATAATGTCGTAGTGCATTTCCCCACTCTTATCGTAGAGAGCAGGATTTTGCTGCACTATGTCCACCACCACATCATTCGTGATTTCCTTTTTTACTGTAGAGATATTGCCGACAACTAATTCCAGCACATTCAAAAGTCTCCGCGCATCTCCGCCACTCAATCGAAGCAATGCTTCTTCTTCTTTAACAACGATTTCAAACTTTTTCAGCTCTTCATCTTCGGCAATGGCTTTGTTCACCAGCTTCTTTAAATCTGGTTTTTCAAGGTGTTTCATCACGTACACCTGGCAACGCGAAAGCAAAGCGCTGATAACTTCGAAGGAAGGATTCTCGGTTGTTGCACCTATCAATGTCACAATTCCTTTTTCAACAGCACCGAGCAACGAGTCTTGTTGCGATTTTGAAAAGCGATGTATTTCATCAATGAAAAGAATAGCGCCCTTGCCGAACATGCCTTGCCCTTGTACTTTTTCAATCACATCGCGCACATCTTTTACACCACTGTTTACTGCACTTAAGTGGTAGAATGGTCGTTTTAAGGTCTGCGAAATGATGAAAGCAAGCGTTGTTTTTCCAACACCGGGTGGCCCCCAGAAAATCATGGAAGGGATGTTTCCAGTTTCAATGGCTTTACGCAGCACCGCATTTTTTCCGACAAGATGTTCCTGTCCCATGTAGTCATCGAGACTGCGCGGGCGAAGGCGTTCGGCAAGGGGGATGCTCATCATTCTATACAATGGTATTTAGTCCTCGAGGTGAACTTTATGCATGAACCTATGAATGATGGGTGCAATAAATATCCCGATAACCGAGAGAAATGCAACTCCGCTATACAAAGCATATAACGATGCAAAAAGTTTTGAGGAATTGTTGCTCATGTCATCCACCGGCCCCATACCAGTAAGAATCATGGAAGCATTTAGCAGCCCATCGAGGAACGGCAAATCTTCCGTGTACATATAACCAAGAATGCCAATGATGAGTGAAAATGCAAGTATCCCAAATGCATATAGCGAAAAGCGCAATTGCCGTTTGATGAATTTCTGTTTTGGGATAATTTTTTCTGTTTTCCTTTCGAACATGGGGTCAAAATTGAGAGGTAGGAATTGAAAAATCAAAGGTCTTCATTCGAGAGCAAATCCGGCCTTCTGTCTTTTGTTTTCTTCATCGCCTCGTCCATTCTCCATTCTTCAATCAACTTGAAATTTCCGTTTTGCAAAATGTCCGGAACTTTCCAGCCCTTGTACTCTGCCGGGCGTGTGTAAACAGGCGGAGCCAGCAATCCATCCTGAAATGAATCAGTGAGAGCGCTGGTTTCATCGTTCATCACACCGGGAATAAGACGCACTACTGAATCCACCAAAACAGCAGCGGCAAGTTCGCCACCGCTCAATACATAATCACCAATTGAAATTTCGCGGGTGATGAAGTGGTCGCGAACACGCTGGTCAACTCCTTTGTAATGCCCGCACAAGAGCATGATGTTTTTCTTCAATGAAAACTGATTGCAAATACTCTGATTCAATTGTACCCCATCGGGAGTGAGGTAAATTATTTCATCGTACTCGCGCTCGCCTTTAAGTTTTGAAATCAAATCATCAATCGGTTGAATCGTCATTACCATACCTGCACCTCCGCCAAACTGGTAATCGTCCGCCTGTTTGTGTTTGTTAGTGGAATAATCGCGAATGTTGTGAATACGAATTTCGCACAACTTGTTTTCCTGCGCACGTTCGAGAATCGAATCAGCAAAAGGGCCATCGAGCAATCGCGGAAGAAGGGTGAGGATGTCTATGCGCATCAGGAGTTAAAAGTTGAGAGCCGAAAAGTTGAACACAACAAACTGAAACATAACAACGAAACTAGTTCAACCAATTCAGAAGGTGGAAATCATCGTCACATAAAAGTCTTCCACAAAATCCTGACGCTCCAAATCGTTGCAATGATTCCGATGAGAATGAATGAAGTTCGTTTGTTCAGTCTCCCCGCAAGTCTGGCGCCAATGGGTGCCGCGACAAGTCCGCCAATGATGAGCGCAACGATGACATGCCAATGCGAAATACCGATGATGGTAAAAAAGGTGAATGCGCTTGCGAGTGTCACAAAAAATTCTGTAAGACTTACCGAACCAATCACTTTTCGTGGTTCATCGCTGTGGCGCAAGAGTGTACTCGTGACAAGCGGCCCCCAACCGCCACCGCCAAAAGAATCGAGAAATCCACCCGCCCCTGCCAGCCGGCCAATGTGTTTCACTTCGCCCTTCACATGTGTTTTCTGAAATGCAAGTACAATGTATTTCACTCCGAGAAAAAGGATATAACATGCAAGAGCGGGTCGCATCCACGCCCCATATGTATCACCAAAAAGTGAAAGTGCAAGCGCACCAAGCACCGCACCGATTACTCCCGGAATCACCAGCTTCCTGAAGAGCTTTTTGTCAACGTTTCCAAATTTGTAATGCGAGTATCCGCTGGCACCGCTCGCAAACATTTCAGCCGTATGAATGCTTCCGCTTATGGCAGCAAGATTGATTCCGGTGGAGAGCAAAATGGTTGCTGACACCAACCCGTATCCCATCCCCAATGAACCGTCCACAAGTTGCGCGGCAAAACCAGCGAGCACCATCCACGCAAAATTCTTGTCGAGCGATTGCATCCAGGTTATTGTGCTGTCGGCCATACCGGCCCACGGTACATAACTGATGAGCAGGTGACCAACAATCATCAATGCAAATGCAATGAGCGAATAGGTGGCAATACGCCTAAAATTTCTTTCGCGCTGGGTGCTTTCATCATCAAGAAGCACCTTCGTAATCTGGTTCAGCTTCTTTACTTTCTTCTCAAAATCTCCGTCCAGTTTTCCGCGAAGCGTGTGAAGGTTTTCAATGACATCATCCAACTCATCGGGAAGTGCTTCGTGAAAAACTTCTTTCAGTCGTTTTGCTGTGGTGGGAGATTTTCCGTTGGTGCTGATGGCCATTTTGAGATGACCCTTCTGCACAATACTGCTCAGGTAGAAATCGCAGAGGTCGGGCGTGTCCGCAACATTCACGAGTTTATTCTGTGCATGAGCAAGTTCAAGAATTTCATTCGCAAGTGGAATGTTGTTCGCTGCTGCAATGATTACATCAGCGTTGTCCACATCGAATTTTTCAAACGCCCGGACATGAAGTTGAATGTTCGGATGTGCTGAAACAAGTTTCTTCACTTCATCAGAAACTTCTATGGCTACAACAGAAATTTTTGTCTGAGGAGAGTTGGCAACAATGCCCGTAAGTTTTTCATGTGCAACATTTCTTCCACCCACCACAAGTACACGCATCTTCTCCAGTTTGAGGAAGATGGGGAAGAGGGTGTTTGACAAATTGTTCTTCATCCGGCAGTTTCATTATGGCCACGACATGAAATGGTGTGACGAAGGTTGAGACGGTAAACAAAACTGTCGCTAAACACTTCATCATCGTAACGCAAGAAGTGCATGCACATTCCCTGTACGGTGAAGGCGTTGTTCATTTTGAATGCGACTCCGAGATACAACCGGTTATGGTCCATGAATGCGCGGCCTCCATAGGCAAAGGCATGGAAGAAGAATTCATCTCCAACAGAAACTACCAATCGTTCATCGAGGTTGTGTTGCAATTCAATGCGTGTGCGCACACGGGTTGTGTTTTCCCAGGAATAGTAGTCGGAGCCATAGGAGCTTTCGTGATGTTGAATAAGTCTTTCTTCCAACCGAATACGGGCCACCAAGTTGATGTTTTTCCAATGCCTGAAATTGCCATTCAACTCCACATGAGGTCTCCACTCCGGACGCCACCACGACCAAAGCGTGCGGGTGGTGAAATAGGCCCCTCCGGCACCAACAGATAAATTTTCATTGAGAGAATAAACCAAGCCGGAGCGAATTGCGAAAAGATTGATTTTATCATCAACGGGCATGCGCATTTGAACATCTGACCAGATATTCCAGCGTTGTGATATCCTGAAATCTTGAATATAATTGAACCACAGGATATGTTCCGGTTCGCGCGCAACTGCGATAAATGGCAGCAATTGAGCAGCTACAACAGCTACCACTATTCGAAACAAAATGACTTTCATGATTGATGTGCAATCCACTTCCTGTTTGAAAAATCTCCAAACGTTTCTCCTCCATTTTTTTCCTGAATGAATATTGAGAACATCGAATCAATTTCAGAAAGTATTTCTGATTCGTTCAGGTTTTCCTTGTACTTCGTGTTTAGGCGAAGCCCCAATCTGTCGCCACCGATATGAAGATTGTATCGGCCTTCGTTGCTTCCCACCAAACCGATTTCAGCGAGGTAAGGACGTCCACAACCGTTGGGGCAACCGGTCATGCGTATCACAATTTCATCTCTGGGCATTCCATATTTCTCCAGCAGCGGTTCTACTTTGCTGATGAATGAGGGCATATAACGTTGTGCCTCGGCCAGCGCTAGTGGACACGTTGGAAACGCCACACACGCCATCGAATTTTTCCTGACCGGACTTGATGAGGCCGTATTCCAGATGACACCGTATTTCTCCAGCAGGTCATGAATTTCATTCTTGTGCGCAGGCTTCACATCACTCACCATTACGTTTTGGTTTCCGGTGAATCGGAAATCCGACTTGCCTGTTTTTGCAATTTCAAACAACGCAGTTTTTACACGGTGCGCTCCTTCATCCACAATACGACCGTTCTCGACAAATACCGTGTAATACCATAGGCCTTCATGATTCTGTTGCCAGCCGTAATAATCTGAGCGTTGTTCAAGTATGTACGAACGCTCCGGTTCAAGCATGAAGCCACTGCGTTTGAACAATTCAATCTTGAAATTGTCCACACCCATTTTGTCGAGTGTGTATTTCAATCGCGCTTGTTTTCTGTCCGAACGATTTCCATAATCGCGCTGGATGGTGATGATTTCGTAAACCGTTTTCAGGATTTTTTCTTCACCACTCACAAACCCAATCACCGTTCCTAGCCGCGCATAAGTGGCGGCATTGCCATGCGTAGTGCTTAGTCCACCGCCAACCGCAACATTGAATCCGAGCAATTTGTTATTCTCAATTATTGCAATGAGGCCGATGTCGTTGGCCAGCACATCCACATCATTGTGCGGAGGAATGGCAATGGCAATTTTGAATTTACGCGGGAGGTAAGTGTCTTTGTAGAGCGGGTCTTCTTCATTATAGTCTGCAAGTTTTTCCTGGTCGAGCCATATCTCATAGTACGCCCTGGTTTTTGGAAGCGCGAGTGTCGAAATTTTGTCAGCGAAGCGAAATACTTCTTCATGAACCGCTGAAACTTTTGGATGCGAACTGCACATCACATTGCGGTTTACATCACCACATGCCGCAATTGAATCAAGACCTTCCAGATAAAATGATTTGAGTGTGGGCTTCATGTGCGACTTGATGATGCCGTGCAGTTGCACCGTTTGTCTGGTGGTGATTTTGATGGTGCCCGTTGAATGTTCGCCTGCAATGTTGTGCAATGCAATCCATTGTTGTGCAGTCATCAATCCACCGGGAATGCGCAGCCGAATCATGAATGAGTACAGTCGCTCTAGTTTTTTTTCTGCGCGTTCTTCCCTTCGGTCGCGGTCGTCCTGCTCGTACATGCCGTGATGTTTGAGCAGGATTTTATCGTCCTCGCGCAATGCACCAGTAAGATCATCGGCAAGACTTTCTTTCAGCGTGCCTCGCAGGCCACGACTTTCAATTTTTATTCTTTCGGAGGGTGATAGTTCCATAGGTCTAATTAGTGAGTAGAGATAAAGGAGTTAGAGTGTTAGAGAGTTGGGTGGTTGTACTAACTCACCAAGCCGATAGCTATCGGGACAACACTTCAATAACTCAACAATTTTTTTTAGTACACGTCTTTCGAGTAGCGTCCGTTCATTTCCATTTCATCCAGCAATTCTTTCGCTTCGGTTTCGGTGCGGTTGCCTTGGGTAATGATGATGTCGAGCAATGTGTTTTCAACATCAACACTCATCGGTTCTTTTGCCCCGCATAAATAAATACAAGCTCCTGACTCAATCCATGACCACAACTCTGCTGCATTTTCTTTCATACGATGCTGCACATAGATTTTTTCCTGCTGGTCGCGCGACCAGGCAAGACTGATATTGGAGAGTACACCTGTCTCTTTCCAACTCTGCAATTCGGTTTGGTAGAGAAAATCAGACAGGAAATGTTGTTCACCGAAGAACAACCAATTGCGTCCGCCAGCACCCGTTGCATCTCGTTCTGCAAGGAACGAACGGAAAGGTGCAATGCCTGTTCCTGGCCCAATCATGATGACATCATCAACATGCGAAGGCAACTTGAAATTATTGTTGCGGTGAACGTAGAATTTGATGGGGGCTTCGCTATGAATGTGTGATAACCAATCAGAACACAAACCATACTTTACATCATCGTTCACCAAAAATTTGTTCCGGCTAAGAGTTATGTGCATCTGACCAGAGTGCGCTGCGGGTGACGATGCGATGGAATATAATCGCGGAGTGATGGGTTCAAGAATAGCAATCACTTCATCAAACGAAACTATTCCCTTGAAAGGATAAATGCGAATCAAGTCAGCAAGATTCATCCGTGCAGATGGAATTTTTTGACCAACCAGTTTTGCGTAGGACTGAATGATGCGCTCGGGCAAAAAACTGATACTGATTTTTTTGGTAAACAATTCTTCGGCTTCAAATTCTTCTCCCCGGAAGGAGATTTTTCTGTTGCGCGGAATGGCGGAAAACGACAATACTTTTTCCACTTCCCACAAATTGTTTTCTGGAACTACTCCTATGGCGTCACCCGGCAGATATTCAATTTCTTCTTCGCATGCAATTTCGATGTGATATGTTTCTTTTGATGAACCCAAATCGTTCAGGTTTATGTGTGCGCTCACCACTCCCTCGAAATTCTTTTTGGTGTGCGAAGTCTTTTGAATTGGCTTTGCTTCATATCCGTTTTGCAAAACACTTCCACCATTTTGTGACAAGGTTGAACCAGGTTGAACTGATGCTGATTGTTTATCTACAAAAGACAATACTTGTTCAAACCAATTGTTTGCATCCGATGCAAAATCTACATCGCATTTCATCATTGGAATTGCGCGTTTTGCTCCTATTGAATCAAGCCGCACATCCACGTCTTCCCCGGCTTTGCAATACATAGGGTAGGAAGTATCGCCCAGCGCAAGTACACTGTAGTTTAGATTGGAAACATCACCAACGCCATTAAAAATATAGTCGTAAAATTTCTTCGCGGCTTTTGGTGGTTCTCCTTCGCCCTGTGTGCTCATCACAACAAAAAAGTTTTCTTCTTTGGCAATGTCAGTGGGTTTGTATTGCTCAAGTGAAGTGAGTTTGACGGCAACACCTTTTTGTTTTGCTTTTGCAGCAAACTGCGTGGCGAGCTTTTTAGAATTATTGGTCTCTGTGCCGAAAGCAAGAGTCATCTTCTTCACAACAACGGCAGCAGGTTGGATGGTCGTTACGTTCGATACATGAATAGTTTCAGCAACAGTTTCTGCAACAAGATGTTTTCCATTTTGTGGAATAGAAACTCCGTTAGTCTCCAGGCGCGAAACACCGGCAAGGTATCCGTTCATCCAGATGATTTCATCCTTGGACAAGTCCCGAACAAGTTCGTTCAGATTTTTCAGTTTAGGCTCTGATAGCATGGTCTTTAATTTTTAGGTTATCGGTTGAATTGATGAAGTAAGTCGAAAATTCGTTTTCAGTTTGGAACCAGTTGAACTCATGATGAAGCGAAACCACGTTCCCGATTATCATGAGAGCAGGAGAGATGAATTCGTTATTTGTGCGCTGTGTTGCATCTGAAATCCTGAAGGTGGTGATACGCTGGTGAGGTGTTGTGGCCTGTTCAATCACCGCTACTTCGATTTCGGGATTTATGTTGTTGGACAAAAGTTTTTCAATCACACCGCGCACCTTTTCTCCGCTCATGTAGAATACTAAAGTGTCACTTGTATGTGCCAGCTCCTTCCACGTTTCATTGGTGATGATGGATTCATCATACCATGTAAGGAAACGCACAGCAGTCGCGTGATTGCGCGCAGTGAGCGGAATGCCGGCATAAGCCGCAGCACCCAGGGCCGCAGAAACTCCCGGAATTATCTCATAAGGAATTTTGTTATGTGTGAGCGTTTGCAACTCATCAAGGATGTTTGAAAAAATACTCACATCACCACCCTTCAACCTCACCACATTTTTTCCTTTCCGCCATTCTTCCACAAGCATCGCGTTAATGGAAATCTGTGAGGTGCTGTTCACCCTTCGTGATTCTTTTCCAGCATAAATAATTTCTGTTTTTGCAGAAACAAAACGGGAGAAAATTTCAGGACTCACCAAACGGTCTGTGATAATCACGTCCGCATTTTCCAACGCGCGAAAGGTTTTCAACGTAATTAATTCCGGGTCGCCCGGTCCTGCGCCAGCGATAATGACTTTGTTATTTCTTTCGTTCTTCATATTCATTCATTTCTTTTAGTTGAGCGTGGAAGGGTTGTGAGTTGGCGAACTCTCAACCTTCTATCATGCACGCTCCTACCGTCACATTGCTTGTCTCATCAATCAGTATCACACCGCCATTTGCACGGAGTTTTTTATAGTCATCGAACACCAGCGGAGTTTGTGTTTTGATTTTTGCACGCACTATTTCGTTGAGTTGAACCTGTTCGGGGTTGAATGCCTTCTCAAGTGAGTTCACGTCAAGTTTGTATTCCACTTCGCGCACTACGCTGCGCACTACTTTGCTATTGTGTTGCAGCAGGTATTTGTTTCCCGCAATGAGTGGCTTGGTATCCATCCAGCAGAGTAGCACATCAAATTCATTATCCACTAAGGGAGGATTGCCTGCCCCAACAATTACATCACCACGCGAGATGTCAATGTCTTCATTCAATTCAATGGTCACACTTTGCGGAGCGAATGCTTCTTCCACTTGTTGTTCACCGAGGAAGATGGATTTGATGGTTGCGGAAATTCCTTGCGGCAACACGTTCACTTTATCTCCTTTGCTATAAACTCCGCTCACAATTTCTCCTGCATAGCCACGGTAGTCGTGCAGTTCTTCAGTTTGCGGGCGAATGACATATTGAACTGCGAAGCGTGGAATTTCAAGATTGATATCCGATTCCACGTCAATTTCTTCAAGGTAAGAAAGAAGCGTTGGGCCTTCATACCAAGAAATGTTTGTGGATTGGTCAACCACGTTGTCTCCTTTCAAAGCAGAGATAGGAATGAATTTGACATCCGGCAGTCCGAGCGACTCTGCAAGTTTTGAGTATTCAATCAAAATGTTGCTGTACACGTCCTGAGAAAATTCAACGAGATCCATTTTGTTTACCGCAACCACCACATGCGGAATGCGCAACAACGATGCGATGATGCTGTGCCTTCGTGTTTGTTCAATGACTCCAAGTCGTGCATCAATTAAAATCACGATGAGGTTGGCCGTACTTGCACCTGTAACCATGTTGCGCGTGTATTGAACGTGACCGGGAGCATCGGCTATGATGAATTTTCTTTTTGGAGTCGAGAAGTATTTGTAGGCGATGTCTATCGTGATTCCCTGCTCACGTTCCGCACGCAATCCATCAGTGAGAAGTGCAAGATCAATGTCGGCATGTTCTACATTCTTGCTTTGCCCGGCAAGCGTTTCCATCTGGTCCACAAGAATGCTCTTGCTGTCGTAAAGCAATCTTCCGATGAGGGTGCTCTTGCCATCATCTACACTTCCTGCGGTTATAAATCTGAGTATGTCCATTCTTTTTAGCTTTTTGCTTTTCGGTTCTTTTCTTTTGACTTCGTCACTTTTGAATTTTGGCTTCTTAGAAATATCCATTCTTCTTCCTGTCTTCCATTGCGGCTTCTGAAATGCGATCGTCAATTCGTGTTTCACCGCGCTCGCTGATTCTTGTCGCAGTGATTTCGCGAATAACATCTTCAAGGGTTGACGCTGTGGATTCAACTGCTGCGGTGCATGTCATATCTCCCACGGTGCGGTAGCGAACTTGTCTTTTGGAAATGTTGTCACCTTCTTCTATCCGAATGAAATCAGAAACGGCAAGCAACTGTCCTTGGTGTTCCAGCACTTCGCGTTCATGTGCGAAGTAGATACTTGGCAGTTCAATTTTTTCTGATTGGATGTAATGCCACACATCCAGTTCCGTCCAATTACTGATGGGAAACACACGCACGTTTTCTCCTTTGCTGATTTTTCCGTTGTAGATATTCCAGAGTTCTGGTCGCTGGCGTTTAGGATCCCATGTCCCGAATTCATCACGCACAGAAAAGATGCGCTCTTTTGCTCTCGCTTTTTCCTCATCGCGTCTCGCACCACCAATGCAGGCATCAAATTCAAATTCTGCAATGGTGTCGAGAAGTGTGTAGCTCTGCAATGCATTTCGCGATGCAAATTTTCCTTTTGGCTCTGTCAGTTTCTTTTCGCGGATGGTGTCTCCCACATTACGCACAATGAGTTTCGCCCCGATTTTTTCTGCAAGCTCATCCCGATAAGAAAGTGCCTCTGGAAAGTTGTGGCCGGTATCTATGTGTACAAGAGGAAACGGAATTTTTCCAGGAGCAAATGCTTTCCTTGCAAGATGTACAAGCGTGATGGAATCTTTTCCTCCGCTGAAAAGCAACGCAGGCCGTTCGAATTGTCCTGCCACCTCGCGCATGATGTGAATGCCCTCTGCTTCGAGTTGTTGTAAGTGATTGAGTTGGTATTTACTCATTTGTTGAGTTGGTGAGTTAGAGAATTGTTGAATTGGTGAGTTGTTGATTCGCTGATTTATCAATTTTTTTTGCCTTTTGCCTTTTGCCTTTTGC
>JAWXCI010000055.1:0-64226 GCA_034408895.1 Flavobacteriales bacterium
GGTGCTTCGAAAGAATACCAAACTGTTTTGCCGGTTACCGCTGCACATGCATTAGAAGGACTATCCCCACCGGTTGCGCATTTGGTAGAACCCATAACCGGTGCGTCATCAAGAACAAGTGCAATTGCATCATCGCAAACATCATTGGGTTGCGAACAAGCAGAGGCTTCCAAGCTACCTATGTCAACAGTACCGAGAAGTATGCGCGCATTTCCAGCCACATCATAAGCCTGTGTTACCAGTGAATTGTCACCGGTATTTATACCGACCGATGCGGGCTGTAGTGCATATTGAAAATTTGCAGCATCCGTGTAAAGTGGATTTACGTAATAAACCGCCACTCCTTCAATGACTGGACTCAATTCTTCTCCCTGCAAAATGCAGTGGTGAACATCCAGGCCACTTCCCTGAATAGCTCCAATGCTGGTGTCGAATAAATCATTGCCCCAGATGACAGTGTTGGCTACTTCACCATTTGCACCTTCCACCACTGCATAGAATTCCCAGTTCACTTCGTTGCCTTCAAAAGTGCATCCGGTCATGTCCATTGTTCCTGCGCTGTTATGATTTACAATGCCAATGTTTGCGATGTTGTCCACGAACAAGCAATTCTCAATGGTAGTTCCGTAACTCCAATCAATGGCACCACCTATATGCGATTCATTGCCAAGGAAAATAGTGTTGAGGAAAACGGAATTCGCGAATGTGGTGACTGCACCTCCGGTATAGTCAGTGTGGTTGGCAAATGCAAAACAATTGTTCATGGTGAAAGTTCCTGTGCTGTATTCAATCAACGCTGCACCTCCACTGTCTTCGTGAACGCCAGCTCCATTTGCGTAACCCCCATGAATAGAGAAGCCATCAATGAGAAAACTTCCGGTTGCATCATCGGCAAAAAGAACATGATATGCATTGTCTGTTGCTAAAAATTGAGAGCCGATATTTCCGCTTAAATCAGATACGTTGTCGAACCAGTTTCTATCATCGAGGGAAGTTTCGCCACCGGCAAATCCACCATAAACCGGCACATTGTTTTTCAGCACAAACGATTCGTTTCTATTGTTAGTGAAGGAAGTAAAATAAGTTCCATCGGCCACCCAAATTTGTTGTCCTTCTATTGCGTTGTTCAATGCTTCATGCAAATCAGTGTATGCTTCTTCCCAACTTGAACCGTTGTTCAAACCCGATGCACTCAAGTCAACATAGTAGATAGAGAGTGTTTGATTTTCATAACAACCGATGTCCACCGTGCCATCGAAGGAGCGCGTGTTGTGATTGAGGTCAAGGTTCAATTGCGTGAACGAATTGTCACCTGCGTTTCGTGCCGGAGAAAGAAATTGAAGTGTAAAATCATTTGCGGCTTCATTGGTGAACAATGGGTCTGCCGCATTTTGATAACCGTCTAACAGGCAATTCGCGATTGTTGATACCATCCCCCCGCCAATTTCAACATATCCATCATTCCAAATAATGGAGTTGTAGAAATAACATGGTTGACCGATACCTGCCCCAATCGTTGTTCCATTTGATCCGGTAATATTTTGAACAATGGTGCATTCAATCACAAACAGTTCGTCACCAATATCTCCAAAGTAGTGTGTGCCGTAAATAATACTCCCGATAACATCATCCGTTTCATTGTCGCGAATAAGACAATTGTCAAGAGTTGTTGCACTCGAACTAGAGGTGACAGCAGAAGAGCCTCCATCCGAAAAGTTATCATAAATACTGCAATGCCTCAGTAACGCTTCCGAGTCATTAATGTACACGGCACCAAAAACCTCACTATACGATTTCCGAATTTCAAATCCATCAATAAGAACCCCCTCCACATCTGCTCCGTTCACGAAAATGATATGCCTTGTGTTGTCAGTTTCATCATTGTTCACACCAATCGCTCCGCTCAAAATTGTAACGTTCACAGCCCAGTCACGTTGGCTGCGTGAAGTTTCGGTTCCAAGGAATCCGCCATACAATTCAACACCATCAATTATTTCGAAAGCTATGTCGCGGTTGTTGGTTGTGGTTGGTTTGTAAATGCCCTCAGCCACCCAAATTTCATCTCCTGAAACAGCGGCAGCAAGGGCGTCCTGCAAATCTTCATAGGCATTGGCCCATGTGTTTCCGTTGTTTAGTCCGGTAGCGTCTTTGTCCACACGGATGATTACAGCGTTGGCTGTTGCAACACCCAGCAGAACAGTGATAAGTAGAAATATTTTTTTCATTGGTTTGGTTAGTTAAATTACTATTTGGTCAATACAATTTTCATTTTATTTCAATATGACTTGCTTCCGTTCTGTTGCGCACATTCAGTTTTTTGAAAAGTGATTTCATGTGGGTCTTCACGGTGTTTACAGAAAGGTCGAGGGCTTCCGCAATTTCTTCATTCTTTTTTCCGAGGCGGATGAGCAGAAGAATTTGTCGTTCTCTTTCGGTGAGGTCAATAGGTTTTGGCATCGTTAAAAAATTTCGGGGCAAAGGAGAGGGGTTGCGGAGAAACGACTCTCACCCGAACGGGTGAAAGCTTGCCCAAGCCTGTTTGGCAATCTACAATTGCATCCCGCGTTAAACTTTATCTTGACTTCTCCATCCAACAGCAGTAAAACCTTGTAATCAAAATTGTATGAGAATTTTTTTGCTCTTTACGTTTCTTCTTCTAAACAATCTTGCGGAGGGTCAAAACCCGGGCGACAACATCTTCAACTCCGGACAACTCATTCACGAAGTCCGAATCACTTTTCCATTTGCCGATTGGCACGACACGCTGATGGAATACCACACCATTGGCGATGCACTGGACTCCAACATTTATGTGATGGGCATGCTTGAGTTCGATGGCGAGGTGTTGGACAGCGTAGGCTTTAAATACAAAGGCAACAGCAGTTACAATAATCCATCGGTAAAGAAGAGCTGGAAAATTTCTACTGAGGAATTTGTTTCATCGAATGAGGTGGATGACTTGAATGAGTTCAATTTGAACAACGGTTTCAAAGACCCCAGCATGTTGCGCGAAAAACTCATGCTCGATTTTTTCAGGCATTACAACTTGCCCGCACCGCGATGTGATTTTGCGAATGTGTACGTGAATGATGAGTTGTGGGGATTCTATTCATTGATTGAAGAAGTGGACAAGAAATTTCTGCAATCGCATTTTGGAAATGATAGTGGCAACCTTTACAAAGGCGACCCACATGGTGATTTGCGATGCCTTGGAAATAATATTGACCCTTACACAGACAACTACGAAAAAAAAACCAACGAAACGGAAAACGACTGGAGCGATTTGCTTTGGATGATTGACAACCTTAACAATTCAACGGCTGAAGATTTTGTGGATTCACTCAACTCAAGTTTCAACACTGAAGCTTACATGAAGAGTTGGGTTACGTCCATCATGTTCTCGCAATTCGACAGTTATACCGGCAGTGGGCACAACTATTTCATCTATCACAACCAAGATTCGAATCAGTTTGAATGGATAAACTGGGATGTGAATGAAGCGTTCGGGAGTTTTACTGTGGGCGGACAGATTGATGATATGCTAACGGTTCCGATTGACTACATACCGGCACCTGCAACCAATCGTCCGCTGCACAACAAGATGAAAGAGGAAGATGTGTATTGGGATGCTTACCGAAGTTTTATGTGCAATGCGCTAAGCAATTATTTCAATCCTGGTTTTATGTTTCCGATTATTGATTCTCTCTACACAGCGATACAACAGGATGTGTATGCAGCACCCAACTCACTTTTTCCCGACAACCAATTCGACCAGAACATGGATGAAAGTGTGAACAACCTTCTTGGTTTGAAACCATTCATCGAACAGCGATATGAATTTCTGATGAGTGAGTTGGAGGGATGAATGCACAACTATTTCTTCTATTGTAACAGCTCAAGAAATGGTCGCTGAAGTTTTTCCAATTCCAGCGTATGATTTTGTGCAAGTGAAATTGCCAGCCAGTTTGCAATCCGTTCAATTGCTGCAAATCCTCGACAGCACCGGACGTGCAATCTCACCAAGCGATTTTTCAATTGTAAGCAATGGCTGCTTGTTTTCTGTTGCCTCGCTTTCCTCAGGAATTTATTTTGGTGAGTTGGTACTGGTTGATGGCTCGACAGCAACTTTCAAATTAGTGAGGGAGTGATTTCGTTTTCGCGTTTATGTGAGATCATCCCAGCAGTTTATTCAACTTAAACATCACCTCTGTCCGATTCCGCACATCTAGTTTTTCATAGAGGTTGAGCAAATGAGTTTTGATAGTGTTCACCGAGAGAAAAATCGCTTCACCAATTTCCTTGTTTGATTTTCCTTCGCGCAAGAGGTTCAGGATTTCGAACTCACGTTCACTGATGGGATTGGGTAAGTGCGAATTGATGAAAGTGATATTGAACGCTGGAGAAAAATTGGTTCTGGCGCTCATGTGGTTGAACACTGCAATTTCCAGTGAAGTGAGCAAATCGTTTTCATCAAAAGGTTTCAGCAGGTAGCCGGAGGGCCGCGTTTCTTTCACACGCTCAATTGTACTTCGGTCGGCATGTGAAGTAAGAAACACAAATGGAATGTGATAGAGTTTGTTTATCTCCTGCGCCACTTCCACGCCATCGGGTTTGCCACCCAGGTTGATGTCGAGAAGCGCAGCGTCAGGTTTTGTTTCCGCCAGAAGTTCGAGCGCCTTAGTTCCACTGTTCGCAATTCCTGCAACGATAAAATCCACATCACGCAGGTAAGCAGCAATGTCTTCAGCCACCAGTGGTTCGTCTTCTACTATCAGGATTTTTACTCTGGACATTTTGTTGTCGAGATTTGCGTATTGGGATATGAGTATTGAGATATGAACCTGACTCTATCTTAAATCAATTCATTCTTCTTTCTCATTGTTTATGGATGGTTCTAAGTCTAATAGCTGGTCATGCAGCTTTTTTGTAACTCTTAATCACCATCGTCACCACCGTTCCGTTTTCATTTTTCACTTCCCATTGCGCATTCAGTTTTTGTGCAAAGGCCTCAATCATTTTCATTCCGAAAGAATCTTTTCTTGCGCTATCTGGATTATACCCAACACCGTTATCTGAAACTTCGAGTTTCAAACCTTCGGAAGTTTCTTTTAAAGAAACACGGAGTTTAGGATTGATCGAATTTGAGAATGCATACTTCAGCGCATTAGTGATAAGTTCATTCAAAATCAATCCGAGTGGAATGGTAGTGTCCACATCGAGGTTCAGTTTGTCAATGTCGGTTTCGAAAACAATTTCATCCTTGTCCACTTTGTATGAGTTGAATAGACTCTCACTCAACTTGCGGATATAGTCGCCTACGTCAATGCCCGTCAGGTTTTCTTCGCTGTAAAGATTCTGGTGAATGATGGCCATGCTCTTCACACGATTGCGGCTTTCGTTCACGGCCTCCAGTGCTTTTTCGTCCTGAATCTCGCGGCTTTGAATGCTCAGTAAACTTGATACCACCTGCAAATTGTTTTTCACACGGTGATGAATTTCCCGCAGGAGGATCTCCTTTTCGCTTAGTGCTTTTTGGATGAGGGAGTTTTTTTCTCCTAGTTTTTTGTTGTTACGGGTTTTGTTCAGCACCACGTAAACTGCCAGTGATAGAAGCAATAAAGCCAGCACAATTCCGCCATAAAGCAATTGTTCCGATTTTTTATTCTCCGCAATTTTCAGGTTAGCGATTTCAAGATCTTGCTGGCGTTGCTTGGTTTCGAACTGTGCTTCCAGTTTTTCAATTTCCTGCATACGTTCATCGGTTTGCAACTGTGTGGTAAGCTCGGTGTGTTTTTGCAAATGAGAATAAGCTGCTTCGAAATTCTTCACTCCGGCTTGTGCCAATGCAAGTTCAAGTTCAAGTTGTTTCCTGGTTTCAAGTTGTGAGGAATCTCCCAGCATTTCCATCACATTGTTGCCATGTGCAATTGCCTCATCATATTTTTTGAGGTTCACTTCTGCTTTTATCAAACTCAATATGTGGATTGGAACAATTTGCGGATCCATGTCGCTTGAGTAGGATGCTTCTAATTGATTCTCCGCTTCGGCATACTTGCCGGTTTGCAGCAATGAGACACCCAGCGAAGAGCGGCAACGGACTATCTCAGCGGTGTTGTTCGTCTCTGTGTAGATTTCGAGAGCTTCATTGATATACTCTATTGACTTCTCATAGTTTTTTAGATAAGACCATGCGATGCCGATATTCATTGTGGAAGCAGCATAGCCTTCCGTGTCGCCAAGTTTTTTCTTTAGTGCCGCGGAGCGCTCATAGATTTCTATTGCCTTATCATACTTCTGCTGGTTGCGGTAAATCACTCCTATGTTATTGAGGGTTTGCGATTCACGAAGCTCATCCGGATATTTTTTCCAATGCGCCAACGCCCCCAGGTAGTTCTCCATTGCCTTGTTATAGTCGCCTCCATAGAACAATGCAACACCGGCTGAATTCATGCAGTTGCCGACATATTCGGTGTTGCCCAGTTTTTCAAAAAGCGATTTTGCAATTTCAAATTGCGCAACAGCTTCCTGTGTTTTTCCGGCAACATCAAGAGCGATTGCCTTTGTGTAATTGCAGCGGGCAATGCCATCATCAGATTTCAGCGAAGTGGCCAGGGCAAGTCCTTTTTCTGCCCATTTCACAGCTTCATCAGGTTGTTCCATTTGCAATGAAATGGAAATTTCCCGCAACATGGAAACTTTGGCGGTGTCCTCTTTCATTGTTGTAAGGATTGCTTTAAGGCTATCTGCTTTTGATTGACAAAAACCAGCCTTCGGTGTTAAACAGAGGAGTAAGCAGGTGATGAATAAATGCAGGCGGTGTGATTTCATATTGCACAATCTTGCAGTCGAAAGTAAAGAAACTAGAATTGGAACGGGAAGCATGGAAGTTGTTCCGCCTAATTTCGCCCGAGGAAAAATATGAACCGCAACGAACTCATTCAACTTATCCGCCTGCGCAAAAGTTTTTTATGTGTTGGCCTCGATACGGATCGTGAAAAAATTCCGGACGGAATTTCCATTCTCGACTTCAACAAAAAAATTATTGATGCCACGAGAGATTTGTGTGTGGCTTACAAACCGAACCTCGCATTCTATGAATGTCTCGGTCCTCATGGGTGGGAGATTCTTGATGAAACCGTAAAGTACATTGGCAATGAACACTTCACCATTGCTGACGCCAAACGGGGCGACATTGGAAACACATCGAACTATTACGCAAAAACATTTTTTGAGAAATACAATTTTGATTCGGTGACCGTTGCTCCTTACATGGGTCGCGATAGCGTGGAGCCGTTTCTTAAACACACAGGGAAGTGGGCCATCATACTTGCACTCACTTCGAATCCTGGTGCGGATAATTTCGAGATGAAAGATGTGGGCGCACTAAAACTTTTTGAAGAAGTGCTGGGCCAATCATCAAACTGGGGAAATGAAGACAACACAATGTACGTGATTGGAGCAACACGCGCTGAAATGCTTCGTGATGTCAGAAAAATTGTTCCCCATCATTTCCTTCTTGTACCCGGAGTGGGAGCACAGGGTGGAAGTTTACAGGAGGTTGCGAAGTATGGAATGACAAAGGACTGCGGACTTCTTGTCAATGCTTCGCGCAGTATTCTTTATGCTTCATCGGGTAAAGATTTTGTTGAAGCAGCAAGAAGTGAAGCAAAAAAAATACAACAGGAAATGGCGGAGTTGCTCGAGGGTTCTGTTTGAACGCAACTACTTATCTGCGCGGTAGTCGCGAAGCATCGTTTGAAAATTGTAGTTGGTCATCAATTGTGCGAGTGTAGTTTCAGGATGTGCCTTCATGTAGTCGCGCACAATTTGCAGCCCCATCCAGATGCCTAGTTGTGGTGGTGAGTCCTGTGGAATTGCCCCTGTATTAGTGAATGGCCCGTCATCAATCCATTTCTTAATCTCGAATTCTTTTGTTTCAAAAAGCACTTCCTGTTTAGCCAATTCCTTCCATGTATTCGCTTCATTTTTTTCTGCCCATTCGGTTTCAAGAGCTGTCCAGTTCATCTTGATAGAGTCCGGTGTGTGAGGCATCATGGCATCCAGCAGGTAGTAGCATTTTCCGTAAGAACAAATCGTATTGAGCAAATCATTCATACGGAAATGATGCTGGTTATGTACCAGCAGCCAACCCTTCATTGCATCGCTCGCCATGAATTGAGCCTTCATGTTTTCACGTCCATACAAGGGAAAAATTTCAACCGGAAGCGATTGCACCAATTCGTTTTCCGGGCCTAAATAAAAATCCAGCCCAATGGCAAGCACACTATCTGTGGGATAAATGCCGAAGTTGAGACCTGAATGGAAATAGACCACTTGGGGGATGAGGCTGTCGGGGAAATAGTGATGATAGTATTTGAAAGCCTCTTCCAGTTCAGTATCCACTGGTGCAATTTTTTCATCGGTATGTGCTGAGGTAATTCCCTCATAAGCCTCCTTCATATAAGGATCGATAACAAACATGTTGAGTAGAGTCACAGTGGAATCATCCGCACATGGGCCAGCCTGAAGAATTCCCTCCACATATTCACACCAGAAGGAGCCGTATTTGCCTTGTAGCCTTTTGCGCTCTTCGGCAGGTTTTGAAAACTCGATATTAAACACATCGCGGTCGAGGCGCAGTGTATTCAACTCAATTTTCTCTTCGGAAACATCCACCTGTTTCAGTGGATTGTCCTCGCATGAAATGAACAGGAAGGTTGAAACAAATAAGGCGATCCGAAATTTTGAGCGCTGGTGTTGGTTTAAGTTTGGCACGTTCTTCACGGGGCAAGAGTAAACTCACAAACCAACACACATGAAAAAAATTATTCTATCACTTGCATTCATTGCAAGTATCATCACGGCATCAGCACAGGAATACAACAAGTTCCGCATCGGTTTCAAATTCAATCCTAATGTATCATGGATGCGCCCCGATGCTAAGGAAATCTCCAGCAACGGAACTGTATTCCGATTCGGATTTGCGCTCAACCTGGACAAACATTTTACAGAGAATTATGCTTTCGGCACCGGGCTGAATATCTTCCAGACCGGGGGTGAGCTGGTTTACGTGGAACAGACAACTGTTAATAGCGATGTACCTGTAATTATCGAAAAGAGCCGTGTTTACAAATTGCAGTATTTCGAAATTCCATTGACCCTGAAACTTCGCACCAATGAAGTTGGTTACATTACTTATTGGGGACAATTCGGATTGGGCCTTGGTTTCAACATTCGTGCAAAGGCCGATGACGAGATTGACTACCTGCTCTCTAAAGGAGTCCTTGGATGGGAAGAAACTTCGCTCGAAAGTTTTTCAGAAGAAGATATTGATATTAAAGATGGCATTTCAATTTTCCGTACCAGCCTGATAGTGGGTGGTGGTATTGAATACAATATGAGCGGCACAACCTCCATTATTGCCGGTATCACGTTTAACAACGGCTTCTCTGATGTGCTCCAGAAAGAAGGTGTAAAAACGGACAATGCTGACGCGCCAATTTTTGATTCGGACAACAACCCTGTGGAGTACAAACTAAAAGGAATCACGAACCACATCGAACTCAACATCGGAATTCTCTTCTGATGAAAATTTTGAAATGATATTGCAGAAGTCCCGCCTTCATTTGCGGGACTTTTTCTTTTAAGGAAGTGTATGCAGGCAAAAGCGGTTATAGACCACCTCGTGAACTGGCTTCGCGACTATTGCGAGGCAAGCAAGACCACAGGATTCGTGATTGGTGTGAGTGGCGGAGTTGACTCTGCGGTCACTTCGGCATTATGTGCGCTCACGGGAAAAAACACACTGGTGCTGGAGATGCCCATCTACCAGGCTGCATCACAAGTCAATCGAGCACAAGATCATATTGCATGGTTGCAATCGAAGTTTCAAAATGTAAGCGCTGAAAGAGTGGAACTCACCGCAGTGTTCGACCAGTTCATGACTGCGATGCCGAAGGTGGAGAGTGGTGAACTCTTGAATCTTTCTCTCGCCAACACACGAGCACGAATCCGCATGACTACACTTTATTATTTCGCTGGACTGCACAAACTTCTTGTGGCAGGCACCGGAAACAAGGTAGAGGATTTCGGTGTTGGATTTTTTACCAAGTATGGCGATGGCGGGGTGGATCTTTCTCCCATTGCCGACCTCAACAAAACAGACATCTATGAAATAGGCCGCGAGCTGGGCATCATTGACTCCATTATGAAAGCCGCCCCAACCGATGGCCTTTGGGGCGATGACCGCACAGACCAAGACCAGATTGGGGCGAGTTATCCTGAATTGGAGTGGGCGATGAGCTACTTGAATTCCATCCCGCAAAAGGCGGGACAGATTCCAGATTCCAAATTCAATGTTGATGATTTTCCGGAACTGACTGAACGGCAAAAACAGATTCTGAAAATTTACTGGCAACGCAACCGGGCAAACAGGCACAAGATGGAACCGATTCCTGTGTGTTTGATTCCGCGTGATTTGCGGTTTTAAAAATTTCATTCTTTTGAAACCAGGGTGCCCGAAATGTTTTAGCGAAGAACCCCGCCAGAGGTTGAATATGAAGACACTCGCCCAACCAATCCGCCATGCGGGGCTATCCGGTGGATTAATTCAATCACTCCCCCGCGATGTTCTCCGCCAAATCTTTTAGTTCCTCAGCACTCATTTCCAGGGTTCTCCCACTTTCCCTTTCTTTGAAAAAAACTTTTCGCGCATGAATCGTTTCTTCAAAAAATTCTTCTTCAACATTATGAACGCCATTCTTCACAAGAAGAAAGGAGTGCCATGGCATTGGAAGAACTTCACTCCTTTCCAGTATGCGCGGGCTACGCGCGCGTTTCGTTTCATAGTATTACCGGTTATCAAAGATGCATTTATCATAGCGCTCGGCATCGGTTGCGCAGCCTTCGGGCTTAAAGGTTTTCTTCTCCCCAACGGTTTTGTGGATGGCGGGGCCACGGGTATCGCGCTGTTGTGTACTAAAAAAATCGGGCTTCCTCTGCCGGTGTTTCTCATCCTCATCAACATACCTTTTGTGATCCTCGGCAACAAAGTGATGGGGAGAGTTTTCGCCATCAAAACAGGCATAGCCATTTGCGGACTTGCAGCAGCCACCGCTATCATTTCTTTTCCGGAAATCACCCACGACAAACTGCTGGTGAGCGTCTTTGGCGGATTTTTTCTCGGTGCCGGAATTGGACTTGCCGTGCGCGGTGGTGCAGTGATAGACGGAACGGAAGTACTCGCACTTTTCCTCAGCCGAAAACTGGGAACTACCATGGGCGAAATCATCGTGATGATCAACATTATCATTTTAGGAGTAGCCGCTTACCTGCTCTCTCTCGAAATTGCACTTTACAGTTTTATAACCTACCTCGCAGCATCCAAAACCGTTGACTTCATCATCGAGGGCATCGAAGAATACATGGGCGTCACCATCATTTCCATGAAGAGCGATCAAATCAGGAAAATGATCATTGAAAAACTAGGACGCGGAATCACAGTGTATAAAGGCAAGCGTGGTTTCGGCAAGAGCGGCCACACGCGCGACATTGACATTCTTTACACGGTAATCACGCGGCTCGAGATAAGCAAATTGCACAACGAGATGGAGAAAATTGACCCCGATGCATTTGTAGTAATGAGTACAGTGAAAGACACACGCGGGGGAATGATCAAGAAGAGGAGATTGCATTGAAGGGCGGATTTTTCAAGCCAGCCAGTAACGAAACAATGAGCTGAAATTTTCTTTCGGCCGTCAACACAATTTCAGATGGGCAGAATAATGATGTTTGAACAGATTGCCATTTCCTTACATTCGCGCCTTCAATAATTTATTAACAACATGGAAACAGGAACAGTAAAGTTTTTTAACAACGCCAAAGGCTTCGGCTTTATAGCATCTGCTGAAGGCAAAGAGTACTTCGTACACAAAACAAGTGTGGAAGGCACCATTCGCGATGGCGACAGTGTGTCATTCGAAGTTGGCCAGGGACAAAAAGGACCAATGGCAGTCAACGTGCGCAAGGCGTAAGTTGACGTACAGATAAAAATCTTTTTCAAATGAAAAGGCTGCTTCAACAGAAGCAGCCTTTTTTATTTATTGAACTTAGGGGAAGATTATTCTCCTGTCTTTGTCACCACTCCTGAGTAGGCAAGATCATTTGCATCGTTCGCCACGCCTAGAATCAAAAGGCAGGTGGCAGTGCAGAACACCGGGCTCGTGATGCAGTGGTGCCCGTTCCATGAGCCATCTTTATTCTGGATTTGCATCAGGCGGTTGCAGGTATCGAAGTACCAGTTTTTCCACTCGGTGCTGTGGCTCATTATCATTCCTTCACCTGTTTGCAGGAAGCTCAGGAATTCTTCGCCACCATTGTTCCCGAAACCGCTGATGACATCGGATTGCATGGCTTTTCCTGTCGCCATTTCGTTCACTGCGAATGCGGAAGAAAGGCGCAGGGCTTCGGTTTCAGAATATCCTGATTTCACCAGATTGTCCTTTGTCACTTCATCTTGCTCTTTGAGTTTGCCCTCTTTCTTGGCGGCCTTGATGGCAAGTTTAGCATCGCGCGCATCGAAAGCACTTGAGCGTGCTGAACTTGTAACTGAGTAGAGAACAATTCCTGCGGCATCATCGGTGCGGAATTCATTTTTCTGCACATCCACTGCATCCAGTTGGTATTGCTCTGCGCGATTAAGTACGCTGTCCTGCACATCCACCCCTGCATCTTCTGCCGACTGAAGTGCATTCACCGCAAAGGATGATTGCAATACACCCGCCCAGGATCCTCCATCGGAACTTCCGTTATGGCCAGTGTTGCGCTCAATCTTGTACACGCATTTTTCAATGCACTTTTTGATGCGTGGTTTCATGGCACTCTCATCTGAATAATGTGCAACTAGGTTCGTCAGGAATTGGGAGGTCATCACCACATCAATGTTGGCGCCCAGTTTCACCTGTGGTTGTGTGCCTGTTTGCGATGTGATGTTCGCTGTTTCCTTTGGTGATTCTTCTACCATCATCAGAAGGTAGGCGGCAGCTTTGTTCAGGTGTGTGTGATACTTGCCTTCGTTCGGAGTGTTTCCGCAACGTAGCAATGCAAGTCCAACCATAGCTGTAGAAGCAGGATCGCTTGGGGTTGCAAGAGGATCCATGTTTTCCTGGTAGGCATGTGTGCCTCCTCCCCAACCACCGTTTTTTTGTTGGGCTGTGGCCAGCCACGCCAGCGATTCCTCTATGGATTTTCCTACATTCATAGGAATGGCACAAACAAAAAGCGAATCCACAGGCTTGTCCCCGAAAACAGTTTTGAAAACACAATGTTTTTCTTCTTTCGGAATTGGGTCAACCACCGCATCAATTTGTTTTTCTGGTGACAACTCCAGCCTGCTTTCCATTTTCCTTTCGGATGATTTACCTGGCTGCAGGCTGAACACAGCAAAAGTTGCCGAGCATGCTAATAGTACGAGTGCAACAACAATTAAATGATTTTTTTTCATTGGAAATAGATTTTATAGTGAACTGATACATGATGCACTGGATTGCGTTCATCCATATTTGGAACTGTTAAAAAAGATGAAGTAGACTTCTGCCCCAGATAAGACTAAGTGTAAATATTGTGCACTATAGAAGATTCCTGAACACTTCAACTTTGTCGAGCGAATTTTCTGTCGCATGCCTGAAAAAAAGATTTCGAACAATTCACCCGGGGAGGTGGGTTAAACCAAATCGCTATTATCACATCTTAGCACCAAATTTTAAAAAAGATGAAAAACCTTTGTAACACAATTGTTCTTTTTTCTTTGTTCACTTCTTCCACTGCATTTGCACAAGGGGAAGCCGATTCAACAGGATTACCCGGTGACCACTTCTCATTGCAGGGCGCACTGGAACTTTTTAGCAAGGCAGCAAGTGTGGAGGCTTTTGAAGAAGCCATCAACAAAGAATCCAACCACGTAAACAATCTGGACCTCGACCAGGATGGCGAGATTGATTATGTGAGGGTGGAAGACACTATGGAAAATGATGTTCACGCTATTGTTCTTCAGGTGGCTGTGAAAGAAAATGAAATACAGGATGTTGCAGTGATTGAATTAGAAAAGAACGGTGAGGAATCAGCCCTTCTTCAAATTATTGGCGATGAAGAACTCTATGGCCCTGAAGTGATGGTTGAACCAACAGATGAAAAAGCCACGGGTGGAAAGAGTGGCCCATCACCGGCAATGGAAACAACTTATGTAGTCGTAAATGTTTGGGGATGGCCCTGTGTGCGCCATGTGTATGCACCTGGATATCGCCCGTGGATATCGCCTTATCGCTGGGCTGAGCATCCAAAATGGTGGAGGCCATGGCGACCCATTGCATGGCGCGCTCATCACAGTCACTGTCAGCATTATCATGCTCGCTTTCATGTGGTTCATGTGCATCGTGTTACCCGCGCTCACGCTTTTTACTCTCCACACAGGCACACTTCCAGTCATGTTCATGTTCATTATAAAAGTGCGCACGAAAACCACAAAGCGCATTCAAAAAGGCATCATGACAACAAACAAGGAGTTGATGGGGATAAGACTGGAAATGGCAGCGCAAAAAATAAAGTTGCTATTGGCAAAGGTGAAAAGGGAGTAAAGGGTAATGGAAAAGAAAAGATGAATAATAATACCGGTACAAACCCAAAACAAAAAGCAGGTACTCCTGCGAAGGGAGACGGTAAAGGCAAGATAAAAAGCGGTGGAGGAAAAAGAGGTGGAGGGAAATAATTCAAGAGAAAATTGAAATTGAGAACCCATGATGCTTAGAGTGTGATGGGTTTTTTCTTTTACCACCCGAATATTACGGATAGCAATTCAGCTTCCGCAACGCCACAGCTATTCCTGTTAAGCGATTCCGCAAAACGAGATAGAATAAGTTGAACTAATCACGATATCACACTTGTTACACATGAACAATGTATAGCTCAAACCCAGAAAAAACCCCAGCTATTAGCCAGGGTTTTCATTTTCATAACAGCACATCGCCATAGCGCGGGCATTATCAACACATCATTTCCCGCGCACCAAATGGAAATATCCTTCCCACGATTTTCCATCAGTGCGATTGAAGATGTAGTAGTAAACTCCATCGGCAAATTCTTCACCATTCCACGAATTGTTGTAGTTCGGGCTTTCAAAAACTTTCTCACCCCACCGGTTGTAAATCAGTAACTGGCTTCCGGGAAATCCTTGAATTCCAAATATCTGAAAGGTATCGTTTTCGCCATCCTGGTTTGGTGTAAAAATGTTGGGGATAACGGTGTTGCAGTTGTCAACTACTACATAAAGATCAGCATGTTCGCCACACTGGTCTATCACGTCAATAGTGAATTCACCCACAAACTGGCCAATGAAACTAAGATTTTCCAAACTGTAAACGGTGTCATTGTATGTGTAGGTATACTCATAAGGCTGTTGGCCACCTTCCACAAATTCGGCTATTTCAGAACCCAGACAAACCAGGCTGAGGGTATCTTCCAACTGTACAAATGGTTCTGGTTCTTCCACAATCACGGTGGTAGAATCACTGCCTTCGCAATAGTCAACCACAGTTACACTGTAAGTGCCCGCCTGACCCTCAGTAAAAGTTTCAGTAGCTCCGGTTTGACCCGTTGACCATGTGTATTGATAAGGGGGATAACCTGCGGTGGCACTTGCTACAGCATCCACATCATCATTGCAGATAAAAACATTGGCCAGCGGATTCATAACTGGTGGTGTGTAATCCTGGATGGTCAGTACGGCAAATGCAGTATCCAGATCACCCAGGTTATTTATAAAGGTGAATTGAATTTCAATGGTTTCATTTCCTTCCACCAGATCATCCCCTGGTACAGTGATATTAATGGTTGCCTCTTCACCGGGTATCACAATTATCTGTGTAGGATTGGAGGTGATGTAGTCAATGTTCAGTCCTGCCGATCCGGAATAATCCAACTGGATGGTGTCCGCTTCCAATGAACAGTTGGGCGGGGTGATGATAAATTGCCCTTCCACACATCCTTCTAGCAACGTGAGCTCAGGCAGGCCGGGTGCCGGGTTGACAACAAGAGGTACGATGGGTGCACCACTCACGTTGAAACTTCCTTCTTCGAGGAATACAGCAGAATCCCATGCTGTATCGGATGCATCAGCAAGAACCAGTTTTATGTGGTAAGTCTCGCCACATTCAAGATTGGCGGTAGCTGTGAGCAACGTTGTAAATCCATCATACTGCACGTATTGATCATCCGTGGCGTATGGAGCATCACCTCCAATACCATTGTGAACGTAGTATTCGCAGTAGTTGCAAAACGGATCACCGGGTACTGCTAGTCCAGTGCAAGATGCGTTGAGGTTGAAGATGGAAACAAACACGCTAGTGCCAGGAATGAGGGCAATGTTTTCAGCTGCGTTGGAGAATGGCCCGTTGATGCCGGGGCCGGAAACGAAGAATCCGAATACGTCACTCACATTGCCGCAACCATCCCCTGCACCAGAAAATTCGGGGTATTCCTCCGAAGCCCATATGTATTTAAAAACCACCTGGGTGCCGGTGGCCACAAAATCAAATTCAAGAATGGCTGCATCGTTATGGGAGAAGCCCGGATCAAGCTGGTCAATATCCGGGTCAGTAGCTCCGAAAAATCCACCGCCCAGGCTGCTGCAACAGTTTGTATTGGGTCCTATACCATTGGCAATATCGCCACTGGCCAGCATCACTCCAGAGGTGGTTCCCAGTATAGCAGTTGTAGCATCAAAGGAGCCCTTCTGGTTGCTTCCACCTGAGAAGGTAACGTTAGAGAAAGTAACATCGGGGCCAACAAGAAGTTGCACCACTTCATCGGCTGTAAGGTTGTTGTTGACAGTGAGTTGTGCCTGTGAAAATGCGCCTGCCGCAAGAAGCGCAAATAGTAGATTTAATTTTTTCATGTGTAATTTTTATTCTTTTTGGTTTCCGTTATCCGGGCTGCAAACGAAGGATTGCTGGCGCGAAGTGGGGTTTTGACATACGAAAGCGTAAGAAAGTTGCCTGATGACTAATGGTAAATCCCGAAATAGGAATTACGAATTCTGATTTTCGTAATATAATGGGAAACACGTCAATTGACAGTGACGTGCTGATGAATAAAAAAACCCATTAGCTTTCTTTAAAAAGAGCAATGGGTTTTAGAGCCTTTTTAAAATTTTGTTGAGAGAAATGTCTCTGGGTGCCAGCAAGATCTTGTTTGAGAAATCTCTGTTGGGGTTTACCAATACTCAAAAAAAGATGTACTACTTCTCTTTAGGCGACTGAATGAAACCGCTCAGGAATCAAACTCATTTTCGCAGATGGCGGTTATCGAGGCGAGTTAATCACCATCGCAAAACAAAAGTTCAATTACTGGATTCATATCGTTATACGAAGAGACAAAACAGATGGATTTAGAATTATCCTAAGACGATGGGTCGTTGAAAGAACGTTCTCTTGGTTCGACAATTATGGAAGGCACTGTCGAGACTACAAAACCCTCATGGATTCAACAGAAGGCATGATTAAACTCTCCGCTATTAAACTTTTGATCAGAAAATTTTCAACAAGCTCTTAGTTTTTCGAAAGGACTTATGCTGATGCTTTCGCTTTTTTCTTGCGTGCGGGTCTGCGATTGCTCACCCACTCATCATTGAGGTGTTCGCCCATTATCACCACATCCTTATCGGGAAGTGCACTATATCGCTCGGCTGTAATCAGCATACCTTCTTTATTGGTACTGTACATCATCACCGGGTTGCTCATTCCCTTGTTTTTCACACTTACGTAAAAACCGTTTTTTAACCGTGCAGGCTTCGTTGAAGGGCGGCCTACTTTTCCTTTGCTACTCATGGGGCGAATGTAAGTGAAACTCCCGCTTTTGGTCACTCAATTTGCCCACTATTTAGAAATTTTGTAAACAAGGATGTGAAAAACGGGAGTTCCACGTGATGACGCAAACACGGTGTGCCGAAGTTTTTCATACTTGACACCACCCCATTGCATGAGGAATATTTCTTCGCCCGTCACCGCCTGAGCAGGGTAGAGACTTATTGGTTTTCCGCAGGACGTCCACTGGATGCTGCAAGGTTTGCATGAGACAGCCCCATCCGACCTGTCTTCAACCGTGAATGGTTTCCGATTTTCCGTATTTCTCCATCAAGGTGCCTTCGAATTCAAGGAAATGTTTCCAGCACCTGTCCACATCAATCCCCTTTCCATATTTCCGGGCAAAACCAATGAAGGTGGTGTAGTGTTCAGCTTCACTCGCCATTAAGTCGCGGTAAAATTTCTTCAGTCCGGTATCAGGAATTTCATCAGACAACAAGCGGAATCGTTCGCAACTCCGCGCCTCGATCATGGCAGCAAGCAACATCTTGTTCACGAAATTCTGCTCATGGCTTCCTCCTTTGGGGATGAAGGCATAAAGATCATGCACATAAGGATCCTTCCTTTCGCGTCCGAGTTTCAGTCCTCGTTTTTTCAATTCATCGAGCACCAATGCCAGGTGGGAAATTTCTTCCCCAGCTATTCGTGTCATCTCATCCACCAGATCGGCATAATCAGAAAATTGCACCATACAACTGATGGCGTTCGATGCAGCCTTCTGCTCGCACCATGCATGGTCAGTCAAAATTTCTGCGATGTTTTTCTCCACGATATTTACCCAACGCGGATCAGTGGGGAGTGCAGGCCAAGCATTAATTTTTTGGGTGGTGAATTTTGCACGGGACAAAGATTTTAAGAGAGTTATGCAAATTACGAAGTGCTTCCCGACAGCTATTGGGATAGGGTTGGGTGCTTACTTCGTAATTCAGGCTTCATTGCATCCAACATTACCTGAAAACCGCCAGCCGCTCCGCATCCAGCCTCACCATTATAAAAAGTAGAATGGTGAAGGCCAGCAGCGATGATCCCCCATAACTAAAGAAGGGAAGTGGTATGCCTATGATAGGAGCAAGGCCGATTACCATCCCCATGTTGATCAGCACGTGCATAAAAAAAATACTGGCCACGCAATACCCGTACACCCTTGAAAATTGCGACCGCTGCCGCTCAGCCATATTAATAAGGCGAATGATGAGGAAGATGAACATGCCCAGCACCAGGGTGCTCCCAACAAAGCCCCACTCCTCGGAAACTGCCGAGAAGATAAAGTCGGTCCATTGTTCGGGCACGTAGTGATTGTGAGTCATGGGACCATCCAGGTATCCCTTGCCCAGCAAGCCTCCGCTGCCCACAGTGATTTTGGCCATGCGGGCATTGTACCCCAGGTCCTTCTTTTTTTTATCGGTGGATGCTTCTACCGCTACAGCCCGCTCCTGCGCTTTTTCCTGGTCAATGGCCAATGCTTTTTCTTCCAACCCAAACAACACCAGGATGCGGTCGCGGTGATGATCCTTGAGAGCATTCACCATCATATAATCAACAGACAGGCAGAAACCAATGCCCCCGATTCCAGCTGCAATGGTGATGATCGTAAACAACTTTCGCGAGCGTGGTACCACAAAATTCCTGATGAAGAACAGGGAGAGCAGTGCAATACAAAAAAGGATAATCACCACAATGTAGATGCCTGTACCCGCTCCCATAAATGGATAGGAAATGCTTGCGGCACTGGCAATGATGCTCACCACAGAAAGCACAATGGCCATTAAGCCCACAATAAGAATATTGCCGCTTAACCCTTCGCGATACATGGCCAGTATAAACCCGGCAAACACCAGCACACTGCCAACATCGGGCTGTATCAAAACAAGGCCTGCCGGGAGGGCTATAATGCAGGAAGCTACAATCCTGGTTCTCCAGGTTTTGAAACGCGCCTTGGTAGTGCTTATGTATTTGGCCACCAGCAGGGCCGTCCCCATTTTGGCAAACTCCGAGGGCTGCAGTGTAAAGGTTCCTATTTGTATCCATGCCTTGGCACCATTCACTTCGTGCCCAATAACCAGCACCAGCCCCAGCATAAAGATGCAGGCCAGGTAAATAATCCATGCAAACTGGTTGAATACGTTGCCCTCTATATACATCACCAACAGCGCGAGCACAGCAGCAATGATGATAAACAAGAATTGTTTTCCGCTTTCTTCTTCCAGATTGAGAATGTTCATTTCATTCGGGTTGAAACTCGCGGCATAGATGTTCATCCAACCAAAGAGTACCATCACTCCATAAATAATCACGGTGATCCAGTCCACATTGCTTATGTTGGTAGTGGTGCGCGTGGGGCTCATTCGTCAAGAAAATCGGCTTCGAGCATTCGTTTCTCCCTGGCCTTTTCGGTAATGGTATCGGTCAGGTATTTTTCTATGAGGAGGCTGGCAATGGGTGCGCTCCACGTTCCACCAAATCCTGCATTCTCCGTGTACACCGCGATGGCAATTTTGGGATCGTCTTTGGGGGCGAAGCACACATACACCGCGTGGTCTTTTTTCGGTGGCACGTTTTGCACAGTTCCGGTTTTTCCGCAGATAACAATGTTCTTCAACTTCGAACTGTTGGCCGTTCCGCCCGGCCCCACCACTTTTTCCATGGCATTGATCACGGTGCGGAAATGCGCAGTATCAATACCCGTAAGGTTCCGCTCCAGATATTCCGGGCGTGGCCTGCCGGTTTGGCCAAGTGACTTCACGGTATGTGGTGAGATGAAATAACCGCGGTTGGCAATGGTGCACACCAGGTTGCACATCTGCAATGGAGTCACCTGCATTTCACCTTCACCGATGCTCAGGGAATAAATGGTGGAATAAGCCCACTGCAATTCGCCATACCAATCCTCATCATCATAAAATTCGACACCAGGAACCAGACCGGTTTTCACTCCCGGTATGTCACTGCCAAGGTTGCTGCCCAACCCCAATTTTTGCATTTGCTTCTGCCAGATGCCCAATCCAATTCTGGCATCCTTGAAGCGCGAAGTTTTGTCCCTGTCGCCTTCCACTACCCGGTGCATCACCTCGCGGAAGTAAGGATTGCACGAGTGAACAATCGCCATTTCCAAATCATCGAAACTGTGCGAACCGTGGCAACCGATTATGCCCCTGTTGCAGTGAATTCTCGTTTGCGGATTGATAGCGCCTACTTGCAATGCCGTGAGGGATTGTGCCAGTTTAAAAATGGAACCCGGACGATACTCGGCTTGTGTGGCGCGATTGAAAAGCGGAAGTGCAGGATCATTTAGCAGAACATTAAAATTGTGTCCCCGTGCTCGACCGACAAGAAGATTGGGGTCATAAGTCGGTGCTGAAACAAGGCATAGAACTTCCCCTGTTTTTGGTTCAATGGCTACAATGCATCCGCGCTTGTTGGCCATTAGTTCTTCACCGTATCGCTGGAGGTCAGAGTCTATGGTTGAGAATAAATTTTGGCCAGCCACAGCAGCGCTATCCAGTTTTCCTTCCGCCACACCACGAACCACTCCCTGGTTATCACGGTACACATATTTTACACCGCGCTTGCCGCGTAATTCCGCTTCGTACGCTTTTTCTATGCCCCCTTTTCCAATATAGTCTCGCTTGGTGTAATAGGGAGAGGCTTCCTGTTCGCCCTTGCTGATTTTTCCTACATCGCCCAACAGCAGCGCACCAATACTTTGCGGATAAACACGAAGGGTCCGCGTTTCTGCAAAAAATCCAGGGTACTTGTAAAGCTCTTCTGAAATGCGTGCAAACTCCGGTGGAGTGATTTGTTCTATGAAAACATGCCTTAGTCTTCGCTCCTTTCTCGCCTCAATTCTTTTAAAGAATTTGATGAATTCATCTTTGGAAACTTTAGTCAGTTCGCAAAATGCAGCGGTATCCATGGGCAGGGTTTCCGTGGGGGTCACCATCAGGTCGTATACCGTTTGGTTGGTCACAAGCACCTTGCCGTTGCGGTCGAAAATGATACCTCGCGATGGGTAAATAATTTCCTCCTTCTCCGTCAGCATGGTGGCTTTGTTCTTCAAATCGCTGTTTACCACCTGAAGAAAAAAAAGACGGATGAGGTAGATAGCCCCGATGATGAGAACAATAAACGAGATGGTGTACCTGCGGCTTTCGAGGTTCATCGTTCCGATTTCTTAGCTGAATAGATAAGATATTGACCAATAGTCATAAGCAGCAATGTGGCAATGGTGCTGAGCAGGACGCGCAGAAAGGTTTGGAAAAAATCAGTGAAGCGAAACACCTCGAGGTAGAACAGCCAGCAGTGATGGGCAAGTGCGAGTACGCCAGCATAAGTGAGGTACCACGGCAAACCCATTCGTTGTACAGTGGGCCGCTGTGTGGCTTCGTACCCCTCGCGGGGCGAAATTATTTTCTGGATAAGAGGTTGCAGGTAACCCACAAAGAGGCATGCACTGGTGTGAAGTCCCGGATTTTGCATGAAGTAATCCATACCGAGACCAACACTGCCTGCTACCACCAGCACTACCCAACGCGGAGTTTCGAAAGGCAGCATCAGTATTCCGAAAATGTAAATCCACGGTAATATCATTCCGTGCATCCAGTCCATGCGGCTCACCACCAGCGCCTGGAGCAAGAGCAGGAAAAGTATCCTGATAAGATTATTGAGAATCAACTGCGCCATATTCCTGCCGGGCCTCTGTTTCTATTTGTTGTTGTTCTGTTTCAAGTGTGTTGTTCACCACATCCACATAGCTCAGTTTGCGGAAGTTGGTGGAGAGTTTTACTGTAATACGATGTACGTTCTCCTCCACCTTAGCATCATGGTTGGAAACTATGCCAACCATACATCCGGCTGGGAAGTAGGGGGAAAATCCGGTGGTCACAATCGTGTCACCAAGTTCTACTTTTACTTCTTTAGGGATTTCGTTCACGGTGGCATACAGCGCATTGTCTCCTTCCCAAATCAAGGTACCGAAAACACCGGTGCCCTTCATTTTGACACTTGCCTTGAAGTCTTCGTGCAGCACACTCATGGCTACTGAAAAATGGGTGGAAACTTTTACCACCTTGCCCACCACACTGTTGTTGGCAATCACACCCATACCTTCTTTCACGCCCCCATCAGCTCCCTGGTCAAGGGTAATAAAGTTGCTTTGAAATTGCACACTATTGTTAACGACACGGGCGGGGCGGTATTCCCAATTTTTCAGGTAGATTGTATCGTTGTATTGGTAAACGCGATCAGAAATTTTGAGATAGTTGCTCTTTACTTCTTCTCGAAGCAATGAATTTTGGATGGAGAGTTCATCGTTGATATCTCCCAGCCGCAGGTAGCCGGAAAATTCCGTGCGCCATGCCTGGATATTTCCTATGGCATCGGTACAGGTGTTAAGCCACGCAGTGTTGTGGTGCCTGCTTGCAGTGAAGTAAAGAGCAAGGGCTGCAGCCTGGAGTGCCAAAAACAACAGGAACATGTACAGCCGCTTTATCAGTTCAATGATGTTTCGCATGAATTATTTTTAAGTTGAAATGCATGAGGGAAGAAATCCGATGACGCTCTGTGTTCGGGAAACAATTTTCCTGAATTCACAGGGGAGATTACCAACATGCTGTCATCACTCCCTCATCAGGAACTGGAATCGGTTGATGTTCTTCAACGCGATGCCTGTGCCACGGGCCACTGCACGAAGGGGGTCTTCGCTCACATGAACTGGAAGTTTGGTCTTCATAGAAATTCTTTTATCGAGACCGCGCAATAATGCGCCACCACCGGCCAGGTAGATTCCTGTCTTAAAAATATCAGCCGAAAGTTCTGGCGGAGTGTTTTCGAGGCAGCTCATTATGGCTTCTTCAATTTTCGAAATGCTCTTGTCAAGTGCATGGGCAATTTCAGAATAGCTAACAGAAATTTCTTTTGGGATCCCGGTCATGAGGTCGCGTCCGCGAACGCTGTAGTCGGGTGGGGGATTGTCCAGTTCTGGCAAAGCCGCTCCCACCTCAATCTTTATTTGTTCGGCTGTTCGTTCTCCAATAAGTATGTTGTGTTGCCTGCGCATGTATTCTTCAATGTCCTGGGTAAGTTCATCACCGGCCACGCGAATGTTTTTGTCGGTAACAATTCCTCCCAGTGCAATCACGGCAATCTCAGATGTGCCGCCACCGATATCAATCACCATGTTGCCCATAGGTTCTTCCACATCAATACCGATGCCTATGGCTGCCGCCATGGGTTCGTGTATAAGATATACTTCTTTGGCTCCGGCATGTTCGGCTGAATCTTTCACCGCACGTTTTTCCACTTCGGTAATTCCGGAGGGAATACAGATGACCATGCGAAGGGAGGGCTGGAAGAAACCACGCTTGCGGTTAATCATCTTTATCATTCCCTTTATCATGTCTTCGGCAGCATGAAAGTCGGCTATCACTCCGTCTTTTAGGGGACGAATGGTCTTGATATTTTCATGGGTCTTGCCATGCATTTGTTGTGCAAGGCGCCCTACGGCTACCGTTTTGCCGGTGCTTCGGTCGCGGGCAATTATGGAAGGTTCGTCTACCACCACCTTGTCGTTTTGGATGATGATAGTGTTGGCGGTGCCAAGGTCAATGGCAATTTCCTGTGTTAGAAATGAGAACAAACCCATGAGCGTAGTGAGTCGGGGATTAAATTTTCTTGCGTTGGATGTTGGCTGAAACCCTTGTCATTAAAGGTTTTTAGGAACATCATTAAAAACCGGTCACAAATATATTTCTGCCTAAAGGTGGGTTGAAGCCATGCGGGGAACTTTTGAAACGAGTTATTAACCGCGATAATTCCAGATGGGAATTTGTGATTGGGGGAAGAAGATGAGAGAAAAGAAATTTAAAAAGAAGAAGGCGGATGAGTGATTTCGAATAGATGTTGAATTCGTCTGATGATACTTTTCGCTGCTACCTAAACACATAAGAAATCAGAATGCGCGCTTCCAGGTTTTCGTGTTCATCCAATATCAGCCGTTCCTTTTTATTGCCAGATGAATGAAGGGCGGCAAGTTGCAGTAGCACTTTTTGTCCGGGGTAGAAAAAGAATCACCACGTTCCTTTTGTCTATGTAGAAGTAAAAATTCCTCTGCGAATTTTGCAACTTTCCAACAGATTGTTTCCTGGTCCTTCGCTTTTTCCTTGTTGCCCTTTGCCCACTTTTAATTTTCAATTCATTCTGACAAATTACCGACACGTTAGTCCTCCGTTAAGGCTCTGCGCACAGTAACAAAGTAGCCATCGGCTTTTCCTACTTTTACGCGCCTTTACAAAAAATCAAATTCTAAAATGAACACGAAGGCTCACCATTACCATTCAAAAAAATTAGTCTCATGAGAAAAAAAATCCTACTTCTGCCCAGCATCCTGGGGGTTTTATCTGTCATCAGCATTGTCTCTTCATCCTTCGCGCAAAACTGCCAGGAAGTTTTCATAAGTGAATACGTGGAGGGTTGGTCTAACAACAAAGCCATCGAGATTTACAATCCCACCGGTGCCCCCAAAGACATATCTGAATACGGTCTTGTGCGGTTCGCAAATGGCAGCACTGACTTTGGTGAAATCTCTTACCTCACGGGAGTTATCATTCCGGCTTATGATGTGGTGGTGGTAGTGCTAGACAAACTTGACACCGCAGGAATTGCACTCGAAGCACCCATTTGGGATGAACTGCAAGCGGTGGCAGATGTGTATATCAACCCTACCTACGACAATGGCATCTGGCCCATGTACTTCAACGGAGATGATGCAGTGGCACTGCTCACCAACGATGGGGAAACACTGGTTGATCTCTTTGGCCGCATAGGCGAGGGATCTGACTTTCCTGGCTGGGGGCTTTACACCGATTCTGAAGGTGCGCAACTCTACCAATCACGTGACCACACACTCATCCGCCACTCCGATGTGGATGGCGGTGTAACGGTGAATCCAACATCATTCGACATTGAAGCGGAATGGGATTCTCTTTCTGCCAACACCTTCGACCACCTCGGCTGGCACGATTGCATTTGTGGCACCGATGTGAATGAACTTGCATCCAAAGCAAATGTGCGTTTTTTTCCTAACCCTGCACAAGGCGATAACCTGAGCATTGTTTCCGATCAAATGATGGTGGCAATCAAGATGACAGATGTGGAGGGAAAAATCATTTCAGAAGACAACGAAATCAACGACATCATGCATCGTGTTGAAGTGGCCGCAATTCTTCCGGGCGTGTACATCGTGCAAGTAACTCTTGGTGATGGTTCAGTTGTTCAGCAGCGGATAGTGCGTTAGAAACAATCACGCAGATATTTTCTGTGAGAAAAAATTTCCTTGTTTTCCTTGTGTTCCGTGCGTCAAATAAAAAAATTCCAAGATGCCTTCTGAAGTTTTCCTGAAGATGAAAAAAATTCTTGGTACTTCCGCATGTCTTTTTGTTTCTGTTATTTGCATTGCACAGACTGGAACAATTAGCGGCACCGTCACAGATAGTTTCACCGGGGAAACGCTTCCACTTGTTCCTGTTGTTTATGCAGAAGGAAAAGGTGTGAATACTGACATTGATGGAAATTTTTCTATTGATGTTAGTTATGGCACTTATACTCTCACTGTGGCTTATTCCGGTTACCAAACAATGGAACAGCAAGTAACACTGAACCAACCACAACTCGAAATCAATTTTCAAATTGCCTCCATTCAACTTAAAGAAGTGGTGGTTACAACGGACTATGCAATCGGTCGCGAAACCCCTGTGGCGTTTTCCAACATTCCGCTAAAACGGTTGGAGGAAGAACTCGGCTCGCGCGAAATTGCAACCATCATAAATACCATTCCCGGAACTTATGTAACGCAGCAGGGTGGGGGCGATGGCGATGCCCGTGTAACCATCCGTGGCTTTTCACAAAACAATGTTGCAGTGATGCTTGATGGAGTTCCGGTGAATGATATGGAAAACGGAGCGGTGTACTGGAGCAACTGGTTCGGGTTGGATGTAGTACTGCAAACTACACAGGTTCAGCGCGGACTTGGCGCCTCGAAACTTGCCATACCGGCAGTGGGCGGCACCATCAATCTTATAACAAGAGGCATCGAACAAAAAAGAATGATCAGGATGAAACAGGAAGTTGGCGACAATGGTTTGCTGCGTACATCTCTCGGCATTTCATCAGGCAAGATGGAAAACGGATGGGGCTTCACGCTTGCAGGATCATTCAAGCGTGGGTATGGTTGGGTGGATGGAACATTTACCAGAGGAATTTTCTGGTACGGAAAGGTAGAAAAAATCACAGGTAAACATTTGATTAGTTTGTCAGCACTTGGCGCACCACAACGTCACGGTCAAAGAGTGCAGAAGGAATCCATTGGTGTGTATGATCCGGATTTTGCATTGGAACAGGGAATTGATACGACCGGAATTCCCAATTATGGTGTGGGCTACAACATGCACGTGGGTTCTCTCATGCGTTACGATGTGGTGGCTGGTGAACGCACCAATGAAAAAAGTGAAACGCTGAATGAAAGAGTGAATTATTACCACAAGCCGCAGTTCGCATTAAAAGATGTGTGGCGATTCAGCGATCGGAATTTCCTGAGTACGGTGGCTTACCTCTCATTGGGAAATGGCGGAGGCACAAGGCTCGATCAAAATCCAAATCCTGCAAGTGGTTACCTGGAAAATGGGCAGATAGATTTTCAAACTATTTATGATACCAACTCAGGATTGAATCCACCTCTTTTTTCTGGAGATGATTACAACATAAATTATCTCGTCTCCTCAACCGAACGATATGCATTCAATTATATAAAGACTAGCGTGAACAATCATTTCTGGTACGGTGCCCTCAGCATTTATTCTCATGAGGTGAATGAAAAACTGAACCTAAGTGGCGGTCTGGATTACCGCAGCTATCGTGGCGAACACTACCGCGAAGTGTATGATTTGCTGGGAGCAGATTACATCCAGAAAACCGATGACTATGATTTCAACAATGCAAACACAGTAAAACGCGAAGGCGACAAGATTGAATTCAACAATGATTCATTCGTGAAGTGGGGAGGACTTTTCGGCCAGGCGGAATACAAAACAGATCTGCTTACAGGATTTGTAAGTGCTTCTGTTTCGCGCACCGGTTACCAGCGTGTGGATTATTTTCTTCCGTGTGTTATTGACGGCACCGAAGTGGAAGTAGGCTATCATCTTGATGAAGACAATCCCGATGCAACGCTTCTTATTCCAGACAGCGTGGAGTACAACGGCCAGCTCTACACACCCACCACCGGAGGACTCGAATACCAAAAGTCAGATTGGCTCACTCAGGATGGATATACTGTGAAAGCGGGAATCAACGTGAATGCAACCGACCACCTCAACGTATTTGTGAATGTGGGTTACTTGAACAAAGCTCCCCTCTTCAACCAGGTTTTTGATTTTGCAAACCAACCTTACAACAACATCCTCAACGAAAAAATCATTGGCAACGAACTGGGTGTTTCATACCGCAATAAAAATGTGGCAGCCAATTTCAATTCGTATTACACGGTATGGAACAACCGCCCATTCCCGGGAGGATTTGCTGTTCCCGATCCTGCTGATCCTCTTAATACTATTCAATTGAACTTGCAGGGCATTAATGCACGACATGCAGGAGCGGAACTTGACGTTGCTTACTACATCACCAAGAATCTTGCAGCAGAAGGGCTGGTGTCTTATGGTGATTGGATTTGGAATTCCGCAGGCGAAGTGCAGCCGCAGTACGACAATGGCGAACCTGTGCTTGACATTAACGGTGATCCATACATCATCAGTTACGATGCAAAAGGAATTCATGTGGGCAATGCAGCACAGACACAATACGGTGCAATGCTGCGCTGGGAAATCGTGCGCGAGTTGTACGTAAAAGTTCGTTACCTCCGTTTCGAACGGCAGTATTCTGAATTTGAACCTACAGATCTTTCAGGAGACAATGCTGGTCGTGATTCGTGGAAAGCCCCGGCTTATGGTCTTGCAGAATTTCATGCGGGCTATGGATTCAAGCTGAATGATTTTGAAGTTGATCTTCGCACTAGTATTTTTAATGTGCTAAACACTGTTTACGTATCCGATGCCAACAACAACGATTCATTTGCGCGCTATGCACAGGAAACCAATGCTGACTATGCCGGCTTCGAAGCACAATCTGCCGGAGTGTTCATCGGGCAGGGAAGGCGATTCAATCTTTCACTGACACTCACATATTGACAAGAAATCAAAACAAAATGAAAAACATATTTACTCTTACTGCAATCTCCTTCGCGATAACCATTCATGCTCAAGACAACATTCTTGATGCGCGTACTAATTATTCGGAGGGCGAAGTCGTCACTATTACCGGAATCGTAACCAACTCATCGGAACTCAACTCTAGTGTGCGGTATGTTCAGGATGCCACCGCTGGCATTGCCATTTATCCCGGCTCAAATTGGAATGCATGGGATGAACCACTGCGTGGCGATGAAGTAACCATAACAGGAACCCTCAGCGAATTCAACGGCTTGATTGAAGTTGGTCCAAGCCTTTCATCTGTTACCATCAATTCTTCGGGTAATGTTATGCCTAATCCCATCGCGATTACCCCCGACCAGATGAATGAATCTTACGAAGGGCAATTGGTAATAGTCAATGACGTGTTGTTCAACGGATGCATGAACACCATCACTGCGCAAACTTTTCAGTTCACCACTCTTGACTCAGAAAATGGGGTGGCATTTTTTCACTCCTCATCTTCCCTCATCGGGGAACAATTGCCAATGGGTACACTCGATTTGGTGGGGATCATTTCGCAGTATGACCCAAGTTTTCCTTATGAATCCGGTTACCAGTTACTGCCACGTGACATGGATGATTTTGTCACGGAGAATTCTATCAACATTGTGTGCGGTGTAAACCAGGGAAGTGTTGAGTACACCACCATAGAATTAATTTGGAATACCGATACTCCGGGAGATTCAAAAATCTTTTGGGGAGATTCTCCGGCATTGGGCAACATGGTTGAAATTCCTGGAAGCACCACGGCACACACTGCAACAATTTCAGGACTTGATCCCGGAACCATTTATTGGGCACAAGCAGCATCGGCCAACGGAGTAGATACAGCTTACAGCACCATCATGCCTTATGCAACGCGCAGCGAATCAAGCGGAGCCATCACTGTTTATTTCACCAAAGATGTTGATGTGAGTTACGCAACAGAGGAAGAAGCCATTGCACTTTATGATGCGGTGGACGACACATTGATCGCTTACATCAATCGCGCACAACACTCCATTGATATCAGCATGTACAATTTCGGTGACACCGGAATTGCAGGAGCGCTCAACAATGCATACAACGATGGAGTGACTATTCGTTTCGTAGGTCAGGGCACCAATGCAAATGCAGCCGTAGGAAGTCTTGACAATGCCATTCCGGTGTTGATGCGTGAAGATGATTCAGGTAGCGGCAACCACAATAAGTTTTGCATCATTGATGCGGACTATGTTGATCTTGCAATACTCATCACCGGTTCTACCAACTGGATTGAACAGGATCAGTTTTCGGATTACAACAACATTATCATTTTCCAGGATCAGAGCATTGCGCGTGGCTACCGTCTCGAGTTCGAAGAAATGTGGGGAAGCAGTGGCGACCAACCCGATGAAGACAGTTCGAAATTCGGTTCCGATAAATCCGTGAACACTCCATGGAAATATCTCTGTGGAAGTTCTCCGGTGGAGGTGTACTTCTCGCCAACCGACAATGCGAACCAGCAAATCATAAACACCATCTCCACTACTGATAGCGAATTGTTTTACGCCATGTTTGCATTTACTCGCGAGGATATTGCTGATCAGATAATTGATGAAGATGATTTGTTCCTTACTACTGTTCGCGGTGTGATAGAACAAACCAGTGATCCTTCTTCGGTGTACCAGTACCTGTTAGATGCTGGTATGGATGTTTACACACACCAGGGCATTAGCGGACTTATCCACCACAAGTATTGCATTGTTGATCCGAATAATACTTCAAGCGATCCAACGGTGCTAACAGGCTCGCATAACTGGAGCACTTCTGCCAATACCATCAACGATGAAAATACAGTTGTGGTTCACGATGCACGTGTTGCAAATCTTTACTACCAGGAATTTATGGCGCGATGGCTAGAGGTGGGAGTTGAAGAAACTTTGGTTCCGGGTTCCGGTTTAGAAGTTTGGCCAAATCCTGCTGATGGTTTTCTATTTGTGGGATGTGGCGCAGAACATCAGGGTGCGGTGTTGCGCATCATTGATGCAGTAGGAAATGTTGTCCTCGAAAAAACCATCACTTCAAAAACGGAAATGATTTCGCTTGATCAATTCTCAGCAGGAGTGTATCACTGTGTGCTGGTGTCGGGAGAGAAAGTGGTGACAGGGAAAGTGGTGGTGAGATAACAGAGCAAACGATGATTTCTCCATTTTAAACTGTTGCCACTGGAAAATTCCCGCGACAGAATCCTGATTGAATCAAAATTCCTGTCACGATTTCTGGAACCTCAGTGTTTTCACTTTACCGCTGCTTCCGCTCACCTGTAGGATGTAGATGCCGCGAATCAGTGCCTCAAGTTCCAGTGGAACACTGATGCATTCTTCACCTGCATTGCCGCAGATGGTTTGGTAAATCACTTTGCCGCTGAGGTCTTTCACCACTACGGTAATTTCTTCCTCTACTACTTCGGTGAAAAGCAATTCTGCTTTTGCCTCAACAGGGTTAGGCGAAATAAACGCGGTGGAAATGGGATGCGTGGTTTGCGCATAAATGGATTGTGTTGCGAGGGTGAAAAGAGCACAGGTAATGAGTAAAGCTTTTTTCATGTTTTCAAAATTTGTTATTGCTTTGCCAATTATCTTGCCTTTTTTTACTGGAAATGAAGCAGAAAGTTTCAAGACCGAAGTGGAAGCTAAGGTCCGATTTGCCGATGATCGACTACCGACTGCTGTTTACTGCCGAAATCTCCAGCGCTATACCTCTCCAACTAAAACTGCCACCTTACCTGCGCATGTATTTCACTTTTTCGGTTTCCCTGGATTTCGCTTGTGCCGCTTGAAATCACATCTCGATCGGTATAGAGCCATTGGCTGTAGCGCAGCCAGAAATCCACGCCATGCATCACGTCCCATTTAAGCATGGTGTAGAAACGTGAGCCTTTTCCGTAATAAGCAGGAATGCTGAAAGCATAGAGAATATCACTTTCGTAAGCATAAATGCGCGTATCCCACGAGGGTGAATCGAACAGGGCATAACGCAATTGCACACTCACCGGCACATCCAGTTTTTTCCAAACCACATCCTGGTAAAGAAGAAAACCATTTTTCTGTTCTTCGCCCGGCTTTTCAAAAACGCTCCATTCCATGCGTGACTTCAACTGCACATTCGGGTGAACACTGTACGCAGAATGAATTCGAAAATTGTGCTGGGTGATGTCCACCGGATAATCTATCGGGACTTCTGCAAGTGACGAAATGTTTTGCGCCCCGTTTCGCAAGCGGTAACGCACATAGAATTCATGTTTCCTGTCCGGCCTGAAATTCAGTTGAGAGAAATAATCGGTGAATTGTGATGGAGCATCTGTGCGAAATTTCAGCCACGGAAATGTCACCTGGTCTGCATAAAGAGAAAGTGTCCATGCGCTTGCAAGCTTTGCTTCCGCACCGAAATAAATTCCGCTTTCGTTTTGCGCATTTTCTGATTGTTCACCAAATACATTGACATGTTGCGCCTGGTAATCTTTTTCAAACCAGCGATGAATAGCAGCCACCGACAAGCGTGGATGTAGTGCCGCCACCACACCGTTGAGCGAAGCCATGCCTCCATTATCACTTCTTGAAACTTCACCGAAAAAATTTGCATTGCGCAACACCCAGTGATAATCGAGTCCTGTATTCAGAATTTCTTTTCCTGAAAAACGAAACTGCTGGTAAAGTTGTGTTCCGGGTTGAATGGCTTCGGAGTAAGATGTGCGAACTGCTGTGATGCCCAAAGAAAATTTTCGCGAATTATAGCGAAGGTTGCCACCAACAATTGTTTCACCCATTGCATGTTTGTCTGCGAGTTCAGATTCTGTTCGATGCAGCCCGCTGGTTTGAAGCGATGTGGCAGAAAATTCATCATCGCTTAGTGTAGAGTCTTCGACTGCTTCAAGATTTGCATCAATTTTTTTGGATGAAAAGAAAGCCGTGAGTTCCATTTTCTTCCAGCCGAGCGTGGCAGCACTACCGCGTAGGAAAAGATTTTCGTCCACCGAAGAATAGGGTCGCAACTGCATCGCATTTTTTTTCAGGTTGGTGACATAAGCCGATTTGCCAAACCCCAAGCCGTTCCAGAAAGTGAGTCCCTGCCCGAACTGCGCGTTGTAATCGCCAACCACCAGTGCGCGCAAAAAAGTTTTGTCGCGATAGAAAATGTGCCCGCTGAAAAAATCAGGTTGCCGATTTAATTTTTCACCTGCATCTTTTTCTGCCGTAAAACCGATGGTGATATTTCTGCGGTATTGGAAACGATATCGGGTGTAGAGATAATCGGCACTTGCCAAAAAATCCGGTGCCTCGTTCGATTCAACATTGCTTTGATAACCGCCCTGTTTTTCCAGCACACGCTTGTATCGCAAAAACAAATCGCTTCTTCCTTCCTTGAAGAAATTCCTGAACGAAAAATCTTCAAGAGCTGATCCCGGCAGTGCAGTAACAAAAGGTTCAATCAGCCGGATGATTTGCAAATCGAAATTGGCTACAGCCTGCAATTCATAAATGCTGACGAGAGAACCGTAGCGGTCAACATGCCTGTGAAGCGAAGCAATCTGCACGTCCGTCAGCATGTATAGTTCACGCAATTCATCGGCAGTAGCATTGTTCAGGTTTAACGGATGCTCATAATAATAGGTGAGGTCTTCCAGCAAGTTGGTGTAATCAAGTTCCGCATCTTCTTCCAGTGCACCGGCAATTGCCTCAATGCGTTGTTCGATGATGGAGTTTTTCTGATCTTCGGTCTGGCCTAAAGAGGAATTGAAAATTGAAAACTGAAAATTGAAAATTGTGATGAGGATGGTACGAATGACAACCACTGAAATACTTGTCCTCAGAAAAAAATATTTCTGTGTTCTTAACTGTTTTCTGTGTGAATCGAAACTCATTTTTCAACCGGAACGAATGAAAGTCCAACCTGCGGTGAAAATCCTAGTACAGAATGATAGCTGGACGAAAAATCAATCCTGAAATTTTTGAGGACATATCCAAAACCGAAACTCATAAGCCCCGGTTTGCTGCCTGCTCCAATGCGTAGATGAAGCGGTTCAATCACGCGATATTCGATGCCTGCCCGCACTTGAGTAGTTGCATCTGAGGCTTTCCATACTTCAGTCGCCAGAAAAACTTTTTCCGAAAAATGATACGCTGCACCGGCACGCAACAGGGACGGCAATCGTTCATCGTTGTAATCAGCAAGTTTTGCACGGTTGGGATTTGTAACGTGTGCTGCAAGTGAAAGATTTTTGTTCATGCGGTAGAGAAATCCGCCATCAACACTCACTGCGCTTCTGGTTCCATAACCTTCTCCCAACCTCACATTGAAATAATTCGCCTGCACGCCACCCGCGAATTTTTCGGAGAACTTCATTCCGTAACTCAGTCCGGCCTTTGTTTCAGAATAGAGGCTATAGCCGAATGAACGAAGACTCAATCCGAAAGCACCGGCCCCGACAGGCAGCACAGCACCAAGTCCTTTGTCACTTAACGCATCCACCAGAAACCGGCTTTCATAAAAAATTCCACCTGAAAAATTCTCTGCGAACGCAAGCCCCGCCTGGTTGTTCAACGCACACCATTGATCAACATGCGTGAGCGATGTTCCGCCAAGTGCCTGCGCCCGCGGACCACCTGCATCCTGTGCGAATGAGGCGCAACAAGACAGTGAAGCAATAAGCAGAATCTTAAATCGCATAAGTGGTTTTTTCAAGTTGGGCGAATGTAGAGAAAGTGAAATCGAGCGGTGACTTGAATCAACACTTTGCTGCCGCCAGCCGCCTGCCAACTGCTCACTTGCACCTCTTATATTCGCACCCCTTTTTTAAAACCGCGGGCGTGGTGAAATTGGTAGACATACCAGACTTAGGATCTGGCGCCTCACGGCATGGGGGTTCGAGTCCCTCCGCCCGCACTAAAAATTTGTTGAGTTGGTGAATTGGAGTCCCGATAGTTATCGGGATGTTGAATTAGACACTGATTAGATTCAAAATGTTCTTTTCATGATTTTGCAACTCTTCAATTCTCCAACTCTCCAATTCTCTAACTCACCAATTCTGAAAAATGGTTATTGAGAAAAACTCCATTGATGAACTGAATGCCGAACTTGTTATCAGGATTCAGAAAGAAGATTACAGCGAACGTTTCGAAAAGGCGTTGAAAGATTACCGGAAACAAGCGCAACTTCCGGGCTTTCGTCCGGGACAGGTTCCCACAAGTCTTATCAAAAAGAGATTCGGGAAATCCATTCTTGCGGAAGAAATAAACGGTGTGCTGATGGATAATATCTATCGCTACATATCCGAAAACAAAATCAAAGTCCTGGGCAGCCCGATTCCGAAAAACCATGATGAAATTGTAGGTAATTGGGAAGAGCCCGATGAGTTCAGGTTCAAATATGAAATGGGCATCGCACCGGAAATTGAATTATCACTGGACAAATCACAAACCTTCATTTACCATAAAATCAACGTGGATGATGTGCTCATCAACAGGCAGGTGAAAGATCTTGCCCGCAGGTATGGCAAGATGAGTGAGCCTGAAATTTCCGGCCCTGAAGAGTTGCTGGTTGTGGAGTTGAATGAACTGAATGAGAATACTGAAGTAATACCCGGAGGAATTTCCAGCAAGACAACCATCAGCATTGAATTCATAAAAGACGAATACACAAAAAATCAACTCACCGGTTTGAAACGCGGTGACACTGCTGACATTGATCCGCACCAACTCAGCAAAAATCACGAAGACCTTGCGAAGATGCTCGGCATTACACACCACCAAGTTCATCACCTCAATTCACTTTTCAGGATTGTGGTGACCGACATCAAACACATCGAAGCGCATGAGTTGAACCAGGAATTGTTCGACAAAATTTATGGTCCGGATGAAGTGAAGAGCGAAGATGAAATGCGTTCGAAAGTGAAAACCGAACTGGAAGGAATGTTTCAGCGCGATAGCGACTGGATGTTCAAACGCGACTTTGCATTGACTATCACTAATCGTATCAATCCATCATTGCCCGATGAATTCCTGAAACGCCACATCATGCTCACCAACGATAAACCGTTGACCTATGAAATGGTGGATTATGAATATCCTGTCTATGCCGGAGAACTCCGCTGGAACCTCATCCAGGGCCAGATACTTAAGCAATATGAAATCAAGGTGACGCTGGATGACGCCATGAATCACTTGAAGGAAACGCTGATGCGCAGGTATGCAGCTTATGGCATGCCCATCGAAGGCGAATACCTGGAAGATCTTGCTAAGAAAGCATTGGCAGATAAAGAGGAAGCAAAGAACATTTACGATTTTCTCTATGAACAAAAGATGATCGAACTCGTGAAATCAAATTGCACTCTTGAAGAGAAGACATTGAGTTATGATGAGTTTGTGCATCGAGTGCAACACTAAAAAGTGGGCCGGTGGCAGCAGGCAGGTGTCAGTCAGCAGGAGACACAGCTCACAAAACTTGAAAAATCAAATTTGCAACTCCTGCAGGTCAATCAGCGACACCTTTACTTTGGCCGAAAATTGAAAAATCAAAACCATAAAAAATCATGATTACAAGAAAAGAATTCAGGAAATATGCAACGGACAGGCCGGGCATAACCGGGTCGGTTGTGGACGATGTGATTAGCCATGTGTATGGGCCGGAAATGATGACCCGTACCGTAATTGAAGAACGCAACATGCCCTTCCGCGAGGTTGACGTGTTCTCGCGCCTTATGGCCGACCGCATCATTTTTCTCGGGATGGAAATTGACGATTACATAGCCAACATTATTCAGGCGCAATTGCTCTTCCTGGAAAGTGCCGATTCGCAAAAAGACATCCAGATTTATCTCAACTCACCGGGTGGAAGTGTGTATGCTGGGCTGGGTATTTACGACACCATGCAATACATCAACCCCCATGTGGCCACCATTTGCACAGGTATGGCCGCATCCATGGCTGCTGTGCTATTGTGTGCCGGTGAAAAAGGAAAACGAACGGGGCTGAAACACGCACGCGTGATGATCCACCAGCCACTTGGTGGTGCACGCGGACAAGCCAGTGATATTGAAATAACGGCACGCGAAATCCAGAAACTCAAGAAGGAACTTTATGAGATCATTGCCTTGCACAGCAACCAGACCTATGATAAGGTGTGGGGCGACAGCGACCGCGACTATTGGATGATAGCCCAGGAAGCACGCGACTATGGAATGATAGACGAAGTACTGGAGAAGAAGAAATAATTTAGAGGTGCGGAGGTGGTCTCGATACATATAGGGATTCCAGATGCAGCAAAACATTAAGCACGAGCAGTAGGTTAGGCCGAGCCTCACCCCTCGCACAATGTAATGTTCGAAATCACCTGCAATGATCCGGATACATTTCTTTACCTTTGAGCAACAAAAAACCTTTCACCCTTATCTCACGTTTCGGCATTGTTGATTTCAAATCATCACCCTGAAAATTGTATTCATCCGTCACCCTTCATCTGACATCTAAAAAATCATAATGGAAAAAGACATATCATGCAGTTTTTGCGGCAGAAAAAAAAGTGAAGTCAATATCCTCATTGCCGGCATCAGCGGACACATTTGTGATGACTGTTCGCAGCAGGCCTACAAAATTATCAACGAGGAAACGGAAGAAAAAAAGGCTCCGGAGCTGCATGAATTCAAACTCCAGAAACCTGCTGATACGAAACGTTTTCTGGATGAGTACGTCATAGGACAGGACGAAGCGAAACGCTTTCTCAGCGTGGCTGTGTACAATCATTACAAGCGAATTACTCAAAAGAAACTTGCACAGGATGATGTGGAGATTGAAAAATCGAACATCATTTTTGTGGGTGAAACCGGAACCGGAAAAACACTTCTCGCCAAGACCATAGCGAGGATGTTGAACGTACCCTTCGCCATTGCCGATGCCACAGTACTTACCGAAGCCGGATATGTTGGCGAGGATGTGGAAAGCATTCTTTCGCGTCTGCTGCAGGATGCTGATTACGACATTGCCAAAGCAGAAAGGGGCATTGTGTTCATTGACGAGATTGACAAAATTGCGCGCAAGAGCGATAACCCCAGCATAACCCGCGATGTAAGTGGTGAAGGCGTGCAGCAGGGAATGCTCAAGCTGCTGGAAGGTTCCGTGGTCAATGTTCCGCCACAGGGAGGAAGAAAACATCCTGAGCAAAAAATGATTCAAGTAGACACGCGCAATATCCTGTTCATCTGCGGTGGCGCATTTGATGGCTTGGATAAGATTATAGAGCGAAGAGTGAACACATCATCAATCGGATACAATAGCATAGCACACCAATTATTCACCGGCAACATTCTCCAATACGTATCTCCACTCGACTTGAAAAAATTTGGTTTGATTCCCGAACTCATCGGTCGTTTCCCTGTCCTTACACATCTTGACCCGCTAGACGAAAACACGCTGCGCAGAATTCTCACTGAACCTAAAAATGCGCTGGTGAAACAGTACGTCAAGCTTTTTGAAATTGACGGAGTGAAGCTTTCTTTCGATAAGAAGGTGCTGGATTTTATCGTAGAGAGGGCACTGGAATATAAACTGGGAGCACGAGGTCTTCGCTCGATTTGCGAAGCCATAATGACCGATGCTATGTTCGAACTTCCATCAACATCTGAAAAGGAATTTAAGGTCACCCTGAATTACGCGAAAGAGAAATTCTCAAGATCGAAAATGAGCCAGCTTCGGGTGGCCTGAAGAATTCCAAATTTCAAATTCCAAATTTCAAATTGTGCCGCATGTCAATGTCGGCTATGTGGAAGAATTGTGAATAACGCGCTTCGCGCTTAGGAATACCTTCGCCCTTCACGTTTCTCAAATGTTCATTCTAAATAATTTTCGTCCCACCCATTTGGGATGAGTCCTTTCAACCGTTGACTAAAACCGAAACGCATATCGAAGCACCAGAAAGAGCTCCTGTGGTGGAAACACCCCTGATGAAACAATACAACACCATCAAGGCGAAATATCCTGATGCCCTGTTGCTGTTTCGCGTGGGAGATTTCTATGAGACTTTCGGGGAAGATGCCATTCGCGCAGCGGGTGTGTTGGGCATCACGCTTACTAAAAGAAAGAACGGTGCGGCTGCATTTGTAGAACTGGCCGGATTTCCTTACCACGCCCTCGATACTTACTTGCCTAAACTGGTGAAGGCCGGAAATCGCGTGGCCATCTGCGATCAACTCGAAGATCCGAAGCTCACCAAAAAAATTGTGAAGCGGGGAGTTACTGAATTGGTGACGCCAGGAGTTTCTTACAACGACAAAACCCTGGAATCGAAGGCGAATAATTTTCTTGCCGCAGTAGCGATGGAAGGAAATTTTTCAGGTGTCGCATTTCTCGACATCTCCACCGGTGAATTTCTGTGTGCCCAGGGAACGATACAATATGTGGAGAAACTCATGCAGGGATTTTCACCCAGCGAAGTGTTATTCCAGAAAAGTCAAGGCTTACGATTCAAAGAAATTTTCGGAGAAAAATTCCATACTTATCGTTTAGATGATTGGGTGTATGCCGAGCAATTCGGCAGGGAGGTCTTACTAAGACAAATGGGAACTGCATCACTAAAGGGATTTGGCGTGGACGAATTGCCGCTCGCCATTACCGCAGCGGGTGCAGTGATGCACTACCTGGCCGACACCCAACACGATCGCATTGCGCACATTCAATCACTCAGCCGTATCGAGGAAGACCACTACGTGTGGCTGGATAAATTCACTATCCGCAATCTCGAACTGGTGGGATCGCCTAATGAAAAGGCAACCACTCTCCTCCATGTGCTCGACCAAACTGCTACACCCATGGGCTCGCGTATGATGCGCAGATGGATAGTGATGCCGCTGAAAGAAATCCGCCCAATACAACAGCGCCATTCTGTGGTGGAATTTTTTATGCAGGATAATGTTGCCGCTGAAACGATTTCCCAGGAATTAAAACGCATGGGGGACCTGGAGCGGCTTATTTCCAAAGTGGCCACCGGCCGTGTTAATCCGCGTGAAGTTCATCAATTGCACCGCGCACTTGAAAGCATCGGCCCTATAAAAAAGGTGTGTGATACTTCCTCTAACACAGAACTGGCGCTCATGGGAAATCAACTGAATGCTTGTGAGGCACTCACCCAAAAAATCACGCGCGAACTTCATCCCGAACCACCGGTTGCATTGAACAAGGGCGGCATCATGGCCAATGGCATCAATGAGGAGTTGGACGAGTTGCGCAAACTTGCTTACAGCGGTAAAGATTTTCTGCTGGAAATCCAGAAACGCGAAAGTGAACGCACGGGAATTCCATCACTCCGCATCTCTTACAATAACGTGTTCGGATATTTTCTTGAAGTGCGGAATACACATAAAGAGAAGGTGCCGGCAGACTGGATTCGCAAACAGACCCTTGTGCAGGCCGAGCGATACATCACCGAAGAACTGAAGGAATACGAAACCAAAATACTGGGTGCTGAAGAAAAAATTATTGAACTCGAATCGAAGCTTTTTGCGGAACTGGTGGCAGCAATTGCAGATTATACCGCAGCCATACAGCTCAACGCACAGCTTCTTGCAAGAATGGATTGCCTATTGTCTTTCGCACTCACCGCGCAGCACAACGGTTATGTAAAACCATCGGTGAATGGCGGCAAAGTGTTGCAGATATTGGGCGGGCGACATCCGGTTATCGAATCACAAATGAGTGCCGGTGAAGAATATGTGGCCAACGATATTTACCTCGATCCCGATACGCAACAAATTGTGATGATTACCGGGCCGAACATGAGCGGCAAAAGTGCTGTGCTTCGCCAAACGGCCCTCATTGTGCTTATGGCGCAAATGGGAAGTATGGTTCCTGCCACCAGTGCCGATATTGGATTAGTGGATAAAATTTTTACGCGCGTTGGAGCAAGCGATAACATTTCCAGTGGTGAATCCACTTTTATGGTGGAGATGAACGAGACGGCCAGCATCCTCAATAATGTTACGGACCGATCGCTGGTGTTGCTGGATGAAATTGGTCGCGGCACTTCCACTTACGATGGTATCTCCATTGCCTGGGCTATTGCGGAGTACCTTCATGAAAACCCGAAGTCGAGAGCCAAGACCCTTTTTGCTACTCATTATCATGAATTGAATGAAATGTCAGGGACTTTTCCTCGCATCCGCAACTTCAACGTGAGTGTGAAGGAGCTGGGCAACAAAGTGATATTTATGCGGAAACTCGAAGCAGGAGGCACCAATCACAGTTTCGGTATCCATGTAGCGCGCATGGCCGGTATGCCGGTAAAGGTGGTGGAACGCGCCAAAGAAATTCTTGTACAATTGGAAAAATCGCACTCCCGTGAAAACCTGCAAGGGCAGATAAAAGACATTGCAGCGCAAGCCGGAATGCAGTTGAGTTTCTTTCAACTGGACGACCCTACGCTGGGCCAGGTGCGCGAGCAAATTCTCCATCTTGATGTAAACAATCTCACTCCCGTGGAAGCACTGATGAAGCTAAGTGAGATAAAGAGGATTCTCTCAGGGAATTGAAAAATGGAGAACGAGAATGGAGAATTGATGCGCATAGGGATTGGAACTTCCATGGTTGTTTCCACACCAGGTAATGCTCCGCAACGCTATGGAAGAATATCTAATGCTAAAAGCGAAATCAGCAAGATGCACAGCTCTGTGAAATAAAATCTGGATGAGGATAAAACCCAAACAACTGTGACATGAAAAATTGAGAGGATCGGAAATTGAATTCTTTGTGAAAAACTCCTCCGCTTCTCAACCCTTGTCATAACACATCTTTGCCTCATGGCAGAAAACTTCATTGTATCAGCCCGCAAGTACCGCCCGCAGAGTTGGGATACAGTGGTGGGGCAGCGCAGCATCACCACCACCTTACAAAACGCCATTGCCAATGGACAGATAGCACAGGCTTATCTTTTTACCGGGCCGCGTGGAGTGGGCAAAACCACTTGTGCAAGAATTTTTGCCAAGGCAGTAAATGGTATGCTGGATTTGGAAATGGATGATCTGCAATTCAGCATTTTTGAACTCGATGCGGCATCGAATAACTCGGTGGACGACATCCGTTCTATAGTGGACACAGTGCGAATACCACCGCAGGTAGGTAAATACAAAGTGTACATTATAGACGAGGTGCACATGCTCAGCGCAAGTGCTTTCAACGCATTTCTCAAAACGCTGGAAGAACCTCCAGCGCACGCCATTTTCATTCTTGCCACTACTGAAAAACACAAGATCATTCCCACCATTCTTTCGCGTTGTCAGATTTTCGACTTTGCCCGCATTAAGGTGCGCGACATGACCGAACATCTTGCATCCATTGCAACCAAAGAAGGCATCACTGCGGAACCTGCTGCTCTCCACATTATTGCACAAAAAGCAGATGGTGCCATGCGCGATGCGCTGAGCATTTTTGATCAGGTGGTAGCGTTTTGTGGCAAGAACCTCAAGTACCAGGACGTCATTCAAAACCTCAACGTGCTGGACTACGATTACTACTTCCGCCTCACGGATATGATCAGCAGCGAAGACATTCCCGCAGCGCTCGTCCTGTTTGATGAAGTGTTGAACAAAGGATTCGATGGTCACCATTTCATTTCCGGTCTTGGCGAGCACTTCCGCAATCTGCTGGTGTGCCGCGATGCTGTAACAGTTCAGCTCATGGAAGTAAGCGATGACGTGGCGGAGAAATACAAAGTGCAGGCTGCTGCATCCAACGTTCAATTCCTGATCAAGTCACTCGATTTCATTAACACCTGCGATGTGCAATACCGGGCTAGTAAAAATCAGAGGCTGCTTGTTGAACTCACGCTGATGCAACTCTGCAGCATTCCGCTCAACCAGCGCGAAGGTGAAAAAAAAAAGTACAGGCTGAAAGGGTTTAGAGTCAATGGGCATCCCGATAGCAATCGGGAGGCAACAGGCAAAAAGCAATTGCCAACATCAAAAGCTCCGGTTGCAAACTCGCAGCCGGTTCATTCACCAAAGGCAGCACAAGTTCCGGTTTTTGTAGAGACCGACATGCTAAGTGCAGTGAATGAACCAATGGTTCCTTTTGTGAAAAAATCGCTGATGTTCGGAACGGAGACACCCAGCATCAAGAGAATGCTCCAGAAACCACAGGATAAAAAAGTGGAAGAGTCCCAAGAAGAATTGGCCACCGACACCACCCATAACCAAGGCTTCAATCACGCCTCTTTCGAACTTGTATGGCAGGAATTTGCTGATGGGCTTCGCGAGCGAAATGGAAGTCTTCATTCCACATTGAAATCGGAAGTGCGCGAATTGGCAGAAGATGGTACCATCACATTACAACTATCCAACAGCGTGCAGGCCATTGATGTGGAAGCGGTTCGAGGTGCGCTCTTGGATTTCCTGAAACGCAAACTGCATAACTCCACCTTCAAATTGCAATGGAGAATACAGGAGCAGCAGGAACGAAAGATGTCCATGAAAACCCCGAAAGAAAAATTTGATGAAATGGTGAAGAAGAATCCGGCATTGGAAACGTTGCGCAATAAGTTCAAATTGCAGATTGATTTCTGATCTCTGTTTAGTCCCGGATCAATTTCTTACTTCAGGTGAGGATGTGTTCTGAAAATAGTTGTCGTTTCCAGTTTGACCAAACTCGTTGACATAAACAATTTCCTGGAGCTTGCAAAAAATGCAGGCTCCTGTGTTTTGGATGTACGCAGCCCAGGCGAATTTGAACAGGGGCATTTTTCCGGGGCAAAAAATCTTGCACTGCTCAACAATGATGAACGACATATCGTAGGTCTCACTTACAAAGAGAAAGGAAGAGAAGAAGCGACACGCATTGGTTTCGAACTGGTGGGGAAAAAATTCGTGAACTTTATTGATGAGGCCCGCGAACTTTCACCCTCGCGCGAAGTGCTGTTGCATTGTTGGCGCGGTGGCATGCGAAGCAATGTGATGGCCTGGCTGCTCGACATGGCGGGATTCAAAGTGACGATGCTGAAGGGCGGCTACAAATCCTTTCGCAGGTGGGCGCTTGAACAACTGCTTCATCCCAAAAACATTTTTGTTCTTGCAGGAAAAACAGGAAGTGGAAAAACTGAAATTCTTCATCATTTGAAAGAAGCCGGTGTAAAGGTAATTGACCTCGAAGCTTTGGCGCATCATCGCGGAAGCACTTTTGGCGCACTGGGACAATTGCCGCAACCCACGCAGGAACAATTTGAAAATAACCTTGCCATGCAGTGGTCTCAAATTATTAGCGAAGTGTGGCTCGAAGATGAAAGCCGCTGGATTGGCCGTTGCAAACTTCCAGACAGGATTTATGAATCACTGAGAACCGCGAGTGTGCTGGCCCTGGATTTTTCAATTGACTACCGGAGGGAAAGGATATTGAATGAATATGGAAAATTTCCTATTGAACAATTAAAAGAACGCACTTCCATGCTTGCAAAAAGATTGGGTGGTGATCGGCTGAAAGATTCTCTGGCGTTTCTGGACGCGCAGGACATGAAGGGTTGGGTGGACATTATGCTCGACTATTACGACCGAAATTATGCCCACGGGATTTCACAACGTGACCCATTGCTGGTTGCACTATTGGATTGCAGTGGAAAAACGATTAATGAAACAGCGAATGATCTCATCACCAAAAAAAATTCTATCACACTAAGCGCACATGACTACTGAAACTGAAAATAAAATTCGCCTTACCCAATACAGCCACGGTGCCGGGTGTGGATGCAAGATATCTCCCGCTGTGCTCCGCGAAATGCTTCGCTCGGATGAAGTTTTTCCGCCCGATGAAAAACTATTGGTAGGAAATGAACACAATGATGATGCTGCGGTTTACGAAATGGATAGAGGCCAATGCCTCATTTCCACAACAGATTTTTTTATGCCCGTTGTGGATGACGCGTTTGATTTCGGGCGCATAGCGGCTACCAATGCCATCAGCGATGTGTATGCCATGGGTGGCACACCCATTCTGGCTGTTGCCATTCTAGGCTGGCCGGTGGAGAAACTTCCACCATCGCTTGCGCAAAAAGTGTTGGAGGGTGCGCGATTTATGTGCCGCATGGCTGGCATCACCTTGGCCGGTGGGCATAGCATTGATTCTCCTGAACCCATTTTTGGTTTGGCAGTAAGTGGTCTTGTAAAAAAAGAAGACCTCTTGCGAAATAATACAGCGCAGGAAGGTGATTTGCTTTTTATTACGAAACCACTTGGGCTGGGCACCATTACCACCGCAGCTAAACGCGGCCTCGTTCAGGATGAAGATTTACAAACCGCCATCAGTTATATGTGCATGCTCAACAAGTTTGGCGAGGTGCTAGGGCGCATGAAAGGTGTTCATGCCCTTACTGACGTTACCGGTTTTGGATTGCTTGGTCACCTTATCGAGATGTGCGATGGAAGCGGACTCAGCGCTGAACTCTCTTTTGAAAAAATTCCAGTGCTTCCAAATCTTAGTCACTACCACGCGCAAATGATTTACCCGGACATGACTATGAAAAATTTCCAGGCCTATTCTGCCAAATGCAATTCATTGGATACGCCAAAACTTTTTACCCTGTGCGATCCGCAAACCAGTGGGGGGTTGTTGGTAGCAGTGTCACCGTCCGCGCTGGACGATTACCTCAGTGCTGCGCGGAATTTTGGCTTGGGTGGAATTGGGGATGTGTGTATCGGGCAAATGGTGCCGCACGCGGAGAAGGTAGTTAGGGTGTGAAATGAGAAAGTTAGCAGAACCTCTGGGTTCAGAGTGGACGAGCGGGCTTGTACAAATCGTACCTCAGAGAAAAAACATTGGAGTAAAGCACATCGCTTTGGTTGCCAATGTCGCTCAGTGCGTAATCCAGTTGAAGTTGTTTAATACGAAGGCCAAGACCCATGTTGGGTTGCCAGGTAAATGATTCGCTGCCGTCAAAATCTTTTACACGCTGCACATTACCCGCACCCATACGCAAGAAGATTACGTTGTTGTAACCCAGATCGAAACCAATGTGCGGATCAATGCTCACGGGCTTAGCAGACACCAAAACATTTCGCTGTCCGTCTGTGGTCAGGTCGGCATTTAACTCAGCAAGTAAGGAAACTTTTTTCCATTGGAAATTTCTTGCACCTCCAATAATTACCCTCGGCAATGCTATTTCCAGTGAGTTCTGCGGAATTTCATTTCCTGTTTGGGTAAACACATCAATGGTGTTTTGATCGAGCGAATAACTCCAGGCATTAAACGTGGAAGTGATATCCCGACCCATCACTCCTAGTTTCCAGTTTCTCCAGTCGTATTGTATTCCGGCATCCAATCCAAATCCCCAGGCATTTGCGAAATCGCCCACCTGCCTGTAAATAATTTTCGCATTGGCTCCCCATCGCAAACCTGTACCGGTAGGTCGTTCGTTTACCAAATCCACCTGGTTTGAATTATTTTTAGAAAATGCATTGCGTGCATAAGAAAGCACAAATGCATAATCGGCTGCTGAAAAGGTGGTGATGCGATCGTAGTCAATATTTCCTCCGGCATCAATCAGATCCGTAGTGTTGGGAATATCATCCACGCCAAAACGAATAAATGAAATGCTCGCTGCACTTACTGAGTCAAGTGATTTTCCGATGGCCGCATAATCATATTTGGCGATACCCGCAAAATATTCGGAGTGCATAGCGGCAATTTGCAAATCGCTGCGGATGCCCAGAAGCCCTGCCGGATTCCAATAACCAGAAGTCACGTCATTGACCGTTGCTACTTGCGCGAGCGACATGCCGAGTGCTCGGGCGCCCACTCCTATTTGCAGAAATTCGTTCACATACTTAGGGGTGGCATCATCCTCCGGGGGGGAAGGGGTTATTTGAGCATCCACCGTGATAAGTGAAAATGCCATTACAAAAAGAAGAAAAAAATGCTTTGTAAACATCGCGATAAAATTAAGACCAGGGCGGTGAACCTTGAATCGCATCATTTATTGCGTGAATCAATATTTCATCCGAAATTTCTTCCAGCACACACACGGAATCCACCCCGTTGCGATGAAGCTCTGATGCAGTGGCCGGCCCGAAAGCAATGCAGCGTTGGTACTCCATGTATTGGTTGGTCATGAAGAAACTGCGCACATTGGATGGAGATGAAAACACCAGTACATCGGGGAAGCCAAGCGGCCGCGGTTGAGGCGTTGTCTTGTAGCAAATCAGATCAATGGATTGTTGGTACTCAAGAAATTTCTGAACACTGCGAAGACTTTCATCGGACTGTGGAAAAAGCACGGTGCAGTTTTTTATGTGAAGCACAAATTGCTGAGCCACTTCATCCGTGTCATTCGAATTGCCCATAAAATCAACTTCCACGTACTGGGATAATTCATCGCCTGTTGCATTGCCGATGGCTCCAAATTTCTGGTGATTCAAAATGGGATGCTGTGCGAAGAAATGTTTCACTCCGTTTTTTGATGAAAAGAAAACCCAGTCGGTATGGGCAATGTTAGGATCGAAGGTTTTGGGTTGGATGCGGATGAGTGAGAGTGCAAGCAGTTCAACTCCCCGCTCCTGCAAATTCCTGCTAAGCAAACTTTCTTCATCCATGCTGCGCGATATGAAAACTGTTTTGCTCATGAACGCAATTCGCGAAGAATGATTTCCGGGAGTGCCTTTGCATCGGTGTGGCGGACTACGATTCTTTTCAATGGAGCATCCCACTTTTCCGCATAAGCCGAGTGAGCTTCAATTTCATTTCCTGATCGCCTCACAAAAACTCCCAGCGGAAGATGACAACCTCCATGCATTTGGTGGAGAACAGTACGTTCAATGTTCACGAGTTCTGCTGTGGATGCATCATTTATTTTATGAAGCAACGCAATAAGTTCAGCATCATCAGCGCGGCATTGAATGGCCAGCACTCCCTGGGCTGGTGCAGGAACAAATTCTTGCGGAGATAAAACTTGCGGATGTAAATCACTCACATCAAGCGCGAGCCTGTCCACACCGGCCTTGGCAATAAGGATCGCATCAAAATCTCCTTCGCGAAGTTTTTTAATTCTTGTGGGCACATTTCCCCTGATGTCTTTCAATTCCACATCAGCGCGGTGATTAAGCAGTTGCGCTTTGCGTCTTGATGATGATGTGCCCACCACTGCATTTCTTTTCAGTCCCCACTTTTCCTGGGGATCAAATGCGGAGGAATGAATAAGCAGCAACTCCGATGCATCAGCACGTTCACTCAACGCTGCTATCACCAGGCCATCCGGCTGCCTGGTTTCAAGGTCTTTGTGCGAATGCACGGCAAGGTCAATTTCATTATTCAACAATGCCTCTTCAATTTCTTTAGTAAAAAATCCTTTGCCTTCAATCTTGTCAAAGCCCAGGTGTTGAATTTCATCTCCCTTGGTTTTGATGATGCGCAATGAACAGTTAACCCCGATGAGATCAAGTTGTGACTGGATGAAGTTGGCCTGCCAAAGAGCAAGGTCGCTTCCCCTGGTACCGATGATAAAAATTTTGGACAATGGCTTTTTAGGAGAATGTTTAAGTTTCATTGAATCAAATCTTGCCGCTTTTAGAAACTCTTCGCTTCTCAAAGAATGCACTCATAACAAACTAGTTGCCCGCAGGACTCTGTGGTGATGAAACTTTAGAAAGCTATAATCAGGATGCAAAAAAATCAATTCTTCGCTACTGCATCAAGCAGAACTTCTTTCGCCATTTTCATAGGTATAGAGATGTATTTCTTCTCCATATAAGTCATGATTTTTTCGAGTAGACCACGCGAACTTTCATCGAGTTGCTGAAGGTCTTTCGCAAAAATTTCGCCCAGGGCAGTTGCTTTTATTTCGCGGATGGTATGTGGAATAGAACGCATCAGCAACTCAATGTTGCGCTCCTGCACTATACGCCCAAAGTCCTTTATCGCTTTGGCAATAATGGGTTCACATTCGTTGAGCGCCTGTTTTCGAAAGTGAATGTTTTGAGCAGCCACTTCCTGTATCTGTTTCATTCCTGTGTAGTGCACCGGGAAATGTGAAATGATTTTCCTTTCCACATCGGCAGGAAGCGCAAGATCAATTATGAACTTTTTACCGGTTTCACCCTTCAGCAATTTGTCGTACACTGCTACAGTAATAATTGCTTTGCCTGATGCCGTGCAGGAAATTAGTGCATCAAATCCCTTGTCATAGTTTTCCAGTTCATCGAGCGGGATGCTCGAACCACCGAAGGCATTCGCAAGGGATTGTGCATGGGCGAGTGTTCTATTAGCGACAGTGAAATTCCTGTATTCGTGTTCATGAAGAAACTTCAAAAAATTCCGAATCACCTGCCCAGCCCCAATAAGAAGAATTCTTGCATCATGCTTCAGCCCGGCTTTTTCAAATTCGCGCCACGCAAGTGAAACCACCGAGACCGGTTTGCGGGAAAGATCAGTTTGTGTAAAGATTTCTTTTGCGGTTTTAATGCATTGATTTATGACGAGCCTCAAAGCATCACCAGCCAGTTGCGCATCGCTTGCTTCTTCAAAAGCCTTGCGTATCTGGGTGATGATTTCCTGTTCGCCAATCACCACCGAATCCAATGAAGATGAAACCCGCAAAAGATGTTCTATTGCATCAGCACCCTGGAACACTTCGGCTTTTACTGCAATAGCTGCTGCTGTCACTTCATCGAGTTCCGCATTTACACGCCTCAAAAGTTGGGAAGTAATACCCGGACACACAAAATGGTGAGCTGTGAAAATGAATTCAGCCCGATTGCAGGTCTGGAGACACATCAACTCTGGCAAGTTCAATGCTGATTTTATGGATTGAAGAACGCCATTGCGCACGTCATCGGAAAGATGGAATTTCCCGATTTGTTCCAGTGAAAAATGGTGGTGCGTGATGGATATTACCCGGAGTTCGTTCACTGTTTTTTCTTTTGGCAAAAATGATTGGCGATGTAGGTTGTGTCTGTCACGCAAGTGTCAGCGAAGATAATTCGGGGTTTCAAGACAGGCATGAAAAAGAAAACGTTGCCCATACTGGCAACGTTTTCTTTTTCAATTCAACCGCAAGCAATTCTATTCAGGGCATTCATTACCGAAGACCCCAAGAAAAACCAACAAGTCGGTTGTGGCCACTGTATCATCACCTGTTAGGTCTTTGGGGCAGGCGGCATTACAACCGAAATCTGCCATAAGCAGCAGCAGGTCTGAAGTGGCTATCACACCGTTTATGTCAAAATCACCAGTGCATGAAAGACCGGGACCTATTTCGAAAGTGTGCTCGAAGCACACATTATTAAACGCAACAGTTTCACTTGTTGCGCTTCCAGGAGGATCATAAATACTGCCATCAGGATTTAATTTTCTTAACTGGAAATTGAGGCACCCACTCATATCTCCGGTGCTGGTAAATTGCCCAACAAGTACATTGCCATTGGCATCTGCTGTATTGGGTGGAAAAGTGGTGGGTAATGCAACAACGGAAACCGAACCTCCGAAAAGATCATTAACAAGCAAATTGCCACCCGCCTCCCAGACATCAAAAAAGGCTTCATCCACAGGCAAACTCAAGAGCATGTTTCCCTGATTATCCCCGTAGCCAATGGTTAGCCACGAGTCGTAAGCAAGTGAGGGAAGCACACCGAACAACGCAGGGTTAATGTCAACTGTAGTGGGGCCGCCATCGGCATCTTGGTAAAAGCCATCGACAGCATCCAGGTTTAGTGGTGTAAACATGTTGCCGTAAATCACCTGAAGTTCCCAGTCATCGGGAATGTTAGCGTACAATCGGATGGTGTGTGCGGGCGAACCCAACACAGTTTCTAAATCCGAAGCAGCAGGTTCAGTAATCTGGATTTCTTCAGAAATTAAATTAAGAAAAGGTGCCTGGCCAAATGCAACGGCCGAAATGCACAGCAAGAAAAGAGTAGAAAGTGTTTTCATTTTTTTGAATTTTTTTAGGGGTTGTGAAAGTAGGGCGAATGGAGTGATGTAACTCAGTGGTTACCCGTTTTGATGGAAATCAAAAAAGTACACAGCAAAATGACATGGACTTTTGGAAAGGGATACTTTCGCCTTCGGTGGCTTCGGCAGTTTCGGGGTCTATCAATTCAAGGCAATGCCTACCTCCACGTCACTGAAATCACTCTTGATTTTTAACTGCCCGGTTGCTGAATTTCCGAATGATCCTTCCACATGTTTACTGGCGAAATCCGATTCGGAATTCGTTTTCTTAAATCCATCGGGAAGGTCAATTTCTCCGTAACTGCTTTCTGCATCAATTGAAAATGCGCAGGAAGGATCAAGTCCAATATCGGCATCACCATACTCTACTCTCACTGCCAGGTTTTTGCATGATGGATAAACATGACCGATCCTGAGATCCCCGAAGGCTACATTTATTTCGGCATTTCCTTTCAGTTGATCAACGCCAAGACTTCCATATTCATTTTCCAAATTGCCTCCTCCAAAACTGGCGATAACTGCATCACCAAATGCGACCTTAAAATTATTGGTGGAAGAGGACAAATTGCCACCGGAGAATTTGCCGTATTCTACCATGAGATTGCAGTTGCCGCTAAGATCACCGAGTGTCATTTCACCAAAAGCAGAATTTCCTTCCAATGAACCACCCGCAGGCATTTTCATTTCCACAACAATGCTGAAGTTTTCTGATTTGCCGCAACTGATACTTCCGGAGGTTATCTTGAAATCAACTTTGGACATGCTTTCACCAATGGCTACTTCTATTTTCTCAAACAGTTCATCGGCCCGTTCCTGCGATTTTGCGTTGGTTGTGATTTTCACGAAGATGTCAATTTGCGGTGAATCCCATGTGGTGATTTTCAAGTCCGCGAAATTGACTTCGAGGTCAACTATCACATTGTTGTTCACTTTAACGCTCTTGCGATATTCCTTGGAAAAATCTTCAAGAGCAAGGGCTTCTGCGGATAGAAGAATGGCAGCAAGAAAGAAACTAAAGATTGATTTTTTTTTCATCAGTTGGATTATTTTTTTTGTTTTGAATTTCTGTGTATTTCTGAAGGCTTTCCAGAATCTGGAGCCTGAAGCGGTAGTTGCCAATCATCGCATTAATGATTTTTTCGTTGGATGGATTTTTAGAAAGAATGCGTTCCAGCACTTTGTATTCTCCTTCAAGTCTTGAGGTTTCTTCCTGGAATCTTTTCACCTGAATGTCGGGTGAAGCATAATTGACAGTCCTGGCTGCAAGTTTTTCCGTGTAGAATTTTTCAATCTGCGACATTTCATAAGACACATCCGAGAGCTTTGTCACCGCCATATTCTCTTGCGGTGATATTTTTTCATCGGACTTCAGCACCACTGTGAACACAACCGCGATAATGGCCGCTGCGGCCAAAGCGGAATACGTCCACATCTGGAAGACCTTGGATTTCTTTTGCTCAACATTTTTCAACAGCCGCATTTCAAAACGCTCTTCGTGGCCGGGAAGTGGTTCACCGTTCGGTTTGTTTTCCACCGGCCGGAGAATTTCTTTCAACTTTTCCTCAAAACTGCTTTTCATATTCGCTGATAATTTCTTTCCTCAATTTATTCAATGCCCTGGAGTATTGCGAGCGCGATGTGCTTGCGGTTATGCCAAGTGCGTTTCCTATTTCTTCGTGTGGTATTTCTTCCAGCAGATGCATTTTTATCACTATCCGATACCCATCCGGTAATTGGTTTAAATGCTTTTGAACAGCCACCAGATCCATTTCAGGAATTTCATTTTCTTCGCTTTCATCACTTTCCATTATCTCGGGAAAAAGTGAAGGAATGGATTTTTGTGTTCTCAGTTTATTCAGTGCGGCACGCAAACAAATCTGCTTTTGCCAACCGATGTATTTCTCGGCATCCTTCAATTCGCCTAACCGGTCGAATCCTTTTATCACTGCTTCCTGCATCACATCTTCCGCTTCAGCTTTGTCGCGAATCAGGCGGTGTACTGCAGGAAAAATAATTTTCCAGCTTTGGCGATAAGCCTCGGAATGGGCGCGTTGTTCGCCACGTTTGCATCCATTCACAATTTCAGTCCAGTTGGTCAAGCAGGTTGTTGTTGGGTTGCCAAAGTATTGCGGGTTCCGTATGTATGACACGGTGCGGGTTGAAACGCTGCATCAATGGTGTGGAAAAACATGGAACACACGAATCGGTGTAAACAAAAGGTTGATGATGTTCCCAAACTCCGTGCGTCACACCTATATTTTCGCCCTGCCTTATGGTTAAGCTCATCCGCACAATTGGTCGTTATTTTCTTTTGCTTGGCGATGTATTCGGCAAACCTGAACGCTTCGCTATTTACCGAAGGCTTACCGTGGCCGAGGTGGATAAAATCGGTTTGCAATCTGTGGGCATTGTAGCATTGCTTTCACTTTTTATGGGTGCGGTGGTTACCCTTCAAACCGCAGCGCAGATAGACAGCGGCTGGATTCCGAAATGGACTATAGGTTTCACCACACGCCAAACCATGATACTCGAATTTTCGCCCACCATCATCTGCCTAATCCTTGCAGGAAAGGTGGGAGGGAACATTGCTTCGGAAATAGGAACCATGCGCGTGAAAGAACAAATTGATGCGCTCGAAGTAATGGGGGTGAACGGGGCGGGCTACCTCATTCTCCCGAAAATTGTAGCAGCTATTTTCATCTTTCCCTTTCTCGTTATTATTTCCATGTTCCTCGGAATTTCTGCCGGTGCGTTTGTTGGCGAAGCCTCTGGAGTAATTTCTTTTCCTGATTACCAGTTCGGACTACAGTACTACTTCGAACCGTATCAAATTACTTACGCGTTGCAGAAGACTTGTGTGTTTGCATTCATCATTACCACGGTGAGCGGCTATCATGGTTTTCTTGCCAAAGGCGGAGCACTTGGTGTGGGCAAGGCCAGCACGCAGGCCGTGGTGTACAGCATAGTGCTCATCATGATTTCAAACTATGTGCTCACGCAATTGTTGCTGTTATGATTGAAGTGAATAACATATCGAAATCGTTCGATGAGAACCACGTTCTCAAAAACATTTCCGTGCTGGTGGAAACAGGAAAAATAAACTTCATCATTGGCCAAAGCGGTTCCGGAAAATCTGTTCTTACCAAGTGTATTGTCGGTCTTATGGAAGTGGACCAAGGTGACATCTCTTTTGACGGAAGGGACTTCACCAACATGAGCCGCAAGGAGCGAAAGACCGTGCGGCAAGACATGGGCATGCTCTTTCAGGGAGCAGCACTTTTCGACTACCTGACGGTGGAGGAAAATGTGATGTTCCCGCTGCGCATGTTCAGTAAGATGAGCAAAAACGAAATGATAGAAAGGGCGAATTGGTGTCTTAAGCATGTCAACCTGGAAAACAAGAACCATCTTTTCCCTTCGGAGATTTCCGGAGGAATGCAAAAACGCACTGGCATTGCCCGGGCCATAGCCATGAACCCGAAATACCTCTTTTGTGATGAGCCTAACTCCGGACTCGATCCGCAGACATCTATTGTGATAGATAATCTTATTCGCGATATCACATACGAGTTCAACATTACCACTGTGGTGGTTTCGCACGATATGAATTCAGTAATGGAAATTGGCGATAACATCAACTTCATTTATGATGGCCAGTTGTGGTGGAGGGGAAACAAGCACCAGGTTTTGTTCAATGACAACCAGGAACTAAATGACTTTGTTTTTGCTTCTGAATTCATGAAAGACATACGTGAAAACCTGAGGAAAGAACATTCGCAATAGTGGCTTTTAACAAGGTTTTGAACGGCTTACATTCGCGCCCCCGCAATAAACCGTGGCATTTTTAGTTCCTCGCACCGATGAAATTTTTCCGAATCATATTTTTTGTTGCAGCCCTGTGCTCATCTGCCGATTTGCTTTCGCAAGTGCAGATCACCAAGTGGGACAAAAGCCAGGAATTGGGTTTGGTCTTCGGAACCTCTTATTACCTCGGAGAGGTGAATCCGTACAGGCATTTTGGCACACGATTGAAACCTTCAGGTGGTCTCACATTCCGCCAAAACATGTCAAAACGATGGTCTCTTAAAGCGGGTTTGCTTTTCGGGAATGTGCTGGCTTACGACAGTGATTCAAAAGATGGCTGGATTCAAAACCGCAACCTCCATTTCAAGAACCAGTTCTGGGAAGGAAGCCTGCAATTTGAGTTGAATTATTTCAATTATCAGATTGGAAAAAGCAGTGAGCGGATTTCACCTTACCTCTTTGCCGGGCTGGGTTACTACAGCATGAAACCGCAGGCCGAATTCAAAGGTGTGTGGTACGATTTACAGCCAATAGGTACAGAAGGGCAGGGGATTGATGGGTTCGAAAAAAAATATAACACAGCAGGTATGTGTGTTCCCTTTGGTGCGGGACTTAAGATGAATTTGTTCGCCATATTCGCTCTTTCATTTGAATGGGGAATAAGAAAAACCTGGACAGATTATTTCGATGACATTTCCGCCAACTATGCTGACCCTGATCTGCTGGAAGATGAAAGCGGAGACATAGCAATAGCACTTGCCGATCAAAGCTTGCTGCGGGAAGGTCCGCAGGCGGACAATGGAGGAATGCAGCGGGGTGATCCGGGTCGCAAGGATTGGTACAGTTTCGCCACTGTTTCATTGAACATCAGGATTGACAAACCGGCAGACAATTGTTTTAAATAGATAAAGCACTTCGATTTCGAAGTGCATGTTTTTCCACAACCAAGTTGAGTTTAGCCAGTCAAATAGACAAAAACCGCATTCCCGAACATGTAGCCATTATTATGGATGGCAATGGGCGCTGGGCAAAAACGCAGGGTCGCGAACGCATCTTCGGCCACTTCAATGGTGTGGAAGCGGTCCGTGCTTCACTGAAGGCTGCCACGCAGGTAGGCGTTAAGTACCTCACGCTGTATGCCTTCTCCACCGAAAACTGGAACCGCCCCAAAGAAGAAGTGGATGCACTGATGAATCTTCTTGTGCACACTATTGTGGCCGAGATGGATGAACTGGATAAAAACGAAGTACGCCTGTGCGCCATTGGAGATATTGATAGTCTTCCGGAAAACTGCCGCGTGGAATTGCAAAAGGGAATGCACCGCACGGCCCATCACCAACGCATCACTCTCATACTTGCACTCAACTACAGTTCAAGATGGGAAATAATGACCGCCATACGCCAGATCTTAAGTGATAAAGTGCAACCCAGTGCGGTGAGTACCGAACTTGTGAGCCAATACCTGAGCACTAGTCATTTCCCCGACCCGGAGCTGCTCATACGCACCAGCGGGGAGAGGCGCATCAGTAACTTTTTACTTTGGCAAATCGCCTATGCGGAACTTTATTTTACTGAAACGTTGTGGCCCGATTTCAACGAAGAGGAATTTTACCAAGCCATACTTGACTTCCAAAGCCGTGAACGAAGATTCGGGCAAACCAGTGAACAACTAACCACTACTACCTAAGCATGAAAATATCTACCCTTTCTTTTTGTCTTGTTTTTCTATTCGCACAAGAAATTTTTCTCTTTCAGGAAAATTCCGCTGCGGCACAGGGCACCATTGGTGGCACTATTGATTATGCCAACCCCCTGCCGTACACCATTGCCGGCATCACCGTGATGGGGGCACAATTCAATGATGTGCAAGCCATCAAACTTTTTGCTGGATTGAAAGAAGGAGATGAAGTAACCATTCCCGGTGAGCGTATTGCCAAAGCCATTCGCACATTGTGGAACCAGGACTTATTTGCCAATGTGGAAATTTATGCGGCAGAGTTTCGAGGTACCGATGTTTTTCTGGTGATAAGAGTGGAAGAATTAGCCCGCCTCGGCAGTTGGCCGATTCGTGGGGTTCGCAGATCAGAAGAATCTTCCTTGCGGGAAAAACTGGATATACGAACCGGAAAAATTGTAAATGAAAATCTGAAGAGAACGAGTTCCACCATCATTAAAAAACATTTTGTTGAAAAGGGATTTTACAATACCACAGTGCGCACGGAAGAGAAGCCGGACAAAAACATGGAGAACGCTGTGGAGCTAACCTTTATAGTGGACAAAGGGGATAAGGTAAAAGTAGAAGAAATTGCATTTGCAGGCAACGAACAGCTCACGGATAAGCGATTGAAACGCACTATGAAAAATACCAAGGAGATGCGCTGGTATCGAATCTTTAAGGCATCGCGCTACATTGAAAAAGAATTTGAAGAAGACAAAGACAAACTCCTTGCACGTTATAACAAGGAAGGATTTCGCAACGCCAAACTGATTGCTGATACCCTCTCGCATGTAGCGGCCAACAGGGTGAAACTCGACATAGCGTTGAGCGAAGGCCATAAGTTTTATTTCCGCCACATCAACTTCACCGGCAACGTGAAATACCGTACTGGCCAGTTGGACAGTATACTGAGCATACAGCGTGGTGATGTTTACAATCTTGAACTGCTCGAAAACCGTCTCTACTTCAACCCGAACGGGCGTGACATCACTTCACTTTATCAGGACGATGGTTACCTGCGTTTCCAGGTATATCCTTTCGAAACGCTGGTGGGTGAAGATTCCATTGATGTGGAATTGCGCATGTCCGAAGGAAAACAATTCCGCATTGGCCGCATAACCATTTCCGGAAATACCAAGACGAATGATCATGTGATTTACCGTGAGGTAAGAACACGACCAGGCGATTTGTTCAACCGTTCTGAAATTATGCGGACACAAAGAGAGCTTGCTGCGCTCGGCTATTTCAATCCGGAGGCATTCAATGTTATTCCGGTTGAGCACCCGGAAACGGGTACAGTGGATTTGGAATATGTGGTGGAAGAAAAACCATCGGACCAAATTGAACTTTCAGGAGGATGGGGTGGAGGCCGTGTGGTGGGCTCGTTGGGATTGACATTCAATAATTTTTCCTTGCGCAACATTTTCAAGAAAGGTGCATGGTCGCCTTTGCCATCGGGCGATGGGCAGCGACTTTCTTTGCGTGCTGTTACCAATGGCCTCTATTATCAATCTTACCAACTTTCTTTTACCGAACCCTGGCTGGGTGGAAAGAAGCCGAATTCGTTTACTGTATCGGCTTACCGCTCAGTGCAGAGTAACGGAAGAAAAAAATTCATTGATGGTGAATTAAATCCTGACCGGCAGTCGCTCATTATTACCGGCAGTTCTGTTTCGTTCGGTAAACGCTTGCAAAAACCCGATGACTACTTTCTGGTGTTCGGAGGACTTTCTTACCAGCACTTCGACCTCAATAGGTTTGGTTCCTTCTTCAGTTTTACTGATGGTGTGAGCAACAACCTTGCATTCAACGGCACACTCGAACGCAACTCTACCTCTGATCCCATTTATCCCACTTCAGGTTCCAAAGTAACGTTTACCACCAAGTTTACTTTGCCTTATAGGGCACTGGGCGAGGCGCTGGGCAATACTTATGATTATGAGAATTTCACCGATCAGGAAAAATACCGTTGGGTGGAATACCACAAATGGAAATTCACGGCCAACTGGTACACTAAACTGAACAAGCACAAGACACACAACTTCGTATTGAACACCAATGTTGGTTTTGGTTTCCTCGGTTCTTACCAACCGGAAATTGGTCTTGCACCATTTGAGCGATTCTACCTGGGTGGTGTATTCCTCAGCGGATTTTTGCTGGATGGACGCGAGATTGTGAACCTGCGCGGATATGATGATTTGGCGCTCACTTTCCCCAGCGACCGGGTAGGTTCGCCCGCCATAGCCAAATACGGAATTGAACTGCGCTACACTTTGAGCACCAACCCTAACGCAAGCATTTATGCACTCACATTTCTTGAAGCCGGTAAAACATGGCCTCGTGTGCGCGAGTTCAATCCCTTCAATGTCTATCGCTCTGCTGGTGCCGGCTTGCGCATTTTCCTGCCCATGTTCGGCATGCTTGGCTTCGATTATGGCTGGAGGCTGGATGATGTGCAGAGCTTGCCTAACATGGCCCGCGGTCAGTTCCATTTCTCCATTGGCATGAATATGGGTGAACTGTAATGGTCAACTTCTTTACTTTCGCTCACCTTTTTCAACCCATATTTCTGCAGTAAAATTTCGCAACCATGCAATAAATTCAATGATGCAGCATTAACCCCAATTCGAATCGTGCGGATACAACCCTCACAGCCTAACTGAAGTTTCTATACACACGCATCAAAAGTTCAGACCCATGCTAAAGCACATTTTTTCAATCGCATTTCTTGCATTCGCCCTTGCCTCATCGGCACAAAAATTTGGTTATGTGGATTCCAAATACATTCTCGGCCACATGGAGGAGTACCAGGCCGCACAGCAGGAAATAAACAAACTTAGCAGCGATTGGCAGAAAGAAATTGAAGCCAAGTACGAGACTGTGGACAAACTTGAAAAAGGTTATCAGGCCGAAAAAATTCTGCTCACCAACGAGATGCGAACCAAGCGTGAAGAAGAAATAGTTGCGAAAAGACAAGAAGCCAAAGACATGCAGAAAACCAAGTTCGGGGTGGATGGTGATTTGTTCAAGAAAAGAGAAGAGCTGGTGAAACCACTGCAGGACCAGATTTATGAGGCCATAAAAGATGTGTCATCACAAAATGGCCTGATGGTTGTTTTTGATAAGGCCAACCATAGCAATATGCTTTACACCAACCCTAAGCACGACATAAGCGACAAGGTGCTGAAGAAAATGGGACTCACTCCAGGTGAAACCCTGGAAGAGGAGGGCGAGGGTGAAGAAAAAGAAGGCGAGGGTGAAAAAGATGATACACGAACTCCCGATAAGGGCACACCTCCCGGCAAAGGCAGCACTCCCCCCAAAGGTGGTGAACGACCAAGTGGTGGTGAGCGGCCAGGAGGTGGCAAACAATAATTCCACTTCAATCGAGCAAATTCAATTCAATACCAATAATTATAAAATGAAAAAAATTCTTTTATCATTTCTTGCCATTTGTTTTTCACTTATGGTGTTCTCACAAAAATTCGGGCATTGCGATGGCCAGGAAATTCTTTCCCTGATGCCTGAAATGAAAACCGTGCAAGCGCAGCTGCAAACCCAGGCCGACCAGCTCAAAGCTCATCTCACTACTGAAGAAACTGAGTTGAACAAACTCATTGCAGAATACGAAACACAAAACAATACATGGCCCGAAGCAATTGAACAGAGCAAGCGCCAGGCTATTGTGAACAAGCAACAGGAGATGGGCGCATTCGAGCAATCTGCCAACGATGAAATTTCCCAGCTACAGCAAAAACTTCTTGATCCGCTGCTCAAGCAAGCCACCGATGCAATAGAAGCGGTGGGAAAGGAAAACGCATTCACTTACATTTTTGATGCAAGCACCGGCCTGCTGCTTTACCGCGGAGGCGTGGATGTTACTCCAATGGTGAAAGCCAAACTCGGCATTCAATAATAAAATTAAGAGTTCCCTCATAGCCGCAAAGGTTTCGCTAAGACATAAATGTCAACAGCGATAAACTTTACGGCTTTGCGTTTCCTTTGTGCCTTTGTCCGCAGGATTCCTTGGACGGGAACGCATTCTTATGAGCATCGCATCTCAACCCATCGGTATTTTTGACTCTGGCATTGGAGGGCTCACAGTGGCACGCTCTATTCGCAACCTGATGCCGGAGGAGCGATTTATTTATTTCGGGGACACGGCTCACATGCCTTATGGCGACAAATCGCAAGAGTTGATTCAGTCCTACGCATTGCGAATCACTGATTTTTTATTGAATGAAAAAGAATGCAAGGCCATAGTGATAGCCTGCAACACGGCATCGGCTGCGGCCTATGAAGTGTTGCGCGATCAGCACAAGGGTTCAATCCCGGTCATCAACGTAATTGACCCAATGGTGGAGCATGTTATTGCTGATGATAGCATAAAACACCTGGGCATCATCGCCACAAAAACAACGGTGAGCAGCGGGGTGTACCAGGAAAAACTTGCGCGCAGGAAACCTTCCCTCCGTTTCTCTGTTATGGCCACACCCCTGCTTGCGCCCATGATTGAGGAAGGATTTTTCAACGATGATGTGAGTGAAGCGGTGATTACAAAATATCTGTCGCGGGAGGATCTCAAGGGGATTGATTCCCTGGTTCTGGCCTGCACACATTACCCAATGATCAAGACCGGGATTTCAAAATTCTTTGAGGATTCAATAAAAATTTTGGACAGTGGCGAAGTGGTGGCCGCGAAACTGAAAATGATTTTGGAGAAAGAAGGTCTTGCGTGTGAAAAGAAAATGGGTGACGATTTGTTTTATGTTTCCGATTTCACGGAATCATTCCAAAAGATTGCGAAGATGTTTTTTGGAACGGGAATTCAATTAACATCCCAATAGCTCCGCCTGTCGAAAGTCAGGTAAGGAGGGGTAATTGTCATATTTGTTCAGGGTTTTATTTCCCGTTTTCGCATCTGGCTTTTAGATGGCGAGGAGAAATGCTCGGTACGACATGGCATATCATTTACCCACGTCAGCTTACATTCGCGCCCCTCTTTTTGGTAAATGAAACGCATTCTTATCACAGGCGCTGCCGGTTTTCTGGGTTCCCACCTCTGCGACCGCTTTATTACAGAGGGGTATCATGTCCTCGGCATGGACAACCTCATAACAGGTGATCTTAAGAATATCGAACACCTCTTTCCCAACCCCCATTTCGAGTTCTACCATCATGATGTAAGTAAATTCATTCACGTTCCAGGCACGCTTGATTTCATTCTTCATTTCGCATCGCCAGCATCGCCCATTGATTACCTCAAGATTCCTATCCAGACATTAAAAGTGGGCTCACTTGGCATCCATAATTGCCTTGGATTGGCGCGTGTAAAAAATGCCCGCGTCATGATTGCCTCCACCAGCGAAGTCTATGGCGACCCCACTGTTCATCCCCAAAATGAATCTTACTGGGGCAACGTGAATCCTGTTGGCCCGCGTGGTGTCTATGATGAAGCCAAACGTTTCCAGGAAGCCATGACCATGGCCTACCACACTTATCATAATGTGGACACGCGCATCGTTCGCATCTTCAATACTTATGGTCCTCGAATGAGGCTCAATGATGGCCGTGTACTTCCTGCATTCATAGGCCAGGCATTGCGTGGTGAAGACCTCACCGTATTTGGTGATGGTTCACAAACCCGCTCATTCTGTTATGTGGATGATTTGGTGGAAGGAATCTTCCGCCTGCTTCATGCGGGTTATCACAACCCTGTCAACATCGGCAACCCTGACGAGATAACCATACTCCAGTTTGCCGAAGAGATTGTAAAACTCACCGGCACCAAACAGAAGATTGTTTTCAAACAATTGCCGACTGATGATCCCAAACAACGCCAGCCCGATATTTCCCTTGCCAGGAACCTTCTTGGGTGGGATCCAAAAGTCCATCGAGCCGAAGGATTGAAAATCACCTACGACTATTTCAAGTCCCTTTCACCAGAAGAGTTGAGTAAAGTGGAACACAAAGACTTTGAGAACTACATTAACTAGAATGGACTTCTTCGCACACGAATCCTCAGTAATAGATCCCGGCTGCACCATCGGCAAGGGCACCAAAATCTGGCACTTCAGCCACATCATGCCCGGCTGTGTCATTGGCGATAACTGCAACATCGGCCAGAACGTGGTCATCTTCTCTGAAGTAGTGTTGGGCAACAATGTGAAAGTGCAAAACAATGTTTCGCTCTACACAGGAGTCATTTGCGAAGACGATGTTTTTCTCGGCCCATCCTGCGTTTTCACCAACGTGATAAACCCGCGCAGCGCAGTGGCAAGAAAGAATGAATACAAAAAGACAATTGTAAAACGCGGGGCAAGCATTGGCGCAAACGCAACCATCGTATGTGGTAATGATATTGGCGAATACGCTTTCATTGGTGCAGGTGCTGTTGTAACGAAAGATGTTCCTGCGTTTGCATTGCTGGTTGGCAATCCAGCAAGACAAGTGGGCTGGATGTCGCGCAACGGACACAAATTGATTTTTGACAAACACGGCTTTGCCACCTGCCCCGAAAGTGGTGAGCAATACGAATTGAATAATGGAAAAGTGAATTTGAGTCGAAAGACGGATGACCGATGACGGATGTTAAACACCGGTCTCCCGCCACAAGTCATCTGTCATCAGTCATCTGCCACCCGTCATCAAACATGAAACCATGATATACGATAAACTCATAAACAAAGAAGCCAAACTCGCAGTAATCGGTTTGGGTTATGTGGGACTTCCCATTGCGCTGGAGTTCGCAAGAAAAATTCGCGTTGTTGGTTTCGACATCAACGAAAAGCGGGTGGAGATGATGAAGCGTAATGAAGATCCATCACAGGAACTTGATGCTTCCAAATTTGAAGGGTGCGACATCACTTTTACGCACAAGCTGGAAGATTTGAGAGATGTGAATTTCTTCGTTGTCGCAGTTCCCACGCCCATCAATAACCTAAACCTTCCTGACCTTGGCCCAGTGCTTTCTGCATCGCGAACTGTGGGGCAGGTGGTGAAAAAAGGAGACTATGTGATCTATGAATCCACCGTTTATCCCGGCTGCACCGAGGAAGATTGTGTGCCCATTCTCGAAGAGCTTTCAGGATTGAAAATGGGAAAGGATTTTAAGGTGGGGTATTCACCTGAGCGCATAAACCCCGGTGATAAAAAGCACACCATCCGCACCATCATCAAAGTAGTTTCAGCTTGCGACAATGAATCGCTGGAGGAAGTGGCAAAGGTGTATTCCATTGTTGTGGATGCAGGCATCCATAAAGCACCTGCAATAAAAGTAGCCGAAGCATCAAAGATTATTGAAAACACCCAGCGCGATGTAAACATTGCCCTCATCAACGAGTTGAGCATCATCATGAACAAGATGGGCATCAATACTTATGATGTGCTGGAGAGCGCCAGGACAAAATGGAATTTTCTTCCCTTCACTCCTGGGCTTGTTGGTGGTCATTGCATTGGTGTGGATCCCTATTACCTGGTTTACAAAGCGAAAAAAGTGGGTTACCACAGCAAAGTAATTAGCAGCTCGCGCCATGTAAACGACTCCATGGGCTTTTATGTAGGAAAACAA
>JAWXCI010000056.1:0-17372 GCA_034408895.1 Flavobacteriales bacterium
ACGGTGGATGCAACCATCATGGAGAAATTCAGGCGCGGCACAAAACCGGAAGCGTGGATTGCACAAGAAGAAATTGAACGGATAAAAAAATTGCTCGTCACTTCCATTGATCAGTTTGAAAAGGATTTGGAGTCCGGTCTTTTCAAAATCTTCACACCCTTTACCACCGCCATGGGTATTCAACTCGCTTCCATAGAAGACACCATACCCACCATCATCTTTCATGAAGGCCTGCACCTTGGGTACATGATGGCGATGAGGAAACTGGTTGGTTGATCATCTCTTCACCACTATCTCTGAAAACATTTTATCAACCGCCTTCAAGCGACACAGGTAAGTGCCCGCAGCGAGTTGATCCAATTGCAAAACAGAAGGTGTTCGTGAGATAGATTCGGAATACACGATCCTTCCAAACACATCCACCACTTCAACACACGAAATTTTTTCCTGCGAGTTGTTTTGGATCGTGAGTGATTCTTCAAATGGATTCGGGAAAACGGTGAATGAATTTTCATTCAACATTTCTTCAACACCGATGATGATGACCATAGTGCATTCAGACACTGTATTGCATGCACCTTGCGCAATGGTCGTTGCATATTCTCCTGATTCAGCCGGGGTAAAACTAACGGCATTGGCTCCATCAATCGGCTGGTTGGTATAGCAATCGAACCATTGATACGTAGCGTTGCTTTGCAGCGATGTGAGCGTTGTTCCAATCAGCGAAACACTTTCATCCAAATCCACAATCGTGAGGTCGAGCGTGAGCAACGTATCTCCCGGAAGTATTATGTCAAATACTCCACTCTCGGTGTAATTGATTCCATTCACTTCATAGTTGTCACATGCCGTTACTGTTTCATTGATGTAAACCGTGTTGCTGGGTTCCGCAATGCGAGTGATGTAAACACCATCGGTGCCACCACCGCTCCAGGGTTTTACCCAAGCGGCCAGAAGATTGGTTCCGGAAAGGAATTCCTGGTGTTTTTCGTAGAAGGGGTTGAAATCGGTAATGGTCAACTGCTGGCCATCGGCATCCCATTGCAGCGTTCCGTTGTCAGCCACTTTCTGGGCCACGTAACCTGCCAAAGTGGATTGGTGACAAGCATACATGTTGAGGTCGCTATCGAGTGCGAATTTTGGGTAGGGTAAATAAGTGTTGAGGTCAGCGATTTGAATTCCATCTTCCTGCCACAACGTTTGACCCGTGATGTCGAACTTCTGGCCATAGATGGCATAGTAACCCACCATGCCCGGCCTTCCATCTGCCCAGGTTATGTAGTAGTTGTCGCCCTGCTTTTCCCAGTAGAAGTTTTTCTGCACACCATCAAAGGTGCATATCTCGGTGGTGGAGCCTGCCCATGCCCAGCTTCCATCTGTGTTTAACCTCCGGGCAAAAAGTTCTTCGGCATTAACACCTCCGCCCTGCCACACAAAGGTGACACCCATGCCATCGCCAATGCCGCTGAACTGGTAGGAGAGTCCTGTGGTATTGGCTGTCACATTCACCCAATCGCCCCAAAGTTCGCCAGCGTATTCATCTATGTGCATGCAGTGAAGTGTGGCTCCCCCACCATTGCCCGATGAATAATAGACAAAAGCCCCGTTGGCACCATCGGTTGTGATGCTTGCATGGCCGAAACTGAGCGGGCCAATTTCCACCCCATGGTATTGCATAAGCAACTCGCCCGCCTCGCTGAAACGCGACATGCGCATCCTGAGGTATCCGTACGTACCAATTTCCATCATCGCATGAAAGCCAAAGTCATCGCGCACCAATTGGCAGGTATAATAATAACCCACTGAAAGTGGCCCGCTGGAGTGTTCTTCCGAAAGAGCAAGGTCGTTCTCCCACACTTTGGCTCCTTCATCATCGAGTTCCTGCACCCACATTTTTTCATCGGGATTGGCTACACCTTCTTCACCGGCATACCAGCAGATAATCATCTTGCCATCGTCATATCTGTACAAACTGAAAAACACAACGTTCTTTCCATCAGCATCTGCAACAATGAGACGGCCATTTTCCTCCCAAAGCGCTATACCATTTTGATCATACCGCTGACCGTACACTTCAAAGATGTATTCGCTGTTTCGTGAATCGCGCCAGAAGACAAAAGCGCCCCCGCTGCCATCGGGCACCGCCTGCGAATCGCGTTGCCAGTTGGCCACATCGCACACCAGCAGTGGGTTTGCAGGGTCGGTACTCCACTGGCTGAATGTAACTGTTGAGGATGCGATAAACGCAACAGCCATCAGTAAAATGTTTTTCATGTTGTTTGGATTTGAAGTAAAGATTCAAATGTACTGTCCCGCAAACAACATCATATTGAGCGAGCGGTGGCTATTTTGAGTGAGACCTGGCAAATGCCTTTAGTCGCTAAGCCTCCCGAACTCCGAAGTCGAAATCAGTGTGTCAGCAATGTTTACCAGAACGATTTAGGGGAAATACTGCAAACAGCTGGCTCCTTAAAACCACTAAGGCTTTTCCCTTCATGCTGACAGTCTCTTCATTGATATTTGCAATCCGCAAACACGACCAATCAACGGAACCCCTATGAAGTACCTGTGCGCAATCTTCCTTTCAGTCTGTATTTTATCATCTGAACACACCTGCGCTCAATTGAGCACAGATTATTCCATTTCGATCGATGTTACCATACAAGACGACCCTCCACAAATTACGTTAGACTGGATAAATGATATCAACGCGACAGCATACGATGTCTTCCGAAAAGGATTGCAGTCCACCACTTGGGGTGCAGCAGTGGCAACACTCCCAGGAACAGCAAGCCAGTACATCGACAACACTGTTGAAGCAGATACAGCCTATGAATATAAGATTTACAAAACGGCCAGCAATTCTGTTTCCGCTTACGGTTATGTCTATGCGGGAATCAAAAATCCGGTGAATCACTACAATGGGAGAATTTTGGTTTTGATCGACTCATTGTTTATTGATTCAGTTGCAACTGAATTATGGCAATTTCAAAAAGATCTCGCAAGTGATGGGTGGGATGTAACGAGCATGTATTTTTCCAGAACCGATTCCGTTGCTTCGGTGAAAAGCTATATCATGAGTGAATACAACACCATGTCCAACAATGTAAAGGCGGTTATGCTTGTCGGTCATATACCTGTTCCATATTCCGGGAATATTTATCCGGATGGTCATACGGATCATCAGGGTGCGTGGCCGGCAGATGTTTATTACGGTGATATCAACGGAACCTGGACCGATGAATTTGTGAATGCTACCACAGCCTCGCGACCAGAGAATATCAATACTCCCGGTGATGGCAAATTCGACCAGTCGAATCTTCCTTCAGATATTGAACTGCAAGTCGGACGAATTGATTTCTTCAACATGCCATCCAGCGGCAAGACAGAATATGAAATGCTGAAGAATTACCTCAACCGTGATCATGCATTTCGAAAAAAAGAAGTTACACTCAATGAACAAGGACTAATTGATGACAACTTCGGAGCATTCAGCGGTGAGGCATTTGCCTGCAATGGGTTTAAGAATTTCGCGCCTTTAGTAGGCAAATACAACATCGAAGAAGCCGATTTTTTAACTACGCTGGAAGTTTCCGATTACCTGTGGGCCTACGGTTGTGGTGGTGGATACTATTCAAGTGCAGGTGGCATCGGCAACTCCGCGCAAATGATGACTCAAAATGTAAATTCCATTTTTACCATGTTGTTCGGCTCGTACTTTGGTGACTGGGATTCGGAAGACAATTTTCTTCGTTCTCCGCTGTGTTCGAATACACCTGCGCTCACTTGTGTGTGGGCCGGAAGACCACACTGGATGTTTCATACCATGGGTTTAGGTTTGAACATTGGATACGGTACTCGCGTCACCCAAAACAATTCAACTTTGTATGATGCAAACTACGGATCCCGAATGGTACATATCGCACTCATGGGCGATTTGACTTTGAAACAGAACGTGCTCGCCCCCCCGCAATCCATAATCCTTGAAAACACCTCAAACGGTTTTGGAAAAACCATTGATTGGGTATCTTCTGCCGATGAGGTTCTTGGCTATTACGTTTACCGATCCAGCCAGGAATTGCAAGGTTTTGAATTGATTTCGGACTTGGTTACAGGAAACACATTCACCGATACTTTGGGAACCGATGGGCTTCAACACTATTTAGTGCGGGCCTTGCGGTTGGAGACAACCTCATCAGGTTCTTATTATAACCTGAGTGAAGGCGTGGGAGATTCATCGAATGTGGTTTACCAAACCTCCGGAAATCATGAATTGACCGATGTAAGTCTCAGCTTCAGTCTTTATCCTAATCCTGCCACCGATATCGTTACAGTGAAATTTATTGATACTTCCTTCAAAAATTCCGATGTTCATATTTTCAATCAGCATGGTGAACTCTTAAAATCCGAATGGCTCGAAAACAACAAAATGAATGTGGAAAATTTATGTGCTGGCGTTTACATCATTTCAATAAGCCAGGACCAATTTTCTCAAAGGCAAAAACTGGTAATTATCAGATGATACTTTTGATAAAACGGGGAACACAACTATTCATCAAACAGACCAGTGAATGATGATTCGAGTCCACGAAATACAGAAATAGTTCCGTTGTCGAAACAGGCATTTTTTGATTTGGTCGAGGTAGGTAAACTCAGGGGCTGATTCATGCTGAATGAGTGACAGTAAAACAAAACCGCAGTGACGAACTAACTGCCATGGACATTTGAGAATCGAAAAAATATCAAAGGGTGACTTTCACGTTTTCATACCTCTTCTCACCTCTCATCAGCCTGTTGATTGTTTGAGCCACCCGTTTCACTTTCGTTTCTTCCTTTTTGGCTGAGTAAATCCATTGTATGTAATAATTCTGTTCGGATTCGGAAAGCGATTGGAAGAACTTCAAAGCTGTGGGTTCGTCCTGCAAACAGAGCAACAATTCTTCAGGGACTTCAAGATGTGAACTGTCGGGATAGAGCACTACATGAACAAAATCCCCTTCCTCCTTTTTTATCTTCTTGCGGATTTCTGCTTTGACGGGAAGAAACAAATTGCCATTTCCCATCGGCATAAGGTGATATCTTTTTATTTCAAAACCATCAATGGTTCCCTTCACTTTCCGCCAGCCAAAGTGAGCGTGTTTGTCTGGAAGTATTTCAGGTATCCGCGCATACGTCCATCCACCCTTGCCGTGGAATTTTTCGAGGATGTACTTTTTGTTTACGAGGGGTTTGTCCATTTCTATGCTGCAAAGAAAATTGGTTTCTCTAACAAGGAAATCGTTGATAGATAATTGAATTCGAAAATGGAAAGGAGTTAGGAAGCATTTACAATCATTCAGAATCTGATAGTTAGTATTTATCAAAATTCAATCAATTTTTTGAGCCTGATGATTGAATATCCATGAACATCGGGGGAGTCCTGTTCATCCAATTACTGTTGCGCTGTGGTTCAAAACTTCCAGTAAGGTTCTATCCACTAACTAAATTGCAAGGCGAATTTTGAAATCCAAAATCATACTAGTCCATTGAAAACGCAGCTTCACACATTCATCTAAAAAAATCATCATGAGTAAAAGATTTTTACTTGCTTCATTTCTCTTTCTGTCAGCAATTCAATCAACACTTCATGCGCAACTGTGGACACCACACTGGCAAGGCGCGGACTTTCAAAACGGTGTTCAATTTTTTCCCGGTGAAAATTTCGGATACGCAGGTTTCGAAAATTTCTTTTTCAAACTGAATGACTATGGCAATAGCTGGGAGGCAGTTTATTTCGATGACTTCAAAAAATTCCTGGCCATTGATTTTGCAACCACGCAAGAAGGTTGGGCGCTCATGCAGCAGGATTTGACCTGGTACGTGCAGGAGACCAATGACGGTGGCGTGAGTTGGATTGACCACGGTGCACTTCCCGATGGTTTTGGAAATTATACTTCCATCTATGTCGTGAACGACAATCTTTTGTTCGCCATTGTGGACACGAAAGTTTTCAGGAGCATAAATCTTGGCGGCTCGTGGACGCAGGTACTCACCATCAACGACAGCGTAACAGGAATTCACTCAAATGGTTTTGACAATAACAAATTGTGGGCAAGTGGCGGCAATGGCAAAGTGTACACAAGCACCAATGAAGGTGTGACCTGGACGCTGGTGAGCATCGGTGTCACGTTCAATGCTGTCCTTGATATACAGTTTACAAATGCGAACACCATTTATGCGCTGATTGGTGGAAGCAACGCTCTTCGCAAATCGGTGGATGGCGGAATGAACTGGACAGATGTGTTAGCCGGTTCAAGTAATCTGGCCATGCAAGTGTTGAACGATAATGAAATTTTTGTCTCCATCAGCAACGGCATTCTACACACCATAAACGGAGGCTCGTCCTGGGATACTGAATTTACCTGGCCAGACTCGCGCATCACCTATCATTTCTTCGATACCACAGCAAACAACAAAATTCTAGTCGGTTTTGACGGCCAGATTTATCACAGCGATGATGATGGAAGTGCATGGACAGAAATCAACAGCGGAGTGAACTACGTTATCGGAATGGACTTCATCAACACTGCTGAGGGCTGGGCCGTGGGTGGTTCCGGTTTCATCAATATTTTGATTCACACAACAAACGCAGGAGAGAACTGGAATATCGCTAATTCACCATCGGGAATCACCAACATTGATTTTTTTGATGCGATGAATGGCTACGCAATTGGAAGTAGTGGAATTCATCGCACAACAGATGGCGGTGCAAACTGGATTCAGAAATCTTCCACGATTACTTCCGGAAAGCTGGTTGTTGTTGATGCACTAAATGTGCATGTGTTGAGCAACAATATCACCGTACACAATTCATTTGATGGTGGCGAAACTTGGACAACAGGTGCATACAATGTCAATCTTCCCCTAGTTGCATTTCCCCTGTACGATTTGGAATTCGTAGATGCAATGAATGGGCGCTTGTCGGGCGATAGTGGTTATGTCTATTTCACGAGTGATGGTGGATTGAACTGGATTAAGAACAACACCATTGGGGCAACACTGGACTTGCCTGAGTGTTTTTTCATCACAAACAACATTGGCTGGTACAGCACACAAAATCTTATTTACAAAACCATAAACGGAGGAAACAGTTGGACAAGTACAAGCCTTGCGTTGGGCAATGGGTACCTCGGCAATATGCATTTCTATGATGCTTCTAACGGTCTTGCTGTGAAAGGCTTCGGAGGTGTATTCAGTTTGATGCAAACTACCAACGGGGGAACGGTATGGACAGACATAACACCTCCGTATATCACAACACAATCATTGGGAAAAATATGGAGATCAAATGCATCTCAGGGTTTTATCGCTTCCAGTGATTTGGGAATTCTAAAGCAGGACGATTCGTTTTGTCCGCTCCCGGTTTTCACTGCATCAATCACGGTTGAAAATCCGCAGGCCTGCATTGGAGGAACAGGTTTCATTTCGTTTGATGCAAATACCGACATCAGCAGTGTGATGTGGTACCACGAAGGTTTGTTAATCTCCACCAACGAAACACTCATCATCTCAAACGTGGCCGAAAATGATTCGGGGGCTTATGAAGTAAACCTCAGCAACACGAACGGATGTGGTGAGTTCGAATTGGTGCTTCAAACCACCTTCACCGCAATAGAAGATGTGGCACCTATTGTTTCCATTTCTTCAAATGAACAAATTTTATGTGAAGGAGAAACATTGAGCCTTTCCGCTTCGACCAGTTACGGTTCGTTTAATTCAGCATTGTGGTATCAGGATGGAAATTATATTGCACAGGGAGAGACATTGGAATTTCCATCCGTTGAAGCATTTCAAAGCGGAACGTATTGGTGCGTTTGTTCAATAGGTTCCGTATGCGGCACTTTTAATGTCACTTCAAATTCAATTGTCATTTCCATTTCGGAGAGTTATGAATTGTACACCAGCGCACCTCCGGCAATTGATATTCTTTGCGAAAGTCAACCTTATGAATTGAGTGCATTCGCTTCCGGTTATCCTGAAATAAATTTTGAATGGAGTGTGAATGATATGGTGTTGTCCACATCAGCAAATCTCATCATTGATTATGTCACGAATGAAATGGATGGAGAACTTGCACTCACCATATCAGGCATTGGTGGATGTGCGAATGAAGTTGCAGAGTATTTCTACGACATCGAAGTGATTCCGCTAGCCGAAGTTTTTCCTCCGACAAATTCATATCAAGTGCTTCCGGTCTGTTTTGGAGAAACCGTTACGCTTGAATTCCTCACTGATACTCCGGCAGATTTTTACGAATGGTATTTGGGAGAAGCCTTGCTTGGTTTTGCATCAACGCTTACAGTGAGTTTGATTGATGATTTCTACTATGGAGATTATTACTGCTGGCCCTACTATGGAAACGATTGCGTGTACAGCACTGAACCATTTCTTATGTACACATTGGTGGAAGGAACCGATGTGGAAATTATTCCCACCGAACAAAACATGGTGCTGGCTGGTTGTGGCGACCCGTTACAATTGGTATTCAATTCATCCATCGAAATTGACAGCTACGAGTGGTCGCACAATGATGAAGTGATTGGAACGAATCAAGTACTCACCATCACACCTGGAGAAAACTATTACGGGGAATTCTATTGCACAGTATCGGCAACAAACAGTTGCGGAACCGCTACTGAAACTTTTTTGATGTACACAGTTTATGCTGTTGATCCTTATCCCATCACCTGGGATTTGGTGGAAACGATGGAGGCATGCACGGGCGCAACGATTGAAATCAACGCAAACGCCTCCACCATTTTTCCCGGTGTACTTGAAATTCAATGGTACGTGAACGATGAACCCATAAGCAACGAAGTGTCGTTCGAATTCACTCCACCATCGCCCGGACCTTATTGGTTCGATGTGGTGATGAGTGTGAACTGGGCCTGCGGCACGGTGGTGGAATCGGACGTGATGGTGCTCTCTGTTTTTGATGGGCCACAACTCCCTACAGACATTGTTGCACAAGAACTTCTTTTCTGCGAAGACGAAACCACAACGCTAACCTGCACCATAGTACTGCCCGGTGCGGAAATGAGTTACGAATGGACTTTGAATGGTGAAGTGGTAAGCACTCAACAAACATTTGATGTGCTGGTTCACAACGGAACCGTTGGTGAATATCTGTGTGAAGTAACTGCGGTTGCTGATTGCGGTGTGCTGCAAAGCACTTATAGCTTGTACTTCATCAACCTCTATGAATTCCCTGACATATATCCTGTCGAATCGAATGTTTTTTATACCGTGTGTGAAGGCAATCCGTTTTTTCTTGCCGGCACCGGGACCGAAGAGGCCGAGAGTTACGCATGGTATTTCAATGGCAATGTAATTTCAACAGAACAATCGTTCACGCAGTTTGCACCCGAAGCAGGCGAATACTTTCTCACTGTTAGTTCACCGAGCGATTGCGGAACGTTTACGCTATACAATATCCTGATGTACACTGTTGAAGTAGTTGGTTTGCCGCAGTTACCTGAAGAAACAGAGTTCCAGGAATTATCAGTGTGCGAAGGAGAAAGTACCATCATCGCATTCATTCCTGAAATAGAAGGCGCCACTTATGCATGGGAATTTGAAGGACAACTACTATCCGAAACAGGATCATTTTTGGAAATTCCGAATGTGGATGATTGGGAAGGTGAATTCTCATGCACCGTTACACTGACCAATGAATGCGGAAGCGTTTCACAATTTTATGAAGTAGCCATCATCATCACTGATGAAATTGTACAACCTACAATCACCGTAGGTGATGAATGGATTTGGGTGGACGACATCTACAGCGCCTACGAATGGATTTATGCAGGAGATGTAGTGAGCACCACTGATTCAATTCCAAATTATGGTGGAGGAGATTATTCGTTGACCATTACCAACAGCACCGGTTGTGAGTGGACAGAGACTTTTTCTGTTCTCTCGGTTGATGAATCTGAAAATGTATCACTCGAACTTTTTCCAAACCCCGCATCCGATGTTTTCACTTTGAAATCATCCCACCGCATTCTTTCAATTGAAGTTTACAATGCGGTGGGTGAGTTGGTGTTTTCACATGCCTCTGCGAATTCTAAACTCATTCAAATTAACGCGGTAAACTGGAGCGGAGGAGTGTATCAGGTGGTGGTTCGTGATCAAAATGAACAGATGAATCATAAACGAATTGTCGTGCAGCGCTAACCCCGAAGGGGCGAAAAAGCCCAACTCTTTTTCATGTTATTATAAAGCGAGCCTAAATGATTCATTTGAAAACAAAAATCCACAAGGCATGCCTGCAACTTTTAAATGAAAAAATTGCCGACCTGCAAAAGGCGCTCAATGATTTGCAACAAGACACAACGAATGACTCAAAGAGTTCGGCTGGAGATAAACATGAAACATCACGCGCCCACATGCAGATAGAATACGCGCGAATAAGTAACATGAAGAGCGAAGCACTTCAACAAAAAAGTGTACTCGATAAAATCAATCTTGAACTCATCAGCCCCCGGATTTCACAAGGCAGTTTGATAAAAATAGAGAACGGATTATTCTTCCTTAGCATTCCCCTTGGCAAAATAGAAGTGGAAGGCACATGCATAGTGGTGCTCTCTCCGCAATCTCCTCTTGGAACAAAATTGCTGGGCGCGAAAGCCGGTGATGCAGTAGAATTGAATAAGATGAAGTACGCCATAGAAGGTGTGTGTTGATGGTGACACTAATGTTGCAACCACAAAAACTTGATGATGACCGCTCCAAAACCCGATTCAGCCGCCAAAGAAAAAGAAGGACTCCATCCAAGGAATCTGCACCGCTTTGGCTACGACTTCGAAGCGCTTGTGAAAACCTCTCCAGAACTTGTCCCCTTCGTATTCACCAACAAATTCCAGACTGTCACCATTGACTTTGCCATACCTGAAGCGGTGAAAGCACTGAACGGTGCCCTGCTCAAACATTTTTATGACCTTCAGTATTGGGACATTCCACAAGATTATCTCGTGCCACCCGTTCCCGGCCGAGCGGACTACATCCATCATGCTGCGGACTTGCTTGCTTCCAATAATAAAGGCGTGATACCAGTGGGTGATTCCATGAATGTGTTGGACATAGGTGTGGGCGCAAGTTGTGTTTATCCCATCATTGGACACAAATCCTATCAATGGAGTTTTGTGGGAGCCGATAGCGATAGCAAGGCATTAAAGTCTGCACAGAAAATCATTGACAAGAATGTTGCGCTGCAAGGTTCTGTTGTATTGCGAGTTCAAAAAACCGCCTCTAATATTCTGGCAGGAATGATAAAGCCGGATGATGAATTTGATTTGGTGATATGCAATCCTCCCTTTCATTCATCGCTTGAAAAAGTTCACCAGGCGGCAGAGCGAAAGTGGAGCAATCTGAAAGTGAAATCAGGAACTGAACCCACGCTGAATTTCGCTGGTCAACAGGGTGAAATTATTTTTCCCGGGGGCGAAGATGCTTTTGTAAAAAAAATGATAGTGCAGAGTGCCCAATTGCCCAACCGGTGTTATTGGTACACCTCGCTCATCTCGAAAGAAACCACACTAAGCCCCGTTTACAAAACCTTGAAAAAAGTAAAAGCGCTTGACGTGAGAACCATCAGCATGGCACAGGGCCAAAAGCAAAGCCGACTGGTGGCCTGGACATTTTTGTCCGAAACAGAACAACGAAACTGGCGCGAAAGGCATTGGTGGAATTCATGATCACAGTCTCGTGCATTTCCAATTTGCGTATACCGCTCTTGATGCTGCACTATCCTCCTTCGGCTGCCACAAACCGGGTGTTGATAGTATTTGCTGAGCGTACCTGCAACCATAACTTACTTTAGCGCTTTCAAAATTGGGAATAAACATTTTACTTCCCTACACACTTAAAACATCCTATAGCAAGTATGGCTTTTGTAACATTCAATACCAAAGAGCATCCGCTCTTTGATGAACTCAAGACGCGCGTTGACGCTTACTTCAATCAGACCGGCAAAAACCGCTGGGGCAACTGGAAAATTTACCTCAAATCAGGAATACTGCTTACTGCACTGGCAGGCTTTTACACCTGGCTTGTGTTCTTCACTCCCGGTGTTTTGTTGAGCATTCTTCTTTGTGCATTGCTGGGCCTCACGCTGGCCGCAGTCGGTTTTAATGTGATGCACGACAGTGCTCACGGCAGTTTTTCCAAATACAACTGGGTGAACAATATGATGAGCTATTCGCTCAACCTCATGGGTGGCGATGTGCACCTGTGGAAAACAAAACACAACATGGTGCACCACAGTTTCACCAACATTCAGGGAATGGATGATGACATTGACATACTCCCGGTAATGCGACTCAACCTGCACCAGAAACGATATTGGATGCATCGCTTCCAGCACATCTACGGATTTATTTTTTATGCACTGAACTACCTCTTTTGGGTGTTCTACTTCGACTACAAGAAATACTTCTCAGGAAAAATAGGAGTTACCAAAATCAGGAAATATGGCTTTTGGGATCATGTAAGCTTCTGGGCCACCAAAGCGGTTTACCTGTTTGTATTCATTGCCCTCCCCATGATGGTGGTGGGTGTGATGTCCACCATCATAGGCTACATTATTCTTACCTGTGTGTGTGGAACTATGATAGCAGTGGTGTTTCAGCTTGCACACATTGTGGAAGAAACACATTTCCACGATCCCGCAGGTCAGCACCAGAAACTTGAAACCGAATGGGCCGTTCACCAGATACAGACTTCCAGCAACTTTGCTACTCACAACAAATTTGTACACTGGTTTACGGGTGGATTAAATCACCAGGTGGAGCATCACCTGTTCCCACGCATTTCGCATATTCATTATCCCGCTCTAGCCACAATTGTGCGCGAGACCTGCATGAAGTTTGGCATCACGTACAACGAACATCGCACCGTGCTGCTGGCTGTTCGCTCGCATGTGGTGCACCTGCGCTCTATTGGCAGGCATAATTGATCCTGATTGCTAGTTGGTTTACCGTCCCGAAGATTCGGAAATTTCCTTGTTGCATGCTACTACCATAAGCCTCTTGGTTGCTGTGGAATTTCACTCGCGGACACACATTCCCGAAAATACTTATGAAAATGGGCCGGTCGCACACATTACGTGTGTTGGGCAACATTCCCGACATTCATTTTACCGACTACCAATTACCGCCCTACATCATCTTCCACCGAAATCCTACATACCCCATACGTCCGAAAACAGGACCCCAAATAAGTGATGCATCAAAATCTTCGCTGGAAGGATCTTCGGATGAAATGATGGCATCGTGCTGCATGAAGTTTGTAAGGTTTTCGCCACCGACATACAATTCAAGATTGGTGCGAAACACATAAGTGATCTGGGCATTCAGTTGAACATAAGATTCAGATTTCAGCAGAATAGTATGAGCTGCATGTTCGCCCGCGGGTGGAATGCGTTTTTGCGAAATCCACTGAAGCGTGGCATCCCATCTCCATTGTGCACCATTGTCCTTCTCTCTAGTTTCGAAAGCGATATTGGTAAACGCACGGTGCTTATTCAGCAACGGTTTTTCCAGCAGCCCGGAAACGTATTGTGTCTGCACATCCAGCCAGCGGTAGGCCAGCCTCCAGTCAAACCGTTTGAAGGGTGACCATTGCAATTCGGCCTGCACACTGTTGCTGAAACTCTGTCCATCGAGATTGTAAAAACGAACGACCCGTGCTTCTTCAATATCCATCACCAGTTGGTTTACGAATTGGGTGCGGTATGCATCAAGGGAAAGTGTGGCCTCGCGATGGTTCATCTCAAATTTCTGTGAGAAGATGATTCCGAAATTCCATGCTTCTTCCATCTTCAAACCAAACGGGAACTCCGGGTTGAAATACTGTATCTCAATGTCCCTGTTGCTGGCAAGCATTCCAACATTATCCATTAAAATGCTGGGTGTGCGATAGCCTTTTCCCGCAGCCAGTTTTAAGGATGAATTTTCAGTGAAGCTGTATCGTGCATGAAGGCGCGGAGTGAGCAACAAGTCATATACATTGTGATAGTCGGCCCTCATTCCCGCCACGAGGATAAATGATTCCCCTGCAAGCCATGAATACTCGAACGCTGCGCCCGGTACCAATTCTTTCCTGTCGAAATTGTAAGTAGTGAAATCAACAGATGATGTGGATTGTTCCATGGTATCCAATGACTCGTGATAATCATCGTATTGCCACGATAAAGCAGAAGTGAACTTATGGTTTTCACTGAACCGAGATGCAAACAAGAGGTTGGCTCTAGCGCTCAGTTGTTGCCCGCTGTATTGGCGAAATCCGAAATTTCCATTCTGCTCATGCCATGATGCATTGAGTTGCGTCCCGAAACTCTGGAAATCCTTATCCGGAAAAACATAGCCTGTCTTGGCAGAAATTTCGTAGCGGTCGGTAGTCACATTCACTCCCCACAACTGTGAGCGTATTTCATCCTGCGGATCATATTGCAGTTTTCCGCTCACGTTGTTTAAGTGCATATAAGAGGCGGTGTACTGACCGCCCAAACCGCCATCAGTGGCCAGATGCCATTCGTTACGGAGAATCACATTGGAGAAAAGAGGGTTGTCCAGAAAACCATCGTCATTCATATCCGAACGCAATTGAGACATGGCACCATGGGCCAGGAAAATGGGGCTGAATTGGATTTTTCTTTGCTGCTGCCGGGGATTCATTTCCGGTTTCCACAAAAGATTTAGCTCCAGCCTTCCTCCAGTACTGGAGTAGGCATTGACATGAAGCCTTTCGCCATTGCCCGGATTTTTGTGCGACACATTTATTTGTCCTGTAATGCTTTCATAACCATTCAAGACAGAGCCCACACCTTTTGCAATCTGGATAGAATGGATCCACGGCCCCGGCACATAAGTCAATCCATAAGTGGAGGCGAGCCCGCGAACAGCAGGCACATTGTCGAACATAATTTGGGTGTAGCGCCCATCAAGGCCGAGCATTCTTATCTGCCGGGTTCCGGTTATGGCATCGGTAAACGAAGCATCAATAGAGGCATTGGTTTCAAAACTTTCTGACAAATTGCAACACGCGGCCTTACACAATTCCTTTTCTGTGATGGTTTGAAATAGCTGCGGATCGCGCGTGTTCATCTGTGTTGCGTCCAACTTCCCCGTTACCTTAACGGCACCCAGCGATGCAGGCTCGAGCAACACTTCGAGAAAAGTTTGATTGGAATAGCGGATAGTATCTGAGTCGTAACCACTGTAGGATACCACAAGCATTTTAGCATCAGGCGGAATCCCCAGTTCAAACTCTCCGTTGGCATCGGCCACCGTTCCGCTGCGGGTGTTGAGCCAAACCACATAAGCACCGGGCAATGCTTCTACCTGTCCGTTGCCGGTGCTGCCGTTAACTCGTCCGCGAATCAACTGGGCACGGCTCGCACTCACCAGTGCAAGTGAAATAAATAACACTATGTATTTCATCATGACAGGTTTAGTGATCAGACAGCTCGCGGTACTTGCAGCAATGGTGAGTACGCGCGTATTGCTCATCGGTGCAGATAGATTTTTCCGTATCGTAGCCCACTTCATTCAGCAGTTTGTGAATTTCATCTTCAGTGATTTTAGAGGGCTTGTAAGTAACTTCCAGCTGATGAGCCTCCAGGTTATAATCGGCATGAATTACACCGCGGACATCCATCGCTTTTTCTATGGTGCTTTCGCACATACCGCAAACACCCGATACATGGAATTTCACAGTTACAGGCTTTTCTTTTTTATCAGCGCCCAGGGCTGCATTAAAAGAAAGAGTGGAGAAGAGAATAACGAACATGAGGGCAATTTGATTTTTCATCTTGAATAAATTTTCGTTCCGATTCAATACCGAAACATAGTTTGTAAAAAATTGTTGGATTAGAAAACAATAAGTGCGAAGAAAAGATTCCACGCAGCAAGCCAATACGAACTCAGCCGTAGAGCACCAATGAGCAATTCATTTTGTAAAATTGAATTGGTGGCGGATCGTGATCATAGACACTGTTGAAATGATCATCCGCTAAAACAGGCGCTATCGAAACGGTTGATTGAAAGCCTATTTCAGCAATCACCGGACTAAGCTCAACAACTTTCGGAATTCGGTGAACATCGTCAAGTTTAATCTTGACTTCTTCAAACTTGCAGCAATTTTTTTGTAGGCAGCAGGACTTGTCATCTTCATGGCTACAACACTTTTTATTCAGAGAGATGACACCTACCTCGGCCAACTTGCCGCAGCAATAATGCAGGTGGATACTTATTCCTGAAGTAAGCAACAGGTAGATAAGTGAAGCGGATATGACAAGAATCTTTTTCAAAACGCTGAACACAAAAGTAGGATGTTCAAATTGTGATGGCAAAGGTACCGGCACAACTACTTACCATTCTGTTAAGATCGCGGTGCAAAACATTCCGACAGTAGGTTATCCTTAACCGGGTTTTGATAGCCGGTTGCGAATACGTTTGACCCTTCAAAAAAGTTGAACCTAATACCAAATCCAAATGAAAAAACTTATTTATGAATTAATCGGAACCCTTGTTCTTGTTTTCACCATTGGCACTGCGGTGGCCTCCGGCAGTGTGTTCGCTCCTCTTTCCATTGGTTGTGCCTTGATGGTAATGGGGTATGCCGGTGGGCATATCAGCGGTGCGCATTACAACCCTGCGGTGTCGCTTGCCATTTTTATCCGTGGAAAAATTTCTGGTCCTGAAATGTTTCAGTACTGGATCGCCCAGATTAGCGGAGGCCTTGCCGGGGCCTTCCTCAGTTGTGCCATTACAGGAAGCGATACCTGTTGTCAGATGATACCCGAAGCGGAAGCGAGCAGGGCGGTGTTTGCTGAATTGATAGGGACTTTTATTCTCGCTTTCGTGGTGTTGAATGTGGCCACAGTGAAAGCCCACCACGGCAATTCGTTCTACGGGCTTGCTATAGGCTTTACCATTTTCGCTCTTGCTTCCACTATCGGCAGCATATCCGGTGGAGCTTACAATCCGGCAGTGGGCATTAGTCGTTGTTTTTGCGATATGGCCAATGGTGGACCTTCACTTTCCAATCTTTGGATTTATTTGGTGGGGCCGTTTGCCGGTGCCACACTTGCTGCACTGGTGTGGAACTATTGCAACGACAGGAAAGCGAACGACTGAAGTTTATCATGCGCGCAATTGCAATTTTCCCTTTCAAATGATATAAAAGTCCAGGAGGGACGACCTTTTGGTAGAGAAGCAACAACGACTCGCATGCACCAAGTCCCGAAGGGACGGGCTTTTGGTAGAAAAGTAAGCGATGAAATATGCAAAGTCCCTCCGGGACTTGGTGGTATCGAGCAGTCATTTGTTCCT
>JAWXCI010000057.1:0-5767 GCA_034408895.1 Flavobacteriales bacterium
CGTATAGGCCATTTGTAAAGGATCGTGCTGGCAATGCCGTGCTGCCTACAACTACTGTTTCAAGCATACGCTTACCGCTCGAATTAAATACCGTACATTGAACTGTTTGTTCGCATTGAATGAGTATTTCCTCGGTTGTGCTGTTGTACCAACAACTAGCTACCACATTGGTTGGTTCTGAAACACTGGTGTGAAAGACATAGGCCGAATCTGTGGAAAGCCTAACATCGTCTATTCCATAGTAGGCAAACAAATCAAATTGACTATGGTAACTTTCTATGATCAGGTTTTCCTTCTCATAAAAACTGCCCAATGCCAGGTATGAATAAGGCAAGTCGGCCACCATACTTCCCTTGAGCTGAACCCAATTCAGCGTATCAGTAAACACAGTGTCAATGTTGAAATGTGCGGTATTGTCCACCACCTGTTCGAAGGTATATATAGTCCGAGCCGACCAGCAGCTTCGCGCCAATGTTGTTGCATGCACGTTGGCATTCAACCTCGTAGTCTGAACGAACCAGCCACATACTAAAGTAGTATGTAATTCCAACTTCTAGAGATTGGTTCAAGGGAACTCCAATTATCTCTTTAGTATCGATGTCGGTGAATGGTTTCGAGTCAGCAATAAATCCAACATAACCGCTGCCTTCCTTAGGCCATTGATAGCCTACAAATGCATTGGATGGAACGTCAATACCCCACGAAAGGGCACATTCATGCAGAAAGTCTGGCGTGTTGAACATATTAGTCCAGCCACCACCCAATAAAGGAATTGAATTTACAGCATCCGGACACATTTCATACCCCTCAAAACTTCCATTAGGAACTAAGTTCTGCGCACTTGCATTCAATGCAAAGAGCACCATCAAAAAGGTAATAGACTTCATAACGAGATTGAATTTGATTGATGGTTGATTAAAGTCAGGAAAGGTGTGGCGGAGGGAGGCCCGCTAGCTTTACAGCAAAAAGGCCCAAATCAGCCCTTAACCGCAATCATAGAAATCTCCAGCCGGGCATTTTTGGGAAGCACAGAAACCTGCACTGTTTCGCGCGCAGGAAATTGGGACCAGAAAAAACTTCCGTACACCTCGTTCACTATCGGGAAGTCGTTCATATCAAGGAGAAAAATGGTTGTCTTCACCACCTGTTCGAAAGTGAGATTGGCTTGCTTGAGTATTGCTTCAAGATTGTGCATCACCTGTCGCGTTTCAGTTGCTGCATCTGCAGGCAGGTATAGGTTGGTGGCCGGATCAATGGCTATTTGGCCGCTGATATAAAGCGTGTTGCCAGCCACCACTCCTTGGCTATAGGGTCCAATGGGTTCTGGCGCGTTGGGTGTTTCTATAATTTGTTTCATGGCACAATACTATGAAGTTGGGGCGTAAGAGCATTAGTGAATTAGCGAGTTGAATAGGAGCGAAATTTGAAAGCTACAACTCACCAACTCTCCCATTAAATTCGCACTCATGAAAAAAATGATTCTTTCAATTGTAACAGGTGTTGCCTGTTTTTTTCTCTTGGCATCCTTGAAGCCACCCAGCTATCAAGTAGCCGTTTTGAAATACAAAGGAGGTGGAGATTATTACGCCAATCCTACCAGTGTGCCCAATCTGGTGGAATACGTGAACAAAAACCTGGGGATGAACATTGACCCCGAAGTTCCTTTTGCTGAAGCCGGTAGTCCCGAATTGTTTAATTACCCGTGGGTACACATGACAGGTCACGGCAATGTGGTGTTCAGCAGTGATGATGTGTCGAATATTCGTGCATATTTAATAGGGGGAGGATTCCTGCACATATCAGATAACTATGGCCTCGACAAGTTCATTAGGAAAGAGATGAAAAAAGTTTTTCCTGAACTGGATTTTGTTGAATTGCCTTTTGGCCATCCCATCTATCATCAGGCTTATGATTTTCCTAGCGGCTTGCCCAAAGTGCACGAGCATGAAGGCAACGCACCGCAAGGATTCGCTTTGCTTTGGGAAGAACGGGTGGTCTGTTTTTACGATTACGAATGCGACCTGGGCGATGGATGGGATAGTTACGAAGTTCACAAAGATTCGCAGGAAACACGCACAAAAGCTTTGAAGATGGGTGCAAATATTCTACAGTATGTTTTGATGGGTGGAGATGGTAAGCAATAGTTCAAAAAGAGAGGGCCACTGCGCACTCAAAACGAGCATTTAGCGCTTTAATTTCTATCGGCCACCGTCACATGGCAATACCATTACTTGATCAGTCAGGACCATAGACAATTGCTGTCAGGAGTTTTTAGAAGTGCCCATTAGGGCTCAGCACTGTTCATCCTGATAGTATGTGCTTCAAGTTGTTGACCTGCAAATTCTCGCAAACTCCATCACACGGTAAACTGAAACGTGGGGTTTGCAAAGTGAGTCCCCGATAAACAACAATAAATTTGCGTGCCTTGGAAGCTGTCTTCTGAGAGAGTTTCTTCATGAAAAAAAATAAGCATTCACTTTTTAGCGTAAGGATCATTTATTTGTTCACCACTGCATTTCTTGTTGTGCTTTCATTGGTCACCTTTCTTCAAATAAGAAGCTTGGTGGAGTCAGCCCAACTTGTGGATCACACTAACAAAGTCAATCAAAGCCTTCAGAAAATTTCCCTGATTCTTGTTGAAGCCGAAACCAACAAACGCGCATTCCTCCTCACTTCCGATTCTCTCATGCTCAGGAAAAGAGATGCTTCGCTGAAGGATATGGGGCGGGAGATAAAAGTGCTGGAGAGTTTAACACAGCAAGACCCTGAACAGGTTCAACACATTAAAAAATTAATACTGGCCATTAGCGCTAAACTGTTGAGTGTTGAAAATCTTTCAGGTTTTGATAGGAATGGTTCTGCCAACCCCGCGATGAAAAAAAACATTATGGAAGGGGTGAGTGCCATGAATGAAGTAAAGCAAAGTATTCTTCAAATGACCAGGGCCCAAAACGAGTTGCACACAACTCACATTATGAATTTTGCTCAGTATTCCATGATCACCCCGTTGTACATCGTTGTACTTTTTTTGGGCGCCATCGTCATTCTTATGCTTTCCTATTACAGAATAAACAAGGCACTGCGAAACACAGAGCAGATGCAGCACCAATTTCAATCCCTGGTGATGGAAGCCCCTGCTGCAATTTGCGTTTTGCGTGAGCCGGAGCATGTGTTTGAAATGTCTAATGATGTGTTTCTGAAAATGGCGGGTCGTGCTGATGTGGTGGGTAAAACCGTCAGGCAAGTATTTCCGGAACTGGAAGCTCAGTCGGTTTTCGAATTGCTTAGCCAGGTTTACAAAACCGGAGAAACCTTTAAGGCGGAGGATATGCCAGTGAATATCACAAGGGAAAACGGGCTCACAGAAACACGTTATTTTGACATGGAGTTCAGGGCTTCTTATAATGCCAATGAAAAAATAACAGGCGTAATTGTAAACGCACTGGAAACCACAGAAGAAATGGCTTCCAAAGCAAAAATTGCTGAAAGCGAATTGCGGTTCCGTTCGCTGGCCGAGGCCTTGCCACAATTGATTTGGATGGCAGATGGAAATGGTATTTCTGAATATGTTTCCAGCCGATGGAAAGAATACACGGGTGTGCAGCCGGGAGGGGAACAAGAATGGAACGCCATAGTACACCCCGATGATCTTGCCGGGGTTAATAAGGCCTGGATGAATAGCTTGAATACTGGAAGTTTATACAATTACGATGTGCGGCTTAAATCTCATACGGGAGAATTCAATTGGTTCAAAATGATGGGTGAACCCGTAATCAATAAAGAGAACAAGATAATAAAATGGGTGGGCGCTGCTACCAACATACACGCAGAAAAATCTTTTGCGCAGCAACTGACGGAACAGGTTGATCACAGAACCCGGGAATTATATATAGCCAACACAGAACTTCAAGAAAAAAACCAGTTGATTGCACTAAGTAAATACAACCAACGATTTTTATCTGAATTCTCCGAGAAATTTTCTTCTTACCAGGCGCATGCTGAATTTTTTCTCTCCGTTGTACTCTACGTAGCTGATCTTACTCAGTTGGATTACGTGTTGATAGGCCGGTTGGAGCAGGACGACTCAGGCGATAGTTTTGTGCAAACCATAGCAATGGCAGCATTTGGCAAACTGGTAGAAAATATAAATTACCCGTTGCCACATGGCCCCTGCGAGCAGGTGGTGCATGGAAAGATATATTCCTATCCGCACCAATGCAAAAGCAAATTCCCAAAAAACCAGACCTTGGTGCAATATAATGTGGAGGGCTATGTGGGCTACCCGCTTACCGATATGGCGGGCAAAGAAATAGGGCTGATCGCCCTGATGCACCAAAAAGACATTGAAGACTGTGAAACCGTGACATCCATTTTAAAAATAGTGGCCAAGCGCACTGAAATTGAGCTGGAAAGAATAAATAACGAAAAACAGCTTGAACTGACCAACCAGGAGCTCAAGGAAAAAAATAAAACTCTGGAAAAGATGAATAGGGAACTGGAATTGTTCGCCCATATATCAAGTCACGATCTGCAGGAGCCACTCCGCAATATAAAAATGTTTGCATCAAGGGTGGCAGAAATGGAGAGCGACAAACTTTCGGCAAAGGGGAAGGAATATTTTGAGAGAATACAAAGCTCCATAACCCGGATGCGCATCCTTATAGAAGATTTGTTGGCTTATTCGCGCACCACAAATAATGAGGGCCAATTCGAAATTAAAGACTTGGGTCAAATTGTTGAGGAAGTAAAGGCAGGACTTCAGGAAACGTTGGATGAAAAACAGGCCACTATTGAAGCAAGCCAAATGTGTGAGGTGCGCATTGTACCATTCCAGTTCCGTCAACTCCTGCACAACCTGCTCAGCAATTCCCTCAAGTTTTCTGCACCGGGTGTGCCACCGCACATCGAAATAAAAAGCCATATTATTAAGACCGGACCAAGTAATGATATAGAGGGTCTTTTATCCGGAAAAGAATACTGCCATATTACCGTGGCGGACAATGGCATTGGCTTCGAACCACAATATAACCGAAGAATATTTGATGCATTCCAGCGCCTGCACGGCAAAGAGAAATATTCCGGCACCGGCATAGGTCTTTCCATTGTGAAAAAAATAATAGAGAATCACAACGGCATAGTAACCGCTACCGGAAAATTAAACTCAGGAGCGGCAATAGATATTTATATACCAACCCAATAAATAAATAAGATACCATGAACAACGAACCCATGAGAATTGTATTGGCTGATGATGACGAAGGCGACCGCACAATTTTTAAGGATGCATTGGAAGAGCTGAAGATAAAAACGAAGGTGCACACGGTTAATGATGGAGTGGAACTGATGGAATATCTCGCTCTTGAGGATACACCCTTACCTTATATGCTCTTCCTTGACCTCAACATGCCCCTAAAAGGAGGAATGCAGTGCCTGAAGGAAATCAAGAAAATCCCCAGACTAAGGGAAGTGGCCATCGCTATTTATTCTACATCATCCTCCGAAGAAAATATAACCGAAACATTTCACAGCGGTGCAAATGTTTACATTAAGAAACCGGACGATTTTAAGGTGCTTAAGGATGTACTTGATAAAGTGGTGCGCGCAGCCCACATTTACAGGGAGCCTCCATTCAACATGGCTAATTTTTTATTCAAGATATGATTGAAGGGCACCTCTAAAAACTCCTCACGTGAGGTATCTGGATTTTATAAACCCGGAACCCGGATCGAATGTGGGAATAATGTAACTTATTGTGCAGTGGGTATAA
>JAWXCI010000058.1:0-40670 GCA_034408895.1 Flavobacteriales bacterium
AATAATAAGACAATCACCAGGATGATGAGCAGCTCTTTGATTCCAATACCCATTTGAAACAGAATTAAATTAGTGTGAAGGCGTCAAAGATAGGTTGGCCTCCATACCGCTACACTAAATTTCTTTAATGAGGCCCGCTGGCCTTCGCCTGATTCACAAACGGATATTATCTATCAGCCGCACCTCGCCCACATAAGCGGCAACAAGAGCTATTGGCTGCGTGGCATCACCCCAATCTTTTAAAGGCTTGAAAGAAGGAGCATCCACAATTTCGAAATATTCCAGCACTATCCCTTCCGCCTTTTCAAATTCCCTTCTGGCAATAGCCGCTAATGCCACAGGCGAGTTCTCGTCTCTCCTTTCCTTTATTAAGAACAGAATGCGAGAGATGTTTGCGGCCAACTGACGCTCATTCGAAGAAAGCCTTGTGTTTCTGGAACTCATGGCGAGTCCATCGGGTTCGCGAACTATGGGGCATGGAACAACATCCAAAGTAAGTTTCTCCCGTTCCACCATTTTGCCGATGAGTGATAGTTGCTGAAAATCCTTCTCCCCGAAATAGGCCTTATCGGGCTGAATAATTTCAAACAGCCTTTTCACCACAGTGAGCACACCATTGAAATGCCCAGGGCGATAATTCCCTTCGAGCGTTGAAGACATTCGCCCGAAATCCCACGAGTCTTTTTTCAATTCCGGATAGATTTCTTTCACGGAAGGCACAAAAACAATGTGGCAACTATTTTCCTCAAGCATAGCCAAATCTTTTTCAAGCGTTCGCGGATATAGCACCAGGTCCGTGGGATTGTTGAACTGTGTGGGATTCACAAAAATGGACACGACCGAAACACCACATTCGATTCCCGATCTTTCCAAAAGTGATAGGTGCCCACGATGCAGAGCGCCCATAGTTGGAATGAATCCAACGGCCAGTCCCGCGCTTTTGCAACGATGAATTTCTGATTGTACCAGAGCTATAGTTTTTGCGACCAGCAAGGTGATTGTTATTAAATAGGAAACAATTAAAAGCGGCTAAAGCTATCAGAACTCATTAAAAAAAATTTCATCAAAATAACTTTCATCCTTTACCATTCAAACGGAAATAGAGAATCGGCTATTGGATATTTTGGTGGAGTCCATTGCATTCCATGGAGCGCAATGTTGTGCCTGATGCACAAGATTACCTTGCACCCCGAAAATTTTCTATCATCCATGCACAACACACTTGCAACCCTGGAACAAGCCCTCGACATGGGACTGCTTCCCGAGGAATTTGAAAAAATAAAAGAGATACTCGGGCGCACACCCAACTTCACGGAGATGTGCGTTTACTCTGTGATGTGGAGCGAACACTGCTCTTACAAAAACTCTATCCGATGGCTGAAAACTTTACCTAAAGACGGGCCGCACATGCTGGTAAAAGCCGGTGAGGAAAACGCAGGAATTGTGGATATAGGCGATGGTTTGGGTGTAGCCTTTAAAATTGAATCGCACAACCACCCTTCAGCCATTGAACCTTATCAGGGTGCCGCAACCGGAGTAGGTGGAATTAACCGCGATATTTTCACCATGGGTGCGCGCCCTGTGGCCCAACTCAACTCACTTCGGTTTGGAAAACCCGACAGCGCGAAAACAAAATGGCTGCTGGCAGGAGTGGTTAAAGGCATTGGTGATTATGGAAACGCATTCGGCATTCCCATTGTTGGAGGCGAAGTTTATTTCGATGAAAGTTATCAAGCCAATCCGCTGGTGAACGCCATGAGCGTGGGCCTGGTGGATGTGAAGAAAATTATTTCATCGAAAGCTACAGGCATTGGCAATCCCGTTTTTATTGTGGGCAGTGCCACTGGAAAGGACGGAATCAAGGGTGCCTCCTTCGCATCGAAAGACATTACCGCTGACAGTGCAAAGGATCTTCCATCGGTTCAGGTGGGCGACCCTTTCCAGGAAAAACTTTTGCTCGAAGCCACTATGGAACTGGCTGAAACCAATGCCATAGCAGGTATGCAAGACATGGGCGCGGCAGGCATCACTTGCAGCACCAGCGAAATGAGCGCAGGTGGTGGCGTAGGTATGGACATCCACCTCGATAAAGTGCCCAAGCGGCAGGAGAACATGCAGCCGTTTGAAATTCTGCTGAGCGAGTCGCAGGAACGAATGCTCATTGTAGTGAAGAAAGGAAAAGAAAAACTAGTGCTGAAAATTTTTGATAAGTGGGATTTGCATGCCGTTGAGATTGGAGTGGTGACGGAAGGAAACACACTTCGGTATTTCATGAATGGTGAAGTGGTGGGCGAAATTCCTGCTGCCTCGCTTGTGCTTGGCGGGGGTGCACCGGTGTACGAACGTGAGTACAGCGAGCCCGCTTATTTCAAAGAGGCGAAAAAATTTGACATCACTAAAATTCAGGAACCGAAAGACTATGTGGTAGTTGCCCGGCAATTGATGGCCAATCACAACATTGCATCAAAAAAATGGATTTTCGAACAATATGATTCCATGGTGGGAACCAAAACCATGACCACCAACAAGCCTTCCGATGCGGCCATAGTGAACATAAAAGGCACCGGCAAAGCGCTTGCACTCACGGTGGACTGCAATGCCCGTTACGTGCATAGCAATCCAGAAGTGGGAACTATGATTGCAGTGGCTGAAGCAGCGCGAAACATTGTGTGCAGCGGTGGCGAACCCAGTGCCATCACCAATTGCCTGAACTTCGGAAATCCATACCACCCGGAAGTGTATTGGCAGTTTGTAGGAGCGATAAAAGGGATGAGTGCGGCTTGCAAAAAATTCCAGACTCCCGTAACCGGTGGCAACGTTTCCTTCTACAACCAAACTGCGCATGAGGATGGAAGCACCATACCTGTTCTCCCCACACCCACCATCGGGATGCTGGGAGTGTTGAAAGATAAATCGCTCCACACCACACTTGACTTTAAATACAAAGGCGACCTTATTTACATGGTGGGCCAATCGCATGATGACATTGCATCAAGCGAATACCTCACAACGGTGCATGGAATCAGAAACTCACCAGCACCACATTTCGATCTCGAACAGGAATTCCTCCTGCAGCAATGCATAAAAGGGCTTATCACGAATAGCTATATCTCATCGGCACATGACGTGAGTGAAGGAGGAGTTTTCGTTGCACTTTGTGAAATGGGATTGCCCAATTCCCTTGGCTTCGACATTGTAACCGATAGTGAAATACGGAAAGATGCTTTCCTTTTTGGTGAAGCTCAAAGCCGCGTGGTGGTAACAGTGGTAGAAGATTATGAAGAAGATTTTCTCGATTATCTGGCTGAACAAAACATGACCGTAATGTTGCTGGGCCACGTAACCCGCGGAAGAATAGGCATTGATGAACAGAATTTCGGGTTCATTGAAGATTACAGGGTGTTGTATGATGGGGCTATTGCGGAAGAGATGGCGAATTCATGAGTGCTTGAAACAATTCACAATGTACCATTGAATTCTCAGTTCTCACGATAGTTCTTCTTCGTTCATATCAGGTACTATTGCGTTCTCATCCAAACATGCCCTTCCTTCAATTCGCAAAAACTAAAGATTTCCGCAAGCACCTGCTGCGCATCGTGCTGGTGAATCTAGTTATCGTCCTGCTTATCTGGCTTTACCTGCGCTGGTACACTGATCATGGCGAGTTCGTTTCTGTTCCGGATTTGAAAACAATGTCTCTTGAGGAGGCCGCCAAATCGCTTGAAGAACGCGATCTCAATTACATGATTGTGGATAGTCTCTACAATGAAGGTGAAAAAGGGGGCACTGTTTTTTCGCAAAGTCCCGAGCCGGAAAGCAAAGTGAAAGAAGGAAGAAAAATTTTTCTCAAAGTGTACAGCATGCTTCCTCCAATGGAAAAAATAAACATTGAGGAAGGAGAATATGGCGCAGTAGCGCTCATCAAGCTTAGGAACAAAGGCATGAAGGTGACAGCGAAAGAGGAGGACAACAACACATTTGTAGCAAGTGTAATCCGTGTGATGCACCAGGGCAGGCGGATAAAAGCTGGAGAGGAACTTCCGCGAGGGTCGGATGTAACCGTGTTTATCGGTCGGGCAACGCACAGCAAAGTGGTTGTTCCCAATCTTGTTGGTTTAGGACTCGACAGTCTGCAACTTCAACTTGAGTCAGCACACTTGCTATTGGGCAATATCATTTTCGATTTTCCCGAGTCACCTTCAGTTTCGGACTCATCACTTGCCCGCACATGCAGGCAAGATCCAGCACACGACCCAGAATTACCTGTAGCACCAGGCACTTTTGTAGACGTATATCTAAGCACCCAACCTTGTGTGGCTGATACCACAACTGTTAACAGCATAGCTGACCCGCAATAAATTTTATTGGCTAGAAAATAATCGGCAGATGGTTGCGTTCGCTGCCCGCGACATGGCGTAGTTAATTTCACGCCCGCCAAAACCAATGGCAACACATCAGACACAATTTTTCATGAAGAATTTTCACTTTATCAGTCTTGTTTTCTTTTCGCTTTTCGCAAATTCATTTTTCGCCCAGGAAATGGAGAGGCCTCTATCCATGAATGTTGAACAGGCCATACGTTTCGAAAAGGAAAAATCATTTTCTAATATAAATCGCGGTGGCGGTGGATCTATATCACTTCCCTTCTTCGATGATTTTTCGCGCTATTCATTGCCAACCATTGACCCGGAAATTCCTGTGGAATGGCAGCGATGGGAAGATGCAGATGTTTATATCAACGGAACGTTTCCGGTTTCACCACCCACCATTGGGGTGGCAACATTTGATGGCCTTGCCGGTAATGGTTATCCATATCAATTCAATCCACCCGATGCTTATGGCGCTGCCGACTCACTCACTTCACTTCCCATAAATCTTGGCGGACTGGGCGCTGAAGACAGTGTTCGGATAATGTTTTTTTATGAACCTGGTGGATTGGGCAACAGCCCCAATGCTGAAGATTCACTTGTGCTTGAATTTTATTCGCCCTTTGGTGCAGGCCAATGGATGCGCAAATGGAGCGCAGCAGGCAGTGCTGATATTGCATTTCAAAACATAATTATTCCCATCACTGAACCTGAATTTTTGCTGGATGGATTCAAGATCCGGTTCAGGAATTACGCTACACTAAGCTGCAATTGCGATCACTGGCACATTGATTTTGTTCTTATAGAATCCAATTTTTCATATACCGAATGCGTGGTAGATGAATTAGCAATGGAGTATCCCAACAACACATTACTGGACGAATACACCGCCATGCCGTGGACCCATTTTCTTACTGATCCTGCAAGTTTTATGGCTGATAATTTTATCGCTTACGAGCGCAACCTGGGACCAACAGAAAATATAGTGACAGGTTACAGAATTGAATTGCATGATGAGGATGATGACCTTGTATGGGATTTTCCGAATCAAGATATTAATCCTGCTAACAACTTCTGCTCAGAGATTCAGCGAACGGTTGAATTGGATGGATTTGTTTACGATGACAGTGTAAATGACACAACTGCGGTGTTCGATGTAAGCGTTTATGCAATTACAACAGATGCAACACCACAAAATGACACTGCACGGTTTAAGCAAGTGTTCAATAATTACTACGCTTATGACGATGGTTCTGTTGAACGCGCGTATTCTGTAAATGTGGCCGGTGGAAAAGTTGCCATGAAATTTTTTGCTGAAACGCCTGATACATTGCTAGGGGTTTTTATGCACTGGATTCCGTTTCAGAACGACAACTCGAACGAAACTTTTCTTCTGCGTATTTGGGCAAATAGTGGTGGTGAACCTGGTGACGAACTCATCGAAAATTTCACATTCCATAGTCCTAACTATTACCAGGATGGCTACAACATCTTTTCTTACTACGAATATGATGATCCGGTACCAATGAATGGAGCATTCTACGTGGGATGGGTTCAGGACAGTGATGTTCAGTTAAACATTGGCAACGACAAAAACACCAACCGCAACCCCACGAATTTGTTCTACCAATTGGGTGCCGGTGCTCAATGGGCACAGAGCACAGTTACAGGTTCTGTTATGATTCGACCAGTGTTTAAATCAGGGATGACCGGGGTTTGGAATAACGCAGAAGAGAGCGAAGATTTTGTGTTGAATGTTTTTCCGAATCCAGTCACTGACGTGCTCAATATTGCGCTTACTCAAAACAATTGTGTGGTTGAAGTCATGGATATGAGCGGACGGCTGCTAATGAAACAAGCATTGAAACAAGGAGTCAACCGGCTTGATGTGACTACACTTGCACCATCGCTATACACCTTGCGCATCACAGATAAAGCAGCCAATATCATAGTGAAAAAATTTATCCGTGAGTAATTTTTTGCAAAGCTCCATGCCGTTGCGTGCGAAAAAATCATTTTCACCCGATGAACTCCCCGAGCCGGAAAATGATGATGAATTGTTCGAGCATCATCGCTTTGTTGCAGACCCTGGACAGGGTATGATGCGGATTGACAAATTTCTTGTTATCCGTCTCGAAAAAACTTCGCGCACAAGAATCCAGGATGCTCACGACAATGGTTTTGTACGGGTAAATGGAATTGCTGCAAAAAGCAATTACAAAGTGAAGCCGCTGGATGTAATCACCATCGAGTTGCCTTACCCCGTTCGCGAACTTGAACTCATTCCTGAAAACATCCCGCTGGATATTCTCTTTGAGGACCACCATGTGATTGTATTAATCAAACCAGCACAAATGGTAGTGCATCCTGCCTATGGCCACTACAGCGGAACATTGGTCAATGCTGTGCTGGGGCATATTGCCTTGCTCCCCAAAGGCAGTGATGATGCACGACCCGGTCTGGTGCATCGCCTCGATAAAAACACCACCGGTGTAATGGTGATAGCCAAAACAGATGAAGCACTCACGCATCTTTCCAAACAATTTTTTAACCGCACCACCGGACGCACTTATGAGGCTCTGGTATGGGGCGAGGTGGAGGGAGACGGAACCGTTACAGGTCATGTGGGCAGAAACCTGAAGGATCGCAAAGTGATGGATGTTTTTCCAGATGGATCGCAGGGGAAGCCCGCAACAACACATTACAAAGTACTTGAAAGATTTGGCTATGTAACGCTGGTGGAATGCAAATTGGAAACAGGACGGACACACCAGATACGTGTTCACATGAAACACATTGGCCACACCTTGTTTAATGATGATGAATACGGTGGCGATAAAATCCTGAAGGGAACCACATTCTCGAAGTACAGACAATTCGTTGAAAATTGTTTTGCACTTTGCCCGCGACAGGCACTGCATGCTAAATCACTTTCCTTTGAACATCCCGTCACCGGGCAAATTCTCTATTTTCAAAGTGAGCTTCCCAACGACATGAAATCCGTGCTGGACAAGTGGAGACGGTACACAGAAAAAAAGTTTTAAAAATTCTTCCGGGATTGAAAACTTTCTATATTCGCTCCATCTTCTCTGACATCATCGGGATTTACCGAACAAGATAAAAGTTACCGCGGGGAGTTTATTTTTCGTGGCTCAGGAGTGATTCAAAGGGCTGTCGTTTTGGGAGAGAGGGCGGCAGTCGCCCCGCGGTTTTTTTCTTACCTACATTTTACTTATTTGTTTTCTTGCTGAAATTTTGGACTGTCGAAAATTTCTGCCAGGCTTTAACGCTGATGACTATTCTGTGCTACCCAATTGCTCTAAAGCATCCTGCCATTCATCCATCAGGGCATCCAATTGCTTTTTAAGGGTGTCATATTTCCCCAGCAATGCATCCGACTTTTCCTGATCACTGTAATCCAACTCCGCAAGTTCATCGTCCATGGCCGCAATGGCACTTTCTGCAGATGCAATTTCTTTTTCGCAACGTGTTACCGTGCTTTTCAGCTTGCGTTTTTTCTTTTCGATATCCTTTCGCTCGTCATAACTCAGTTCATCGGGTGTAGCGGTATTGTTCTTCCCCGGTTCATTCTGCTCTTTCTTTTTCCGGGCAATGGATTCGAACAATGAAATGGACTGAGCCTTTTTCTCCTTCAGGAATTCCAGGATGTCGCCTTGCCAAATTTTTATGCGGTCGGGTTTTATCTCGTACACGGTTTTAGTGAGGCCATGAAGGAAATCGCGGTCGTGAGACACCACCAGCATAGTGCCGTCAAATTTTTGCAATGCGGCTTTCAACACTTCCTTCGATGCGAGGTCAAGGTGGTTGGTAGGCTCATCGAGCACCAGGAAATTGTACGGAAAGAGCAGTAGTTTGCAGAATGCAAGCCGCGCTTTCTCTCCCCCGCTTAACACCCGTACTTTCTTGTCAATATCATCTCCGCTGAATAAAAATGCTCCAAGTAAACCGCGCACATTCTTGCGCATTTCACCTGTGGCTTCGTCATCAATGGTTTCGAAAACGCTTTTGGTGCCATCCAATGTGTCGCTTTGGTTCTGCGCATAATAACCGACCGAAACATTGTGCCCCGGCACAAGAGTTCCTTCGTGAGGCTCCTTCGCCACAAGCATGCGCACAAGTGTGCTTTTGCCCACACCGTTTTTTCCCACCAATGCAATTTTTTCTCCGCGGTTCACCATCAGTTCCACATGAGAAAACAGGCGCAGCGCACCATAAGCCTTTCCAAGTTTATGTCCGCTTGCAATCACTTTACCGGCAGGGGGCGATGGCGGAAAGCGGATGCTCACTTTTGTGGAATCCAAATCATCCACCTCAATTTTTTCCAGCCGGTCAAGTTTTTTAATCAAGGATTGCGCAAATGCAGCTTTGTCCTTTTTCGCCCTGAATTTGTCAATCAGTTTCTGGGTGTCCTCTATGTATCTCTTTTGGTTTTTCGCTGCCTGAATTTGCTTTTCGATTTCATCCATTCGCTGCACGAGATATTTTGAGTAGGAGAATTTGTAATCGTAAATCCTCCCTTTCGAAATTTCGATTGTGCGGTTGGTCACATTGTCGAGAAATGTGCGGTCATGCGAAATGAGTACCACTGCACCTGGATATTCCATCAAAAATTCTTCAAGCCATTGTATGCTTTCAATGTCGAGGTGGTTGGTAGGCTCGTCAAGCAACAGGAGATCGGGATTCTGCAACAGGATTTTACCCAGTTCAACACGCATTTTCCATCCCCCGCTAAACTCGCTCATCTTCCGCTTCATGTCTGATGATACAAAACCAAGTCCTTTAAGTACGCGTTCAATTTTTTCGTCCACGTTGCTCGAACCTACCAATTCCAAGCGATGGCTTACAGTTTCCAGTTCTTCTACATAAACTCCGTAAGCATCACTAGTGTAATCGCTGGTTTCAGTAATGGCGTGGGTAAGGAAATCGAGGCGTTCAGTAAGGGATTGAACTTCGGAAAATGCCGAAGCAGCTTCTTCATACACCGAATTGTTTTCGTGGTGCATCATTTCCTGTGGCAAATAGCCCATTGTGGTGCCTTTGGCCAATGCCACATTGCCTGCAGCCGATGATTGTTCGCCAATAATTGTTTTGAGAAGAGTGGATTTTCCTGCACCGTTTTTTCCAACAAGCCCTATGCGATCGCGTGGGCCAATGAAAAAAGTTATGCCTGAGAACAACGCTCTTGCTCCGAAATAAATGCTGAGATTACTTACCGTGACCATTGATAAAAGGCGGCAAAAATAGAGGGGTGTGATGGATAGCAGGAATCTGTTTCGGCACTCATTGTCAATAGAGCAATCCGCATTCCCTGTTTCGGTAAGTGACCTGCAAGTTCCACTCTGTGAAGTACCAGGAAATCTGCGATTGGTTGTGATGAAAAAAAAGCCCCTCCGTAGTTTTCACGGAAGGGCGAATAAATTTTGTTTGCAAAAAATCCTAGTAGTGCCAGAGGTCGTGCTCCATCAGAAAGAGATCGTTCCTGATTTTTTCTGATTCAAGCAGCGCATCCACTCCTTTGTAATAACTCATTATTGGGCGGTCGTAAACATTGCTCTCCTTTATCACATAACTCTGGAACATGCGGTGTTCGAACAACACTTCGAACGACACAGGCTGGGCATCGTTGTGCATATTGAAGATGTCCTGATTGGCAAGAACGTAGCGCAGTTCAGGATAATAAATCCAGAACAGGATTTTGTAACCACGTTTCAAACCATCCTTGTCATAATCTTCTTTCATAGGCGCAATGCCTATAATGCGAACATAACGCTCAGAGCGTTGTTTATCGAAAAGCCAGTCTTCCTTCAACTGGAATTGCGTTATGATGCGCGATTCCACCGGAGCTGGTACCCAGGTATATTCTTCTTCACCAGTATCCACGTTGATAGATGTGACCGACTCCTGTGGGTTGAGCAATGAGTCAATCTCTACAGAAGTGAGCGGGTACAAAAACTCATCATCATCACCGGTCGGACCTAAACCATACGCAGTGATTGAACCATCCACCAACAGAGAATGTTTGATAATGTCGAACAAACTCTTGCGATCTTCAATGGGTTCAGTGGGGAAATAAAGTGTGTGGTTGATCTTCTCACGAAGGTCAATCACTTGCCAAATGCGTTTGTTCCACATCACATCGGCCTCGCGCAGGTAAGGGTATGGAACCACCTTACGCGTTGGGTTGTGTTCCGGCACATAAGCACCATCCAGCACACTTTGGATTTGTGCATCTGCCAGCACAGGCATAAGCAGTGCTATCACCAATAAAATTTTCAAGGTCTTCATTGCAGTTGGGGTATTAATTGGTAACTCTTAATGAAATGGGCGCAAGCGGGCGTCTCTTCCCATCTGGCATCAGGCACACAATGTTTTCCACAGTAAAACGGTCACCAGGACGTAATTTGCTAATTGCTGTTTTTTGATCAGCACTCAACTTGTTCTTTTCGCCTGGTTTAGCATTGATTGCACCGTCCTTAATAAAAACAATTTCGAATGATTCCACCACCGCTTTTACTTCGAATTCGAAATTCTCCATGAATGCTTCGATCCCGGTGGCTCCCTGTGCGAGCGATTTCGGAATGGAGCCATCCATTGGTGTTTTGGTGTTGAATCTCGGAATAGGTGTTGGGATTTGCCTTACGCGGAATGGGACTTCGCCAACTTTCGTGTCTTTGCCATTGATGTTTGCGGTAACAGAAATAATCGCTTCTTTACCAGCACCAGGTTTAACAATCCACTCCCCTGTTGAGGCACTTTTAATAAGTTGATTATCGCCACTTATAGAAGGCTTAACCTTGTTAATGTCCACACCTGGAACTGAAATAGCTACCGGGTTTTCAAGTCCCCGATAGAAAACATTCATCTTGGTAGGTGAAACCACACATGCAGGTTTTGCCACGGTGAAAGGCGGAATGTTGAAAGGAATTGTTTCCACTGTGCCATCCGGCTTTTTAGATTCAATCATCCCACGGTAACCATGATCTCCTAAAGACATACCTCCCGTGGATATCCTAAAGCGCGCAATACCATCAGCTTCGGTTTTCAAAGTCTGGGAAGCATTCTTTGGGTCAAACGCAGTAGTATCGCTTGGCATTTCAGTGAACTGTCCACCGATGTACACATTGGCAGCATCCGTTTTGTTATAGGCTGCAAGATAAATCTGTGCAACATATTCTTCGCCTTGTGTTAGGTAGCTTGTAGATGGAACCACAGCCACAGTTACATCTGTGAATTTTCTGTCAGTAGCATTGATACCACCTTGCAACTCAGCCAGCACATCTCCTTTTGCTTTTTTGATGTCGGTTTGAATCTTGGACAGATAGGTGATCAAGGCAGCTAATGGAACGTGATAAAAGTGTTTGGTTTCCCATTGCACTTGTTTCTTCGCTTTACCTTCAGTTTCCATCTCATACTTGAAAGCTTCATCAAGATTGGTCTTCAGTCCCGCAGAAAGTGTCCATGTTGTTTGATCAAATTTTTGGACGGTAGTGGCCTTGAGATCATCCCTGAGTTTCTCCAGTTTCGTCTTCAATTCATTTGCGCTCCAGAGACCCGTTTTAGGTGTTTTCGGATTCGGACCAACCAGCAGTGCAGTGTTGTTCTGGTTTTCATCTGGTTTTTTGATGATGACTTTGTCGTCCTTGTCTTTCTTTTCCATGGAAATAGCCTTCTCGCCTTCCAAGAATTCGGCAAACTTTTTTCCTTCTTTATCACCGTAAGCAGATGCAGCCATAATTCTTGCTTTCAGAAGTTCGATGTGTTTGTCCATCTCATCAGCCAGTGCAGCTACATCCTTTCCTTCTTCAAGAAACGCGGTTGCTTTGGTGGGATCAGTCCCAACAGCATCGGTCAGCGCGTCTATTGATGACTGAGCGCGGGCATCAAGGGTAAGGTTGGTTGACCTAATCCCTTGTCAATCGCAATAAATGCGTCAAGGATTTCTTTCGATACGTTAAGGGCAAGCAGCGCAGTGAGGACGAGGTACATCATACCAATCATCTTCTGCCTAGGGGTTTCTTTTACTCCAGCCATGTTTAATGCAGGTTTTAAAACGTTTCTAACATTGGTTTGAATTCTCCTGAGGTAGCACCCCGGAAGTAGTTCAGGCCTTTCCGGAACCCATTGCGTTCAACATGTTGCTGTACACCGTATTCAGTGTTTTCAAATTCTGTGAAAGCAGCGCGATATTTTCTTTGTACAACCTAGTGTCTTCCACCGAATCGGAGAGGTTCTTCATCAGCACGGACATGTCGGAGAACAGTGATCGCGATTTTTCCAGCTCGGTCAACTGCAATTCATACATGTTGTTAAGTGATGAAAGATTCTCTGACATCTTTTGCAAGTGCACACCGGCTGCTTCACTGTCTTTGGCATGGCTTGAAATTCCGGTAAGTGATTCCGAAACTTCAGCGTATTTGCTGGCCAGAGATGAAACTTGCTCAGCAGCACCACGAAGCGAAGAAGAATACTGCGTAGTGGCGCCTGCCGCATCCGTAATATCAGATAGCTGTTTGGCCTGTGTACTGAAACTACGCATGCCTTCTCCCAGGCTTGCAATAAGTTCAGGTTCCACATTAGCCCTGTTAAGCATATCGTCAAGCTGCTCGGTAACGCTGCCTTTGCCCACTCCATGAGATTTTTTCCAAGCGTTTTTATCCGCCTCGGGCAATGCCAATTCAGGATACACTAGCGACCAATCAGGGTCTTCGTGCGGAGGTTCAAATGCAGAGAAGAAGAAGATGATGGCCTCGGTAAAAAGGCCGACAGTTAGAAGAGTAGAGGCGAATTGCCAGTGTTCAATCTTGAACAATGCGCCCACGATTACGATGGAAGCTCCTATACCGTAGAGCTTCGCCATAAATTTTTTCCATGCTTTACTTCCAGGTTTCATAATTTACTTGCGTTGGTTTTATATGTGTTAATAACTAGAACTGAAACTCCTTATTGTGAGTCGCTAAAATTTTCCTACAGATTGGGTGGGGCGGTTATTCCTCGTTGAAATCTTCCGGCTCCACGTTTTTACCGCGACCGAGATAAGACATTACACACCGGAAACCGATATAAGATTTTGCCGTGTCGGAATATTCATAAGAACGGGTTCCGGTCTGGATGAAATAACCAATGTCTTTCCACGAACCACCGCGAATCACCTTGCGTTTCATTGAAGGCGGATCATCCATCTGTGCACGGTAGTCATATTCAGGGCTCATGTCATGGGTGAAATCATACAATGATTCATCGTACGCAGTATTGGTCCATTCGGCCACATTGCCAGCCATGTTGTATAGTCCATAGTCATTAGGAGAATAAGACCCAATGGGAACTGTATAACATCCATTGTCCTCCACATAATCTCCCCGCATGGGTTTGAAGTTAGCAAGCGGGCAACCGAGATTATTCCTTACGTAAGGTCCTCCCCAGGGATAAGGTGAAAGTTCGAGACCACCTCGCGATGCATATTCCCATTCCGCCTCACTTGGCAAACGGAAGCGTTGTACAAATGCTTCTCCATTGTACATTTTCCATTCGTTCAATATCTGGGTGCGCCATGCACAAAAGGCACGTGCCTGACCCCAGCTAACTCCAACCACAGGGTAGTCATCATAAGCGGGATGCCAGAAGTACATTTCGGTGAGCGGCTCATTAAATCCATAGGTAAAATCATGCACCCAACACAATGTGTCGGGATAAACGTTGATGGTTTCTTCAATGATAAATTGTGACCGGTCGCTGTGCCCACGAATGGAGTGCAATTGGTTAAGTGAATTAGGCTCACTGTATTCTTCATCTTTACCGGCCTTGCTTGCGGCCCCCTGAAAATCAATCCACCAATAGCGATAGTTCAGTTTTCTTGCATCCACTTCTTTGCGGTTGTAAAAACGATCTGAACCCTGGAGATAAAATTCATCATAAATGAGATCAAAGATTTCTTCATCCTCCATGTCAATTGGTTCTTCCCAGTTAAGGATATATCCTTTGTCAATAAACCGATCGAGTTCACGGTCCAGCTCATCCACCGCAAAGAAATATTCCTCACGGTCATTCTCGGCAAGAAGATTAAGCATCAACGAGTCTCGCACGTAATAGACAAACTGCCGGTACTCATTGTTTGAGATTTCGTGTTGGTCTATGTAAAAAGCGGGAATGGTCACTGTCTTTGAACGTGTGTTCAAGGCATAGGGCACGTCCTGATCACTCGGCCCCATGGTGTAGGAACCGAAGTTGATGTAATTCATGCCGTAGGGATTCAACTGAATCCACTCGTCACGCGGATAAACACCCACGAGCTCGCCCCTTGGGCCTGAATAGCAACTAGCAAGAAGAGTGGCAGCGAAAAACAGGTAAATGAATGATTTTTTCATGATTTCCTTTTTTTAGTAACAGTAATCAGCATTCAATCGAAAGGGCTTTACTAAAACTCTTTTGAGGCAGGTTTGAAGCTAATTACGGGTATTGAACGAACAGAGTTTCAATTTATTTTACAGCCTGCGCGGATTTCCATGAATCGGGCGCAGTTCGATTGCTTTGAAAGTGAAACAATAGGTCACAAAAAATTCGTGTGAACCGGCACTGTAGTCAGCAATGTCGGACAAGGTTACATCATAGCTGTATCCACCGCGGATGCATTGGCAGAATTGGCTGGTGGGTTTGCGGTTGCAGCCCAAATCGTATTCAATACCCACCATTGGAGCAATGGCGTCACCGGGACGGAATGACACTCCACCATAGAGCATTTTGTTCCAAAGAACATTTACGTTGATATCAAAAGCATTTGCATTGAAATCAGATTTTGCAAGTATGTTCGGACGAATATCCAAGGTACTTCCTGCAGCAAAAGTTCCGCCTGCCATAACATAATAGTGACGTGCAGTCTTGATGTTGAGGTCTTTCAATTCGCCAGCAGCGAGATGAGTGGATGACAACCCGAAATAGTATTTGCCTGGCTGGTAAAATGTTGCACCGAAACTCAAATCAATGGTTCCGTCAGCTTTGGACTCTTGAGGAATCAACGCATCACCCTCGTCAATAAAAACCCAATCATCACCAAGTTTTTTAGCATACTGCCCAATAGCCAAACCACCAGCAAGAAAATTGCTTCCCATTTGATGATGATAGGCTCCGGATATACGGAAAATAGAGTTGCGCTCTTGTCCAAGACGGTCGCCCATGTAGGTGAATCCTAAACCCCATGCTTTTGGAAACTGACCGTTGTAATTGAACAACATGGTCTTCGGGTCACGGTCGAAACCATCCCACTGATCGCGAAAAAACATGGAAAAACAATGCTCACCACAATCTCCCCTCATGCCGGCAGCGGCAGGGTTGAAAGAGAGTTTATCGTAAAACCAGTTGGTGAACTGGGGGTCTTGTTGAGCGGTTGAAATGAGGGATAGAGCAGCAACTACGGCAGTAAGAGTAAACTTTCTCATGCTTGAAATAGGGGTTTAAAAATTTGGTTTTTAAGGCTTCCTTTCTTTTTTGGAAAGTGACGAAAGTAGCAAGATTCGTTAACCCACAAAAAAAATTTCGATACAGGAGTGAATTCCGGCTGTCAGAATCGCTCATGCATGCCACTAATTTTTTGTCCTCAATACTTGATGGCGGTTTCGTTCAAGTTAGTTTCTGGTAGGTTTTCCACCAGCGGTCAGGCACTTCTTCATTGGTGGCTTGCTGGTATTCTTCGTAGGTGCAAGGCACCAGATGATGGCGCTCGTATTTAATATCCTGCCCGGAAGGGTATGGAACATCCATCCACCAGCGGTCGCTCTTATTGCTTTTGTAAAAGGTGAGTTCGTGCTGCTCGCCTGCAATGTGCACCATGTATTTTAAGTAGTCATCATAAGTGCCGGCAGGATAGTCTTGCTTACGTTGAGTAAAACCTTCGATGAAGCACCATATTAACTGTGCAACAAGATGTGCCGTTTGTCCATTGCGATCCAACGAGGGATTGTATTCATAAATTCCGAAAGAAGAAAGTTTATCGCTCATGCCGGCATACCTGCAAAGTTGAGCGGCTTCGTCACCATAAAAACCATTGGGGCCTGCATAAGCAGAACCGGGTGCTTCGCTCATTCTTATGGATGAAACATCGAAAGAAATCATATCTGCATTTCGCAAAATGGGTTCAGCTACATGCGGTGCCGTTTGAATTTCCCCTAACCGAAAAACATCGAAGTACATATTAGTAACAAGTTCAAGCAATTCGGGTTCTACAAGATATCGCTGATGGCCGATGTTGCTGAAATTGAAAAGGTAGTTGGGTTTGTGCAGTATTATTTTGTTGAGGTAGTCGCCATGGCCGGTCGCTTCCCCTTTTCCAAAATCCAGGCGGTGATCAATAGTTACAAGATTTACTGTTTGCTCCAGGTTTTCGTACGCAAGGTAATTGGCATAGGTGAGGTCTTGCGATCCGCCAATGATCAACGGAAGAATTTTTTTCCTAAGAAGAAATTGACAAGTTTGGTTCAGGGCGTAATAAGTATCGGTGATTTCATTACCGGGTTCTATGTTGCCGAGGTCTATGATGTTTACTTTTTCATCCCAGCAGTAGAGTTGATATAAAAAAGCGCGGATGGCATCAGGGCCAGCTGCGCATCCGGCATTCTTTCCGGCATTGCGGTCTTCGCAAACTCCAATGATTGCAATGCTCTTGTTTTCAAATTCTTCCGGTTCACCTTCGAAAAAATGGGTGTGATGAATGAGTTGAGAGGGGTGAAGATTATCAGGAAGAATTTCCCTGAATTTCGATGGTTTGAAAAAAACATTAATATCCATGTGGCGAAAGTGCGGCATCCTGCTGTCCATACGCAGCAACCTTCAATGCGAGTTGTTGAAAGCAGGATGTTAATGGATTAAAAGTTGTTTGGTGTGGACTTGCTGAGTTGCCGGTGTGTGTTATGATGATCTGCTGCCAACATGAGGTGATGGTTATGAGAATATATGCTGATGTTCTTCCAATCCCGATTTGGCACAATTATATTTTCAAACTTTCGAAATCCGCTGATGCACTATGCAAAAAAACTTTCTGTAGAAAATGAACCTTTCAACACTAAAAGAACGTTTCTTTGTCGTTAACTAAAAGTGGGAGGCAATTGCTCCAGTAAAATATCTTCAAAAACGTGCGTTTGTTTTTTATCCTCATATTATCCATTTTGTTCTGCAATGTCCTTGTTGCACAAGTGGACAAAGACGGACAGCCGGTTTCATGGTCGCTGGAAAGCGAAATAGCACCCAACACACAATTTCTGGAACTAACACCCCCCGATGTTGAAGCCTTATTGGCCGAAGACATTTTGGTCAATCAATGCAAGGATCAGCCTTTCCGTTTTGCCTCCTCCATTGCTGTGGTGATTGAGCCGTTGAATGATGGACAATGGATTAACCGACACAACGGAGACAGGGTATGGATGATGGGCATACGTGCCGAAGGTGCTCTTAGCCTTGGTGTAACATTTGGCAATCTTTCCATTCCAAAAGGCGCTTATCTCTACATCTACAATTCATCGCGATCGGATTTCATCGGACCTATAAATTCATCCAACAACAAAAGCAACCAGCCGATGGGCACAATACCGGTTTATGGTGACGAGATTGTGGTGGAGTACTTCGAGCCTTTTGAGGTCAGAGGTGACGGACAATTCACTATCTCATCTGTGGCTTTTGGCTATCGCGATGTGTCCGGTGACAATGATGACCAGCCTTGTCTGATTTCCTTTACCGCTAGTGGCAACAGCCTGGTTGAAACGGCTTCAAGTTCGGTGCAACTGATGCTGGTGGACAACTGCACCCGCGTGGTGTCGGGTGTTTTGCTCAACAATACTTCCAACAATGGCACACCTTATTTTCTCACCACACACACTGCTGATTATGGAAACCCAGAGTCCTGGTTGTTTGTTTTTAATGTGAACCAGCAACAATGCGATGGCACACTCAATTGCTGGGGACGATCTCTTTCCGGTGCCAAAATGCTTTTACACGATGAGGAAAGCAACATTGCTTTACTTCAATTGGACGAGTTGCCACCGGGCAAGTGGAACACATTTTACAGTGGCTGGAATTTTAATGCAGACATCGGCAACGAAATATATTGCATGCAATATGCCCTTGCGCAGCCACTCAGTGTTTCCGTTTCGGATAATGAACCATCAGCGCAATGGTGGGAAGCAAAACAGAAGAACGCACTCGAAGTTCAGTCATGGCAATCGGGCATGACCTTTCCCGGATCAGCGGGCAGTCCGCTATTCAATTCTCAAGGACATGTAGTGTCCACTTTTTTGGGCGGAAATAATAATTGCCGCGGATGGGGCAAGGACTATTTCAGTGATATGTCTGAATGTTGGGAGCAATTAGAGCCTTATCTCGACCCTAAAAGAAAAGGTTCAAAAACGCATGACGGTTTTTTTCCATCCAATGCCATACGCCCGGATTCGAAAGAGGTTGTAATGCTTTTTCCAAATCCTGCCAATGCGCTGGTTAATGTGAATTTCAATGGTGAAGAATCCCTGTTGCGTGTGTTGATTTTTGACCAGACAGGCCGGCAGGTGAAAAATATTTCACCTCAATTTCCTCAATTCCAGGTGAACGAACTTGGCAGCGGGATCTATTCCGTGAGCCTTGTTTTTGAGACCTTCGTACATCACAAAACTCTCGTGGTGAAATAATTTTTTCAGGCCTTAGTCTTGTGGCTGAAAATTTCACTTATCCATTTACGATTTCATGTTATTCATGCTATCTCTTCTTTCGTGCAAGGCAAGAGTTGCAGCCACAGTGCATGTAACCGTGGCAATGGTGGTTCCAACAAAAGGGATCATGAAGAACAAGCTGAACATTGCACCGTTGCCCACGGCTACACCTTTCATGCTGCGGATTGATTTTACACTCTCCCCTATCTTCAACCGCTGCCTTTCGTTGGTGTAGTCTATGGTTGAAAATCCGAAAAAGTAAGCGCCAATAGCAAAGGAGAGGATTAGAAAAACGGGCGCCAGTAACAATGCCAGCGGAGGCATTACAAAAATGATTACCGTTTCTATCATCCACAAGGCAATGATGCTGAACAATTCCATAAAAATATTTCGCAACGCAAGCAAAACACCACGCAGTACATCGCGCACAAATTGTGGCCCATCGAAAGGATAATTTTCCCCGGTTAAAATTTTATCGGTGCGTTCGCTGAGTAATGCCATGATGGGCGACATGACCATCAGCACAAGGTATTTCCCCAACTTCCAATAAAGAAACAACGCAAAAATCCAGAGCAGGAATTTGATGGCACCTTCACTCAGCGATGCGAAAAACATTTTCAACTGCGCCCACCAACTTGTGTCGGACAATGGTTGGTACTCCAGGTGTGGGGCAATAATATCCATGGTGCGGTCCACCAGCCAATCAATGCCTGTCATTGCTCCCATCGCAAGCAGAATGGAAATAACAAGCGGATAAATAAAATAATGGGCAAGGCCATTGCTGAAGATGAAACTCCAAGCATTTAGCCAGGTGCGAAGGCCAAGGCCCAGATCAGAAAAAAAAATTCTCATAGCCTGCAAATTAAAAAAGCCATCCAGATTTTTCGGGATGGCTTTTCAGATGGTTGTTGGTTAGATAAATTCAGATTAATCACTTGTCATCATCATCAGAGGGTTCATCATCGTCACCAGCGGTATCGGTTCCATCACCCGTAATGCCATCATGATCTTCGTTGGTTTCTTCTTCTTCTTCATCGCTGCCATCTCCTTTGAAGTTGTCGAATTCATTCATCACCATGCTTTCGTTATCCTGGTTTTCTTCATCGTCCACTTCCATGTTCTTATCAATCTTGAACAGGTAGATGGTGTCCTTAGTTTTTATTTCAAGGGCTTTTATGAACACGCCCTTGGGAGTCATAAAACTCACTAGGTTTTCATTCTCGAACCCATTGGGATAATGTTTGTTGATGAGTTCGATGTGCTCATCGGATATTGTTTTGTAATCCTTGATTACTCGTTTTAACGGTTGTGCCATATCAATGATTTAACAGCCATGCAAATATGAGGGGCGCCACAATAGTAGCATCACTCTCGATAATAAATTTTGGTGTGTTGATATCAAGTTTCCCCCATGTGATTTTTTCGTTCGGCACTGCCCCGCTGTAACTGCCGTAACTGGTGGTGCTGTCGCTTATCTGGCAGAAGTAACTCCAGAATGGGATGTCGTGCATCTCCATGTCCTGGTACAGCATGGGAACAACGCAAATGGGAAAGTCGCCTGCTATGCCTCCTCCTATCTGGAAGAAGCCCACTCCTTTGCCTTTCGAATTTTCTATGTACCACTTCGCGAGCCAGGTCATGTATTCAATTCCGCTTTTCATGGTGGAGGTTTTGATGTCGCCCTTGATGCAGTAACTCGCAAAAATGTTTCCCATGGTGCTGTCTTCCCAACCGGGAACAATGATGGGAAGATTTTTTTCTGCCGCAGCAATCATCCACGAATTTTTTGGATCTATCTGATAGTATTGTTCGAGTACTCCGCTCAACAACATTTTGTACATGTACTCATGTGGCAAATAGCGTTCGCCTTTTGTGTCTGCATCTTTCCACAATGCATGAATGTGTTTTTGCAATCTGCGAAATGCTTCTTCTTCTGGAATGCAGGTGTCGGTTACGCGATTCAATCCGCGCTCGAGCAATGCCCATTCATCTTGTGGTGTGAGGTCGCGATAATGCGGAACACGTTCGTAATGATTGTGCGCCACGAGGTTCATCAGGTCTTCTTCCAGGTTTGCACCGGTGCAGGATATGATGTCCACTTTTCCCTGGCGTATCATTTCGGCCAACGAAATTCCAAGCTCTGCGGTGGACATTGCGCCTGCGAGTGTCACCATCATCTTGCCGCCTTCGGCAAGATGTGTTTCATAACCCTTGGCCGCATCCACCATGGCGGCTGCATTAAAGTGCAGGTAGTTCGCCTGCATAAATTCTCTTATGGAAGAGTATTTACCCATTGTAGTTTTTCGTCATACGTCACTTTTGATTGTGCAAAATCTTGAGGGCACAAAAATGAAAACTCTTGGTGCTGATAAAAAATTTTCTGATTCTTTTTTTTACCTATCCCGATTTCAATTTCACCAAAACTTTCATGATGCCTTGGTATGAATTAAAAATCTACCGAGGAGAAGCATGGACGTTGAGAAAAATGTTACACGCATTCCAAAGATGAAACTACTGCCGGACAGGCAGTGATTTTCGCGGATTCAAGTTTTACAGTGGGCGGATTATTTTAGCTGTGTTGATCTGTTGCATCCGTGAAATCCGTGTACCATCAACACTGCTCGAGAATTCTCTTCATGAGTTGTTTTGAAGATCGCTCACCAGCTTCACTACGAAACGTATGATATGCTTCCTGATTTTTTTATCGAGTTCCTTGTTGAGCGGCTGGTGAAGTATGTACTGGAATTTGAGCAGCACAAATTCATGCCTCACGGATTGCACTTTCAGATTGTAAGACCCGGATTGAATGTCGTCTCGGAATTCATCCAGTGACGAAATGATTTTCTGTTCCAACACTTCCACCTCAAGTATGCACTTCACATCCACTTCGAAATCAATGCTGCTTTTTTTTAGCTCGCGCCTGGTGTAGTTGATAATGTCGGTACTGAACACGGTGTTGTTTGGTATGTAAATAATATCGTCATCATCATTGAGCAGGTGAACATTGGTGAGAGTGATGTCAACTATTTTTCCTTTTTGCAATCCCACCTGTACCTGGTCGCCAATGTTTATCACTTTATTAAAGGTGAGGTACATGCCGTTGATGAGGTTTGAGATATAGTCTTTGGTGATGAGTACCAGCGCTGCGGCTATAAGGCTGAGGGAAGTGATGGCTTCCTTCACATTGATGTTGAACATGGATAGAACAAGTACCATGGTAAGCACTCCGTAAACAATTTTCGCGGCATGTGCCACACCAATAGTGAAGTTGTCCTTCCCTCGATTTGGGCTTTGTTGACGATAAGCAAGCACAATCACCATTCGTGTGCTTTCAATAACAAAGAATGCTATGAGGATGCGGTAAAGAGTATGCTCGAATTTTTCAGGAAGGTCGAGCAGCGAAGTGATGCGTGTGTACTCATCTTTGAGCATCACAAGTGCAGCAATGATGATCAGATAAATGCCAAGTTTCAAAAGGTTAACGGATTTCACCCCGCGAATGAAGCATTGCCATCAAGGGCTAAAAATTTCTGGAAGAAAAATTTTTCATCAGCCTGACGTTGGCAACAACAACATGGTTCGAAACTTACCTTCCGGTTGTGGTGATTTTGCAATTGGGGTTGTATCGCTCTTAAAAAAAAGGACCACTTTGTTTGAAAGCTTCATGTCGAGCCATGCTTCAACGAAAGTCAGGCTAAGTTCAGTGATGAAATTTATCCGCATTAGCCGCGGGCACTTAGGCGCCCGCCACCAGTTCCGCAACACATGCGCAATGCCTGAATCTCATTAACCAGTCTGTTTGGAATGAGTGAACTCCGCTACCGGCTGAAAAAGGACATGAGCCGCCCTTTTCAAAATCAACTTTGTAGAAGTATTGAAGTCAGTAAAAAAGCCACCGCGCTTATGCGCGGTGGCTCTTTGTTTATCCATAAAAAAATACTTTACTCCTTGCAAATCCGTGTAGTGATGTAATCCACCCCTGTAGCAATGCGCACGGTGTAGCATCCTTTAGCCTCATGCACAAGATTTACGGCAGTGGTGTTTTCGCCCTCTCCTGCTGTAAAGGAATTGACCCATACTTCGCGCCCTGTCATGTCGAATACGGTGAGTGTTACTTGTGTTTCTTCGGTGGAAGTAAACACAATGTTCACTTTGTCATTGGTGGGATTCGGGTAAGCATTTACCGCATCAAGTTGCCCGGCTTCGGCTTCAAAACTTCCGTCAAGTCGATAGGGTGTCGAGCGTTTCGATGCTTTTAGTATATAGCTGTCCGTGTTGTGGAATGCACCCCCGTAGCCAATCACCTTTACCTTGTAAGATCCTACAGGGCCATTGTTGTAAATAATAGTTTCACTCGAGGTTCCTGCATTTTCGGACATGGCCACCAATGTGCCCGATGGATTGTAAAGGAAAATGTCATAATCGAAAGGCAGGCTGGTGAGTGTAACTTTTATGTGAGGCTGACCTGATGTGGTGCTGAACTTAAACCAGTCATCGTTGCTGGCAGGACAGATGTAAGAATAATAGTTGGAACTTGTATTAATGAGCACCGCGCTTTCAAGCACATCATTGGGTTCGTAGTTAACATTGCAGGTACTGGTACATCCGGTGGTGCTGAAGTTGGTAGAGGATGTAAATGCACTGCTGCCAGCGGAACACACTGTTTGTACCTGCCACTCATAAGCACCGCAAGTGGTTAGGCCGGCAAGAACTATAGAAGTGTTGATGGAAGTGGTGTTGATCCATGTGCCCGATGATGTGAGTTTATACCTCACATTGTAACTAACAGCACTGGTGGCTGCACCCCAGTTTAACGTTGCGCCATTGTTGCCGATTGCCGATGTGCTCATGCCTGTGGGCACATTGCAAGTAGGAGTTCCCGCACCGCAACCATTCGATGTGAGAAGGCTGACACGAGCACCACCTCCGGCAAAGAGTGCCTGCATGCGCGCTCCTTGTCCATTGCTGAACATAAACATACAAGCATCATCGGTATAGTCCATGTAGTTCATAAACATGTCACCATTTGCACCGTTACTGCAAGAGGTTTGCGGGAAGGATGGGCAGCCGTAATTCTCATTGGCCTGGTTGGGAGTGTCCGTTACCAAATCGCTGCCGGTGCATCCGGTACCATCATCGCCCCAAATGTGGTAGAGGTTGAGCCAGTGACCCACTTCATGCGTTGCCGTTCTTCCTTTATTAAAAGGAGCGGTTGCCGTTCCTGTGGTTCCAAAGTAGAGGTAGTCGCACACCACACCATCAGTGGATGCTGCACCTCCCGGGAATTGTGCATAACCCAAAATGCCTCCCGCAATATCACATACCCAAAGGTTGAGGTAGTTGGCAGCAGGCCACGCATCATCACCACCTGAGCTGGTAAATTTCACATTGTCGCTGGTATAAGAAAAAGAGGTGACTGTGGTGCTTTTTCGTATGATGCCCGTGGTGGAACCACCCGTTGGATTCACCGTAGCGATGCAAAACTCGATGTCCACATCGGCCACCAGCGATTGAAAAGCGGATGGTGTAAGTGTCCAGTCCGAATTCAATTTGTTGAAGTCGTTGTTGAGCACGGTGATTTGTGATGCAATTTGCGCATCGCTGATGTTTTCCGAGGCTGTGTTATACACCACATGCACCACAACCGGTATGGTGACAATGGCTCGCTCTTCGGTTCCGTTCTCCGCAATCCATTGCTGGGTAAACTGTTCGATACTGTGCATGTTTTGTTCGAACAAGGGATCAAGTTCGAGCATGTTATGCATGTATTCGGTGGTTCCGCAGACGCGTTGCGCCTGTATAGAAGCTGCCATTACCAAACAAGCAGCAAGTGTCAGATAAATTTTTCTCATGATTATTTTTTGGATTTGTTATGGTTTGAAAACGGTACAATGATCTGACTAAAGTTTTATCCGCGCAAGGAAAATCTTGGCGGGGCGATGGAAATTGTAAACGACCCCTTCAATTGGCAAAAGGCAAAGACCACCACGCTCGAAGTGTGGTGGAAAGTGCAAAAGGCAAAAGGCAAGGAGCAATAGACGGAATCATTTGCCAATTGCTCCTTGCCTTTTGCCGATTCTTTTTATTTGTCGCATGAAAATTATTGAATTGTTCAGTACTTACAATCCAAACATTCTTACCCGGCCATACATGATTGCAGAAGCAGGAGTGAATCATGAAGGCTCGCTGGAGATTGCAAAACGCCTGATTGATGAAGCCGCAGAAGCGGGTGCACAAGCCATCAAATTCCAGACGTACAAAGCGGAAACTATTGCGAGTAAGGACAGTCCTTACTACTGGGACATCACCAAAGAACCTACGCGTTCGCAATTTGAGTTGTTCAAGAAGTACGACAAATTCTGGAAGAAGGAATACGAAGAACTGGCGAAGTATTGCGAAGAAGCAGGCATCGAATTCATGAGCACACCTTTCGATGTGGAGAGTGCAAACTTCCTGAACGACCTGATGCCGGTGTACAAAATTTCATCGAGCGACATCACCAATCTTGCGTTCATTGAACACCTGTGCAGTTTCAAAAAACCAATCCTGCTTTCCACGGGTGCATCTTTCAAGTGGGAAGTGATGGAGGCTGTGGAAACAATAAATAAATTTGGAAACAAACTCTGCCTTCTTCATTGTGTGCTGAACTATCCCACCCAAGATCACAACGCGAATCTTGGAATGATGAAGGATATGATTCGTTCGTTCCCCGGAACGATTCCCGGTTACAGCGACCACACATTGCCGCACGACATGCACACACTTGAAGTGGCCACACTTCTTGGTGCAGCGGTCCTCGAAAAACATTTCACCCACGACAAAACACTTCCTGGCAACGACCATTACCACGCGATGGACAAAAACGATCTCAACCATTTCTGGAAGAGAATGGACCGCACGTTTTCGCTGCTTGGAACTTTTGAATTGACTGCACTTGAAAGCGAAGCGCCCGCACGTGCCAATGCAAGAAGAAGTTTAGTAGCTGCAAAAAACATTGCCGAAGGAAAAGTCATTGAACACACGGACCTCACATGGAAACGCCCGGCCTCTGGTATTTCACCACGCGAAATAAAAAATGTAGTGGGCAAAAAAGCCACGCGCCACATTGCCGAAGATGAAGTGATGAAGTGGGACATGTTGATGTACTAAGGAATTTCGAAACCGGAATCACTGATGCTTTTCAACTCGCTTCACTTCCTTGTTTTCTTTCCGGTTGTCCTTATCCTGTTTTATGTATTGCCGCACCGGTGGCGGTGGGCCATGCTGCTGGTGGCCAGTTACTATTTCTACATGGGATGGAATGCGGCCTATGCCTCCCTCCTATTCATCACCACCACTGTTGACTATTTCGTTGCGCGAAGAATTGAATTGTGTTCAGAAAAACGCGACCGGAAACGTTGGCTTCTTCTTTCTCTTTCCGCGAACCTTGGCCTGCTGCTTTATTTCAAGTACTACAATTTTTTCATTGACAACATCAACCACCTCTCAGGTTCGGAATTGAAGTACATGCAATTCCTGCTGCCCGTTGGAATTTCATTTTACACTTTCCAGGAAATGGGTTATGTGATTGATGTGTATCGCGGGCAACTCAAGGCGGAAAAGCATTATGGAAAGTTCGCATTGTTCGTTGCGTATTTCCCGCAGCTTGTTGCCGGGCCAATTGAACGCGCGGGTCATCTCATCCATCAACTCAAACAACAGGTGTGGCTGCGGTATGAGAATTTCTCTAAAGGAATTCAATTCATCATTTGGGGATTTTTCAAGAAGGTGGTGGTGGCCGACAATCTCGCCATCATCGTTGATACCGTTTATGCACAACCGGAAAACTTCGGTACAAACTGGCTGCTGCTTGCCACCTACTTTTTTGCATTCCAGATTTATTGCGACTTCAGCGGCTACAGCGATATTGCAATCGGTGTAGCAAAAACAATGGGCATCGACCTGATGGAAAATTTCCGCATCCCTTATCTCGCCCGGAGCATCAGCGAATTCTGGAGCCGATGGCATATTTCACTTTCAACGTGGTTCCGCGATTATCTCTACATCCCTCTTGGTGGAAGCCGCATTTCAGAATGGAGAACCAACCTGAATCTTTTTGCAGTGTTTGCCATCAGCGGTTTATGGCACGGTGCAGCATGGACTTTCATCATCTGGGGAATTCTTCACGGCAGTTATCTCGTGATAGAAAATTTGCTGAAGAAACGTGAAAGAAATTCAACGAACACAATTCGCGGAAGTATTATCATCAAAGCTATCAGGACAATTTTCATTTTTCACCTTGTACTCTTTGCGTGGATTTTTTTCAGGGCAGATAGTTTGGGTGATGCCGTAACTGTGATTGACGGCATCTTCTCATTTGCACCGCAGCAAGCCGAACTGCCGGTTGAAATACTGAGGTTGTTATACCTGGGAATTTTGTTCAAGGCCTTTTTTGTTGTTGCTCTTTTTGCCAGCGATCCCTGGATGCGAAAAATCCTGCGCAGTGAAACCCACTTGACTTACACACCGAAACTTTTGCTCTTCGGTTTTCTTCTTGCAGTGATTGTGCTTTTCGGAAACTGGGGCGAAGTGGAGTTCATCTATTTTCAATTTTAAACAGGCACTGATATGGAACTGAAAAAGATAGTGCGAAACGGACTGCTGCTCTGCATTACAGCCATTGGTTTTTATCTTGCGCTGATGTGGTTCTTCAACCAGTTCACCGTGCAAGAGCGCAGGGCAATTCTATGGGCTGTGCCTTACCTTCAACGCAAGGGTGGTCATGAAAAAATTCTTTTTGATGACTTTGAAAAGAACCGCCCTTATGATGTAGTAGTAATTGGTTCCTCACATGCTTACCGCGGCTACGACCCGCGCGAATTTGAAAAGGCAGGACTGACACTTTTCACTATGGGAACTTCCTCACAGCATCCCGTTGCATCAAAACTTCTCATAGAAAATTATTTCAACCTGGAAGAAAAACCGCTGGTGATTTATGAATTGTACGACATGACTTTTATGCTGGAAGGTGTGGAGTGCAATACCCGCCTTATCCAGAATGTGCCAGACCCACATGCTGCATGGCAAATGGCCACCGAGGGTGCCGACCTGCGAAACTGGAATGCGTGGGTGAACCGGCTGATGACTTCCGGCATTCCGTCAGAGTTCGATGTGAAAGGATATGTATCCAATGGGTTTGCCACTCAACCCGATTCAGCAAAAAAATCCCCATCGCCAATTGAAAAGAAATTCATCATGCGGAAAAACATGCTCAATGCATTTGACGAATCACTTTCTAAACTTGAAGAGTTCGGGTTGCGCTATGTGCTGGTGAGTCATCCGCAGCCTAACGTTCCCGGCTACGAAGTTTTTCATAAGCAATTTCTGCGGGACATAAACCCTGTGCTGGCAGAGCACGAGGCGCTCTACATTGATTTAAGTCTCGACCATCCTCTCCATAGCACTCATCATTTTTACGATGCGCACCACCTCAACCAGGCGGGTGTGAACGTTTTCAATACCATAATAATTGATTCGCTGGTAGCTCGGGGGTTGCTCCACCTGCCATGAACTCATAAGCCATGTGTTGAATCCTGTCGCTCATAAGATGGCATCCATGACAAATTGCTTAAAAGGAGAAATGGTTCTATTACATTCGTGGCCGATCTTTTTTTGAGTCCCTCTCTCCGGCAAGCAATATCTTTGGTACAAGTGACCTCCGCTGGTTCGCGGAACCTGTGCCACAGGTGAATGAACCGGATGCTTTTTATCAATCGTGTTTTTACTTTATTAAAACCAAATTCATCATGAAGAAATGTTTCTTGTTCGCTTCCATCCTTAGCCTTATTTCATTCACCATCATAGCCCAGGACAATCCCGCAACTGCTCCCCTTGTAGTGCAGCAAAACTGGTTGGCAGGCGCCTCATTCACGGCAGGCACACTCGGTGCCACCACTTCGGGTTATGCCGTTTGCTCCGGTACTTCGGAAGATGATGACACCTGGTACCGGTTTGTGGCCACCACCCAGGGCGCAAAAATTACTATCCAGAATCCTGTATTCGATGCGATGATCCAGTTGTTCGACAACAGTTACAATCCCCTTGCATGTGAAAACAGCCAGGCTGGAAATGTTACTGAGGTGATGAAGCTGAACACCCTCATTGTCGGAGCCACATACTATGTACGGGTTCACTCCCTGAATGGCGCAGGTGGGGCCGGTACTTTTCAGAGGGCATTCCAGTATTACCCCACAAGCCAGGTGAATAATGCCTGGTCCCCTTACCCGCAATCCGATGACACATTTCCGGGATATAAGATCGCACAAACCACCAGAAGAATTGCTTTTACCGCTGCAGAAAATCTTTTGATCCAGAGTACCCGATGGAAATTTATTGATACCTCCAACGGAGATGTGTTCACTCAAGTAGTTACGGGTTCCACTACCCTAGTAACGCTGGATGATGTTGGCGGATTGTGCTTTGGAAAAACGTATGACACTTACGCGGAAATCCAGGTGGATAATTTTTATTGCGGTTACAATGTGGTGAAAACTATAATGACCGAAGCTGAACCAAATACTACCATGATTGCCGGTTACAATGGAGGTTTTTACCCGATTGATGGCCAGGTTAAGGCGACATTTGTAGGGGATGGTCAAGACCTTGAATGGGAACTGACAACCGATCAGGGACAAACTGTGCTCTATTACATAGGGGCCTACAACAGTTCATGGCTTTTCCTGCAAGAAATACCCTGCATCCGCTTTAATAAAATTTATTCTATCCGCATCAGAGCGAGTTTATGCAACAGCCCAATGGGACCATGGAGTCCATACTACTACATCATTATTCTGCCACTGCCCTATACCAATGTGGACCCGGAGTATTGCAATGAGACCCTGGCTGATGGAGTGACCATTACCTGCGATTTTATAGACGTGGCCAACCAATACGGGTGGCAGTTTGCACCCATTGAATTAGGCGACCCAACCATGACCCCCATTGGACCATCATTGGTCACCTATACTACTTGGACTTCGCTTTACCTGGGGCCACTTTATCTTGATCTTGATGTCACTTACAGGGTGGGTGTAAAACCTTTCCTCGGAACTTTTATTCCAGATGGATGCAACGATCCGCAGGAAGGAGATTACGGCCAGTTTTGTCCGATTACAATAGTGGATTTTGTGCAATTTGCCCCGGATGACGACCAGCAAATGCCGGAGTTGAACGATGCAAAAGGGGATACAGACTTCAGTGATGAGAGAAGTTTCTCTGTGTTTACAGTTAGCCCATCGGAAAAGGTGCTCACGCTTAAAGTGGCCAAGGAATATACAGGTGAAAACGGAAGGGTGAAGATTTTTGACCTTAGTGGCAATGTGGTTTGGGAATACGCCATTCTCCATCTGAACCAGGCTGACATTGTCCAACTTCCTTTCCCTGCTGATCTTGCCACCGGCATTTACATTATTTCGCTGAGCACGGAAAGCAGCAATGTGAGTGAAAAGATATTCGTGCGGTAAACCACCGCTTGTTGTTTTTAGTTAACCAAAACCAAATAACAGAAAGCCCTCTTCTTTTGAAAAAAAAGAATGGGGCTTTTAGTTGGAGTAAACAATTGCTCAAGCATGTTGCCAGCCCAGTCTCCGGTAAAGTTTTTTCCGGTAATGTTTGTACTTCAGTTCGGATGGCAGGGCCACCAAGATGGAAACAATATTGATGGCTAAAATGGAGATGACAATCTCTGTCCCCGCACTCCATCCGGTTGGCAACAAGCTAAAGAGTTTCGCCATGGGGTAGTGAAGGATGTAGAGCGTGAGGGTATAACCGGCACCAAAGCGCACCACAGCATCTAGCTGGCGGGGTGGTTTTAGGGTAGAATTATTCAAGGCCAGGACGGCAAACGACACGAAGATGAAATAGCTGAGGGCTGCCATTTTCCAGCCTAACAGCAGGAAAAGTGGAAACATGGCAATGAACCCGGCAAGCGATAGCAGTACATTGCGTGTGCGGTTTTTCATCCATGCTGATTCAAGCATAAATACCAGCACCACACCCAAGAGCCAGAATATAGGCAGGCCCGGCCCCAGACGGTTGCCCACAAAAGTTTGCCACGCTGGTTCGATAAGGAAAAAAAGCAGCAGTGGCCAATACCACCACTTTCTTTTTTGCTTCACCAAAATCCACCACCCGAAAGCCATGTAAATCCACCACTCGATAACCAATGTCCACAGTGGCAATGCGCCTGCGTAGTTTTTTACAAAAAGCCATGAACCATCATCACTTTGGAAGTAATAGCGCATCTGTTCGAGTAGCGGATTGTTTTCCAACATCAGCAGCGTTCCGATTGTATCGCGCAAACCCACCGCTGCTATGGGTTTTTGCACCAGTGCATAACCCAGCAGTGTTACCAGCACGAGCACTACCATACAGGGAATAAGCGCTATGTAAACACGCACCAGCCGGTCGGTAAAAAATTCGCGGAAGCCATAAAGCGGCTCGTTCTTCTGCCTGCGGAAAGTGCTCCAGGCTATAAGATAGCCGCTGTGCACAAAAAAACCGGCCAGGGCTATGGCTCCAATATCCTTCATCATCCCAAGCTTGTGCGGCTCAACATATTTCCAAAGGGTGCAATGATGAACCAGCACAATGTATTGGGCACTAAATAGGCGAATGATATCCAGCAGGAATGAACTGGAGGACGAGAAGTGGAGCCGGAAATTTTTGGTATCGAACTGCATGCAAAAAAAAGAAGCCACCACGCTTGCGCGTAGCGGCTTCAAATAAATACCAAGTCTATTCTTATTCCGATTTTATCATGCGCTTTGTTTCAAACAGATGGTCAGCAACTATGGTGTACGGCTGTTTTTGCAGTCATCGGCAAACACCAAAGAACCATAGGCACCGCATGCTGGCTGGTTTCATCCTCATTGATCTGCATGCCCGCAGTTGTGCTCACTGAGTACTTTTGATTGAATCAGTTTAATTGATAAAGAATCGACATCGCGGCAAACGCGGCCACCGTGAGTGCTCCTTCAGCCTGATGACAAAATCAAGACTAAATTTTCGTCATCAAAGTCGATGAACTATGACCTGCCACATCCACCATTTTCACCACGTAATTTCCGCCTGGCAAAAAATGAAGGTCAACCGGTGTTGTCCCTTCAATAGATGTTTGATGATATATAGGGCGTCCCATTAAATCGTATATCGTGATTTGAGTTAATGCTTGATACGACTGTATAAATACAATATCAACCGCTGGAATGGGATATAAGATAAATGACGAAACTGACGATTCGTCCACGCTCACCAATTGTTCCGGGATACATATTGTTTCTATAACCTCGCACCAAGTTTGAGTGCAGCCTCCTTGCGGAGCATCAGCAGTTACGGTAAGGCAAACATCATGTGCCCCGGTTTCATTAAATACGTAAGAGATATTCTCCTTCGCTGCTATTAAATTATCGAACGTCCACTCATAGCCGGTAACTGTGGTCCACGCTCCGGTGAGTACCACGGGCGCAAATTCAAACAGGCAGTTGTCCACCTCTATGGCTTCAATTTCAATTTCAAGTTCGCAGGGAAAGTTGCTTACTGCAATCTCGTGACAATGCACGGTGAAACAATTGTTTCCAAAAGCTTCTCCAGTTGCAGTCAGGCACACATTGGCAGTAATGGGTGCCATATAAGTGTGAGTGGGATTAACAGCATCGTTTTCTTCACCATCACCAAAACTCCAATGCCACGCAACGACATCGGTAAAGGCGTTTCCGCTGGCCTGCTGGATAAATTGAACTTCACCGGCTTCGGCCAGTGTTGAAGTGAAGCCGGCTGTAATAAAGCACAGTGGTTCTTCAGCAATTTCAACTGTGGTGCACCAGATGTGCTCACACAAAATGTCACCTTCTGCAGCAAGTACGGTAAGGCATACATCATAAATGCCTGCTCCCGGATATACATGAACTGGAAACTGGTAAGTGCCGGTGGCTCCATCACCAAAATCCCACAACCAAGTGGTGAGAAACGCTCCTTCATCCACGGTGCTCAGATCATTGAACCATGCGGTATGATTAGAAACGGAATAATCGAACTCGGTGTTGAGTTGGCAAGAGAGTGATGATAAACTCAAGGTGGTGAAAACGGCCATGCTAATGGCGAGAGAAGGATTCGGGAGGTAGTTCATATTGTTGGTTATTAAATTGGTGGGAAAAAACGAGATTCGGGTATTTAACTAATTAGGAAAGATTCATTATTCATGTGTTTTTACTTACTATTTAACTGTATATTATTTTATAAGTGCAAAGTTGACCAACCCGTATTCCGGCAGCGTTACATTATTCTTGAAATGATTTGCATCATACACCATCTGCACTATTTCAAACTGCTGGCTACTTAATTGCTGTTACGTAATTATTAAAAATAATTACATTATTTACAAAACTTCTCTGCTGCTTGGTGAGGTCTGTTTCCACATCCTTCAGCAGACGAGGCCACAAAGACTCAAGAGCGCGAAGTTTCACGATGCCCCAAGGTCACAAGAAGAAAGCTCTCTATTCCATTTGAGGGGATTTTTGAGGAAAAATGCCCCAGTTTCTTTGCGCCTTTGCGCCTTTGCGTGAGATACCCCAGATTTGCCCCGTGAAAATGCGATGTAAAATCTATTTATCCGATGAAGGCTTTGGCCATATTGTGCGGCAACGTGCTGTGGTGGAAGAATTGCGCAGACTGGATCCGTCATTGCACATGACCGTGCAAACCAGCAGGCATCTCGAAACAGCGAAACGATTTATTCCTGGCATCGAAACCATAGATCGCTACAACAACATCACCTGGCATAAAAAGGAAAATGGGTCGCCTGACATCGAAAAAATCCGTGAGGCGTTTTCGGGTTATGCAGAGCAATCCGACCAATTCATTTCGCAAGAGGAAAGCGAATTCGACTTTGATTTTTGCATTTCGGACATTGTGAGCGAAGCGTTTGAAGTGGCTGTCCGGAAAAACAAGCCTGCTTTTGGTATTGCCCACTTTACCTGGGACTGGTTCTTTTCCAAACTTTATCCACCTCCTCTTTCCACCGATGTGCTGTTCCGGATGATGTCGCAACATGAAAAGGCGACACAACTTTTTTTCCCACCCTTTACCCCTCAAGAAATTCTTCATCACTACCGGAAAAATGCTGTGGAGGTTCCACTGATTCTACGAACAGAGATTGACCACAAAGTGACCAGCAACGAAGGCCGGTTCAAGGTGTTGATAGTGGATAGCGGTGCTGGTGTAATTGGCCAGTCTATAATCAAGGCGCTTCACTCGGTTAAGGATTTGAACGATATGCTCTTTTTCGTTTCGGAGAAATTCAGGAGCGATCAGCCGAATGTCAGTTACATCCCTGCGGACGATTTGATGGTGGATTACGTGAATGACATGGACCTGGTGATAGGGCGCGCAGGATTCAACACTATTTCGGAATGCATCGGGTTGCGCACACCCATGCTGTTGCTGGGTGAAGCCATGAATCCGGAGATCAACGAAAACATCATGATGCTGAAACAACAACATCTTGCATCCTTCATTTCACTTTCCACATTTGAAAACGATTTGGGGAAATTCCTGCCATCATTTCTCATGCACGAATACAAATTCATTAGGCAGAGCATGGTGGAGCATACCATAGCAACCAACGGTGCCGAAGTGATTGCAAGCAGTATTCTTGAACGCATCAATTGAAAACATGAAGAACCGCGAGAGGTGGAAACCCACAAAATGGATCGGTGACGTACGAAACAACACCTTCGTTGCGAACCTGAGAAATGTTTATCCGGGGTCTGTTCATCTCGCATCCATACAGGTGGCTGCGTATGTCCCGCTCATCCGCGAACACATGAGGGGACATCTGCTCGATTGCGGATGCGGGAGTGTTCCTTGTTTCGAAATCTACCGCGACATTGTTTCTGAAATCACCTGCACCGACTGGGAAGTGACCCGCAATGAAAATCCGTTCGTTGATTTTTATGCCGACCTCAACCAGCCACTTCTGATAGAAAGCAATTCATTCGACAGCATACTGATGACGGATGTGCTTGCACATATCAAACGTCCGGATTTGATGGTTGCAGAGTTTGCACGCATCCTGAAACCAGGGGGAAAACTCCTTCTCACTTCCACATTCATCAATTGGATGGGTGAACCTCCTCACGAATACATGCGCGTTTCAGAATACGCGATGCGATCATTGTGCGAAGACAACGCACTGCAAGTTCTGCATCTTGAACCTTATGGCGGTCGTGCCGATGTGCTGCTTGACACATTAAACAAAGGCATGACCGGAAAATTTTCCAACCGCATTTTTCGCATGATGAGGTGGGTTGTAATTCGCACAGGCTGGTACAAAAGCAATCGTGTGCGCACCGCCAAACGTTATCCCATCGGCTATAGTCTTGTGGCACAAAAACAACAGAACCTATGAACGAACGCATCATCGCCATAATACCTGCACGTGGCGGAAGCAAACGCCTTCCGAAAAAAAACATTTATCCGTGGAAGGGAAAACCACTTATAGCATACACCATTGAAGCATGTCAACAATGTAGTTTTATCCAGCAGGTTTTTGTGAGCAGTGATGATGATGAGATACTGAGTGTGGGAAAATCATACGGAGCAACTCCACTCAAACGTCCTGTTGAACTTTCGGGAGACGAGACACCAAAAATTCTTGCCATAAGACAAGCAGTGTTGGATGCTGAAGTGATGAAGATGGGTAAGCCTGACGTCATCATTATTCCGCAGGCCAATTCACCACAAATTTCTGCTGAACAAATGGAGCGCGGCTTTCGCCTGATGATTGACCACAACCTGTGGGAAGTGATGAGTGCGGACAACCACGGTGTGCAAAACGCAGCTTTCCGCATTGTGCGATATAACGCCTTGTTTAATAATTTCCTGAGTGCTCATTGTGGTTTTGTGGTTGCAGAAAATGTGGATGTGCACACCATTGAGGATATGGAGAGACTTGGATAATTTCTTTCGCACATATTCGCAGCCCCTTAATTGGAACATGGCCAGCCCACAGTTACAGGATGATCCCACTTTATTGCAAAAAATGAATGATGACATGCGTCAATCGTCCCGCTTTTACAATCCTACCCACCATTTTGCTATGAATTATGAACTAATAATTTTTCGAATATCGAAGTACGTTCATCCGTAATTCGTAATTCTTGTCGGAACCCCCAAGGAACCATCAACCATCAACTATGAACTATGTGCGGAATAGCTGGATACATTGGAAAGAAACCGCTGGCTGAAGACAACATCAGGCGAACGCTGGACAGGATGAAGCAACGAGGGCCTGATGCGCAGCGCTTCCAGTCTTTTGCAGGAAACAATGTGCATGTCTCGCTGCTGCACTCACGTCTCAGCATTATCGATTTGGATGCACGCAGTCACCAGCCATTTCATTGCCACGGATGCACTCTTGTTTTTAACGGGGAGATTTACAACTACGTGGAGCTTCGCGAAGAACTGCTGCGCAGAAAAATTCCACTTACGACTTCGAGCGATACCGAAATACTTATGCACTACTACCTGATTTACGGTGAAGATTGCGTAAAATATTTTGAAGGAATGTGGGCGCTTGCCCTTTGGGATGAACCAAATCAAAAACTCTTTTTATCTCGCGACCGGTTTGCGGAAAAACCGCTTTACTATTTCAGGAATGATGAAGGATTCTTTTTCGCATCAGAGGTAAAAGCGTTGAAGAGTTTAAGTGGTCAGCAGTTTTCCGTGAATGAAAATCACCTGCTGCGGTACATCATCAACGGACACAAGTCTCTTTACAAAACAGAAGAAACATTTTTTTATGGAGTAAGAGAAATTCCTTTTGCTTCCAATGGAATCATTGATGCATCACTTTCATTCAACACTTATCCATACTGGAAACCAGAATTCTGTCCCAATGAAAATCTATCTTTTGAGGCAGCGGCACAAGGCACTCTTCATCATCTCACTGAAAGCCTGAAACTACGCCTGCGCTCCGATGTGCCCCTTGCATTTTGCCTGAGTGGCGGAGTGGACAGTGCCAGCCTCGTGAGTATCGCAGCCAAAATTTTTAATGCGAACGTCAACACTTTTTCCATCATTGATACAGACCATCGCTATGACGAATTAGACAACATACAGGCAACGATTGATGATACCGGTTGTGCGAGCACAAAAATTGTTTTGCAACCCGGTGACGAAAACATTGCGCGACTTGAATCCCTGATCGAATACCACGATGCACCCATAGCAACCATCTCGTATTTCGTTCACTCCATGTTGAGTGAAGCCATCTCACAAAACGGTTTCAAGATTTCCATTTCAGGCACTGCAGCTGATGAAATGTTTACAGGATACTATGACCATTTCGTCATGCACTTGTATGAAACAAGAAACGAAGATGGGTTTGAAAAACATCTTGCAAATTGGAAGAATCATGTACTTGAATTTGTGCGTCACCCCGATTTCAGGAAGCATGATTTGTTCTTTGATAATCCGCAAAGGCGTGAACATATTTACCTGAACAATGCGGAATTCCGTTCTTACCTCAACGAAGACTGGAACGAAGAATTTACCGAAACCAATTATAGCAGTACACTTCTGCGCAACAGGATGATGAATGAATTGTTTCATGAAGTGGTGCGCGTCATTCTTCACGAGGATGATTTGAACTCCATGAAATACTCAATTGAAAACCGCAGCCCTTTTCTTGATACCAATCTCTTCAACTTCGCGTACAGCATTCCATCACGTATGTTGATTGATGGTGGCTACAACAAATTCATATTGCGAAGTGCAATGAAGGGGATCTTGAATGACAAAGTTCGATTGTCCCGCGAGAAAAAAGGCTTCAACGCGAGCATCAATTCCATTTTCGATTTTTCAAATCCTGTACACCGCGATTATTTCTTAAGCGACTCTGAAATTTTCCGGTGGTTCAATCGGGACAAGATAGCAGCACTGCTTCAGCAAAAAGAATTCACCAATTCCTACAAAAAGTTCCTATTTGATTTTGTGTGTGCGAAGATTTTTTTGAAGCAGCAGTCCATGAATTGATATCGAGTTCAGATTAGTACGGGCACGTTTTACTGATGGGCTAAGCGCAAGTCCATAATCCAGTGCGCCTGTTTGTTGATAGGTTTTGGTCTGCATTTTCTTTTACCTAACGTTCGTTCGCCTAAAAGTCGAATCATGTTTAGTCAAATGGGCCTAAGCATTTGTGTGCCACAAGCTCGTTTTACTGGCAGTCGAATCATGCTCAATGAAAAATGAAGTACAACCCTCATCCTAAATTCGCCCCCACAAAAAAATTCTCCATGCCAAGGCACACTCTCATCAACCAGCTCTTTTCAGAAAAACCCCTCGGCACCGCAGTTACCGTGAAAGGCTGGGTGCGCACTTTCCGCAACGATCAGTTCATTTCTGTGAGCGATGGTTCCACCATCCGCGCTTTGCAGGTGGTGGTCAAAAAAGATGAAATGGATGAAGCCACATTGAAAAGAATCCAGACCGGCACCTGCATCAGCGCATCGGGCAAAATCGAAACGAGCCTCGGCAAGGGACAAGACATTGAACTTATCTGCACACAACTTGAAATCCTTGGCGACTGCGACCCCAACGAGTTTCCCATCCAAATGAAACGCCACTCCTTGGAGTTCTTGCGCGAAAAGGCCCACCTACGTTTCCGCACCAATACATTCGGGGCAGTCTTCCGCATCCGCCATCATCTCTCCTTCGCCATACACAAATTTTTTAATGACCTCGGTTTCTTCCACCTCCATGCCCCCATTATTACAGGAAGTGATGCTGAAGGGGCGGGCGAGATGTTTCGGGTTACCAATCTCAATCTCGATGAAATTGCCAAAACCGGGAAGATTGATATTGCCCAAGACTTCTTCGGCAAAGTGACCAACCTCACCGTTAGCGGCCAACTCGAAGCTGAACTTGCGGCACTCGCCCTGGGCAAAGTATACACCTTCGGCCCAACCTTCCGTGCCGAAAACTCCAACACCAGCAGACATCTTGCAGAATTCTGGATGATAGAACCGGAAGTGGCGTTCAACGACATTAACGACAACATGGACCTTGGCGAAGCATGTCTGAAATACTGCCTCAGCTACGCTCTTGAACATGCCCACGAAGACCTCGAATTTTTGGAGGAACGCGAAATCAACGAAGACAAACAAAAACCAGTGGACGAGCGCCAAACCATGCCGCTCATCTCGCGCCTTGAGTTGGTGTTGAATAACACTTTCGAACGCATCACTTACACCGGGGCCATTGATATTCTCTTAAACTCGAATCACTTCAAGAAGAAAAAATTTAAGTACCCTGTGGAGTGGGGAATTGATATGCAGAGCGAACACGAGCGCTACCTCGTGGAAAAACATTTCCAGAAACCCGTTATCATCACAGGATACCCCGCAGCCATCAAAGCATTTTATATGAGGTTGAATGCACCGGATGAAAAGGGAAGAGAAACTGTTGCGGCCATGGATATCCTTGTGCCCGGCATTGGCGAAATAATAGGAGGCTCACAGCGCGAAGAGCGTTACGATATGCTGAAGAAAAAATGCGCACAATTCCACATTCCGGAAGAAGCCATGTGGTGGTATTTGGAAACAAGGAAGTTCGGGACATGTGTACACGCGGGTTTCGGATTGGGCTTCGAGCGGCTCATCATGTTCGTAACAGGAATGACCAACATCCGCGATGTGATTCCATTTCCAAGAACTCCACAGAACGCTGAATTTTGATTCCTGCCTATTTCATAGGCCAACTCAGGTTTACTTTTACAGCATCAATCAATCGTTAACATGATTACATACGAAGTCCAAATCACTAACCGAAAGGCTGAGAAAATTCTGAAACAGCTCGAAGAACTGAATCTGATAAAACTCTTCAAGAGAAAAAAAGAAAGCCCCCGAATTTCAGTTGCGGATTTGGCAGGTACCCTTTCAACTGAAGTTACAGAAGCACTTCAAAAGCACATAACGGAAAGCCGCGAAGCATGGGAAAAGCGCACCTGATTGATTCCAATGCCGTCATTGATTTTCTTGGCAACAAACTGCCAGCAACCGGCCGAGTTTTCCTTCAAAACGAAATTTCGTGATCCTCCCCAGATTTCTATAATCACGCAGAGTGAAGTCTTAGGTTTTCCTCACGATGCACTTTCACTACAGATCACACAACTATTTATTTCCCAAAGTGATATTCATCCATTGAATGATGATGTGGTTTTGCGTGCAATTGATTTGAGGTAAAAGCAAAAAATAAAACTCGCTGATTCCATTATTGCTGCAACAGCACTAGTGCATGGGAAAATTCTGGTAACTAGGAATGTTACAGATTTCAAAAACATTCCTGGTCTAAGATTGATTGATCCAAACAGTTTCTGATTTTCTGCTTTGTACCCCCTTTCAGACCAAATATGAACGACATCCTTGAAGATACAAGGGACTTGGCTCGGATTTGGGACTTATACGGTCACCTATTGGAAAAACTGGAACAGGACTAAATTAAATCATTGCCGAAAGCCGCATATTGTCCGTTCGCATTATCCAAAAATTGGAGTATTCCAAAAATT
>JAWXCI010000059.1:0-29463 GCA_034408895.1 Flavobacteriales bacterium
AGGGAGTAGGGAGTAGGGAGTAGGGAGTAGGGAGTAGGGAGTAGGGAGTAGGGAGTAGGGAGTAGGGAGTAGGGAGTAGGGAGTCAGCTCCCGATAGCTATTGGGATGGGAAGAAGGAGAAAATACATCGCTTATTGATTATTGCCCATTGCCTGCTGCTCACTTTAGACTGCTGACTGCTTGCTACTCCCTGCATCCATTCTGCTGCCTACTTTCTTTTTTGTCGGAAGAAACTTTTCGGGATGTTGAATCATATAGCTCAAGATGCGCCTACCTCTTCTGACTGTGCTAGAAAATTTGAATACTGTTCTTCAGTGATGTAATCAGATGCAAATGAAAAATCACACCAAACCTGTACCTCTGTATTCTCCATATTAGCATCGGACATCTTACTGGCAAAATGTGCGGTGTATTGCCTTTTCCTGTAGGCTTCCCCAATGTTTGCACAAACTGATTTTGATGCTCTCTTTATCTGGCTGGTCGTCCCGAATAATTCTTCTTTAGGAAAAGACTTTGACAATTCATGAATTTCACATGCAAGTTGAAATGCCTTTTGATAAACAACCAGACTTCTAAATCCAGATTGTTTCCCTGTAAAAATCTTTTCTACTCTTTCCTTTTTCACCCAATCTCACATATTTCATCCAACTGCAGACTGCCTACTGCCTACTGCCTACTGCCTACTGCCTACTGCCTACTGCCTACTGCCTACTGCCTACTTCTATTCAGGCTGCTTGGGGAATCACTTTGAACTTGTCGTTGAACACCTGCCAATCCCACACAAAGTTTTTCATTATATCATCCAGGTTTTTCAGGAAGATGGGGTTGGGAGTACACGCTGTGCGGAAGTAGTCTTCCTGAAAATCGTTTAACCCGTATTTAAAGAAGACTGCCTTGGACATGGCGTAGAGGGGGTTCTTGGATGGCGAGTTGATGCGCGCCATAAAATCGCGATACTCTTTTATTTTCTGTTCGCAAGCATCCGGTGTAAGGTCGAACACTGGTGCCAGCTTCTCTATGGCGCAATTCATAATTTCTCTTTCCTCGCCATCGCGAAAAAATTGAGGCATGTAACAGAAGTTGCCCGCCACAAGAATCATCAGAAATTTTCCATAGTCCTGACCATCCACACATGGCACTCGACTAAATTCAGGACTGTCGTTTATGAAACCTGCCACATCGGGAAAACCTTTTTCTGCAGTTTCCAGGATGTTGTTTACAAGAAGGTGTGCCACCTTCTCAGCACTTAGTTTCTTTCTTCCGAATATCGTTAGCATAGCGTGGTTTTTTTGATTTACCTGAAGCGTGGTCAGGTGTGCTAATTTGTGTGCCCTCCGGCACTTTTCAAATGTATTTTTTTGCTTTTCCACATCGCGCCTTGTTCATGCTCCATCTATCAACAGAGTTTTCAACGTGAAGGCGGGCGATAAATCTGATGCAAAAGCGCAAAGACGTGAAGTGTAAATTACTCATTGTACAACGTTGCGTCTTTGCGTGAGATAATTTTTTGCTGATTCTATTTTCACCGCGCATTCTATTCGCATGTATCAAATCATCAAACCTTTTTTCTTTCTGTTCGATCCGGAGCGTGTGCACTATGCTGCTATGCGCATGCTGCAATTCGTCTACCGGTTTCCGGGAGGAAAGAGTTTGCTGAAATCTTTTTATAGCAAAACATCTCCCATACTTGAGCGAACTGTGTTCGGGATAAAATTTCCAAACCCTGTGGGACTTGCTGCAGGATTCGATAAGGATGGCAGGTGGTTCAATGAACTTGCCTGCCTCGGTTTTGGTTTTATCGAAATAGGCACAGTGACTCCGCTCGCGCAAAGTGGAAATGAAAAACCTCGCCTGTTCCGATTGAAAAGAGATGAAGCCATTATCAATCGGTTGGGTTTTAATAATGCAGGTGCCAATGCAGTGGCAAAAAATCTTCGCTGTAGAAAAGAAAGAATCATCATTGGTGGAAACATTGGCAAAAACAAATTGACCCCGAATGAAAATGCGTTGGATGATTATGTAAAATGTTTTGATGAGTTGTTCGATGTGGTGGACTACTTCGTGGTGAATGTGTCATCACCCAACACTCCGGGGCTGCGCGCATTGCAAGACAAAGAACCGCTGATGCATATCCTATCGCAACTCAATGAAAGAAATCTGGGGAAGAAAAACCCTAAACCCATACTGCTGAAGATTGCACCTGACTTGACCAACCAACAACTGGATGACATTATCGAAATCATCACTCAAACAAAAATTGCCGGAGTGATTGCAACGAACACCACGACTTCGCGCGATGGCTTGCAAACACCGGAACATGAAGTTGAACAATGTGGTGCAGGAGGTTTAAGCGGCAAACCACTGACCCAGCGCAGCACGGAAGTGATTCGTTATCTCGCAGCTAATAGCAACGCGCGGCTCGCAGAGTCCGGTGGGCATCCTGTGGATAAATCATTTGCGATAGTGGGTGTGGGCGGAATTTCTGATGCGCACGATGCGCAGGAAAAACTTGATGCCGGTGCAGACCTTGTGCAGTTGTACACAGGTTTTATTTATGAAGGACCGGGTGTGGTGAGGAGGATTTGTGAGGGATTGGCAAGGAAGGATAAAAGGTAAAAGCAAAGAGGTGCCCTAAAGTTGATAGGAGAAAATGCGAGAAAGAATGCAAGGGGATGATGACCTTCTAAAATGAAAGATCAAATGCTTCGCAGGTGGTAAGCGCAACGTTTATTATATCTACTTCAACCACGGCTTATCAGGATGGGTGTAAACTTTTTTCTTTGAAACTTCCACAACAGGTTGATTGATTAACTTGATTCCAAATTTTGTCAGTTCAACTTTTTGTTGCTTGAATAAAACACCTGCTGCTTTCTTAAACGTTCCTTTACTCATGCGCAATCGCAGTTTAATTTCCTCGGGAGTGCTGTTGTCACTCAGCCTTGCATAGCCTCCATTATTTTCCAGGAATTCGAGCAATTGCTTCACGGCTTCATCCAGCAGTTCCAACCCTTCCTTCTGCATACTCACCGTAATGTCTTTGCCTTCTACTTTCCTTACATAGCCTTTCACTTTATCGCCCAGTTTTACACCACCTGTCATTTCCTGGCGGAAAAGGACACCCATAAATTTTCCATTGATAACTACCCGTCTTCCCAAATCCATTTTTTCGGCCACTATCAAATCCACTTCATCGCCCCGCTTAAAATCCACCACCGGATTCCTGATGTAGGAAGTGAGTTTTGTGCTGGCGAATAATCTCCGGTTCTGCACATCTTCTTTAAGGATGATCAATACAAAACTCCCTGTAACGAGTTGTTCGCGCTGTTCGCGAATGGGTATAAGTATGTCGCGCGTGGTTCCTACGTCAATGAACGCGCCTATGTCATTTGCATTTTTTACCCTGAACGTACCCACCTCGTTTATTTCAATTTCCGGAAGTTGGGTGGTGGCCTCCAGGTCCAGTGTTTGATTGTAGTAAACGAAGACCTTTACAAGTTCATCGTCCGCCACATCGCGGTTTATGCCGCCACTGGGCAGCAGCACCTGATCCTTTTCATCGCCAAGTATTAACCCCAGTTTGTTTCGATCAAACACAGGCAGCTCCTGAATTTTTCCAGCAATTATTCTCATGTTTCTTGTTTGTGTTGGATTCTGATGTCTTTTTTCTTTTCTGCTCAAGATACTCTCTGTCCCATGGGCCGTTAGCAAGTATGAGCCGTTATTTATATTCCTTCATCGCTTGTTCTGTGATGCGCACCAGTGCTTCCGCATCGCGCATGTCCAGTTGTTTCCCCATAACCACTTTCCTTCCTGAATAGGAAAACTCAATCCTGTCGCCTCCCATTATCCAAAACGAATTGTCCATAAATGCCAGCAAAGAAGTTGCGCTGTGTTTGATGGTGGATACTTTGAAGATGTTGTGGAAATGGAACACCTGTTTTTTCCCTCTTGACCAAAACGCATGTTGTATAGCAAGCTGCCCTTTGGTGAAAGTGAGGATTTCTCGTCCGCCTAAACGCCATAACAAAACTTTTCCAATGCGAATCATGAAGTACAACCAGAGCGCACATATCACCAGCAGGAAAATTTTGTAAGCACCTGCAGCCATCAGCATTTCATAGATAAATACAATTCCGCAAAACAACCATGCAGCCACCCATGCCATCAAGAGTGCTTCTTGCCAGCGTTCCACTTTTTGCAGGATGGTGAGTGTGAGTGAATCTTTTGTCCGGTTCACCATAATGCGCTTGCCGATAAACTTGGGTGCGGTTTGGCTCATGCAGTTTGAAGGACGGAGTTGTAAACTTTTTCGTAGAGCGGAAGAATGCGATCAATAGAAAAATCTTTTGCACGAGTCAATGCATTCTGCTTGAACTTTTCCAGCAGTTTGTCATCCGTGAGCAACGAGAGGGCATGCTTGGCCATGTCTTCTACATCACCCATATCACTCATCATTCCTGTAACTCCATGACGGTTGAGTTCCGGCAGCCCCCCTGTGTTGGTAGTGATAACAGGAACGCCCATCGCCATGGCTTCGAGGGCTGCAAGACCAAACGATTCACTCTCCGATGGAAGTAAAAATAAATCTGCAACGGCCAGTACTTCAAGTGGGTTTTTTACCATGCCAAGGAATATCACACGATCGCAGATGTTAAGTTCACGACACATTTGTTCGCACCTGAAACGATCAGGTCCGTCACCCACCAGCAGAAGTGTTGCATTGACCTGGTCTTTGATCCTGGCAAAAATTTCTACCACATCTGTCACCCGTTTCACCGGCCTGAAATTGGAAATGTGAACAAGAATCTTTTCACCGTTGGGCGAATATTCAGCACGCATCTCATCCCGTCTTTTAAATTCAAGCATATCGAAATTGATGAAGTTGGGAATCACCTCAATCTCCTTGTTCACACCAAACAATTTGTAAGTGTCGTTGCGCAGGGAATGCGACACCGCAGTAACGGCATCACTCTTATTAATAGCAAATGTTATCACAGGTTCGAAGGATGTGTCCTTGCCAAGAAGCGTGATGTCGGTTCCGTGCAATGTGGTGATCACCGGAATGTGGATTCCCTCTTCGGCAAGAACTTGTTTTGCAGTATAGGCTGCCGATGCATGAGGGATGGCGTAATGTGCGTGAATCAGATCCAGTTTTTCATACCTGGCCACATCAATCATTTTGCTGGCAAGTACCAGTTCATAAGGCGGATAAAGAAAGAGCGGGTAGTCGCTTACGTTCACTTCATGGTAACGAATGTTTTTCCTGAATCCTCCCAGGCGCACGGGTTGGCTGTATGTGATGAAATGGATTTCATGACCTTTATCTGCAAGAGCTTTTCCCAATTCGGTAGCAACAACACCGCTACCACCGAAAGTTGGATAGCAAACAATTCCGATTTTCATGGGGTAAAAATAAAGTCTCACACGTAGGCGCTGAGACGCGGAGTGATTGATAGCACAAATTGGAAACGATGTTACTTCCTGTCCGGAATTCCAAAAGCCTCATAAACCGCTTCCTGTATTTCCGTGCGGATATTCAGGTCTTGCAGCTTTTTGTTTTCCGCATCGGGATGAACGCGGTTGGAGAGAAAGACATAGACAATTCCTGCATCAGGGTCGGCCCAGCACATGGTACCGGTAAAACCAGTATGTCCGAAACTGTTCATAGAAACTTCGTTGCTGGTGGGGCCGCTGTTGATGGAGCGTGTGGGTTTGTCAAAACCAATTCCCCTTCGGTTGCCGCTGAAGTGTATGGAGTTGAACAGGTCAATGGTTTCTTTACTGAGGAAACGTTGTCCTCCGTATTCACCCCCATCCATCATCATCTGCATTAGGGCAGCGAGGTCTTGCGCATTGGAGAAAACTCCTGCGTGACCGGCAACACCACCCATCATGGCGGCACCCTGGTCGTGAACATGACCCTGAAGTTTTTGTTTGCGAAATGCCTGGTCGTTTTCAGTGGGAGCAATCACTTTCTTTTCCATCCGGCGCAAAGGTTCATAGCCGATGCTTTGCAAACCCATTGGCTCATAGAAATTGTGGAGCACATATTCATCCTCCGTCATGCCTGTTTGTTTTTCGATGATGCGCTGGAGGAAATAATATCCAAGGTCGCTGTATTTGTAACTCTTGTCCGCACTCAGCGGAGTGGAAATGATTTGCGAGAAAATACTGTCGCGATAGGAGGAGAGCATGTAGATGCCTTCCGCCACTTCATTGTTGTAAAGTGAATCGGATATGGTGTGATACAGGTTCTTGCGCAATCCACCATCATTCACAGTTTTCTGCCAGAATGGAATCCACGGGGTAAGGCCTGCGCAATGAGACATCATTGCTTTAATCGTAATATTACGATAATCATTGCCTGCTGGAATTTCAAGATAGTCTCCCAGCGTTTTGTTGACATCAAGTAAACTATCGTCCACCATTTTCATAGCACACAGTGTGGAGGAAGCAATTTTCGTGATGGATGCCAAATCATAAACAGTTGCTGATGTTACCGGCTCGCGGCTGGTGTAGTCCAGCATTCCGAAGGCTTTGTCGTAAAACACTTTTCCATCTTTGGCTGCAAGCACCCTGCAACCCGGATATGCACCCAGGCGGATACCGCTCTGTGCAATCGAATCAATTTTCCATAATGAAATCTCAGAAGCAAGCTGTCCTGTTTCATTATCACTCATCATGTCTTCCTGGTAAGTTTTTTCGTTTTCTTCGGGATGGTCGTTGAGTGATGCTGCACCGTATCCCGAATCTTTCACCCCTAGGTTGGCTGCGGATTTCAGTCCTACATACTCAGGTGTTACCCATCGCAGGCGTGTCTGATCATGGAGCGAAATGCCATCACCAAACCGGAACCTGTTGCTGGCCGAAACTGGCAGTGCACCGCATGATGGTGTCCCGCCTGCTATCACTTCCGCACACACCTGTTGGGTGAGAGCATCATCCTGGTAGGCTATGATGATGCCTTCGGTATTGTCCAAATCTTTCAGCACATTGAACGAATATGGATTGGCAAACACAGAAAGAATAATATCGGTGTTTGCGCCCACAGCATTGAGAATGCGTGCGGCCTCGTTGGAGATTCCAAAGTTCTTTGAAGCCTTGTTGCTCGTGTTGAGCATCGCAGCAATCACAAGGTCGTAAGTGCTCAGTGTATCATGCCATTTTATCGCTGACTTGAAATCAGGATTCTTGTCCATCGAAAATGCATCGAAGGGAAAGTAGCCGGAGAGTGTTTCTTCAAATGCATTGGCGGTGGTTGTACCAATGCTCACCACTGCAATTCGTTTTCCTGCATGACCGGAAATGGGAACAAGGGAGCATCCGTTATTCAATACGGTGATGCTTTGCTCAATCATTTTTCTGCGCAACACTTCGGCTTCTGCTGTGTTGAGGTCCTGCACAAGATTTTTTGTTTCAATAGGAGTGAAGCGACTGAGGCCGCACCATTCTTTCGCACGAAGAATCTTAATACAGTGCTGCGTGATTTCCTGTTCTGAAATCAATCCACTGTCTATTGCAGCTTTAATTTTCTCTACTGCAAGGGGAATGTTTTGCGGGAAAAGCAAAACATCATTTCCGGCAAGCAACGCATTCAAATCCACTTCGCCTGAATCAAAATATTTTGCAACACCTTGCATGTTCAACGCATCGGTAAACACGAGTCCGCTGAAATTCATCTTGCGCTGCAAGAGGTCATTCACAATTTTGGGCGATAGAGTAGAAGCGAGGTTGGGAGTATTGTCGAGAGAAGGAATGTAGAGGTGAGCAGTCATCACACCGCCAAGTCCTTTGCTGAAAAGTTTGGAGTAGGGATAAAGTTCAACTTCTTCCAGTCGTTTTATGTCGTGCTGGATTACTGGCAAGTCGTAGTGACTGTCCGTATCGGTATCACCATGACCGGGAAAGTGTTTCGCCACTGCAATTACTCCGCTGTTTTGCAATCCTTGCATGTAAAGCAATCCGCGCTGGGTAACAAGTTCCTTGTCTTCACCAAAAGCGCGGTTCGAGATAACGGGATTCTGCGGATTGTTATTGACGTCCACTACAGGAGCGAAGTTCACATGCACACCCAATCGTTTGCATTGTCTTCCCAGTTCAAACCCGAATTCGTAAACCAGGTTTTCATCGCCCATGGCACCGAGTGTCATCCCCCGCGGAAATGAAATAGTGGAGTCAAGCCTCATTCCCAATCCCCATTCTGCATCCATTGCAATGAGCAGCGGAATGCCTGATTTGTTCTGAAAACGATTCGTGAGTTGTGCTTGCCGAACAGGACTGCCCTGCATAAATATCAATCCACCGATGTGGTATTTGTCAATGAGCAGTTCCACTCCTTTCGGGTCGTAGTCATTGTGTTTAGGATCACTCCATGCAGCCACCATAAACAACTGCCCGATTTTTTCATCGAGTGTCAATGTCTTGACAAGCGAATCGGCCCACGGTGTTTCCTTTTGAAGAAAACATGGAAGTGCAGCATTGGATGTAAACGATGGTTGTGCCTGTAACGAACTAGTCGGGCAGGCCATAACCACCATCATTAAAACTGCATTGAAAAATCTAGTTTTGAAAATCATTAGGGTCATTCTTCGCTTCAGGTGTCAAGCTACAAATCAATGAAGGGAACGGCAATACATGTGCCCTATTGTGAAGTGTTAGCAACAAGTCCACGTGGACAGCATAACACTCATACGATCATCTGCTGCTACGAAGTTTCGACTTGAATTTTTGAATGTCCGCATATCCGCTTTTTCTTGCTTCTGCGATGCGTTCATTCAGAAGAAAGTTTTCCAATTCCATTTTACGGGAATAGTCGGTTTGCTTATCACGCTTCAACATGTGCCGCCATCTTCTTATTTACATGGTTCATCACGAATTGTAATTGTTCATCAGGCGTAAGATTAGTGTTGTCTATCACCACGGCATCACCTGCCTTGCGCAACGGGTCGTTGCTGCGGGTGCTGTCAAATTCATCGCGGGCGCTAACGTTCTTCAACACTTCATCGAAGGTTATTTCCACACCGTATCCTTTCAGCTCTTCGAACCTTCGTTGTGCACGCACTTTGGCATCGGCCACCATGAAAAATTTGACTTGAGCATCGGGCATAACCACGGTGCCAATGTCTCTGCCATCCATCACCACTCCGCTGTTTTCGGCCATGCGTTTCTGGAGTTTCACCAGCTTGTTGCGCACGCCTTTTATGTTCGAGACTTTAGAAACATGATTGCTCACCTGGAGGGTGCGGATTTCCTTTTCCACCTGCTGGCCGTTGAGGTGGGTTTCGTTCAAACCTGTTTCTGCGTTGAACCTGAAATTGACCAGCACCAAATCAAGAGCACGTTCCAAACCGGGTTCGTCAACGTTGCTGCCTGGGCCTATGTATCCATGTTGCAACGCAAACAATGTGATGGCCCTGTACATGGCGCCACTGTCAACATAGATGTAGTTGAGTTCTTTCGCAAGCGATTTGCCAATGGTGCTTTTGCCGCAGGAAGAATACCCGTCAATGGCTATGTTCATTTTGGTTTTCACGATGGATTGGGTTTGGGACGTGGCGAAGATAGAAGACCAGTGTGTTGATGTGGGGATGTGCTAATGAATGATGTGCTGTTTAATAATGTGCTGACGAATGCATTGCATTCTCATAATGCTATGACAAGCGTCCACTCAATCATGATGATGGCAATACCTTCGCAGACAATAAAAAACAAAACTTGATTATGAAAATTCTTTACACTGTTCTTTTTATCGCGCTCAGCATTTCATCCTATTCGCAAACACCTTGTTATGCAGGCATGGCTGGAATTTATCCGTGCAACAATGTGGATCTAATGGCTTTTGTTACTCTTTCAGATTTGGGCGTGGACGTAAACGGCAACACCAACGATGTATGGGGCTGGGTGGGCCCAAGTGGCAAGGAGTACGCCATAGTGGGTTCTTCCAATGGCACCACATTTCTTGATGTGAGTAATCCCGCAGTACCCATCAATGTGGGTTTCCTGCCCACGCACACCATAAGCAGTTTATGGCGCGATGTAGAATCACGCGGCAATTATTTGTTTGTGGGCAGCGAAGCACAAGACCATGGTCTCCAGGTTTTCGACTTGATGGAACTTGAAACGGCTACCGACCTTCCTGTGGATTTTGAAGAAACCGCTCACTACAATGGTTTCGGAAACAGCCACACTATATCTATTGACCAGCAGAGCGGATACCTCTACGCCAATGGTACTGGCACTTTCAGTGGTGGTCTCCATATTGTTAATATCAACAACCCGCTCAACCCTGTTGTAGCAGGAGGTTTCGAAGCCGAGGGGTATACCCACGACTCCTTTGCATTTACTTACAACGGTCCCGATACGGATTTTACCGGAAGTGAAATTGTGATGGCTTGTAATGGCTTCGGTCCACTTGTGGCCGTTGATGTGACCGACAAAACCGATTGCCAAACCATTTCCACAGTAGTGAATGATAATCAGGGATACATTCATCAGGGCTGGTTTACCGAAGACCAACGCTATTTCCTGATGAATGATGAAATGGATGAAAACTTTTTTGATCAGACGGTGCGCACCCACATTTTTGATTGTGAGGATTTAAATAACATGGAGTACATAGGCTATTATGCTTTTGAGCAAAACGCCATTGATCATAACCTATATATAAAAGGCGACAAATGTTATGAGAGCAATTACACCACCGGATTGCGCATTCTTGACGTAAGCGATGTGGCCAACCTGAATGTGGAAGAAGTAGCCTACTTTGACTTGTACCCCAGTGGCGACCCACAGGTTTACCAAGGCACCTGGAGCAATTATCCTTTTTTTACCAGCGGAACCGTTTTAGCCACCAACATGTACGAGGGGGTTTACATACTCTACTATGAAGGCGCTGTGGAAACTGCGATGGATGAAGAAGTGAGGGTGAACAGCCTTAACATTTATCCTAATCCTGCTGAAAATATTATCGGATTCGACCATACAGGCAACGATGAAATAACCGTGAGTGATGTTACCGGTAAGGTAGTCCTGAATGTGGATGCTTTCAATTCAGCCGGCAACCGTTTTTCGCTCAATGTTTCATCACTCGATGCCGGAGTTTATTTCCTAAATGCAGGGGAGAACGGGTATGAGAAGTTTGTGAAGAGGTAAATGCTGAATGATTGTTTGCCACGCCTTGCGTGGTGACGTGTAATTGTTTGGATGTTCTCTTGTTAGTTTGTTGAATCGTTGATTTTTGAAATTTTAAAAAACGCTATTGCTGAATTGCAGAAGCGTTTTTTCTTTTTAGTTCAATAGCTCATTGCTCCAACTATTGATAATACAATTCACCTAAACGCAGTTCGCAACTTTCATCTGGCAAGTTATCTGTAGGCATTCTACTTTCGCCACTGAACAAACCGGAAAACTTTTGAACCATTTCACTCATCAAAAAACCAGAGCAGCCATCATCGGCATTCTGATTGTGGTCGTGGTATTCGGTTTTCCATCTTCCGCCTCCTCCCAAAGTGTGGGTGTGGTGTTGAGCGGTGGCGGTGCAGCAGCATTGGCACACGTAGGTTTCCTGCGGGCCATGGAGGAAAACGAAATTCCTATAGATTGTATTGGAGGCACAAGTATGGGTGCTGTCATTGCCGCGATGTACGCCAGCGGATACACACCCGCAGAAATTGACAGCACCGTGCGCTCTAAAGAATTTGAACAGATGGCCACGGGTCTGGTTGACGATCAATTCCGCTTTTACTTTAAGGAATACAATGCCGATGCTGGTATGGCCACATTCAAATACAGCGGGGGCCAGCTTGTAACCAATGCTATTCCCACCAACCTGATTGACCCAGTTCTTCTGGATTGGAAATTCATGGAAGCATTTAGCCAGCCTAGTGCTGCGGCAGGAAATAATTTCGACAGCCTCTTTATTCCGTTCCGATGCATAGCAGCCGATGTGGCAGGCAAACAAGAAATAGTTTTTCGAAGCGGCCCTCTAAGTGTGGCGGCACGCGCTTCCAGCACCTATCCATTCTATCTGCCACCGCGCAGAATTGATGGTGTGCTGCTTTATGATGGTGGTATCTACAACAACTTTCCGGCAAACGTCATTTACCATGAATTTCTGCCCGATGTAATTATCGGTTGCAACGTAAGTGAAAACAGCAAGCCATCTAGCGAGGATGATATTTTCTCCCAACTGGAAACTATGATTCTTATCCGCACAGAGTTTAGTAAAGTGTGCGATCAAATGGTGATTGTGACACCGGATGTAGGTGATATTGGTACGTTTGATTTCGCCATGCTGAAGCCCGCCATCAGCAAGGGCTACAAAGCTGCACTGGACAGCATGCCAGTGATAAGAACCATGGTGGAACGAAGGGTGGATGCGGCCGAACGCAGTGCAAAGCGGAGTAGTTTCAGGAAAAAATTCAAGCCCTTTCTTGTCAGCGATGTGGTGATCGAAGGCCTGGAAGATCAGCAAAGCAGTTATGTACGAAGAATGATGGGCAGAAAAAATAATCTGGTTCCTATCGCCAAACTCAAGGCACCGTACTTCCGTATTTTCATGGATGATAAAATCGGTTCTATTTTTCCGGTAGCCACCAAAAACAGAAACGATGAATACTTTACCCTGAACCTTGACGTGAAACCTGAGAAGGATTTGCTCCTGGTCTTTGGCGGCAACTTTTCTTCGCGAGCCATCAATACGGGATATATAGGAGTGCGCTACAATATTTTCGGGCGAACATCAGCCACTATTTCGGCCAATAGTTATTTCGGGAGGTTTTATGGTTCCGTAAACTCAAATTTGCGATGGGATGTTTCCGGTATGCTGCCGTTTTCCATTCAGGCTGGATTCACTTTGAACCGCTGGGACTATTATAAAAGTGTGTCTACTTTTTTTGAAGATGTGAAGCCTTCATTCATTGTGCTCAACGAACGTTTTGGTGGCCTCACATTCCGTTTCCCTGCGGGTAATAAGGGAATGATAAAAGCCGATGCTCACTATGCATTTTTCTATGATGAGTACTACCAGTCGCCCACCTTTCTTTCTACCGATACAGCAGATCGCACCGATTTCGAGTCGGGCATTTTCCGGATTACATGGGAACGCACCACGCTGAACCGCAAGCAATATCCAAATGCAGGAACCCACCTGGCATTTTCGGTAAAAGCCGTAACCGGTGTAGAGGTTACTCGCCCCGGAAGCACATCTTTTTTCCGGGACACCACCCATACGCGGCACGAGTGGATAGCCACAAGGTTTGAATACGAGAATTATTTCCTCCACCTCAAACCATTCACCCTCGGGTTTTCTTTCAAAGCCGTTTATTCCACTCAGAGTTTTTTCAAAAACTATATTTCATCTGTCATTGCCGCGCCTGCCTTTATGCCTATACCTGAAAGCAGCACTTATTTCCTTTCTAATTTCAGGGCACACACCTGGACAGCAGGTGGTATGGCAGTCATCTGGAACTTTAACAAGAACCTTGAACTGCGCGGAGAAATACATGGCTTCGTTACCCCACAACCCCTTCTCTCAAACAACCTCAGTCAGGCCTACTACGGTGTTGAAATAAACCCGATGCTAATAAGTTCCGGTGCTGTGGTCTTTCATTCGCCCATAGGGCCAATGAGTTTTTCAGCCAACTACTACGACCGAAAAGATGAGCCTTGGAGTTTCCTTTTTAATTTCGGATACATCATCTTCAATTCTTCCGCTAAAGAATAAAAACACATTTCCATTGCTTAATGTTCGGTTGTTTGAGCGTTTTGTTATTCCACTGATCTGATACTCACTCGCTGCTTGGTTCGCAGTCTCCCTCTAAATTCGCGACTTCATCAAAAAACCTTATGAACAAAATCAAATTCGGGATAATCGGTGCAGGGCACATTGGCAAGCGACATGCTGAGATGATTGAGCGCAACGAAGATTCGCAACTTGTTGCCATGTGCGATGTGCGTTCAAAGGAAGATTGTTTGGTTCCTTACGATGTACCTTTTTTCAATGATGTGGACCAAATGCTGAAGGAGGGCCCTGCCATGGATGCCGTGTGCGTGTGCACACCCAATGGGCTTCATGCTGCACATTCGCTGGCAGTGCTCCAGACTCAACGCCATCTTGTTATAGAAAAACCCATGGCACTTACCCGTGCCGATTGCGAAAAAATTATTTATACCGCACTTAATGTGCACCGCCAGATTTTTTGTGTAATGCAAAACCGCTACAGCCCGCCAAGCGAGTGGATAAAGTCCGTGATAGGCGGGGGAATACTCGGCTCTATATTTTTGGTATCCATCAATTGCTACTGGAACCGAGATGCGCGTTACTATAAAAAACCCAACTGGAAAGGCTACAAGGAATTGGATGGTGGCACCTTGTTCACCCAGTTCTCTCACTTTATTGACATTATGTATTGGCTCTTTGGCGACATCACCAATATCCAATCTCGTTTCCGTGATTTTAATCATAAGCTCCTCACTGAATTTGAAGACACAGGCATTGTAAGTTTTGATTTTGTGAACGGAGGAATAGGCAACATCAATTTTTCCACTTCCATTCGTCAAACCAATTTTGAAAGCAGTATGACCATCATTGGTGAAAATGGTACTGTAAAAATTGGCGGACAATACCTGAACGAAGTGGAGTACTGCAACATTGCAGATTACACCATGCCGAAACTGAAGGCAGCAAATCCAGCCAATGATTATGGCGACTACAAAGGTTCTGCTGCCAATCATGTTTACATCATAGAAAATGTGATTAACACATTGAAAGGACAAACCAACATCACCACTAATGCACTGGAAGGATTAAAGGTGGTAGACATCATTGAGCGCATTTACCAAAGCTCGCCCCGGGTCGAAAAAATGTTGCTGGAAGCTTCACCACGCTATGGCGTGGCTTAACCACAATCATTGCTCAAGAAGATTTTTGAAAAAGCAGGCATTGACCTCACTTCCGAATTTTCACGGAACGTGGCCACGTTGATGGGTGGCACCGCACTCGCCCAACTTATTCCGCTTTTTTTTGCCCCGGTTGTCACACGGCTTTTCACGCCACAGGATTTTACCACCTACGAACAATTCACCATGCTGATGAGCATACTCATTGTAGTGGTTACGGGCAAGTATGAATATGCGATAATGCAGCCCAAGGAAAAAGAAGATGCTCGACATGTGTTGGGCCTCACTCTTCGTATTGCCATCATCGCGTGCCTGGTGCTTTTGCCGTTATGTTTTTTACTCGGTGATTTTGCCGGGAATTTTTACAACAATCCTGAGTTGGGAAAATGGCTTTGGTTACTTCCTGTGGCACTGTTCCCGTTTGCTGTGTTCAACGCCATGAACTATTGGTTCAGTCGCGAGAAGAATTACAGAGTAGCGGCCACATCAAAAGTGTATTTTACCTGTGCAAGTGAGCCTATGAAAATTGCAACCGGTTTGGGCAAGATGGCTTCGGCAGGATTGCTAATGAGTGCAGCACTGGGAAACATTGTTGCTGGCATTTACACTTACCTCAAATTCAAAAAGTCGGAACCCGCGGGTCTGCGAAATCTTTCGGGAGAAAAGATGCGTGAGATGGCAGTTGCATACAAGGACTATCCGCTCTACACCATCTGGGGCAGTTTATTCAACCGCACTGCCCAATGGGCGCACATCGGTATGTTTTCGTTTTACTTCGGGCCTTATGCCATTGGCTTCATGGCATTGAGCAGGCGTGTGTTCATGAATCCGCTGAACATCCTTGCATCATCCTACAGCCAGGTTTTCTACCAGCGCATTTCGGAGATAGACAAGATGGGTGAGTTGCGCAGTATTTATGTGCGCAGCGTGTTGAAGTTTTCGCTTATCGGTGCATTGATGATTGTGTTTGTGCAGTTATTACCCGAGCAAACCATGGCTGTAATTTTTGGTGCCCAATGGGGTGATACACTTGTTTTCCTAAAAATACTTTGCTTCTGGTATGCTATCAACTTTGTAACGAGCGCTCACTCTTTCATCTTTTACAAGCTGGCTAAACAACGTATTACATTCCTTCTCGACCTTCTTCATCTGGTGGTGGTAGTGCTGGCCATTTTAATTTCATTTTACATAGGGCTGGAAACAACAGAAGCGCTGATGATTACAGTGGCAGTGAAATTTCTTTACTTGCTTTTCACATTGATTATTGCGATTTTTCTGATGCGCAACGATGACTTACCCGCGAAAACTGTTGAATGAAAAAAAGAGTTGCCTCCATAGTGCTCAATCCGTTTGTCAACGACAATCGTGTATACAAAATTGCCAATTCCCTTCAACAAAATGGTTTCGAAGTGATGGTGGTTGCGCTGCACAAAAGAGACTTGCCTGAACGCGAAGTGAAAGATGGAATACCTGTGCATCGCATCAAACTCAAAAGTATTGGCTTGAAAGAAGGCAATGATTTTTACGGGTTGATCAAGTTCATTGAGTTCTACTACCGCATCATAAAAAACTATCGCAGGTATGATATCCTTCATTGCAACGACCTGCTGGGATTTGTGGCCGGGGTGTTCACGAAAATTACACGACCGCGAATCAAACTGGTGTATGACAGCCATGAATATCAGCGCGAAGTTTTTCGCAGGAACAAAACCCAGAAAGCAATCATCTGGTGTTTCGAAAGATTATTTATCAGTTGGGCTCATGCATTTATCACGGTGGGCGATGGCATTGCAAAAGAGTATCAGCGATTGTACAAAGTGAAATCGCCAGTGCTGATATTGAATGCACCTCACCTGTCGAATTCTATTAGAACTGATATTCTGCGAATGGAGTTAGGTATTCCTTCCAGTGAAAAAATATTTCTTTACCAGGGCGGATTGACTGTGAGCCGCGGCATGGAGCTTTTGCTTGAAGTTTTTTCCGAACTTGGCGGCAGTGGTTGTTCCATTGTGTTTATGGGTAATGGCGAGTTCGAAGGATTGATAAGGAGTTATTGTGAAAAGTTTTCTAACATTTATTTCCGCCCATCAGTTCCCTATCACCAGTTGGTGGAATACACCGCAAGTGCTGATTACGGAATTATTTCCACGCAGAATCTCTGTCTCAACAACTTCTATTGCATGCCCAATAAACTTTTCGAATACATACAGGCAGAGGTTCCCATACTCACCAACAACCTTTATGAATGCAAACGGATAGTTGCAGGCGAAAACCTGGGTGTGGTGATAGAAGAATACACATCACCGAAACTGAAAGATGCCATCAGGAAAATTGTTTCAGTTCCCCGCGAACAATTCGTTGTTAACCTCAAACGAATCAAGAAAGATTATTGCTGGGAAAACGAAGAGAAGAAACTCATTCACCTTTATCGCAATTTGTAAGTTGATTTAGACGTGGCATTGGAAGTGATTGAAATAAAACCTGAAGAACGTCCTCGCTTTTTTGAATTGGCAGAAGAGTTGGGAACTGTGTTTTCATCGCAGTTGTGGTGTGAAGTGTTCCGTGAGAAATTGAAGTTGTGCGGGATTTTTTCGGACACTGCTCTCATCGGTGGCTTTGTTATTTATGAAACAAGAATGAAGCTGGTGAAGTCGTGGATCACTCCACCTTTCTCTCCTCACATAGCATTGTTCTTCCAGCCGGCCAAGTCATCCAACGTAGCGAAAATTCTCAGTTACAACAAATCCATTGTTCGTGCAGTGGCTGAATTCATCCGGAAACAGAAGATGGGCTTTGTGAAGATAGAATTGCCACCTGGCGTAAACGATGTACAACCTTTTATATGGGAAGGAATGGATGTCACAATAAAATACACTTATCGCCTCGACTTGACATTGACTAAGGATGAACTTATTCAGCGGATTGATCCAAAGGAGCGTTCAAAAGTTTCGATTGGAGGCAAGCATGATTTGCTCATCGAAAGGAATACAGAACCGGATGCGGTGGTGAAAATCCTGCGCAACACGTTTTCGAAAAAAGAAATTTCGACAGACATCAAACTTGCGGAGCGCATTGTGAAAAATTTATCGGACAGCAATGGATGTTTTGCATCGGTAGTGAAAAAGAATGACAAAAGTCTTGGAGCGTTTGTTTGTGTTTGTGATTCACACACCGCGTACTATCTCCTTGGTGGTTTTACTGATGAGGCGAAATCAAAAAACATTGGCCACCTCGGGGTGTGGGACTGCATCATGCAGGCACAGGAAAAAGAACTTAGTGTTTTTGATTTCGAAGGTTCCATGATTCCAGGAGTCGAACAATTTTTCCGTTCGTTTGGAGGTGAGCAAGTAGTGTTTTTTGAAGTTAGGGGAGGAAACAAATTGGTGAGAACCGCTTATGGTTTGCTGAAATAAAAAATGGGAACTCATCGGTTCCCATTTTTCTTATTGATGTATTCCAGTAGTTAATTCACAGATGTTTCGTAAACCACCTGATATTCTTTGTCGTCCTCGAAATATTCAAGCCCTAGGTCCAGCCATTCTTTCGCTTTCGCTTTATCGCCTGCTGCTGCTTTGTCTTCCGCTTCTTTCATCAGTGCTTCTTTGAGCAATCCTCGTTGTTCTTTACTCATATCACTGCATCTTCTTTCGGTAAGAATTTCTTGGGCCGTTTTAAATTCAGCTTCCGATTCTTTCTTGGTTTTCAATGCGGCATAGGCGCGTCCGAGCATAATGTGCGCACCGGCATCGTTGGCATCAATGTCAATTAGTGTGGCGTAATAAGATTTTGCCTTGGTGTATTTCTGAGTTTCCATAAATGTTTCACCTTCGGCTATTATGACCTGGCGCAGTTCAGAAAAGTAATCCTCGTATTCGTTGTAGAATTGATGCTCTTTATCCTTCTTGCCATAAGTGCCTGCGTACTTAATGGCATCCTTGAATGCGCCCGGATATTTTTCCTTCATTTCATCAATCTTGGATATTTCCAGAAAGGCCATGCTCATATAGAGGTATGGCATTGGATCCTTTTTGGTTTCGTCACTCAGAGTGTATTTCTCGGCTTTGTACAGCACCTTTTCATACTTCTCGTCCACGAACATTTCCAGCAAGTCGGTGTAATCGTTTTGGGCAAGGGTGGTGAGTTGGGCAAGCACTAATAGAACAAGTAATAATTTTTTCATTGGGGTTTTATGTTTGGTTCTTTAAATCAGCCACGCTTTGAGCGCAGGCAAACTGGATTTTCAAATACGATGCCTAAAGTAATAGGTCTCTCTGTGGGCGCAAGATGCAGCATTTCCATTTTTTCTTCCAAAGCCTGTTCAAAACATGAACATCAATGAGCAGAACCCAGGTGTTGAAAAGAGGGGCGGAGTGGTTTACCGCTAAAGGCTGGAAACCACAGCGGTTCCAGAAGGAAGCGTGGCGGGCATACCTTGATGGTAAAGACGGATTGGTGAATGCGCCCACTGGCAGCGGCAAGACTTATTCGCTAATGGCCCCCATGATCTTTTCACTTTTCGATAAGAAAAAACAGGACGCTCCTACCGGGCTTCGGCTCATCTGGGTTGCACCTATACGGGCGCTCACTAAAGAAATTCTTCAGGCTGCACAGCGAATTGTATCAGAAAATAATTTACCGGTTACGATTGGAATTCGGACAGGAGATACACCAACAGATGAAAGAGCAAGACAACGAAAGTCATGGCCGACTTTTCTTATCACCACTCCTGAAAGCCTGCACATGATTTTTTGCACGAAAGATTTTTCTGCATCATTTAAAAACATTGAGGCGCTGGTGGTGGACGAGTGGCACGAGTTGCTGGGAACAAAACGCGGAGTACTCACGGAACTTGTGATATCGAAACTCAAAGCACTCAATCCGCAAATCCGGATATGGGGAATAAGCGCAACGATTGGCAATCTTGAAGAAGCGAAGGATGTGCTGCTTGGAATGGATCGAAAGGAGAACGGAATAATTATTCGTTCACAACTCAAGAAGAAAACTGAAGTGGTTTCCCTGATGCCGCAAAAGGTGGAGAGTATTCCGTGGGCGGGGCATCTGGGTTCACGCATGGTGAAGCAGGTGTGCGACATTATTGAAGGCAGCGAGAGCACACTCATCTTTACCAATGTTCGTTCGCAATGCGAATGGTGGTACAAACAAATCATTGAAAAATATCCTGAACTTGCGGGAATACTTGCCATACATCACGGCTCGCTGGATAAAGAAATAAGGCATTGGGTGGAAGATGCGCTGGGCGAAGGAAGATTGAAAGCGGTGGTATGTACATCGAGTCTCGACCTTGGGGTGGACTTCGGGCCGGTGGAAACCATTGTGCAGGTGGGAGGGCCAAAAGGTGTTGCTCGTTTTGTGCAACGCTCGGGTAGGAGTGGACACAGGCCGGGCGCAGTAAGCAGGATTTATTTTTTGCCCACACATACACTCGAACTGATTGAAGCTGCGGCCCTTCGACAAGCCATTAAAGAAAATTATCTTGAGGAAAGGGAACCGTTCATTCGTTGTTTCGATGTGCTGGTGCAATACCTGGTAACACTTGCAACAGGCGAAGGATTTTTTCCCGATGAAATCAAAAAAGAAATTTTTTCCACCCATTGTTTTTCAAGCCTTACCAATGAAGAATGGAATTGGGCATTGGCATTCATCACATCAGGTGGAGTTTCACTTTTCGCCTATCCTGAATTTCATAAAGTGGTGAGGTTGGATGACGGAAGAATGAAAGTGACCAACCAGCGCATCGCCCGAAGGCATCGGCTGTCGGTGGGAACCATTGTGGGCGACACAATGGTGTCCGTGCGGTTGCAACGCGGAGGAATACTGGGGCATCTTGAAGAAAATTTTATATCATCGTTAAATGACGATGAAGCGTTTTGGTTTGCCGGACATTGCCTGGAATTGGTGGAAACACGCGGGCTCACTGCTGTTGTGCGCAAGTCCACAAAAAAGAATGCGCGCATTCCCGCATGGCAGGGAGGCAAGCTCCCGCTTTCATCTAACATGAGTGATATGTTGCGAAGGAAACTGGATGATGCAGTAAGTGGAAACCACAACGACCCTGAACTAAAAAAAATCAAACCCATTCTTGCACTACAGCAGAAAGATTCCATCATTCCCACATTGAACGAATTTCTGGTAGAAGTTTTTAAAACGGCAGATGGATATCACGCAGTGTTCTATCCTTTTGAAGGAAGGTTTGTACACGAGGGCCTTGCATCGCTTTCCGCCTATCGCATCGGGAAGCAGATGCCTATTTCGTTTTCTCTTGCCTACAATGATTATGGTTTTGAATTGCTGAGCGACCAGCCCATTCCCGTTGAAGTGATGCTTGCGGGGGGATTGTTTTCCACCGACAATCTCCAGCACGATATTTTGAATAGCGTGAACAGCGCACAACTGGTGAGTAAGCGTTTCCGTGAAGTGGCCACTATTGCAGGCTTGCTCTTTCGCGGGTTTCCCGGTGAGCCAATAAAAGCTCGTCATCTTCAGGCATCGGCTCAATTGCTCTTCCAGGTTTTTACGGATTATGATGCGCAAAATCTTTTACTCAGGCAATCGCTCGATGAGGTGATACACTACCAACTGGAATGGAAAAGGATGGTGCGCTCACTGGAAAGAATGTCGCTCCAGAAAACGGTTATCACTTATCCCGATAAGCCCACGCCTTTTGCATTCCCTATTATGGTGGACAGGCTGAGGGAAAAAATGAGCAGTGAAAGTTTGGAGGAGAGGATAGCGAAGATGCTCAAGAGTTCTTAAAGTTCCAGGTTGTGGTTTCATCAATGGGGAACAAGAACCAGAACCTTGTTGAAAAAATATTTTTCGCGATACACAATAACCATTCTCTCCTTCGTTACCACCCCAGTTTAAGACCCCAAAGGCGGTGCCCTTAACCAAGGCACAACTTTACATTCACCGCCTTTTTGACAAAACTTACTACATGAGATTGCTGCCCTTTGCTGTTCTCTTTGCTCTTAGTGCTGTGTTTTATTCCTGCAACAGGAACGAAAAGGAGCCGTCATTCCTCAACGTGGATAATCTTGTATTATCTGCTTTGCCAGCAGAAGGAACTTCCAGCGAAAACATCACTGAAATATGGACTTATGAAGGTGGCACCACTATCGTTGGTGTCTCTGATTTACCTGCCACAATCCCGGTCTTGAAAGAAGGCACCACCGAAATCAGGATGTATGCCGGAATCAAAAACAATGGCATCTCATCCACACGAATTGTCTATCCGTTTTATTCTCCATTTGATACAGTAGTGCAACTCGCTGAACTTTCGGAGCACACCATAAAACCACACTTCAAGTACCTGCCAGACCTTGACATTGATGTAATAGATTTTGAAAGTGGGGTGAATCCATTTTTCAGCTACGGTATCAATTCCGGATCCTTCGGTTTCAGCAACACGGAGGTCGCTTTTGAAGGTGACGGAAGCGGATATGGTTTGCTGGAACCGGATCAAAATGTTTTGCTTTATAGAACAGAAAATCATTATGAATGGGAAGTGGGGAAAACTGTTTTTCTGGAAATGAATTACAGCTGCAACAACACCTTCTCCGTGGGCCTATATGCCATCAACGATGCCACCCAGAAAAAAAACTTTGCTTTGATTTTAAATCCAACTAGAGAAGGAACGGGTGAACCTGCCTGGAAAAAAATTTACATTGACCTGGGCTTTGTAATCACGGAAAATCCAACTGCCGAATTCTTTGAACTTTATTTTGAAAGTGTGCATGATGAAAGTGGAAACACCGTGGAAATTTTTCTGGATAATTTAAAGCTTGTGAGGTTTGAATGAGCGTGATTGCCAATGACCGATGAGACCGAATACCGATTGCCGATGACCAGAGTCTGCAGATGAACAAGACAAGTCAAATAGCTAAATACATCATCGCTGATTTGTTCAGCGCAGGCATTGCGTGGACGTTGCTCTACATCTTCAGGAAAAAAATTCTTGAGCCGGAAAAATTCGGATATGATGTGGCGCTCAACTTCGACAGGAACTATTGGCTGGGATTGATTTTCATTCCACTTTTCTGGGTTGCGCTATACACCGCAGCGGGGCATTATCAGCGCATCTTCCGCAGACATCGCCTCAAGGAATTTAGCCAGGTGATGTTGACAGCTATTGTGGGGGTGCTGTTTATCTTTTTTGTATTCCTGCTGGACGACCAGATTTTCAGTTACAGGAATTATTATCAAAGCCTATTGGTGCTATTCACTGCGCATTTTCTTCTCACCTTGTTGTTTCGGCTTGCACTCACCTCGCGCACTGTCGCCAGGGTGCATTCAGGTGCGATTGGTTTCAACACAGTGATAGTTGGAGGCAACGAACGAGCGGTGGGGGCGTTCGAAGAAATACGAGCCATGCGCGCCCATCCCGGTTACAAATTCATTGGTTTTGTGCGCGTCAATGGCAAAGACAATCTTCTTTCGAAACACATTCCATATCTTGGAAATTATGAAGCACTGCCTCAACTCATTGCAGATAAAAAGGTGGAAGAAGTAATCATAGCTGTAGAAACGAGCGACCACAAAGACCTCCAGCGCATTATCTCCATGCTGGAAGACCAGGAAGTGAACATTAACATTATTCCCGACATGTACGACATTCTATCAGGTTCTGTAAAAATGAATTCCATCTATGGAGTTCCTCTTATCCGCATCAACCACGAACTGATGCCCGCGTGGCAGTTTTCACTGAAACGTGCGATGGATATTTGTATCTCCGCCAGTGCACTCATTGTTTTGCTCCCGTTTTTTTTGATTATCGCTCTGGGGATTAAATTTTCTTCCAGGGGGCCGATCATCTACAGCCAGAAAAGAATTGGAAAATACGGGACGCCTTTCCGCATCTACAAATTTCGCACGATGGTGCTTGATGCGGAAACCAATGGCCCGCAACTAAGCAGCGCTAATGATGCGCGCGTCACAAAATTTGGGCGTTTGCTTCGAAAAGCCAGGATGGACGAACTGCCCCAGTTCTTGAATGTGTTGAAAGGAGATATGTCGCTGGTGGGGCCGCGGCCTGAACGCGAATACTACATTGGACAGATTATGCAACATGCACCTCATTACCGATTGATGCACCGCGTGAGGCCGGGCATCACGTCATGGGGTCAAGTTAAATTTGGCTATGCAGAAAACGTTGACCAGATGCTCCACCGTCTTAAGTACGATGTGCTCTATATCGAAAACATGTCACTGGCCATGGATTTGAAAATTCTTTTCTATACAATTTTGATTGTGATTAAGGGTAGTGGAAAGTGAAAAATTTGCAGGGGACAGTGATCATTCAAAATCTGCCTCCTGCCGACTCCGCACTGCTAGATTTGCCATGTGAAGAAACTAATCTCAGATGATGCATTGGCAACAGCGACTAAACTGAGGAGCCACAATCCTATTCTTCCGTTGCTCTCCCGCATGTCCGGCATTGACAGGGTGAATGAAATTTATGATGAGATATGCAACAACCAGGGCGTATTGTTCATTGATGAGTTGTTCCATCTGCTTGAACTGGAACTGGAGTTCGATGAAAGACAGCTTGAACACATTCCGCAAATGGGTTCCTTCATCACAGTTTCCAATCACCCGTTTGGTGCGCTCGATGGGTTGTCCCTCATAAAAATTTTTACGCAGGCAAGGCCGGAGTATAAAGTGATGGCCAATTTCCTGTTGCAAAACATTGAACCCATTCGCGACAATTTCATTGGTGTAAATCCATTTGAAAAAAGAAAGGATGCTTACTCCAACCTGGGCGGATTAAAAGCTGCCATGGCCCACATTGAACAAGGTTTACCCATGGGAATTTTTCCTGCGGGCGAAGTGAGCACCATTCAAGGTGACCTGCGAAACATTGTTGACCGCAAGTGGCAGAACTCAGCATTAAAGATCGTACGCAATGCACAGGTTCCTGTTCTCCCCGTTTTTTTCGATGGTGCAAATTCTTACATCTTTCATCTTCTTGGGTTGATACACCCAAACCTGCGCACGCTCGCTTTGCCGAATGAAATGTTGAGGAAACGCGGCAAGACCATTCACGTGCGTATTGGCAAACCTATACAACCGAAAGACACGCAGATGTTCACGAACGTTGAACAATACGGGCGTTACCTCCGTGCAAAAACCTACGCACTGGGTAGCAGCTTCGAAGTGAAGCGCGATTACTTCCGCATGTTCCGTTTTCCCAAAAGAGAAGATGAAATTATTGCGGCTGTTGCGCAAGATGACATCGTGCGGGAGATAGAAACGTTATCACCTTTCAAGACACTTACTTACGACAACTTCGATTGTTACGTGACGGGCAGTGAAAACATTCCGCGCATCCTCCGCGAGATTGGAAGATTGCGCGAGGTGACTTTCCGCCAGGTGGGTGAAGGCACCAACAGGAGTATTGATCTTGACGAATACGACTTGTATTACAACCACCTCATACTTTGGGATCGCGAAGAAAAACGCATTGCGGGCGCTTACCGCGTGGGCGATGGTGCACAAATAATGGCGCGCTACGGTATCCGCGGATTCTACACATCGAGTTTATTCAAGATGAATTACAGGATGAAACCTATTCTCAACAAATCGCTGGAGCTAGGCCGTTCATTCATTGTGCAGGATTACCAGAAACATCGCCTCTCACTATTCCTGTTGTGGAAAGGAATTCTTTTTTACCTCTTGAGTCAACCGCACTTCCGCTACATCATAGGGCCGGTGAGCATAAGCAATGCCTACCAGGAAGTGTCGAAGGAATTGATAATACAATTCATCATGAAAAACTATTTCGATGAACATCTCTCGCGATACGTTCATCCGCGCCACGCATTTAAACCAAAAGTGAAAAACGTGGACATGGATGTACTCGTACATTCATCTCAAGCCGACATGAAAAAGATGGACAAGATCATTTCGGAAATAGAACCATCCAGTTTCACTATGCCTGTGTTGTTAAAAAAATATCTTCAACAGAATGCAAAAATTCTTGCTTTCAACAGCGACCCGAAATTCAACAATGCCCTGGATGGAATGATGATGCTCGATTTGAAAAACCTTCCACCCGATACTGTTGAGACATTGCAGAGGGAGATGGTTTCAAATTGAAAATGAGGTTTGATAACTAGTGACCGATGACCACTGATGGGTTCACTCCTTCACAAACCTCCTTACCACGCTTTCCCCTTTATCATTGAAAAGAACAACAGAATAAAGCCCCGGTGCCAAAGAGGAAACATCAACCTGGTTTCCTCTTAGTTCATTCCTCATGCATGAGCGGCCTATTGCATCGAGGATTTGGAAGGAGGTAATGGCGGTTGGTGATGAATGTCCGATGAAAAGAATATCGGAGGTAGGGTTTGGGAAAATGGAAAGGTGCGTTGCAAGGTCAAGCTCGTGTGTTCGAAGAACAAGGTCAAACAACTCACCCCCGCCATTCATTGTTCGAAAGACATAGGAGCGATTCATGCTCAGACAATAGGCTATGTTAGCACTCGGACATTCAGTATCACTGAATCCGTTGAAATCATCATCCATGAAAATTAATGGTTCATAGTGCTGGGCATACCAAGTTTCTCCACCATCAAGTGTTTTGAAAATGTAATCCTGAAAATCATATCCTTCATTGTTGTATGCCATTACATACCCCACTTCATCACTTACAAAGCGAATGTCCTGTGGACTACCAATTCCATAAAGATCTGCAATAACCTGGAATGACTCGCCACCATCATAAGTTTTAGTGAGAGATACAAAATTTGTTGTGATATCACCACCGTACCCAGAACATGCAATGATCCATTCGTCCGGTGACAGACAATGTATTTCCTTAGCAGAATAAATAGGAAAATTATCTGCTAAAGCAAAATTGGTTGTCTCCCACGGTTCGCAATTGATTTTTTCCCGAATTAATGCGCCCACCGTCATTACGCTGTTGCATTCATCCAATATGGAGGCATCATCACCCCAAAGGTTTTCATCGGGGTACCATGTTTCTCCACCATCATATGTCACAGCGGCATTCGTGCTTGGATCGAAGGCAATTCCGTAGTTCTCGTTCAAAAAAATTAGCTTTGTCATGGCATTGAAACCCGTTGGGTATTGTTCCCAAGTTTCACCGCCATTTTCAGTTTTCAAGATGTAAGGCATATAGCCACACACCCACCCGAGTTGATCATTCAGAAACAAGATGTCATAAAACAGGAATGAATCTTCAATATCCCATGGAAAGTAGTCTTCCATATACAGTGGGGTATCATTCCAGGTAATTCCGTAATCGGTGGTTTTTAGGACCATGCCAATTGAAGGTTCTGTAATTGTATCGGAATTGTTATAGGTGCAGGTGAAACCCGTGCTGTCATTGATGAAGGAAAGGCCAAACCAAAGATTAGTTGTATCAGCATACACCAGTTCCCATTGAGCCCTGAGTCTTGGCGAGTTGGGCAAAAACAAGAGTAGAATCAGCACACTCGCAACAGCTCGGGGACCGTTCGCACCCACTCGCTTGCGGAATTCGGAAAAACCCAAACCGCACTTTCGTACGGTTTGGGTTAAGAATATGATTCGCAATAGTAGTTTCATTGCTTTACGAATTTCAAGTTGTGCGATTCGCTTTCCGTTGCAATTGAAATGAAGTAAAGCCCATTTGAAAGATGTTCAACGTGGATTTGTTTTTTCTTTTCTCCCGCAAGCCAGGTAGCAGTATAAACTTTCTGCCCGATGGAGTTGAATGTTTCAATTGACACGTCCTTGTCAATGTACGTTTCTGTTTCGAGAGTTAGGAAATCGGATGACGGATTTGGGAAAAGGTCGATACCTGATTGCACACTTAAATCGTCATTACCAGTCAATTTTTGATTGAGTTTCGCAATACAATGCAAAGTATCTGTACCTATGGTGATGAAATCACCAGCCATATAAAGCGTGTCGTCAATAATTTCAATATCGCTCACTGCCGACCACAGCGGCCAAATGATTTCGGTATTCAAGCATTCCCAAGTCGTGCCGTCCCAGCAGGCAACACCCTGACAGGGTTGGCCTTCAAGCTGGTCGAACCATCCGGCAACATACAGTTTGCCATTGTGTACTTCCATATCCGTTAGCCGTTCATTGAATGGCCCCACTATTTCGCCATAATCATAACTGCTCAAATCTGTGAGATTGGTGCCATCCCATTTCATAATGGAGCGATAATCGGATTCGCCTTCGGGCGTCAGCAACCCTGCTATGTATAAGTCGCCATCGTGAACTTGAAGTGCTTCGACAATTGAAGCAGCTGATAGTGGTACAGGAAATGAATGCAGCCAACCATCGCTCACCACACCGAGGTTCCAAACACTTTGAGAATTTTCATCCAGCATCTCAAAGCGACCACCTGCTATAAGTTGGCCTTGATAAAATGTGAGGTCTAACACGCGCCATCCTTCTTCGACAAAACCATTGGTCACTAATGGTGTGAATGTTTCGCCATCGAATGAACAGAGCATAAAACAAGCAGCTCCTTCACATTCAATAAAGCCCCCTCCGAAATAAACATAGTTTTCAAAACTGAAAGCACACTCTATTACTGAATTAGGAGCATTTTGTAGTGGAACCCATTGCCCACCTTCAAACCTTGCTAGGTTAAATGATTCCTGAAATGTTTCAAAGAACAATGTCGCACCGTACAGGACATTGTTATGAATAATTTGAGCGGTGCATTGCACAGAGGGATTGTTGTTGGCAATAGAATCAAATTGCTCTCCGTTCCAGGTAGCAAATCCACGCATGGTATTGCAATTGGAGTCTGCGCTGAAAGTTCCAGTCACATGGAGCTTCTCAGCGGTTGGGTCATAACAAAGACTGTGAATATGATGACCCGACAGGCAGCCCCCGACCCCTTGGTCGAGGGGCAGCCATGCCTGGCCAAATGCAAGCAATTTGGAAAAATGCAGTATGCCAATGATGCAGAGTTGCTTGAACATTACTGTTTGTTGAGTTTGATGAGGTAATGATAACCTTCAATGTTCAACTCCATCAGGTAAATGCCAGAGGCATGTTCAATGAGGTCAATATCCAGCAGGGTTGTTTGTTCTCGTTTTTTTGAATTAAGAATCATCCTTCCCATCGAATCAAAAATGCGATAGTAGAACGTTCCGTTCAGTATAGATTCAGGTATTGAAATCTTGAACAATCCATCTGATGGATTCGGATGACAAGTAATTGTTTGAGATGCACCACCACTTATTTCGGCAACAGTGGTGATCAGGCTAAAGTCAAATCGTGAAAGGGTTGCTTCATTATCACCTGTAAACTGATAGTCCTGGAAATAATCGAGTTCTGAACCTTCGTCATAATCGAGATAGGTGTAACCGTCATCACCCAGACCAACTAGGTAAAGTTTGGTGCCTTTGGCATCGAGACCAAAGCCATTGCTCAATCCAATATCGCCAAAAAGTGTACTCCATTGCAACTGGTCGCTTGTGTTGAATGCAGCGAGAACCGTGCGTCTATTGTTAAGGTCTGTTATCTCCATGTAGTTGTTGCCGTTCTCATCACAAAGAGGAAACTCACCATCCG
>JAWXCI010000060.1:0-23940 GCA_034408895.1 Flavobacteriales bacterium
CACTAACTTTCAAGCCCAGGTAAGGTTCCTCGCGTATCATCGAATTAAACCACATGCTCCACCGCTTGTGCGGGCCCCCGTCAATTCCTTTGAGTTTCAACCTTGCGGTCGTACTCCCCAGGTGGATCACTAAACACTTTCGCTTGGACTCTGACCTTGCGGCCAAAATCTAGTGATCATCGTTTACGGTGTGGACTACCAGGGTATCTAATCCTGTTTGATCCCCACACTTTCGTCCCTCAGCGTCAGTTGCAAATTTGCCAGCTGCCTTCGCAATAGGTGTTCTGTGCAATATCTAAGCATTTCACCGCTACACTGCACATTCCGCCAACATCATTTGCACTCAAGACTGCCAGTATCAACGGCAATTCCACAGTTGAGCTGTGGGCTTTCACCGCTGACTTAACAGTCCGCCTACGGACCCTTTAAACCCAATAAATCCGGATAACGCTTGCACCCTCCGTATTACCGCGGCTGCTGGCACGGAGTTAGCCGGTGCTTATTCTTACGGTACCTTCAGGCTCCTACACGTAGGAGCGTTTATTCCCGTACAAAAGAAGTTTACAACGCATAGCGCCTTCAATCCTTCACGCGGCATGGCTGCGTCAGAGTTTCCTCCATTGCGCAATATTCCTCACTGCTGCCTCCCGTAGGAGTCTGGTCCGTGTCTCAGTACCAGTGTGGGGGATCATCCTCTCAGACCCCCTACCAATCGTAGTCTTGGTGAGCCATTACCTCACCAACAAACTAATTGGACGCATGCTCATCTTGTACCGCCTGAACTTTAACCATTAAATGATGCCATTCTGTGGTGTTATGGGGAATTAGCTTCGATTTCTCGGAGTTATGCCCCTGTACAAGGTAGATTACATACGTGTTACGCACCCGTGCGCTGGTCGCCATCAAACAATATTGCTATTGTTTATGCTGCCCCTCAACTTGCATGTGTTAAGCCTGCCGCTAGCGTTCATCCTGAGCCAGGATCAAACTCTCCATTGTGAAAGAAGTTTAATCTCTTGGCTTATAAAAAATACCTGTTCGCTGCTGCATTATTTCAAAGAACTCATTTCCCTTTTTTCAAAAGGGCGACAAACATATCTTAGATCAATCAGACAAAACAAGTCTTGTCGAAATTTTTCTTAACAGTGTTGTTTTACGCCTACAGCCTTTCTTTAAAGGGGGCGCAAAAGTATCATTGTTTCATACCTGCGCAAGAAGTTTCTTTTGTTTTTTGAAAGAAACCTCTACATCCTTGGTCAGACGGGCCATCCAGTCGTGAAATATTTTTAACAAGACGCGAATTTATTGTCACAAAAGCCTTCTTTGTCTGTCAAGTTCGTACAAAAAAATGGAATTTGAGGTGCTTACGTTGAGTGATTCTGTTTTACCGCGTAGAGGAATTTTCACTATTTGGTCAGCAACTAACAAAAGTTCTTTTCGAACGCCTTTGTCTTCGCTACCCAGAATGATACAAGTGGGGTGCGTAAAGTCAGCATCAAAAATGCTTAGGTGTGCTTTTTCGTTCGCTATGAATATCAGGATGCCTGAAGCAGAAAGCACTGAACAAGTTTCTACCAAGTTGCCGGCTTTGCAGATTGGAATGTGCATCAATGCACCGGCACTTGTTTTTACTGCATCTTCACTGATGCGCACAGAGCCTTGTTCAGGAATGATTACTGCATCTACTCCAAAACACTCTGCTGAACGACAGATGGCTCCGAAGTTTCTGACATCTGTGACGCCATCGAGCATCAGCAGGAGTGGAATCTTTCCTGATTTGAATGAAGCAGAAACAATGGCTTCAAGATTTGCGAATGCGATGGGTGAAATGAATGCAATCACTCCCTGATGGTTTGCTCTAGAAATTGAATTCAGTTTTTCGATTGGCACCATTTGCCAGCCAATGTTTTGCTGTCTCAACTTCTCGCGGACGTCACGAAATAATTCTCCCTGCAATCCGTGTTGAATGAGAACACGGTCAATTGTCTTTCCGCTTTCTATTGCCTCTAGGATGGGGCGAAGGCCAATGATGATTTGGCTGTTATTGTTTTCTGAATCTGATCTTCTCATTTGTCGGGACAAAGAAACGTGCTCGCGTACTTTTTGTGCAAAACGAAATATCATTGCGGCAAAACAATCATTCACTTAACGATTGAAACAAATGAAGAATTTTTTGAACCTGACAATTGTCCTTGTGCTGGTTGCAACATCTTGCTATGCGCAAAAAAAGGTAGGGGCAAACCAAAAAGTTATTGCGCCAACTGCTGGTGAGGAGCGAATGAATGGTTTTGCGAGACGATACGAGATGCTGGAAAACAGTTTGGTGAAGAAGGTTGAGTTTCGCTGTATCGGCCCAACCGTGATGAGCGGTCGCGTGGTGGATATTGAAGTTGACCCCAACGATGCAACACACTTTTTTGTGGCTTACGCGAGTGGTGGTTTATGGGAAACCACTAACAACGGAACTTCTTTCGAACCGGTTTTCGATCATGAAGCAGCGATGACCATTGGGGATTTTGCTGTGGACTGGCTGCACGAGGAGGTGATATGGATAGGAACAGGTGAGGTCAATTCTTCCCGGTCGAGCTATAGCGGAGTGGGTGTTTATCGAGGTGTGAAGTCAATGTCGTACATCGAAGGTTATGACAAGGAGAAGTACATCTGGGAACATAAGGGGCTTGCGGAAACGCACCACATTGGGCGTGTAATTATTCATCCAGAAGAACCTCATACGGTGTGGGTGGCTGCGTTGGGGCATTTGTATACACCGAATAGTGAACGCGGGATTTTCAAAACTTCTGATGGCGGTAAATCCTGGAGCCATGTTCTCGATGGATTTGACCTAAAGTCGCAATTCGTTGCGACTACACAACTATTCCAAATGGGGCAACATACTGGTGCCGTGGATCTGGCTATTGACCCCATTGATCCCAATCACTTATATGCGGTAGTTTGGCAACGGTCCCGATCAGCATGGAATTTCGAAGAAGGTGGTATTGGTTCGGCAATTTATTATTCGGTTAGCGGGGGAGAAAGATGGAAAAACATCACCGGGGATGCTATGCAACCTATGAAGGCAGAGGTTTCTGATATTGGATCTTCTATTTACACCGGGTTTCCCAATGGCAGCAACACAGGCCGCATTGGCCTTGCCCTCCACCACTCCGAACAAGGAAAATTCCTCTACGCATTTCGTGACAATCAAAACAAAAAAGAAGAAGAAGAGAAGGATGAAGATGAGGGTTTGAAAAAGGACATTTTTCAAAACATGTCGAAGGAAGACTTTGCAAAACTGGACAACAAAAAGTTAGATGACTTTTTGAAAGAAAATGATTTTCCGCAAGAAGACACTGCTGAGAGTTTGAAGAAACAAATAGCGGATGGAGCACTAAAACCATCTGACCTCTACGATTATCTTTTCGAAGCAACGGCAGTGTTCTACGAAAAACCTGTGATTGGTGCAGAGGTGTATCGCTATGATTTCGATAAAGGCACCTGGTCGAAAACTCATGATGAGCCATTGGACGATGTGGTGTTTTCCTACGGTTATTATTTCGGGTTGATTCGTGTTTCACCATCTGACCCAAATAAAATTTACATTGCAGGTGTGCCGCTGATAACAAGTGATGATGTTGGTGCTACGTGGCGTGGCATCAACCCCAACAATGTGCATGTGGATCACCATGCGTTGTGGATAAATCCCAACAATCCGAAACACCTCATTAACGGAAGTGATGGTGGTGTGCAAATCAGTTATGATGATGGCGAGACATGGGTGAATTGCAACACTCCTTCCGTGGGGCAGTTTTACACTGTTGCGGTGGATGATGCCAAGCCTTACAACGTTTATGGCGGGCTTCAGGATAACGGTGTGTGGGTGGGCCCATCGGACAATGAACCGAGCCGCGACTGGTATCAATCTGGTAGCTATCCTTTCGAGTTTTTGATGGGTGGCGATGGAATGCAGGTGCAGGTGGATACCCGCGACAACCAAACCATTTACACCGGCTATCAGTTTGGACAATATGCCCGATTGAACCGAAAGGAAGGTAACGAACAAGACATCCATCCCAGGCACAAGCTGGGCGAAAAACCATTGCGATGGAATTGGCAGACCCCCATACTTCTTTCCAAACACCACCAGGATATTTTTTATATCTGCTCGAACAAAGTGCATCGCTCACTGGACAAAGGCAACACGTTTGAAACGCTGAGTGGCGACCTCACCCGGGGCGAAAAAACGGGTGATGTTCCTTTTGCAACGCTTACTTCGATCAGCGAATCGCCCCTGCAAATGGGGATGCTTGCTGTGGGTAGTGACGATGGGTTGGTGCACATCTCGAAAGACAACGGCTACCACTGGGATGCTTCGACTTCGCTCGGCAATACAGAGGCAGGGGCGGCAGGTTTGTGGGTGAGCCGTATTATTTTTTCATCTCACAAAAAGGAACGACTGTTCGTGACATTGAATGGCTACCGCAACGATCATTTTTCGCCCTACATATATGTGTCGGATGATTTGGGGAAGACCTGGAAAAGCATTTCGTCCAACATGCCTGCGGAGCCTGTGAATGTGATTCGCGAAGATTTTTCTGATGAAAATATTTTGTACGTGGGAACTGATCATGGTCTTTACATAACGCTGGACAGAGGGATTTCATGGACCCGTTTTGCGTGCAATATGCCGCATGTGCCTGTGCACGATATTGCATTGCAGCAGCGCGAAAAAGACATCGTGCTGGGTACGCATGGCCGCAGCATCTGGATTGGTGATTTGGAAGAAGTGCAACAACTGAACGCTGTAAAAGATTCAACGCTTTATGTTTTTGGTATGCCGGTGGTTGATCACAGGAGCGGATGGGGTAGTAATTGGAGCAAGTGGCTGGAACCGAATGAGCCGGAGTTTTCCATTCCGGTGTATTCGAGGCTTGCAATGAGGCAGCAGGTACGAATTACAATCATCGCAGCTACTCTTACTGAAGTGAACGTTGATACTACCGAAAGCAGAACCACAGCAACAAACGAATGGAGTTTTGAAGATTTCGTTGAGTCAGGAATCAACTACTTGAAATACGACTTGACATTGCCCGAAGCCAATGCGCAGCGGCTTGAGGAAGACATGAACAACTTCAAGAAGGAAGACGAGAAGGAAGTGAAGATTGAAAAAGCGGATAACGGAAAATTTTATTTACCGAAAGGCAAATACACGGTGAGTGTGTTGGTGAATGGAGTGGAAAGGAAGAGGGAGTTGGTGATTGAATAAGTAAAGTCATCTGAGCATAAATTTCACCGAAAGCCAAACCGACCTGCTGGCTGCGGGCATCACGATGGCTAAAATCACCGCACTGAGCACCTCCGCCCTTGCACTGGAAACTGCCGAAATAGCCCATCAGCGATACATGCGAAGCCTCACCCACCTTGCAGCGCAGCGGCATGGTGCATTCAACAAATTATTGGGATACATGAGCCGGATTTCTTCCGCATCGGAGACCATTCATAACGACAACCCGGAAAAATGGAAATTGTTTTTGGTGATGAGGGTTTCTTGATTGTCGTTTGGGGTTGAGGGGCGGTTTTGAGGGGGTGATTGGAATTTGGGGCGCGGAGGAGACTAAAAGATCAAGCGCACGAGTCTGGAGATTTGCGCGAGTGGAGATTAGTATATGTATCTGGTAACGACAGTATCAATTATACAACCATCCATATAGCACGTGCCAATTGCGCTGATTCCATATCCCCTTAGCGAATGATTGTCAACTTCCACAATAAACCGTTTCTTCTGTTGGTTGAAAATAATTTCTGATATTTCAAAGTATGGCTAATACAAACAGGAATCCTTTTCCCCATCAAGGAGGTCAATTTCGTCATATGATAAAACGTTATATGCATTTCTCAAGCAGGAGCCGTCTTCTATAAAATTACCAGCAGTAGTTCTTAAATTGGAGTTACTCACCTGCCAACAACTCAATAAATTTGAATCAAGCAGTTCAATGCCATTCTTTTTCAGGTCAATCATTCTGGTTTTCGATCTGACGTACTCTCCAGAAGTAGTGTCCCAATATCCTGACATTTCTCTCACATCCAATTTTTGCAATAGTTCCCTTGTCAAAGAGTCTGAATTCAACGAGTAAACCGAAGGGTTCGAAGTTTTCGTCCAGCAAGAGGATAAAAAAACGATAGGAACAACAATTAAATGTCTGGCAAAGTATTTCATCAATCAGTCTTGCTGCCGTTTCCTACTAAAGGTGCCCTTTAGGTGTGTCTGAAATTAGGATTGCGAAAAGTAAATGGAGTTTGGGTCGGAGAAAATTTTTACAAAAAAAAGGCGGGTCTTGCGAACCGCCCATTGCTCATTGTCTATTCCCTTCTACCCATTTAAACTAAACCTGAGCGAAATACCCGTGTTGATATTGCTGGTGGGGAATGATGTGGAAATTTTCGGCCTTGTAAGTTGGTGGTCGTAGAAGAAACGCAAGGTGAGTTTATCGCTCACCGCCATATCTGCCGAAACCTTGATGTTCCAAAGGCGCTGGCCTGCTGTGGGCTGGTTGGTGTGTTCCACCATTCTGCGCACTATGGTCACGTTGTCGCGCATGGTTACATCGCAACGCAGGGTAATGGTGGTTTTCTCCAGCAATTTTATAGGCAGTTTGCTTCCCTTTTTACGGCCCAATGGATTGGGTACTTCGGTCAGCTTATATCCTATTCCAAAAATAACGGAGTTGCTTTTGGTTTCCGTAATCTGGTAATTGGTGAGGCCCAGCACAACGGTGCGGTCGCGCTTGTATTCCACTTTCAGTTGAGGGTCGTTGTTCTTGCTAGTTTTTATGGTCATGTCCAGCCCCAGTGGTGTCAGTTGCTCGCTGATGGTTACAGTGCTAATCTGCCTTTCTGGAATCCAGTTTTGGTGTTCGCTCTGGTCGAGCGAAGTGGGAAGGCCTTCCGCATTTGCCGTAAAGTTGAGGTTGCGCACGTAGCTTGTGGTGTATGTGCTTTTGTAATTGTGCGTCAGGTTGAATTGTTTGAAATACTTTTTGATGCTTGGTATTTTGGTGAGGCCATCGTAGGTCACTTTCCAGTTGGGCTGCACTTTGGTACCAAATGGGTCGAGCGAAACTTCGCCAGGGGTTTTTCCCGTGTATGCTGCTATGAAAGCGGGTATCACCACATCCTGCGAAGTGGGTCCCCAGCCGTTGTAGAAACCGTTGGGCAGCGGAGCGTCATCGTTGTAATTCACATCGTTCAATCGCCCGCTTGTTTCAAGACGGTAGAGAAGAAAGTTTTCGAACGTGGCCGATGTCCATGCGTTTTCGGGTTCATCTTTTACAAATGCCGTGGGCCAGGAAATAATGCTGGCGGTGATGTTGCCCGATTCCTGGGGCGAGTCGAATACATAGTCCTGCACGTCTTCATCAAAACGGAAGAAGCTCGCCATGTTTACTGCTTCCTGCCGGTTGGCCGTAAGGTCAATTTTTAAACTCTTGATCGGCTCGAGCGAAATTTTGTAATTCCATGTTTCGGAAAACGTTTCGGTGTAAGCCTGGTTGAGGTTGGGATTCACCACCAGGTAGCCTTTACGGGCGGCATCCAGCGCGTAATTGTTGCCGGTTTGGTTTCCCCAGATATCAGTGTTCTGCTGTCCCAGCACAAAGCCCCATCCGGGCGCGTCAAAGTTTTCATCCATGCCCACCATGCGTGTGGTGCGGGCATAACCGGGAAGTAAAATTCCTTCGTTGCGGGTATATGAGCCACTCACATTGCGCAGCATCATCAGGAAACGCAGCGAGACATGGACCGGATTTATTTCCACTTTCTCTTTCTTGGGTTTTTCGTCATCGCCAAAACCGGTTTTGGATGTAGGGTCTTCCTTAGCTTTTTTCTTGTCGTCCTTTTTGGGCTTGCCTGAATTTATTTGTTTGAGCAGCGGCACTTTGTTGTAAAGCGTTTCGATATTGGCCTGTGCATTCAACTGCAGATTGCGCGAGTTCTGTATGGTGTTGCCTAACGAGTCTTGCGTGAAAGGTGCGCGATCCCAGCGGTAAGTTGCAGCATAGCGGGCATCGCTCGATATAAAATCAATGATTGGGAATTTGTCAAATGGCAGTTTATAGTTCAGGCTGGTGTTGTGATTGTAATTGGTGGTTGTACCCCCGTTCTCGATGTTGTTAAAAACAGTGTCGCGGTAGGCAGTATGGTAGTCGCTATTCTCACGGTCAATAATTCCCTGCGGCTCTTCCACCAGCGAAAGGTTGTTGGCGGTGTAATCAAATTTTAAACTCTTGGTGATGTCGTACTTGAAGTTGTAAGCCCTTGTCCAATTCCAGGTTTTAAGCACCTGAGTGGTGATGAGCATATCGCTGTACACACCAAAAAGTTCCAGTGTATTGTTGCGGATGCGGCTGGTCTCGTACATCCTGTCCATGTTAGTATTGAAACCAATGGATTTGAAACTCCAGGGCATGTAGAAATTAAATTCCTTTACCCACTTCAGCGCTTTGGCATCCTTCACAAAACCGATTTTCGAAAATGGCTTTATCTCTTTTGGCTTGTTGGAAAACATGTAATCGATGCCACCCTTGTAGCGCCTGTTCAGCCTCCAGTCCAGGTCAATGTTGCTGCGGTACTCTTCATTGTAAGAATACGATAAAGAGAAATTGGAAACATCGTAGAAATGTTTTTTGTCTTTGCCTCCACCGGCACCGCCCTTGTCGGCAGTTCCCCCGCCTTTTTCATCCTTTGGGTCAGGTGGTCTTTCCTCCCTGCCTCCCCCGTCTTTTCCTTCACCGGGTTTTTCTTCCCCTGTACCTCCGCCACCAGCCTGCGGAGAAATTCTGAAGTTGCTTACGTTGATGCTTCTTCGTTTGGTAAAATCCTGCGATTTTTTCTTGAGTGGTTTATTGATGTTGGGGATGTCAGCCATTTCAACATCGGGTTGTAGGGGGCTGTATCGCGGCTGCTCCACACTTTCGGAATAGCCGAGGTACATGGGCAACTGCACTCCCCAGTTTTCCGGGAAAAATTTTCCCATCTGCAAAGTGCTGTTGGCATCAAATCCCATCTTGGTGCTTTGTTGTCTTTCCTGCACCCGTTGCTCAAGTGTCCCCCATCCGGGTTTTGAGATATTTCCGGCCACGGCAAATGTTCCAAAGTCGGCAAGTGTTGCGTTCATTCTTGCCACTGCTGCCCATCCGCCTTTTTCATCAAACTCGGAAAGTCGCAATTCATTCACCCACACTATTGCACATTCATCACCGCCATCATCGTTGGATTCAAACACGTTTTCATCCTTGTCGGGATTGCGGATACCAATCATGATGGTCACGACATCGGAGAGGTTCGGATTTCCTTTCACCGCAATTCTAGCTTTGCCTTCCATGGTAGTGAATTCCTGTTGTGTGTTCCAATCGGGAGGGCGATTCACTTTTAGTTGCTGCAACAATTTGAGTTCAATGTCGAAGCTGTTTTCCTCAGGCCATATCTCATCATCATCACTGGTGTACCATGGAGTAACGGCCAGCGGAATTTCATACTCGTAGTAGTTCTCGTTGAAATCGCTTCCCAAACGAACGAAGCAGGTGATGTCCTTGTCAGTAAGTGCTGATTCTATTCCCAATGCCTCGGCATGAGCAAACATGCGCAGGCGCTTGTATTGGCGCATGTCGAAATTCACATTGCGGTAAGCAGCACGCGCATCACCATCTCTCAGGTTGCACACTTCGAGCGAAAGGGACTGCTCGTTAAGATTTCTGAGATTAGCACTGGCCACATCCTGTTCGCGGATAATGCCGGGAGGAACAACATAAGAAATAGGTTCGCGGTTCCCGTTCTCCTCGATATTCACTGCTGCAATGTTGAAAGTGGTTTCAGGTTCATCATCCGGTTCGTTCTCTTGCGGGCCTTCAAGGTTTTGCAAGTATTTACGCCACTCGCCACGCACCAGTTCCAGGCGAGCAAAGCGGATGCACACTGGCTCGGTCCATCCTTTCATAAACATACGGATGTAGCGTATGGAACGAAAATCGGCAATGCCGTTTACCGCAGATTCGAAATCGCGTACAGGAACCTTGAACTGGTACCAGCGAATGTTTCGCTCCTGTCCGTTATCAGTGGTTACTGTTGTTTCTAATAAATCAGTGATGTAATTCTTCCCGATATTGCTTTCACCCAAATCGCCAGGGCGCAAGCTCACTTTGTATTGATAATAGCTTTCAATGGTGTTGAGTGTAAGGTCCTGGTTAATATCTTCAGTGTTGGGAATGGTGGTAGCAGCAATAGGAAAACCATCGGGTGTGGAAGTGTTGGAGTTGCCCTCGTAGCCGTTAAAATTTTTGTAGCGCTCAACCACATCCAGAGCGGCATTGTCCTGGGCACTTCCGCGGAAATACATAAAGTCATCAGCCGATGGATCGCCAGAAATTGCAGTGTATGCACTGTCACTAACATTGGCCTGCACATCGGCAAGCCAGTTAGCAAAAAAGCCTTGTTCAGCACCGCTGTTCAATCCATCAATACCAATATCCTGTGCAGTATAATTTCCGGTAGTGTTGTCAAAAGCATTTACTACGTTGAAATTACTTGGGTCAGGATAAAATCCCCACGTGCCCGCGACTGGAGCAAGCCCCGCATCGTTGGCGGGATATCCATTTTCATAGCTGAGTGCCGATTCGTTCAGCACATCTTCTGAAATGTTTCCCAGGTTGAAGTACAGGTCGCCACCGGAGTCATTGTCAATGTCATCATGAAAAGGATCCATCATCCAGAATTGGATAAACTCAATGTTCGATGCTTCGAAATCCGTGGTGGTGAGTGAACGTTGTATTCCACCCCAGCGTGTTTCCGGATCGGCTAGTTTTCCTTCCGGTGAGAGTCCAGAGGAAAGAGGGGTTCCCAGTGGTTCATCGTAATTGTATTGGCCGCGTTCGTCAGGATAAAAACTTAAATCTAATGTGGCGATGTTGGGTGGTGTGCCGGGAGTGAGTTCACGGTTGGGAAATACTTCACCTTCGAGCACTTTTCGCATGCAGTGGTTGCTGCGCATGTCAGCATCCACATTACCAGGAGTGATGCTGCTTTCATTGAAAAAAACGGTGGGGTCAATCACGTACCACGCAAGTTTTGCACGGTTGTAATTGTAACTCAAACTGTCTTCAAGATTTCCTTCAGGAAACAAACCCGCAGTTGCCTGGCCTTTTGGCGTGCTGGCCAAAAACCACTGTGAAAATGTTCGAATGTCAATGGTGCTCTGGCTTCCCTCGAAGTCATCTACATAAGCATTTCCATCTTTCGAAATGGCTTTAGAATGGCCGGGAAAAAGCGAAGCCACTTCACCACCTAAATCAATCGTGGATTTTTTGCTTGTTTCAATAAATGGAATCGCATCTACTAATCGTGTGAGGAAAGGAGCTTCTTTCTGGAAGTTGGCATCGAGGCCAAGTACAGTGTTGTTCACCGGCTCGTCACCAATGTTTACTTTTTGTGTTATGGGTCGCTCGCGAAGATTCAACATGGTACCACCGATATTCAGGTAATCATTCACGGTGTAATCGAAGCGGCTTCCAATCATGGTTTTGTACTGGAGGTTAAATAGTGAATTGCTTTCGAGCGAAACCTTGATAGGCTGCCCGCTCTCCATTACACCTTCGTTAATAATGCGGACACGACCCAGGTTGTAGTCCACGGTGTAGTCCATGCCTTCCACCAACTTGATACCACCGGCAGTAACAGAAACTGAACCTTGCGGAATGTTCAGCGCATTCAATGAAATTTCGGAACTGGAGGCGGACTGAAACTGTCCCTTAATCTTGAATCGGTTGAGTTGCGGAATTTGCTGCGCAGCGGTTTTGGTGGAGTCGTATAGTGGTTGGAAAACAATTTGCGAAATAATGGCTTCAGCTTCTGTGGGGTCTGCAATTCCTTCGCGAATCACATCGGCCAGGTGCTCACCAAAAGGTTCAACCGAAGGGAAGAAAATTTTCCCCGATTGTGCGTCAATCAATCCTCCTTGTGTGGCTGCATTATTTACGAAGTCGAAGACACCATCGGGATACGGCATTGTGTTGATGTCAATGCGGTCGAGGTTCAGCACTTCGAGCAGGCGCCTCCCATTGAGAGGCTCCCGTGGTATGTAGTTCATATCAGTGCCAGTGGCCGGGTTGTTCCACCACACATCCAGCCTGAAGTTTTCCGAGTTGATGCCGAACGAACCCAGACTGTATACATTTTTCATCATGTTGTCCCACAGTGGGGCAGCATCACCATTGTCCAGTTTCACTTGAGTGATGCTGGACTTGATCAGTTTTAAAATCAGCGCCTGTGGTGCTGTAAAACCATCCTGCGAAAGAGTTCCTACCTGAAAAGTTTCTCCTCCCAATGTGTATTCATAAGATGCGCCCAACACTTCCGCGTTGTTCAACGCTTGCTTCAGTGAAATAAATCCCAGACGGGAGTTGTAAGAGTATTCAGATGGATTCAGTTTTCTTGCATTCCCCACACGCTCGTAATGAATTCCCTGGTCCAGGCCGTAGGGCAAGCCAGCAATGGCAGCATTGGCGCCAGTAAAATTCAGGATATTCTCGTTATTGATGCTTTCAAGGTAAAGTTCGTTGTTGAGGTTGCTGGGGTTGTGTTGCAGTGTGATGGCAAGATCACCACTGTTGGTGAGTTCGCCAATTGGAAGATTAGTGGATATGTAATCGCTGTGTTCGCCCAGGTCAGAGAATCCGATAACGTTTCGCACATCCTGTGTATTGGCCTGTGTGTTTACTACCCACACTTCAATACGAGTGATGTTCACTCCGCTGTTTACAAGCGGCAGGCTCGTCAAAGCATTATCATATTGATCGCGAAACCAGCCCGAAAGAAAGTAGTGGCGGTTGGCTTCATAATTATCAGCAGTGATTTCGAATTTTTGAGTTTGTGCTCCACCCTGAACATCAATTTCCTTTCGTTCTCCTTTTTGTTGTGAGAACACAGTTGTGTTGCGCAGGCGACCCCAGCGCGTTTCCAGTTTTGCACCAAACAAGCTCTGGCTTCCCTGGATCAGTGTTCCCTTGAGTGGAAGCTGCACGTTTCCAAGTTCAATTTTTTGGATGATTTGATCTTCGTCACCGGTGTACTGCAACTTCATCTGGTTTTCGAAATCGAATGTGCTCTCGGTGTTGTAATTCACATTCAACTCCATGGCTGTCCCGATTTTCCCCACCACATTCAACTGGATTTTCTGGTCGAAATCAAACGTGGTTATCCTTCGTTGTTTTTCAGGGATTCGCGGATTATCAGTTTTGGAAATGTTCAAACCGAAAGTGATTTCGGCAGAACCCTGAGGGCGGATTTCTATCTGGTCGCCACCAAAAATTTTCTTGAAGCCTTCGCTTTCTATTTTTATGGTAGGAGCAAAATCGCGTTCTGCTGCATCTTCCTCTTCCTGTATTTCATTCCAGTACTCGTAAATGTTATCATCCATGTCGTTGTTCAGGTATTCCTCCAGCGTCATGGTGGTTCCGTTGCGGAAACTCAGTGTGTCACCAATGGTTTGCACCACTTCGTATTGACCTGTTTCAGGATTGTACTCCACGGAATAATTGATGTTGTCTGGCAATGGAATGGTGATGCCATCGGCTTCATCCTGCGGATTGACAAAGTCCTCGTTGGGCCAGATAAGTGAGTCCGCAGCGGTGCCACCAGTATCGGCCACAGCCAACGATTCATCCTCCATTATCTTGTAAAAAAAACGGGACACTGGTGCAGAGTGGGAATTGGCAAAGCCAAGCCAAACCACGGCAAGAGCGGCTGCAATAAAAACAAAACGGGCAGTGATCGTTTTGTAACGAATGTTTTTCACGAAGGTCGTATGTCTAAAGTTGTTTCAACACCTGACGGATCAACTCTTCCAGTGTTATTGCGCTGTTTTGCGCAATAAGTTTTTCCGCCAGTTTATCGGCTTTGGTTTTATCAACTCCCAGCGAGTTCAGCGCGGCTAACGCTTCTGTTTTCACATTATTGTATGCCAGCGAAATTTTTTCAAACGCAGCTTCACCGGAGCGGGAAATTTTATCATGCAAATCTATTATGATCCGCTCTGCTGTTTTTTCGCCAATGCCCTTGATGCGCCTTAGCGAAGAGGCATCGCGCAGCATGATGACTTGTTTCAATTCATCGGGCCTCATGCTGGAAAGAACCATGCGCGCAGTGTTAGGCCCCACACCATTTACGGATATGAGCTTGCGGAAAAGTTCCCTTTCATCTTCGGTTGCAAAACCATAAAGCGTGACAGAAAAATCTTGCCCGCTGATGTTGAGGTGAGTGAAGAGCAGGGCATCACCTTCATCAGGCAGTTTGCCGAAAGTGAAAAGTGATACGTTGAGGAAATAAGCCACACCGCCACAATCTATCACCGCATGAACCGGGCTTTTTTCAATTAGTTTTCCTGATAAGTAGTGAAGCAAAACAGAGAATTGATGGTTTGGTATCCCGACAGCTATCGGGTGGTAATTGCGTATTGAATAAGGGCGCGAAAGTGCGCTGTGCGAAGCAATTTTTTGCATGCCACTGGTTAAAAGTTGTGCAGGGATGGAAGTGCTGCCCTTTACTTTGCGCTAATCAAAATCGCGTTTATGAAATTTCCTGCTGTCTTATTTCTTCTCTGTCTATTCATTGCTTCGGGCACTAATGCCCAGAAATTGGTGCTGGGTGGAAAAACTTCGCCCTCGGAATTGACCATTGATGAAACCCTTGCTGGCGGGGTTTTGAAGTGTTCTGATGCAAAAGTGCGCATCACATCATTCAGCATCACGCTGCAACTTTATGGCAGACTTACTGAAGCGGCCAGCACCAGCGACCTGTTAACCGAAGAGATGCGTGAGGCTCTCGAACTGCTACAGGAACTGGGAGAAAATCCCAAAGAATTCACTTTTGAAAAAGTGGTGGCATGGAAAGATGATAAAAGAGTGGAGATTGCTCCACTGACGGTGAAGTTGAAAAGTTGAGCCGCTTTATTTCATCTGCGCATCCACTACGGCTATCCGAACCATGTTTATGATTTCGCGAACTGTGCATCCCATCTGCAAAATGTGGAAACTCTTTTTCATGCCTAAAAGCACGGGACCCATTGCTTCCATTCCTGCAAGTTCCTGTATCAGTTTGTAAGAAATATTTCCAGCAGCAAGATTGGGAAAAATGAGTGTGTTCACTTTCTGGTCTTTCAACCTTGAGAAGGGGAAATTTTCGGCCATCATTTCATTGTTCAACGCGAAGTTGGCCTGCACCTCTCCATCTACTATAAGGTGAGGATGGTTGCGGTGAAGTATTTCCACTGCTTTAGCAACTTTTTCCGCATCCAGCCCCAGCGCACTCCCGAAATTGGAATAGCTGAGCAGTGCTATCCGAGGTGTTATGCGCATTTTGCCAATCGCTGCAGCCACAAGTAAAGTTATCTCCACAAGGTCTTCCGCTGATGGATTCAGGTTTACGGTAGTGTCGGAAAAAAAGTACGGGCCTTTGGCGGTTTGAATAATGTACATGCCGCACACTTTATTTACTCCACCGGCTTTGCCAATGCATTGCAGTGCCGGGCGAATCACCCGCGCATAATTGCGCGTCATTCCGCTGATAAGTGCATCGGCCCGACCCGTCTCCACCATCATGGCCCCGAAATAATTGCGCTCGCGCATCGTGCGCACCGCTTCCAGTTCCGTGAGGCCTTTTCGTTTTCTTTTCTCAAAAAGAATTTTCCCGAACTCTTCGCGCAGTGCAAAGTTTTGTTGAGCGCGGGCATCAATAATTTCGACATCATGAAGGTCCAATTCGGTTTCATCCATTAATGCACGAATTTTTTCTACCGGGCCAAGGAGAATGGGGGTACAGATGCCTTCATCACGAGCCTGCTCTGCTGCTTTCAGGATTTTGAAATTATCGCCTTCGGCAAATACCACACGCTTGGGTGACTTGCGGGCGCGCTCAGCAATGCTGCGCGAAAGAATATTGTCGCGCCCCAGCCGTTTCGAAAGTTCAAGATGGTACTCATCCCAATTCTCAATCTTAATTTTAGCCACACCACTTTGGATTGCTGCTTTGGCCACGGCCATGCTCACCCTAGTAATCAAACGCGGGTCGAGTGGCTTCGGTATGATGTAATCCTTGCCGAATGAGATATTTCGTACATCGTAAGCCTCTATCACTTCTTCAGGCACGGCTTCTTTCGCCAGCCCGGCAAGCGCACGAACGGCAGCAAGTTTCATTTCATTGTTGATGCAGCTCGCCCGAACATCCAACGCCCCACGAAAAATAAACGGGAAGCCCAATACATTGTTCACCTGATTGGGATGATCGCTGCGGCCTGTTGCCATAATAATATCGCTGCGAACAGCAATCGCTTTTTCGTAGGCAATTTCAGGATTGGGATTGGCCAAGGCCAGCACAATTGGATTCCCCGCCATGACCTCAATCATTTTTTCGGTCACTAAATCCGCCATTGAGAGTCCAAGAAAAACGTCAGCCTTCAACATGGCATCTTCCAACTCCATATCGTTGCCCGCGGATGCAAAACGTTTTTTGCGGTGATCAATGTCTGTGCGCTCATGGTGTATCAAACCCTTGGAATCGAACATTAGGATGTTCTCTTTTTTTACACCTAGTTGCAGCCAAAGGTCAAGGCAAGTGAGGGCTGCGGCCCCTGCACCGCTCACCACCACTTTCACATCTCCTATTTTTTTTTGCGCCACTTCCAGTGCATTGAGAAGTGCGGCACTTGAAATGATTGCCGTGCCATGCTGGTCATCGTGCATTATGGGAATGTCCAGTGCCACTTTCAGCAGTTCTTCAATTTCAAATGCTTCCGGTGCTTTAATGTCCTCCAGATTAATGCCCCCGAAAGTGGGCGCGATATTTTTTACCGTGTTCACGAACTCCTCTACATCGGTTGCTTTTATTTCAATGTCAATCGCATCAATGTCAGCAAAAATTTTGAACAACATGCACTTGCCTTCCATCACAGGTTTGCTGGCTTCGGGACCAAGATTTCCCAAGCCAAGAATGGCGGTGCCATTGGAAATCACTGCCACAAGATTTCCTTTTGCGGTATAACGATAAACGTCTTCAGGATTTTCAGCAATGGCTAGTACCGGCTCCGCCACACCGGGCGAATAGGCCAATGCCAGGTCATGCTGTGAACTATGTGGTTTGGTGGGAACAATTTCAAGTTTGCCCTTGCGGCCCTGTTCATGGTAGCGCAACGCCTCATTCTTTCTGTTATTCTTCATTGCAGAATTCCTGCGTGTGCAGGGCGGCTAAAATAGAAGGCTCAAAAACAGGAAAGCCACCCCCGTGATTCGGAGTGGCTTTCCTTTTAAAGGAGTTCAAAAACTACTTTGCAATTACCAGCTTTCTTGTCCCGAAAATTTTTCCATTTGCTTCGAGCGCATAGAAGTAAACACCGGAGTCGAAGTCAGCGGCATTGATAAGCACCAACCCGCTTTTATTTTGGAGATTTATGGTCTTTACTTTTTCGCCAACGAGGTTGTAGATATGCACATGTGCGGTCGTTGTTGTAGTGGTAAAACTATAATCAAATGAGGCTATGCCTTTTACCGGATTCGGGTTCACAGAACCGAGCATTCCATCAAGAGCAATCTCGTTTTCATGAAGTCCGGTCGTGCTCACGTTATAGCTAATGTCATGGCAAGTTTCAATTGTTGGATCGTTGTCATCATAGAAACAATAGCGAATGATTTCAACACCGGCATTGCCTTGGTGCTCGTAGTCGCTGCGGAAGGTTGTGTCCACTTCTTCGGGATCCATCTCTACAATGAAATTCACGTTGTTGGGTGATTCAACCGTACCCCAGTTGAAACACACACCCGCCCAGCAGAAACGTTCCTGCGAATTGTTTACCAGTTGCAGGATTTCGCGATACACGCGCACATTTAGTACTTCAGAACTTCCGTTGATAACATCCCAATGTGCTTCAAGCGTTACGTCATCCGGATTTTCGAGCGTACCGTAAACCACCTCTGCCGGTTCATCAAGTTGGATACTTTGTGCGCTTACGAAAAGTGTTGACGCAATAAGGTTGAGTGCTATTAAAATTTTTTTCATTTCCTTTGGATTTTCGAGAGTAAAGGTACTAGGTTCAAGAAGGTGCAGTCACCGGAAATGACTGAACTTTGGGATTCTATTTGAAGACGCGCATACCTCGTTAATGGCATCACTAATTTTTAGCTTTACTATTTGCATGTGAATTGGGTCAGTCTTTCCGCTCATGGCAACGCCTACATTAGCGCCTCCAAATCGAAACACAAACAATAAATTTAAATTTATCATGAAGAAAATTTTACTTGCTATGGCTGTTGTTTTTGCAGCCTTCACTACCAATGCGCAGCTCCCTAACGGCAGCATTGCGCCTGATTTTACTGGCACAGACATTAACGGAGTTGAATGGAATCTTTACGACCTGCTCGACCAGGGCTACCGCGTTGTAATTGATTTTTCTGCCACATGGTGCGGCCCTTGCTGGAGCTACCATACCAGCGGAGCGCTCGAAGGATTGTATGAAGAATACGGACCTGATGGGACCAACGAAGTGATGGTGTTTTTCCTTGAAGGTGATGATGCGACTACCGCTGATGATCTTGCAGGAACTGGCGGCAATACTCAGGGTGACTGGATTGAAGGAACTTCATATCCTATCATTGATAATGCGCAGGACATTTTTAATTTGTATCAGTGTGGTTACTATCCAACCATTTATACCGTGTGCCCTAGCCGAATTGTAACAGAGACCAGTCAGATAAGCACTGCTGATCACTATGCATTCATCCAACAAAATGCCTGCTCGCCTGCTACCGAAAGCAATGACCCATCTTTGGTTTCTTACGCTGGTGTTCATGCAACTTGCAGCGCAGTTGATGTACTGGTGAACCTTCAGAACTTCGGACTTGACAATCTCACTGCATGCACTATTGCAGTAACAGGCGGTGACAACAACATTTCATTTAACTGGATGGGCAACCTCGACACTTATGAAATGACTGAAGTGAATGTTGGAAGCGTAAACATCAGCAGCGATGCAACACTTACGGTGTCAATTACATCATCCAATGATACCGAAGACAATGATGAAGTTATGGCCGACATTTCTATGGCTGAAGAAGGAACCACTCACATCCATATTGACTTCAAAACAGACAACTGGCCTGCTGAAACTGACTGGCAACTGCTGGATGATGATGGCAATGTTGTGGAATCAGAAAGCTATGGCAACAGCGACAATACTGAAGAATTCTCTTATGATTTCTGGGTGGCTCAAGGTTGTTATTCCTTCCGTATCACTGACGAGTTTGGTGACGGGTTGAATGCTTCTTACTGGGGTGATTATGAAGATGGCTACTGTCATGTTTACTCAGTGGATGAAGGCGGCAACATTGTAGCCGAAATTTATGACTATGATGGGTCTTACTGGTATGCTGATGAATCGGCCGCTGCCAACGCCTCACAGGTTGTAGGAATTTCAGAAAACGAAATGGCGGAAGTACTCAATGCATATCCAAACCCTACTTCTGATGTTATCACTTTCAATTATAATATCAAGGAAGCGGGCAATGTTTCTTTCGAAGTAATTGATATGGTTGGCGCAAAAGTTTTGGTGCAGAACATCGGTTCAAAAGCAATGGGTAACCACACCACTGCACTGAACCTTGACCACCTTGCATCCGGTGTTTACATGGTGAACATCAATACAGGTGGAAGCGTTTCTACGCTTCGTGTGAACGTTCAATAAGCATACAAGAAATTTCCGAAAGCAATAAAACAAAATCGGGGTCGCACGGATGAAAACGAGTGGCCCCGATTTTTTTTTCGCCCCCCAACTCTCATGGTATGAAGGTTGCCAACGGCCACCACGAATTCTTTCGCAACAAGGTGAAAGCCGCAATCAAAACTTCAACACTGTAATCATTCAATTTTTATCACCAATGAAAAGATATTTTTTATTTCTCGTTATTGCATTTTCAACTCTTGCGGCATCTGCCCAAGCCAGCGCCCTCCCTTCCGTGCAATTGAAAGACCTTGAAGGAAATACAGTGGACACCAAAACTCTTTCGAACGATGGCAACCCAATCGTCATTTGTTTTTGGGCCACATGGTGCAGCCCTTGCAAACGGGAGTTGAATGCTTACGCTGACCTCTATGCGGATTGGCAGAAGGAGACCGGTGTAAAAATCATTGCAGTTTCAGTGGACGACCAGCGCACAGTGGCGCAGGTGACACCTTACGTCAACAGTGTTTCATGGGAATATGAAATCCTGCTCGATGTCAACAAACAATTCCAGCAGGCATTGGGTGTGGTTAATGTTCCACACACTTTTCTTCTCGATGGCAATGGCAACATCATCTGGCAACACAACAACTACCAGCCGGGTGACGAAGAAGAACTGCACAAGGAATTGCTGAAATTGAAATCATAGACTTTTAGAAAAATGGAACAACCATGAAAGAAGGCCGGAGTAATTTCCGGCCTTCTTTTTTTATTCCCTTCGTTCAAATGAAAGTGATGAAAGTGTGTGCAGCGGTGTTATGGGTGTTGGCGGTTTTCAACGCATCATCCCAAAACAGTACACCGGTGCAGGGGCAGTTGCACGGAAATTTTCAGGTGTTGTGGCAACAGTACAATGCCGATTCAATTATCGGTGCAGAGGTGCCTGCTGAAAAAACCGGCATGAATGCGTTCGGAAGTTTTGCCTACACCTATGGAAATTTTTCCGCGGGTATCCGGTTCGAATCTTACCTCAATGCGATAATGGGTTTCCCTGGAAGGTTCAGGGGAACCGGAATAGGATCGCGATGGGCGCAATACAAAAATGATTTGCTGGAAATCACAGTGGGGAATATCTATGAACAGTTTGGAAGCGGGATGACATTGCGCTCCTATTGGGAACCCAACCTGGGAATTGACAATGCACTGGATGGCATTCGTGTGATTGTGACTCCGGATACCGGCATCACGCTCAAAGGAATCTACGCACACCAGCGTTTTGATTTCGACAGCCGCCTTATTAATGGCCTCGGCCTGGTGCGCGGGGCAGATGCAGAAATTTTCCTCAACGACCTTGTCCCATCGCTTCGCCCGAACAAAACGAAGATTACTGTGGGTGGAAGTTTCGTTAGTAAGTTTCAGGAGGGTGAAACCATTGATAAGGACACGCTCGTTCTGAAACTTCCAAACAACGTGGCCTCTTATGCGGGAAGAATTGCAATCATAAGCGGGCCGGTTAGTTTTTCCGGTGAGTATGTGAAGAAGATTAACGACCCGAATGCGGACAACAAATTCATCTACAAAGAAGGAAGCGGACTGCTGTTGAACATCGGTTACAGCGTGAAGGGTTTTGGCATCACTCTGCAATCAAAGTTTATTGATAACATGGCGTTTCGTTCCGACCGCGACCAGCTGCTGTTCGATGTGCCCATTAATTACATTCCTTCCATCACCAAACAACACACTTACAATCTTGCCTCAACACTTTATCCTTATGCCACGGTGTTGAATGGTGAATCAGGAAATTCATTGAACGCATTCTACACCGTCAAAAAGGAAACCTTACTGGGGGGCAAATACGGGATGAATCTTGCCCTGAATTACGCTGCGGTGAACAACATTGACACAACGGGACTTGCCGGCAACGACCAGGTGGTGTATGGTTATGAAACCAATTCATTCGCGTTCGGGAAAGAAAAATTTGTTCGTGACTTCAATGTGGAGCTCAAGAAAAAGTTCTCGAAGAACGTCACGCTTCTTTATACCTATTATTATATGGAGTTCAATACCCTTGTGACACCCGTTACGGTGGACTTCAAGGGAATTGTTTTTGCCGACATCCACGTATTGGAAGCGCAGGTGAAGCTCAATAAAAAAATGGCCATACGAGCAGAAGCACAGGCACTGTTTACCGAACAGGACAAGAAGGACTGGGGCACTGCTCTTTTTGAATTGAGTGTTTCACCCCACTGGACCTTCAGTATTCTGGATCAATACAATTACGGAAACGACAATGCAAAGGCGCGCGTGCATTACCTCTTCGGCACTGTTGGTTATGTGAAAGGAGGAAGCCGCGTGGCTATCGGGTACGGAAAACGAAGGGAAGGAATTTTCTGCATCGGTGGAGTGTGCCGCGCGGTGCCTGCATCCAACGGACTTGAGTTGAACATCACCAGCACATTTTAAAATTCATCATGAAGAAGATATTTCTTTTGACAATAGTGTTAGTAGTTTTTTTCACTTCATGCGATGTGATTGATGAACCGATTTGTCCTCCCCTGGGCGTTGGTTTCCGCGAAGACCTTTATGGCCCGCCACCGGAGTTTGATCCACAGGCTACGGTACTCACTAATGTGTTGCTCGAAGATTTCACAGGGCAGCAATGCGGCAATTGTCCTCCTGCAAATATTTTAGCCCGTGATCTTGATACACTATTCGGTGAGCGGTTGAGCATTGTGACCATTCACGCAGGAAGTCTTGCCGCAACAGGGCCCGATTACCCAAACGACTACACCACACCTGAAGGAGATTTTTATTGGAGCCAGCTTGCTTTCCAGGCTTACCCGGAAGGAAGGATTAACCGCAAGGGAGGGCCGTCCAATTTCTTTACAACGCCTGCGTGGGAAGATGAAATAACTGAAAGTCTTGCAGTTCCCGGAGTGCTCGATTTGCAGTTGGCCGCTGAATATGTTGCAGAAAACCAGCACCTCAATGTGCATGTGTATTCACGTTTCACTGAAGCAATGCCTGATGCATTTCGTTTGGTGGTGCTGGTTATAGAATCAAAAATTGTTGATCATCAATTGTGGTATGGTCACATACCACCTGAAGTTCCGGACTATGTGCACTATCACATGTTGCGCGGTTCCGTAACGGGGGCTAGTGGAGAAATCGTTTTCACAAATCCGGATGCTGATGCCACATTGGTTTCGAGTTATAGCATGGATTGGAATGCAGCATGGATCGCTGAGAATTGTGCAGTGGTCGCTTTTATATTTAATGAATCCACCGGTGCGATAGTTACTTGTACTGATTTAGAATTGGGAGAATAGCTCATGGTTTATAGTTCATGGTTCCTGCCTGTGCGGCAGGCAGGTATATGGTTCGGGAAAGTGATTGTTGCAGCGCTGGCGTTTTGCAACAGCAACATTCTTTTTTCCCAATCCGAGTTTACGGGTGGGTTGATGGCCGGGCCGGTTACTTCTCAAATTAGTGGTGATGGATTGGGTGGCTGGGATAAGTTCGGCTTTGCTGCCGGGGCTTGGGTGAACATGAGTTTCTCAAAAAAAACCGGCATCACCATGGCTATGCAATTCATAAACAAGGGTTCTAAAAAACCGGCTGACCCCAACAACTTTGACTACAGCACTTTCCGGTACAACCTCAACTACATTGATGTACCGCTGATGTTTACATGGAAAAATGTGAGTATCAAAAAAACGCATTTGCAGATAAACCTTGGTATATATGCAGGTGTGTTGGTGAAACAGAACCAGCAGTTTGATGGTGGCCAGAGTTCTATTAACCCTCCTTTTGAAAGCACTGATATTGGTGCCACCGGTGGTGCGGCTTTCTGGTTCAGTGATAAAACCGCCATCGAATTTCGCACTGCAACTTCCATAATTCCTACCAGGCCTTCGCCAAATCCCACCAATGCGTGGAGTTATTACGAGCAGGGTAATTACAACCAGGTGTTGCAGTTGATGTTCTGGCTGCGGTTTTAGTTTTTCTTTTTCATCAACCCAAAATAAAACGGAGGGGGTGGGTTGTGGTGAAGGGACGCCATGGACTTGGCTATCGGGTATGGGGAATTTTTCTTCTACATCAAACCAAAATAAAACGCTAGGGGTGGGTTGTGGTGAAGGGACGCCATGGACTTGGCTATCGGGTATGGGGAATTTTTCTTCTTCATCAAA
>JAWXCI010000061.1:0-5637 GCA_034408895.1 Flavobacteriales bacterium
AAATTCTTGAAATGTTTATCCGCAAGAAAAAAAACGTGGCTGTGGTGGTGGATGAGTTTGGCGGAACTGCGGGAATGATTACCATGGAAGACATTGTGGAAGAAATTTTTGGAGACATAGAGGACGAGCATGACAAGGAAGATGGTATGGAACGAAAAATTTCAGACACTGAGTTTGAATTTTCCGCTCGCCTTGAAATTGACTACCTCAATTCTACTTACAACCTCAACCTGCCTGCTGACGAAGAACAGTATGACACCCTGGGTGGCCTCATACTTTTCCTAGTGGAAGACATTCCCGACCAGGGCACCCAAATCGAGCATGAGAATTTTTCTTTTACCATTTCTAAAGTGAGCAATACCAGGGTGGAACAGGTAAAAATCCAGGTGAAAGAATAGTTCGCTTGCAAAACGGTTGAGTTTTGCGATATTCGCACCCCCAAATTTTAAAGCATATTTTCTATGGCAATGATTGATAAAATTCGCAGCAAAGGCTGGTTGGTGATAGTGGTAGTAGGCCTTGGCCTCATATTGTTTTTGCTGCCCCCCGATGCAATAAACTCCCTCTTTGGCGGTGGCCAAAACCCCACTGTAGGAAAAATTAATGGTGACGATATCAAACAATCCCAGTGGACCGATTTGCTCCAAAAACGGAGAGTTCTTTACCAAAACAATTCCAACGTGACAGGCCTTTCCAACGAAGTTTGGAACGATTACGTTGAACGCTCCCTGCTCACAGATGAGTACGAAGAACTCGGACTCGAAATCACCGATGAGGAATTTGACGGAACCATGTACGGTGAAAACCTGTCGCCCTTCAACCTCTCTACATTTTATAACAACACTGACTCCATGGCGCTGCGCGAAAAACAGCGCACGTACATGGAAGACCGTGCAGAGGCTGCACCAGATTGGTATGCCGGCATTATTGAACTTGCCAAATCAAAAAGAATAAAGGAGAAATACACCAACCTAATTAAGAAAGGGATGTACGCCAATAAGTTGGACGGTAAACACACCTATGCTTATCAGAACAACACAGTGAACATCGAGTTCGTGGTGAAGACTTATGCGGAAGTGGCCGATTCTCTTATTACGTACAACGACCGCGACCTGCGTGCTTATTACAACAAGCACAAGAATGATGAAGAGTGGAAAAATATTGATGATGCCCGTGTGCTGGAGTACATCACTTATTCTGTATTGCCTTCAGCCGAAGATTCAACATCCATAAAAACTGAACTGGAAACACTAAAACCCTTATGGAATACCACCACCAATGATTCTGTATTTGTTTCCGCCCACTCATTGGGCAACACTTACATAAAGCTGGATTATACCGATGGCCAGTTCAAAGGGCCTGAAAACGCCAACATCGTTGGCGATTCTGTGGGTTCTGTCATTGGACCTTATGCCGATGGTACTTACATCCGCCTGGTAAAAGTGCTGGGCCGCGCACTTGATACCCAGGTGGATTCAGTTAGTGTTCGCCACATCTTGTTCGACAATAAACAGAAGAGCATTGATATGGCTTTGTTGCGCACAAAGGCAGATAGCCTGAAGAAAGTGATACTAAAAGAGAAGAATTTCGAAGCCATGGTCATCAAACATTCCGAAGATCCTGGTTCGAAAAATATCGGAGGGAAGTATTGGGTGAAGAAAGGGCAAATGGTTCCACCATTTGAAAAAGCCAGTTTCGAGGGAAAGAAAGGCGATCTCCAGATTATTGACACAGATTACGGTGTGCACATTGTGGAAGTGTTGGAATACGATCCGCAAATTATGGAAACCCAGCTTTCCATTATTGACCGCGTGATTGCAGGGTCGGAAATAACCAAGCGCGGAGCCAAAGCCGATGCGCTGAATTTCTCTTCAACCTACCAGGACTCAGTTTCGTTTCGCAACGCTGCCGATACCATGGGTTTAACCGTTACACCCGTTCCGCAGTTGAAAAGAACCGACCAAAAAGTGGGCATGCTCAACAGTGCCGGTGATGTCATTTCTTGGGCATTCAACACTGATACTGAAATTGGCCAGGTGTCCCACCCCATGCAGGTGGACGACCAATTGCTGATTGCCCTGCTTCTCGACAAAAAAGAAAAGGGCGCACCATCCTATGAAAACGTGAAGGACAAAGTGAAGCGAGAAGTGATCAATGAAAAGAAAGCGGAATACCTGATAGAAAAAATGAATCCGGGCAAAAATTTACAGGAAGTGGCCACAGCGGTTGTAGGCAGTGTAAAGAAAGCCGACAACCTGAAAATGTCGAGCAACACTATTCCTGGAACTTCGGGCAACGAGTACGAAGCGGTAGGGCTTGCTTATGGCATTCCGGAAAAGAGCATATCGAAACCCATTAAAGGAAAAAACGGGGTGTATGTAATTGCCCCCACCGGCCCCATTGTTGTGGCTGCTGAAAAGGGAACTTATCTGGAAGATCAAGAAAAAATAATCCAAAACCTGCAGAGCCGTGCAGTCTTAACCCCTTACAATTCCATGAAGGACAACGCGGACATTGTGGATAAAAGATTTGGCGAATAAGACATAACCAAAAGATTATTTTGGAACTAATGCCCGCTCAAGAGCGGGCATTTTTTATATAGGCATTATTCAATTGGCAGCCACACTTCGGGTTGATGTGGCGAAGATGAGATTACCCAGTAGAAGTGATATGGAATTAAAAAAACCCTGCCGATGTTTTCGACAGGGTTTTTGGTTGGAAATCCAACTGAAAATAACACTGTTCAAAATATGTTGCCACCCACAATGGCAAGTAGCAGAAAGAGAACAACCAATGAAAGATAGATGATGTACAGCACTCCGATAAACCGAAAACACCTTTTCAAATTAAAGAGCGCTGCAGTAAGTGATGCAACGTTACCCATTGTTGAAGCTTGGATAGCATGGTTTGAAAAGTGAAGCAAGTAGAGAGTGGGGAAGAACATAACCACTGCAAGGATGAGATAGACAGCTGTAATCATCACTGTTGATCCCCCGCCCATGCCGCCCATGCTTGCTGAAAGATTACTTAGAAAGTAACCCGCAAAGAGTGCAACGATTACAATTAGTCCGATGATAATAAAACCAATGATGGCGAGAAACTTCGCCCATTTTCCAGAACCCAATAAATGCTGGCGGGCAGCAGATTCTAAACTCATGTCGCCCATTGGTGTGTCGAGTGTTTCCATAATGTTTGTTTTGTTTTGGTGTGTTTGATTTGGCTCATGATAGAAAAAGAAAACAGCCACACGACTATGTGTAGCGGTTTTCTTATCTTAAACTCCTAATAAATAAGTGCCTTCCTGTTGGCTGCATACATTCCAATGAAGGCTCCTGTAACGATGATGCCAAGAACATTGACAGAAATGAGCATCAGCAGAAGATAAATTCCATTTCCAATGACGTATAGCGTGAAACCTGATTTTTGCAGCTTCCACATTTTTGCTACGCCCATTAAAGAGAGGAGAGCGAGAATAAGGGAGACTATAAAAACTGCGATGATCACTCCCGTGCCAACGCTGCCCAAAATGCCTGCTGCCTGGCCGAGGTCCTCACGTTGCGATTCAGTAAGACCTGAGTTGTTGTCGGAAAGACCTTGTTCCACTGCCATGCCCAACAAACTCATGATCCATGTGCTGGCAAAAATTCCAATGAGCGAACCAAGTGCCCAAAGCCCGCTGCCGATAAATGACAGGATGCACAATACGTTTAAGAAGCCAGATCTCTCGGGTGTTGCGCCCATCAGGTCAAGTGGTGCTGTGTTAGTTTGTTCCATACGTGTTTTGTTTTAGTTTGATATTGTTGGTTTTTTGTTAATGCCGCAAAGAAGGAAAGTATTGTTGTCACTCCCCCACCATGTAGCTGAATTTTTTCCACAATTTTGCTGTTCGAATAGTTCATTAGTCGCACATTTACGAAGGATGAATTTCGGCATAGGAGCATTTCAAAATCATGCACCCCACTTCATGATTTCACTTTACCATTGAACCCTGGTAGTTTGAATTCACACTGCATCATTTATCATTCAAAAACCGTTTTATGTTCATCCGGCAGAATACCATAGCAGAGCTTTCCTCTTACACACTTGCGGAATTGATTTTACTTTTTGATGAACGCGAAGCGCGAAGTGTTCACCATGAATTGTTCCGTCACTATTTTCATCTGAACCGTGCAGAGTTGCAATTGAAGCGCGATGAACGATTGAGCGAAAGCCAGCTCCTTGAAATCCATCATGCGCTGAAACGATTGAGTGGAGGTGAACCGCTGCAATACATCACCGGCAGTGTTCAATTCCATGGGATGGAGCTGGAAGTGAATACAGCAGTACTTATTCCAAGACCGGAAACGGAAGAGCTGGTTTCATGGCTGGCCAATTACATTTCCCATTCCGGTGGCCATTCGCCTGGCATTTCTGCAATTCTCGACATAGGAACAGGCAGCGGTTGTATAGCTCTTGCCTTGAAGAAATTTTTTCCATTGGCCGAAGTTCATGCCTGTGATGTTTCCAAAGAAGCATTGGCGGTGGCCAAAAGAAATTCATCGGCCCAACAGCTGGAAATCATCTTTCATCATCTTGATGTATTGAAAGAATTTGCGACAGGATCGTTTGACATCATCATCTCCAACCCGCCTTACATTTTGAAAAGTGAAATGAATGCGATGCAAAAACAAGTGACGGAACACGAACCTCATCGCGCACTTTTTGTTCCAGATGAAGACCCATTGTTGTTTTACAAACGCATTATCACATCTTCTAAAAAACAATTGAATGCAGGTGGTGTTTTGGTTTTTGAAACCCATGAAAAATGGAATGATGACGTAGCGAAACTTTTGGTGGAGAATGGATTTAGCGATGTTGAAGTGTTCACTGATATGCAGGACAAACTGCGGGGTATTCTCGGGCGACATTAGAGTTGTGGCGTACCATGATCGGTCGCGGGCATTGTCCCATCCCTCCCCTTCCCTTTGGGGAGGGATGGGACTATGCACGCCACTTAAACCGGCAGCACTAGTTTCTTTTTTAAATTGTCTTTTGCCTCTTTGCATCCACCCGCAACACTGTGCCTGCACCCAATAGGGCAAAGGGTATATAAATAATGAGTGTGATCCAGAACCATGCGGGGTGGGTCAATGTCAGCAAATTCCACATGCCCATAACGGACAGCACCGCACCGGTGCAAAGTGCTGCTGAGCGCAGCGGGCGCGCTACCAAAGTGGACGTGGCGCCTCCCACAAAAGAGCCAACCATGTAAGCCAGGATAAGGATAAACCATAGTCCTGCGGGCACATTCTTCAGCATTTCTGCCGCCTCTACCTGGTTGCCGTGGTCAATAGCCTTGGAAGGTGGTGGAAGCAACACCATTTGCAATCGCTCCACAAGGAGTATGGTAATCATTCCGCTGATTAGCCCGGCAATGGTGCCGAGGATGGTTTTTGAAAGTGCGTTCATGGGGCGAAATTACTGTGGTACTCATTTTCAGGTGATCTCAGGAAAGACAATGGGTGCTTGGGAGACCAAGGCAACCCTATGCATGCTTCTAGGGCAACCTATGCATAGGTTGGAGGCAAAGCATGCATAACCATGAGGGCAAGTATGCATCACTTTCAAGTCTGTTTCCAAAACCGGGTGCGCGGATAG
>JAWXCI010000062.1:0-136178 GCA_034408895.1 Flavobacteriales bacterium
CCGTTTTCATCGCCATCATTTTCTCCCTCGCCATCGTTGTCATCGTCCTCTCCATCATCATCCCCTTCGCCATCGTTGTCATCATCCTCTCCGTCTCCCTCGTCATCATCCTCTCCGTTTTCATCGCCATCATTTTCTCCCTCGCCATCGTTGTCATCATCTTCTCCATCATCATCCCCTTCGCCATCGTTGTCATCCTCTTCTCCGTCATCATTGTTGCCGTCTTCGAAAATGTCAGGAACACCGTTACCGTCAGCATCAACTAACAGCGCATCAATTTCATCGGGAATTCCGTTTCCATCTTCATCAGTGAATTCGTATCCATCAAAAATGTCGGGAATGCCATTGCCATCATTGTCGCTTAGGTCAATATCGCTTTCGATGATGTCAGGAATGCCATTGTTGTTAAAGTCTGCGAGCAGGTCTTCCCACTGTGCTGTTGCAGTGTTTGAAACAAATGCAAATGCAATAAATGTTATGGTAATGAGTAAAATTTTCTTCATCTCTTTAAGATTTTGATTGATGCAATTTTGGTTTTTGAATTATGGACAATAATAGGAAGCTAGGCGCAAGGTGAGGAGGAAATCTTTCGGCATGCGATGATACCTATGTAGGTGCTTTGTTAGGAAGCCTGTCCATTTTTGACTCAACAATTTCTTTCCAACCAAAACTTTAATTCAAATGAAAATTCTACTCGACACCATTGCTATCGCCCATTCAGTAAACGCAATGAGTCAAACTATTTTGTTCTCTGATGATTTCGAAGATCACACTGTGGGAGAGGTGTTGTTGCATAATCTTCCTTCTGGTGGCATTGGAACGAGGACTACGATTCAGCGGCTTTTGTGACTTCTGATGAGGCGTTCTGAGGATCGAACAGTATTACCATTGAAGACGTGGAATGAGACATTGTTCTTCCGTTGTGCCCTCTTCTTGAGGTGTGTTTGAAGTTGCAACTATAAGTATGAGCCGATAGGTGAATTTGCTTATTCGTCCAATATGCAACAATGGACAAACAGCACGAATAATTATGAACGAATGAAATGACTAAGCCCGGAAACATCACCGCATTTACATTGCCGCCAAATCACCCTATCCATTTATGAAATCGAACGAAGCAATTAAAGTCCGCCTCAACAAATTCATTTCCGACACCGGCTTTTGCTCTAGGCGCGAAGCCGATAAGTTGATTGAAGATGGCCGTGTGATTGTGAACGGAAGCAGCGCTGTACTTGGAACCAAAGTGGATGAAAATGATGAAGTGCTGCTGGATGGAAAACCAATTCGGAGCAAAGAGCAACCTATTTACATAGCGATGAACAAGCCGGTTGGAATCATCTGTACAACCGACCGCACCATCAAAAACAACATCATTGACTTCATCAATCACCCCAAAAGAATTTTCCCCATTGGCCGCCTCGACCGCCCATCGGAAGGATTAATTTTTCTTACCAATGATGGCAACATTGTAAACAAAATTCTTCGCTCGGGAAACAAACACGAGAAGGAATACATCGTGTCGGTTCACAAACCTGTCACTGATGAATTTGTCCGTGAAATGGAAAACGGAATTCCCATTCTTGATACCGTAACGCTGAAATGTTTTGTAAAACAAACCGGCATGAACCAATTCAGGATTATCCTTACACAAGGCCTCAACCGGCAGATTCGCAGAATGTGCGAATACCTGGGCTATGAAGTGACGCGCCTCAAAAGAGTGCGCATAATGAATGTGAACATAAGTGGAATTGACGTGGGGAAATGGCGCTACTTATCTTCAGAGGAAATGGATGACATCAACAAATCAGTTTCACATTCGGTGAAAACAGAAGAGGGTTCGATGATCGAGGTGGAAGATGAATTGGATTGACGCGGTGAAAAGCAGAACTGAAAACAGCGAGGGTTTCTATGGTTGAAAAATCCAGAGGAGTTTTTAGAGGTGCCCTTAGGTAGCTGTGAGGGAAATGAAAACCTCATTCCAGCCATCATTCAACCTTCACTCACAGAAAGAACTTCCCCTTCGAAATACAAATCATCGCCAGCCATGGGATGGTTAAAGTCAATAATTACTGTGTTGAGTTTTATTTCGGTCATCACTCCATAAATGGTGTTGCCGTCAGGGGTGCTCATGGGCACCACTTCGCCCACTTCAAATAGTTCTTCATCCATTTCACCATCATCGCCAATAAACTCACTCTTGGGAAATTCGAGCAGATGTTCATCGCTTTCATCGCCATAAGCCTCGGCACACGGAATGAAAATGGTAAATTTTTCACCCGCACTCAATCCGTGAAGCGCTGCTTCAAATTTTGGCAACATGGAATCACTCCCGAAGATGAAACTCAGGGGTTCTTCGGCAGTGGTTTGTTCTTCAATTTCGCCCTCTGGGCCATCGGCCCTCAGGGTGTAATGCACTTCAACTTTTTTTCCGTTGGAAATTTTCATGTGTGAAAAAGAAAGGCGCAAAGAACTCAACATTCTTTGCGCCTCCAACTAGTTTCAAAAAGTATCTACTGGATTTTTTTCAACTTGATTTTTTGTCCCACTTGCAGGCGGCTGGGGCTTATGCCCTTGTTCAGGCTCTTAATGGAACTTTCGGTAACTCCATCGTTGCTGTGGCTATTGGCAATACTCCACAAGGTGTCACCAGGCTGTATGGTGTAGTAAGAGTATTGGGTGGCAGGAGTAGTGGTGGATTTTGCGGCCACTTCTTTTTTCACCTCTGTGCCGGTTTTTGTTGCAGGTGTCGAATCCCCTTGCTCCCTGTTCTCGTTTGATGCGGTTTCCCGTTGGACGGGGTTTTCTGTTTTGTTCTCCGTCTCATTTTCTTCATTAGCCTCAGTGGCCACCGGCATTTTCACTTTCTTCTGGACTTTTAACTTTTGTCCGGCATGAATAACTGAGCCTTTTATGTGATTCCATTTTTTCAATTGTGCCAGTGTAACATGATGCTTGCCCGCAATCACACCCAGCGATTCTCCCTTCTTCACCTTGTGGTAGATCCATTGGCTTTCGTAAGTGTACGCCTGATTAGAATTTGAAACTACGGTAGAAGTGGAGGCCACGGGAGCGCTGGAAGTTGCTTCCCGGCACTGGGCACAAATCATTTCCTGATTGGTCATAAATATCCCCACCTTGTTCACTGGCAGCACCAAATAATGTTTCTGGCCATTGTCCGGAATTTCCTTTTTCTTGTACGAGGCATTGAGCCATGCAAGGTCCTCCACCGGCACATCAATTATTTTGGAAAGCGTGTTGAATTCTATTCGCTGATTTACCCCAACGGAATCGGTTTCGAAAAAAGAGATAAGGGGTTGTTTAGGATAGATATTGTGCTCGCTGGCGTAATTCATCACATAGTTGACGGCTATAAAAGCCGGAACGTATCCTTGTGTTTCTTTTGGCAAATAGGGTTTAATGGTCCAAAAATCTTTTACTCCGCCTGCTCTGCGTATGGCCTTGTTCACGTTGCCCGGGCCACTGTTGTATGCTGCCAGTGCAAGTTCCCAGTCGTTGTAAAGTTCGAAGAGCGAGCGCAGATAACGGCAAGCTGCATCCGTACTCAGATACATATCAAATCGTTCATCGCGGTAGCTTGTCACATCCAGGCTAAACATTTTGCCTGTGCTCACCATAAACTGCCACAAACCACCTGCACCGGCACTGGAAATGGCCGCAGGGTTGAGCGCACTTTCAATCACCGCAAGGTATTTCATCTCAAGCGGTATGTCGTACTTAGCCAAGTATTCCTCGAACAATGGAAAATAAAGCTGGGACATGCCCAACACTTTGGAGGTGAGTTCGCGCCTGCGCACCGCATAAAGGTCAATAAATCCTTGTACGGTGCTGTTGTAAACCAAATCGAACGGTGTGTCTTTGTCCAGCGTTTTCAACCTTGCCTTCATCACATCCTCTGTAAAAGTGGGAACTTGTTCAGCAAGATAACCGTGTGCATTCAGCACTTCCTGGTTGGAAGTATAACAATAGTGGTTGAGGTAAGCACTCACCAGAATGCGATCAATGGCGGCCATCTCCGGATCATCGGGAGTAAGTGCAGGTGCAATCACAGAGGGGATGCTGTCCTTGTCGGCAGCGCTTGCCACCAGCACGGTAACGGTGGCAAACAGGAGGGCAAAAATTGTTTTCCTTTTCATGGTTTCCAGATTTTTAATAAACAGGTTTCTAAAACGAAGTGCGATAATAAAGGATTCTAATAGCAGTGCAGCCTCGCTTTACATAACAATAACTACGAGTGCAAGATGCTTATTGTTTCCTGCAACAAAAAAAATCTGTCCGATTGACTTACCAACAGAGTTTTCAAGAGAGCCTCGTATACACTAGCGAACCACCAATTTCATTACGTGTTCCACTTTGTCTTCAGCAATAATGTGTAACTGGTACATCCCGTTTGCGAGTTGTGAAATGCTCAAGACTGTTGAGGTGGCGTTCACCGCATCCTCGTTCATCACCATTTCTCCAAGCTGATTGGTAACATAAATCCGCTGCATAGTGGCATCCGATTTTACATTCACTACTTCCTCTGCCGGATTGGGATAAATAGCAAAAGATGATTCAACATTTTCGTCCACATCAATAAAAATTACATCCACCTCTATAGAAGTTGAATCCACACAACCATCATTGTTCTCGGCAATAAGTGTAATGGTTACAGTGGAACCATCAAGGTTTTCAATAAAGGAATCGCTGTATTGATGCGCTGGGTCATCATCGATGGAAGTATTTCCGTCACCGAAATCCCAGAAGTAAGATGTGGCTCCAACGGAGGTGTTGGTAATGGCAAACACATTGTCCTGATCGAGCACAAGTGGTGCAACAAATGCTGCTATAAGTTGATCTTCGATGTCGCTCAGGTATCGTGGGCGCATCATGTAATCACTGTCGAATGGAAGCAATTCATCGCGCTGGTGGCCGATGCCCACCACTGAGAAATGCCCTTCCAACGGATCCATTCCATACAGTGCACATTCGCTTTCGATTAGCAAAGCGAATTCGTTCACACCATCGCTCACGGTCACAACGAAATCCAAACCCTCATTCGTCCATTCTGATGGATCAACAATTTCCACACACTCAATTCGAACCATTGCACTTTCGTTTTCTTCAGTGATTTGACTAACGGTTGTGGTTTGCTGTAAAGCGTTGCCGGAAGTCATCATCTGAATTTCAGCAACGAGCGTTGTAGTCAATCCACCAAATTGCCATATCTCGCCTTTCATGTGGATGCTGTCGCCCTCCTGTACCGTGTAGTTAAGATCATCCACTGCGGAGAAAACGTTAATGCCATCATCACCATCAATCAAAGTGAAGTCGAGGCCGAATGCATTGAAGTTAATGCCGTGAACTATGCCGTGCAATTCGCAAATCACTCCCAGACTGTCGGCTTCACCTTCACTGTTGTTGGTGGTTACTTCTTCAATGGTGTAAATAGGGTAAACAAGATCGGATGGGGAGATAACTATGTTGTGATTCTGGAGCAAAAAGTCAACGTCATTTTCATTTCCACTCAATGAAATTGTGATGATCTCAAAACTTGCTTCCACCTCTGTGTCATCAATAATGGAAACGGTGAACGATTGCGAATCTGTGTTACCCTGCGGAAACGTGAGTGTGATGGGAAGAGTCGAGGTGTAATCCACATCTTCTATTGCTGAGCCTCCGGTTATGGTGACATCCACCAGAACTTCGGCAACAGGATTGAAAACATTTACAGTCACTACAACATCTTCTCCTTCAATTCCGCCCTGTGCGCTTGCGGAGAAACTTATTTGTGGAACCGTGGTAATGCATTGATCATACTCATGAGTTCCGAGATGCGAGAAATCATCCACCGGATAAACATCCCATTGTGTTTGTCCCACTGCCCAATCGGTTACAGGCGAAGTAACGGTTGGCTTACGAACCAATGTGTGATCCATGGAGTTGCCCCCATTCACGGTCCAAAAATTTCCAGGATCCGTTCCTACGATACCGAAGACATCAATAGGGATTCCGTTGTGTCGAAGTTCAATCACATCATCTCCATTAAACTCGGTAACGAAACTTGTGACATCCCCCAAATCCAGCAACGTGGCAGAGGCCTCCTGGTTCACGATGACAAATGATTGCTGCGGTCCCAGTGTTCCCGGAATAAGAAAAGTGGTAGTGGGATCAGAGTTGCCGTTGTGGTAAAGTGCAATCTCATATTCTTCCAGATTCAATTCAAAGTTGGTTGGATTGAAAACTTCAATGGCTTTGTTGTCACTGGTGCCTTCCACGTATTCGGAAAAGAACAGTAGGTCACATTCTTCAGCAGTACCACAATCCTGAACAATTACTGTTATAGGCGTATCACTCACATCAAGACATTGGCCATCGGTTTCAATCTCGGTGATGAAGTCACCGGCATCCAGCGTGGTGAGATCAAGAGGACCATCGAAAGAAATTCCGTACACGAGATAGGTCCCATCGCCCAGTGAATTGAAATCGAAACTGGTACCGGCTGGATATTGAACGATGACACCTGATTGGTTGGTGAGTATGAACTCATAACTTGATGCGTCACCGGGAGTCATATAACTGAAGGTGATTACATCGGTTGTTTCATCAGCACAAATGGTGAAGAGATCATCGGTGTCATTGCCCAGCACCAACCCACCGTTGCATGTCACCACGTTGCACAACTCCGCCATCACAGTGACGAAGTTCGTAGAAGAAGAAACACACAAGCTGCCATCAATAGCAATAATCGCATCGCCTGCCTCCAGTGTTGAGAGATCAATCGTTCCTGTATATGACAATCCGTAAACATGATATTCGCCAGACGGAAGTGCATTGAAATCAACTGTGGATGTTTCTGAATAGAACACAATGTTATCTGTAGCATCCGTCACGACATACCAATATGCGTCACCGGGAAAACTGGAACCGGTCTGAAAAACAAGAGTGGTGTTGTTGATGTCGGTGCAAACTGTTGTGCTGGTTTGCTCATCAATTGTTTCTACTAATCCCCCTTCGCATGGAAGAACATTGGTGGATCCGGGAGTTGGTGTTTGCGTTACATAAGATGAGGTGTTGAGTTGGTCGCCACCATTGGGCACACGGGAAAGTGAAAGAACGGTTCCATCTCCACCTTCTTCTTCATTCACCTGCCACTGGCCGGGAGTGAGGACATCAATAAGTCCAATGTCATCAACATCATCGGTATCGTACACTACGGCATCAATCAGGTTAGCGGCAGTCACCGCAGTGCCATTGGGAAAGTTAGTTGAGTTGCCCCAGTATAAAGCAACTGCCTCGGTACCGTTTTGCATACTGTTGTCAGGGAAGACAATGGACACCCCGGCAACCGCTGCATTTCCAACTACAAAAAATCCATCAGCATCACAAGTGTTTCCCTCCAGATCAAAAACCTCGTAAGAAGTATCACTTGAGCCGTTGAAGAATACGAGCACCATATCATCAAGTGGTTCGTTGGGCGCACCGAAAAGTTCTACAAATTCAAAGGCATCGGCTCCGGGGGTATCGCTATCAATTTCGTTGATGACAATATCGGAAGGGGGGGGCACATAAGACTCCCAAAATTCTACTCCGCTTTGCAAACCATTTCCAGTGTAAACAAAAGGTGCATCACCCATTACAGTTGTGCCTGCCGCCCAAAGACCACCTTCTTCAGCCTCATCCTCGCGCGGGTTTCCGGTGGTGAAGTATTGAACGAAGGACACCATATCGAGGCCATCACTGAAATTCGCTCCGGGGATGTACAAGGCCAGATCGGAACCTGTGGTGCTGAAAGCAGTTCCATCTATCCACTGGTAAGTTTGGGTTTCCCCAGGCGAGAGGACACAGTCGCCACTGGTATTGTCCAGGGTTGTGTAAGTAAACTCCGAACACAATTCGTGTGAGCAGAAGTCCACCACTTCGCTGCCAAAGTTTTTGAGCATAAAGGTTTGTGTGAAGGGATCAACGTAGGTGAACTGGATTTGTGTCGAAGCAGAAATGGAAGCAATCGTTAAAACAATCAGTAGAAGTTTTTTCATAAGTGAAGAATTTTTGGATGAAAGGACAGACGAATTTAAGGCCGCCAAAGGTGCACGGTTTACAACAGGATGAAATATGACCCTAATGCAAGAATGAGGAGGGGGGTGTGGAAAACGTTTAGAGCATGAGACGATGAGACATAGGATGCTGACCACGCTTTGAGGCGTGGGAGGTCCAAACCTTCGGGATGAGCACTTATCAAAGTATAAGAAATCACTTGGTTTTGTTCATAGCGCAAAGTGCGTAGCGCACTTTGCGCCATGAAATCAATACCGCCACTTGAGCCACTTTGAAAGGAACAGGTCATAAACAGCATACTTGCCCTGCCACAGAAAAACGAATTCCTTTTTGATAAGTGATTCTAAAGCCCTACGCACAGAGCTGGACTGGCCCAAATCATATTTGCTGATGAACTGGCCATGGTTGGGTTGTTCTACACCATCCTCCAGGGCAATTGCTATGAGCAACTTCCACTGGTTGGGTGCAAGGAGGTTGCGGAAACTGTAGTTAATGGCTTCATTCTCCTGGAGGATTTCAACAATCGTTTCGCGGATTAAGTCTTCTGAAATTATTTTTTCTCCGTTGCTGTACAGGCGGCTGCACAATGCCTGTATGTAATAGGTATGGTTGCGCGCCCAATCGAGAATGTATTCTGCACTTGCCTCTGTAATCTTCTTCCTTCCCTGTTTGAAATGATGCAGGATGAAACCGGAATACGATTGTTTGGGAATAATATCAAGCGGAAGAATTTCAGCACTCTGGTAAAACGGGCGATTATGACTGCCGAACATGCTCCCCATAATCTGCTGATGACTACCCGAAAAAATAAATCTCACATACTTGCTGTGCTGAACTATGGAACGAAGTATAGCTTCTATGTTCTTCTCCTTGTATTGTGTGATTTGCTGGAACTCATCCAACGCGATGACTACCTGCCTCTTTTGGTTTTCGAGGTATTGAAAAATCTGTTCGAGTGTAGATTGTGTGGCTTGCCTTTGTTGCAGGTCGAAGGTGAGCGAAGGCATCCCCGTCATCTCATCCAGTTCAAGTGAAGGGCGCAATGATGCGAATGTGGAGTGAATGAGTTTCAGTGCGCGTTCCGGGCGACTATCCATTTTGCCAAGAATATTTTTTGCAAGCAACTGAATCAACTCTTTGAGTGAGGTGGTTCCGAAAATGTCCACGTAAAAACATGGAATTCTTTTCTTCTGCAAATGATATTGTACGTGGCGGATAAGACCCGTCTTGCCCATTCGTCTTGGCGACATGATGACCAGGTTGCGGTTGCTGCGTACAGCGCTGAGAATTTTTGCCAGCTCCTTTTCCCGGTCGCAGAAGTACTCCGGGCCGAGGTAAGCTTTTACAGCAAATGGATTTTCGAAAGTGTCCACATGTAATCAGATTTTATGAGGACACAAACATAGCGCATTTTGCGCCACGCACTTTGCGCTATGCGCTTTTCTCTTTTCCGGAATGTTGAATTTTCGATTCAGCTACTTCACCCCATCCCCCGCCTTCATCTCCTTCACTGCTGAAATAATTGAAAGCCCCTGCTCTACATTCTCCGCCATCAATATCATCCCTTCGCTCTTGATTCCTTTGATTTCGCGCGGGACCAAGTTGACGAGAAACAAAACTGTTTTGCCAATTACATCTTCTGGTTTGTAGTGTTCCGCAATTCCACTTACAACGGTTCGTTGGTCACCACCTGTATCCACTTTCAACTTCAAAAGTTTTTTTGTTTTGGGAACGGCCTCGGCTTCAAGAATTTTCACCAACCGAATGTCCATCTTCTGGAATGTTTCGAAATCAATTATTGGTTTGAAAGGTTCTACTGTTGAAGTTTCTGTTGTGTCAATAGCACTGGCTTTGCTTGCTCTTAACTTTTCAACTTGTGCGGCCACAACTTCATCGCTCACCTTTTCAAACAAGATGGGAAGATTGCCAATGCTGTGTCCTGTGTTTATCAATCCGGTATTGCCCAACTCATCCCAACTGCACCAATAGATGTTGAGCGCTGTACGAATTTTTTCCGCTGTGAATGGAAGAAATGGGCGCAAACAAAACGCAGCATCCGCCACGAAATTGACACACGCGTGCATAATGCGCGCGGCAGCGTCAGGGTCGGTCTTGATGAGTTTCCACGGTTCTGTTTCTGTGAGCAATTTGTTTCCGGAACGGGAGATGTTCATCGCTTCGGCCAGTGCTTCACGGAAACGAAAGTCTTCAATTTTTTTCCCAACAGTTTGGTATGATTCAAAGGCTTGCTTGCCTGCATCTTTTTCTGCTGCGGTTTGTTCGCCTTTCAATTCAGGAATTACTCCATTGTAGAATTTGTGGGTGAGGACAAAAACACGATTCACAAAATTGCCGAGTATGTCAGCGAGTTCGTTGTTAACCCGATCCTTGTATTCCACCCACGTGAATTCGCTGTCCTTTTGTTCGGGCATCAGTGATGTGAGCACATAACGCATTTCATCCTGCTTGCCGGGAAACTCGTTCAGGTATTCATGCAGCCATACAGCCCAGTTGCGCGATGTAGAAATTTTATCTCCTTCCAAATTCATAAATTCATTCGCAGGAACATTGATTGGCAAATTGTATCCGCCATGTTCTTTCAAAATAATGGGGAAGATGATGCAGTGAAAAACGATGTTGTCCTTGCCGATGAAATGAATGAGTTGCGAATCTTCACTCTTCCAATAGTCCTCCCAGTTCTTTCCGTTTTTTTCTGCCCACACTTTTGTATTGGTGATATACCCGATAGGCGCGTCAAGCCAGACATATAAAACTTTTCCATCGGCACTCGCGAGCGGAACTGGTACGCCCCAATCGAGGTCGCGGGTCATGGCGCGTGATTGCAATCCACCATCTATCCAACTCATGCACTGGCCCACTACATGCGACTTCCATTCTTTCGGATTATGGTGTTCTAAGCCATCCACTTTTCCTTCCTTGATGTATGCGCGTGCAAAGTTTTCATGATGTGCCATTGGCAAATACCAATGTGACGTTTCTCGCAAAACCGGTTTGCTTCCACTCAAAGTAGATCGTGGATCAATGAGTTCAAGTGGTGAAAGTGTGCGGCCACAATTCTCGCATTGGTCTCCATAAGCTCGGTCACTTGCACAACTCGGACACGTGCCTACTATGTATCTGTCGGCAAGAAATTGTTTGGCTTCTTCATCATAATACTGTTGCGATGTTTCTACTTCGAAGCTGCCTTTCTTTTCCAGGTTCAAAAAAATTTCCTGCGACATCTTGTGATGTTCCGGTGAAGAAGTTCGGTGGTATTCATCGAATGAAATTCCGAAATCCTCAAATGCTTTCTTCATCAACTCATGGTAGACATCCACAATCTCACGCGGAGTTTTTCCTTCCTTCTTTGCGCGAAGGGTGATGGCTGCGCCATGTTCATCACTACCGCAGATGAAAGCAACATCTTTTCCTTTCGCTCTTAAATATCGAACGTAGATGTCGGCATTGAGGTAAGCACCTGCAATGTGACCAATGTGCAGCGGGCCATTGGCATAAGGTAGCGCAGAAGTAACAAGGTATCGTTTGGGTTCTTTCATAAAGGTGGGCGAAGGTAATTTTGATTTACCACTGGTAACGATTAACGGAGGCTTGTGTATTCTCGCTTGTGCCATCAGCTACCGAGTGACCATCGGGTTGGTTTGCTTGATATTCGCAGCCATGATTGTGGTAACAGGTGCAGCCGGATTTATTGCTTCTTGTCTCATCACCCGCTTAAACGAAGATCGTTTTTTCGATGTAGTGCTGGTGGATGATTTTTCAAACACGGAGAAAAACAAAAACTTCGAGGGCAAACGATTCATCCAAAAAGTAGATCGCAGGGAATTTCCAAAGTGGCTTCGCGACAATGAAGACCAGGTGCAATTTGTTTTTCACATCGGGGCACGCACGGATACCACTGAATTTAATGCCGCAATTTTTGACGAACTCAACGTAAACTATTCGAAGGAGATTTGGAACATCTGTGCAGAAGTTGCACTGCCTCTGGTCTATGCATCCTCTGCCGCTACTTATGGTTTGGGCGAAAACGGATATGCTGACGATCATGCATCAATTCCTTCCCTCAAACCATTGAACCCGTATGGCGAATCAAAAAACGAATTTGATAAATGGGTGTTGCAGCAGGAAAAGAGTCCCTTTTTTTGGGCAGGCTTAAAGTTTTTTAATGTCTATGGTCCGAACGAATATCACAAAGGCAGGATGGCGTCAGTTATTTTTCATGCGTTCAATCAAATACATTCAACAGGAAAAATGAAGCTCTTTCGTTCGCACCATCCGAAGTTCGCTGATGGTGGTCAAATGCGAGATTTTGTTTATGTGAAAGATGTGGTGGAGGTGTGTTACTTCCTGATACACCACCGTAAAAATTCCGGCATATACAATTTAGGAAGTGGCAGGGCGCGCACTTTTCACGATCTTGCACACTCCACTTTCAAAGCAATGGATACTGAACCACAAATTGAATTCATAGATACACCTAAGGACATTCGCGACAAGTATCAATACTTCACCGAGGCGAATATGTCGAAACTCCAATCCATAGGCTACAACAAATCATTTACCTCTCTTGAAGAAGGGGTGAGTGATTACGTGAGGGGCTACTTGTCCCATCACAAGTATTGGTGAAGGGATTACAGACTGAGAGCGATTGAATTCAATTGCTCGCGCACCCCAAGCAGTCTTTCAATGATGGAAGGCGCTTCTGGTTTCTCATGTTTATTGGCACGAAGAAATCTTTTTGCACCTTCAAGCGTGAAACCTTTTTCTTTTACGAGGTGATGAATACGCTTGAGCAATTCAATGTCTTTGATGGTGAACTGCCTGTTACCCCTATGGTTTTTTCTTGGCGCAAGTTGAGGAAACTCCTTTTCCCAAAAACGGATGAGCGATGGGTTTACGTCCAGCATATCAGCAACCTCGCTGATGGGGTAGTAAAGGCGTTCAACTTCAAAATCTATTGCTGGCATGAATGCGTTTGGTTAATTGAAGTCAGGTTAGCGGTTCTTGATGAATTAAAATTCCGAATGGAAAGAATTTTTTTTGTGCGGATAAATGTAGGCGAACTAATCAGGCTGCAATCATCGTTAACGACATTCTAAAAACAATATTTTCGTTTCCCGGTAAATCTACTTTCGCCAGCTTAATGAAAATCTGGAGTCTTCACCTTGCAGTGGTTTCCGTTTTACTTGCATTCACATTGCCTGTAGATCGCACGAATATTTTCGCGCAGCAATGTTCCATTGTATTAATTGACTCTCTACCGTCTGCGCCAGATTCCGCAAATCTGGATGCCCGCGATATAAGGATTGGCACTCTTCTTCGCACAGCGCAAACTTTCATCGGTACACCCTATTGTTACGGAAGCACGTCCATTCAAACTTTTGATTGCTCAGGATTCACGGCTCACGTTTTTGGCCAGTTTGGCATTGCACTTCCACACGGGAGTTCAAGCCAAGCGGCCTTGGGTGAAGAAGTGAAACTGAAAGATGTGCAGCCGGGCGACCTCATGTTTTTCAAGGGCAGAAGCACGAAGAGTAAAAACATCGGTCATGTGGCGCTGGTGCTTGAAGTGAACGAGGATCAAATCAAAATTATTCACGCCACAAGCCGTGGAGTACTGGTGGATGTGTACCAGGAAATGGATTACTACCTCAAGCGCTTTGTAACTGCACGAAGGTTGAAACTGTAATCATCATTTTCGTGTGATAAGACCGGATAATGAAATCTGCAGATCATTGTTAGGAAAATCAGATTCGGTGAGTGAAATGATTTCTGTGATCACGCGATTTTCCATATCCAACTGAGGGCCGCCTTCTCCTTCTTGTTTAATGGCGAATATTTCACCTGAGAGGAACTCCCCTTTTTTGTTGACATCAAGTTTTAGGATGGGTGCCATTCCGCTGGGTCCGCTTAAACTGAAACGTGCGTACGTGCAAAAATTTCCAAGACTATATGCAATCATCCTGTCCTTATACAACTCAATGGCGCGGGTTACGTGCGGTCCATGACCGAACACCACATCGGCACCGGCATCAATTACAGCATGTGAAAACGCAACCACATTGCCGCGGTTTTCTTCATAGAAAATTTCAGTCTTGTTCTTTACATGAGTGTGTTGTGGTCCTTCCGCACCACCATGAAATGAAACAATTACGATGTCGCATTGTTTGGATAGTTCACTCACAATTTTTTTTGCCCCTTCAATGTCTCGGATGTCAACGGTTCCTGTGTTGGGAGCCATTGCCGCCAGTCCGTATTTCACTCCATCTTTCTCAAAAATAGTGGTGGGGCAGGCGAGCAGTCCTGCATACTTCAGTCCTGATGCGGCCAGTGTTTTTACAGTTGAAGTTCTTCCCACATCACCAAAATCTCCTGTGTGATTGTTCGCTATACTCACCATATCGAAACCTGCTTCCACCAGATACTCCACATAACGTGTAGGTTGACGGAATGCATAACACTTCGATGGATCGTTGCATTGCTTTACTGTTCCACCTTCATCGAGGAAAGTTCCTTCGCAGTTTCCAAAAGTGACATCGGCATTTTGCAAAATGTGTTCTACTGGGGAGAGCAAATCGCGTCCATCATTTGGGGCGAGGTAAGCTGTGGAGGGATAATTTGTGCCAAGCATCATATCACCAACACCAATGATGGTGAGTGTATCAGCATGTGATGATACTTGGAACAGAGGTGCTGTCTCAACAAAACTCTTTTTATCCCTTCTTTCATACCTGAAATGAAATGCGGCAGAGACTGCAACAGCTGCAACTATCAGTAAAAAAATCAGTACGGATTTTTTCATCGGGACAAATAATCAGTCAAGGGATTGTGTTGCATTCTCTGCACGCTGCAAGAGGTCTTCGTATTGGGCAATGGTGATGTCGTTAAAGAAATAATATGCAGGATTTACTTTTTCTCCGTCTTTTATCACTTCGTAATGCACATGTGGCCCGCTGGAGGTTCCGGTGCTTCCCACATAGCCAATCAACTGGCCTCGCTTTACTTTTTCCCCGGGCCTCACCACAATGCGGCTCATGTGTCCGTAAAGCGTCTCGTAACCATAGCCGTGTGAAATGATGACGTGCAGGCCATAACCAGAAAGCTTGCTTTCGGTGGATTGGATCACGCCATCACCTGTGGCATAAATTTCCGTGCCAACAGTTGCAGTGAAATCGAGGCCGGTGTGCATCTTCATCAGTTTATAAATGGGATGAATGCGCATACCGAAACCCGATGCAATTCGTGTAAGGTCCTTGTTATTGACAGGCTGGATGGCAGGAATGCTTTGCAACATCTGCCCTTGTTTTTTGGCGAGTTCGAAAACTTCTTCCAGCGATTTGGATTGCGCAACCATGGTGCGCTGCAATCGCGAAATTCTCTTTTGCGTTTCGATAATGGCCTCCGAACTTTCATAACCCTTTAGGTTCTGGTAGCGCGATGAACCGCCCACTCCTGATTTCCGCAAGTGTTCGGGATAAGGCTTCGCCCCGAAAATGCTGCGGTACACTTCATCATCCTTTCGCTGCAGGTCAGTTAGAATGGAATAGATAGTATCCAGCTCCTGATTGTGATGCTCCAGTTGTGAGGAAAGAAACTTGTTCTCTCTTTCTGCAGTTCGCAGCCGGGGATCTTTGAAAAATGAAAGGAAAAGCACCACCGCGATTACCGCGAAAACCACACCGGCAAACAGATACCGCAAGGCAGTAAAAAAATAGTCGCGCAGGGACAAGCGGATGCGCTCGAAACTGAGGGATGACGGATTGAATTTGTATTTGACTTTGGCCATTGGGTGCGTGGATGCCGTGGCGAATTTAGCGGGCATAGGCGCCATTTACTTTTGCCAACCTTTTTTGTGAAATGATTACATCCAAAGAAATACGCCAACAATTCCTCGACTTTTTCAAATCCAAAGGACACGAAATTGTTCCCAGTGCACCTATGGTGGTGAAGGGCGATCCCACGCTTATGTTTATCAACAGTGGCATGGCGCCATTCAAAAATTGGTTTCTTGGAAACGAACCGATCAAGTACAAGCGAGTTGCTGACACACAGAAATGTTTGCGCGTAAGCGGCAAACACAACGACCTGGAGGAAGTGGGTGTTGATACCTACCACCACACCATGTTCGAGATGTTGGGCAACTGGTCGTTTGGCGATTATTTCAAGCAAGACGCCATCGCATGGGCGTGGGAACTGCTTACTGATGTTTATAAAATTCCAAAAGACAGATTGTATGTAACCGTGTTCGAAGGTGATGAAAAGGAGAAACTCGAATTTGACCACGAAGCATTTGACATCTGGAAAGAGCGTATTGCTGAAGACAGAATTCTTCGTGGAAACAAGAAAGATAATTTTTGGGAGATGGGCGACACCGGTCCCTGCGGACCATGTTCTGAAATACACGTTGATATAAGGAGCGATAATGAAAGAAATAGAGTTGATGGAAAAACATTGGTGAACAACGACCATCCACAAGTGGTGGAAATTTGGAACAATGTGTTCATGCAATTCGAACGCAAGGCCAATGGTTCGTTGGTTGACCTTCCGGCAAAACACGTGGACACAGGCATGGGTTTCGAACGGTTGTGCATGGCATTGCAACACAAAACCTCCAACTACGACACCGATGTTTTTACGCCCATCATTTCCGAAATCGAGAAAATATCAAACAAAAAATACGAGCGCAGTGCAGAGAAAAGAGATGTAGCCATGCGTGTGATTGCCGACCATGTTCGTGCAGTTTCGTTCGCTATATGTGATGGCCAACTTCCTTCAAGCGGTGGAGCGGGTTATGTGATTCGCAGAATTCTTCGCAGGGCCATTCGTTACGGCTACAGTTTTTTGGGAATGAAGGAACCATTTATTTATCAATTGGTGAAGGTGCTGGCTGAGGAAATGGGTGACTACTTCCCCGAAATCCGAAACAACAAAACTCTGGTTGAAAAAGTGATTCGTGAAGAAGAGGAAAGTTTTCTGCGCACTCTTGACAAAGGCATTCAACAGTTGGATGAGATTATTAAGAAGACATCAGCCGATGTGATTGATGGCAAAACCGTTTTCGAACTCTACGACACATTTGGGTTTCCAGTTGACCTCACTGCGCTTATTGCAGCCGAAGGAAAAAAACGAATTGACCAACTTGGTTTTGATGCAGAACTTTTGAAACAAAAGGAACGAAGTCGGGCGGCAACAAAACTTGAAACAGAAGATTGGGTTGCACTTGCAACTGGTGAAACAAAATTTGTAGGATACGATTCCCTCGAATCAGAATCAAAAATTCTTCGCTTCAGAAAAGTGAAAGCAAAAGGGAAAGAGTTTTTCCAGATTGTTTTAGATATCACACCTTTCTATGCTGAAAGCGGGGGGCAAGTGGGCGATGCCGGCAAACTGATTTCAGCAAACGAATCGATTGAAGTCGTTGACACCAAAAAGGAAAGTGGACTCATTGTTCACATTACTGAACAATTGCCCGAAAATGTGAACGCAACATTTCGTGCAATAGTTGACAAAGACAGGAGAACAGAAATCACTTCTAACCACACAGCCACCCACTTAATGCACGAGGCTTTGCGCGAAGTGTTGGGAACACACGTTGAACAAAAAGGCTCACTCGTTCATCCCGATTATTTGCGTTTCGACTTCTCACATTTCTCTAAGATGAATGATGACGAAGTGGAGCGCGTAGAGCAATTGGTGAATGAGCGCATCCGCAAAAACTTTCTGCTTGACGAAACTCGTGAGATGAAAATCGAGGACGCGAAAAAAACAGGAGCCATGATGTTGTTTGGCGAGAAGTATGGCGATCTGGTTCGCCTAATAAAATTTGGAAACTCAATCGAATTGTGTGGAGGTACACATGTGAATAGCACAAGCGAAATTGGCTTGTTCCGAATCCAAAGCGAAGGCGCAGTGGCAGCCGGTGTGCGCAGGATTGAAGCCATTTCAAACAACGGTGCTTTCAATTTCATCAAGAATGAATTGAATACGCTGGAAGAAATTCGTCAAGTCCTTAAGACAAAAGACATACTGAAATCACTCAATGATTTGCAGACAAAAAATGCAGAACTGCAAAAACAAATCGAAGGATTCAACAAAGAGAAAGCCCAAGTGGTGAAGAAGGAATTGATGGGAAAATTCTCGCAAGTGAATGGTGTGAATTTTCTTGCGGAGCATGTGCAACTTGAAAGTGCCGAGTTGAAGGACGTAGCTTTTCAACTCAAATCCGAAATACAAAACATGTTTGCAGTATTCGCCAGCGAAGGCGGGGGCAAAGCAATTCTTACGTGTGTGATTTCAGAAGACCTTGTAAAAGGCAAAAACCTGAATGCATCGAACATCATCCGTGAACTCGCGAAAGAAATAAATGGTGGTGGTGGCGGCCAGGCATTTTTTGCTACTGCTGGCGGAACGGATGCGAGCGGATTGGAGAGAGCGCTGAAGAAGGCAGTGATGTATTTGAACTGATGCTGCTCTTGTAAACAGGCTTACACAATCGCAGCATCAAAAATCCAGGCAGCATCTTGAACACATTAAACCTTAACCCCTTCTTGCTTTGGAGGTCGAGGCCTCTACCCCACCTTCACATTATAACTCCCTGCAATCAGCCGATCATTTTTTACCAGTAGCGCGTTGACTGCATCATTCAGCAACTCCCCACTTGTTTCTCCATGATGTAATCATCCATCACAAACCCGCCACCAATGCCCATCACTATTTCACTCACCACCGCAAACCCCATCCTCTCATAAAAGTGTTTTGATTTGTTCTTCCTGTTCACGGTGAGTTCAAGAACTGCGGCTCCCTGTTCCCTCACCGTGTTTTCTATATGGTTCAAGAGTGCTTTGCCTGCCCCGCTTCCCTGTATGGCCGGCAGCACATAGAGTTTTTCCAACCGAAAACGTTGCGTGTCTTGCTTGCTGAACGAAGCGTAACCAATGTCTTCACCGTTGAAATTCGCAATGAAGAATGGATGATGCTTCACTTCCATCTGTTCCTGCAATGCTTTGTGGCTGTACATGCGGTCAAGCATGTAAACAATCTGCGCAGCCCTTATCATGTCTTTGTAACTAACAGGCCATGTGCGGTGAGCAATATCACTGATAACCGGAATATCCTGTATTGTAGCGGTCCTGATAATTGTTTTCATCCCTTGCTGGCCCCCGGTGAAATCCATTTGCTACTTCACCGCGAATTCAAACTCCTCATGAAATGATTCTCCATCAACAAGGAGAATAAATTTTCCCTTCCAAATTCCGGTGAGTGGAAAAACATAATCCGTTTTTCCTTTATCAATTCTTGCCAGCCGCGCATCGAATAGTTTATCGTTTGTGAAAACAGCAATTTCAATTTCCTCCGATGCCTGGAGAAAAATCGTGATATGAAGTGAGTCCGTGGAAGTGACTTCCGGCTGGTTGAAGAGGATGATCACGTCTTCCTGGGAAAATGTGCTAAAGCTCAAAGACAGTAGCAAGATGGATGTTAAATATCTCATGATAAATAGTTGGCTGGACTTTAGTCTTTCAGAAAATGTTCATCCGGATTCAGAGAGGTGTGAATCACTCCATAAACTCGCACCACACGCTGCTCTTCATCCACCCTGAAGTGAACCATGAATGCAAATCTTTTGACAACCGCACATCGGATATCCCCATAACGATATTGGAACAGAGGCTTGCTCCTCAGGGTTTCAAATGTGGATTTCAACTTATGATAAAATTTAACCCCCCCCAAGCCCTTTTGTTGCCGGTTGTACCACCGGTTTGCTAACTGTATTTCTTGTTTGGCACGTGGCTGAACAGTGATTCTGAAAATCTTCATTTCATATCAAATGAATTCTTGATGTCGTCCCAATCCTCAAAGTCTTTTTCCTTTGCTGTGGCCACGCGATCCAACATCATGTTTTGCACACTTTCCGGAATTTCAATCACATCAGCTTCCACCCCAGATTTCCATTTCATGTTTTGAAGAAACTCCATAAAGAACTGGAGTTGGTTGTCGGGAATACTTACGGTGATTTGTTTCATGATGGACAAATTTAATCCCGGTCGGTACTGCTGAGATGTTCAGGCTTCACTCGGTTTTCCTTGAACAACAATTTTTCACTTCTTCCTTTTTTGAAAACATTGCGCGCAGCCGGTTTCCCTTTCCTCACCATGCGTTGTTCTTCTTCCTGCAATTGAATGATGTGGTGACAATCTTCACTGCAACATCCTTCGAATTTTTGCGCACATTCAGGGCATTGGATAAAAAGAACGTGGCAACCTTCATTCCTGCAATTGGTGTGGTGATCATAGGGGTTTCCGCATTGATGGCATTGAGCCAGCACATCATCGCTGATGCGTTCTGACAGGCGCTCATCAAAAACAAAATTCACTCCCTTGAATTTGTTCTTCAGCCCTGATGTTTTCACATCCTGTGCATATTTGATAATGCCGCCTTCCAGTTGATGCACGTTCGAAAAACCTTTGTGTTTGAGATAAGCCGATGCTTTCTCACAACGGATTCCTCCGGTGCAATACATCACAATGTTCTGCTCTTTTTTCCCCTTCAGCATCTTTTCCACCATAGCAATTTCCTCACGAAAAGTATCTGCATCGGGAGTGATTGCGTTTTGGAAATGTCCTACCTCGCTTTCGTAATGATTGCGCATGTCAATCAGGATTGTCTCGGGATCGTCCGTCAGTTGGTTGAAGTGTTCGGCATCCAAATGCACTCCAGTATCGGATGGATTGAAAGCGGGGTCACTGATTCCGTCTGCAACAATTTTGTTCCGCACTTTCACCTTCAGTTTGATAAACGATTTTCCGTCATCCTGCACTGCCACATTCAGCCTCACACTATCGAGAAATGAAATGGTGTCGAGATGTTCACGAAACCAAAAAAAGTTTTTTTCCGGGACAGAAATCTGCGCATTGATTCCTTCATGCGCTACATACGTCCTGCCCATCACACCCATTTCATTCCAGTGAATGAAGAGGTAATCGCGAAAGAGTTGTGGATTTTTTATCGGCCAGTACTTGTAAAATGAAACAGTGACACGAGGCTCATTGCCCTGCATCATCTGCTCATGAAGCACCCGCCTGTCCACGGTGTTGTAAAGTTTCTTCACAGGATACAATTGCAATTTATACCTACCAGGAAACTGCACGCCACACAGGCAAAGCAGTAAAAGTGACGCAAAAGTAATTTGCATGATTCTACTTTCGCCCGCATGATTTTGGTCACCGGGGCAACCGGACTTTTAGGGACGCACATAACACTTGAACTTTTACAACGAGGCGAAACTGTACGGTGCATGAAACGTGCTGGCAGTGATGTAAGTCTCGTTGAAAGATTATTTCATTTTCTGGATCCTGAACAAGGCACCAAATTCTTTTCAAAAATTTCATGGGTTGATGGAGATGCTCTCGACCTCATTTCGCTGATCGAGGTGATGACCGGATGCGATTCTGTTGTACACACTGCTGCGGTGGTATCGTACCACAAACGCGATCGTGCCATGATGTATAAAATCAATGTGGAAGGAACCGCTAATGTGCTCAACACTGCCCTCGAGCTAAGGGTGCGAAAAGTTTGTCACATCAGTTCCATTGCAGCCCTGGGAAGAAAAGAGAACAAGCAATACGTAACTGAAAAAGAGCCGTGGGAGGATGCAGATGTACACACTCATTATGGCATCACTAAACATCTCTCGGAAATGGAAGTGATGCGCGCAGTGCAGGAAGGATTGAACGTGGTGATTCTCAATCCCGGTTTTGTGGTGGGCGCAGGCCGGGCAAACAGAAGCAGTGGGCAATTAATAACGGTGCTTGACAGGGGGCTGCCGTTTTATTCATCTGGTGGCACAGGTGTGGTTGCAGCGCGCGATGTGGCATGGTGTGTAGCTGAATTGCTGAAGCATGAATTGCCGGGCGAGCGCTTTACCTGTATTGCAGAAAATCTTTCGTTCAAGCAAATTTTTGAAATGATGTGTTCATCACTTGGAAGAAATGCACCAAAAAAAATTGCACCGGATTGGATACTGAACCTCGCCATTGCAGGTTCATGGATGCTGGAAAAACTTACAGGAAGAAGAGCTTCGATAACAAAAGAATCAGTGAAGAACACCGAACTCACATTCTCCTATTCCAACGAAAAAATCAAAACTGAAATTGGAGTTCAATTCACCCCTGTGCAAAGCGCAATAGATGAAGCCGTGAAATTCTTCAGGCTGAATTCACCGGCCTGATGGCTTAGGCTTTTCATCAGATTTGAAACCGGGAGTGATTTTTTTCCGACCCATTGTGGTATCCTCCTTTTGAAGGAGAGAATCTGGCAAGTCATTTTTCTTCGTCAACTCCACCTGCATTTTCGAAAGTTCATCATACACCTGCGAACGGATGACCTGCATACGATCGGGCTTTGTCGAATACCAACTGAAACTCTTCTCAAATGCTTCCTGCGTGACCTTGTGTTTTGAAAAAATTTCCTGGTAGTGTGGTGCCAGTTGCGCTCGAGATGTATCGTTTCGCTGAAATTGCGATGTGAAGGTGGCTTCAAGCAATTCCACATCGGTGAGCACCTGCACCATTTTCTTCTCATCCAGCAACCCGTCTGGTTTTTTCACCATAGATTTTTTGCAGGAGGCAAGAGTCAGCAAAAGGCAAGCAAGAAAGAACAGCACTTTTTTCATCGGTCAAACATCATTCGTTTTCCCTTTTGCGATTCATCAAATATCCCATTGTCATAGGCAAGATGTCCGCTCACAAATGTTTTTTCAATTTGAGAGTTGAACGTAATTCCTTCAAAAGGAGACCAGCCACACTTATATAATATGTTCTCTTTAGAAACTGTCCAGGATTGCTGAAGGTTCACCAACACCAGGTCAGCAAAAAATCCTTCACGTATAAAACCGCGCTTCTCAATCTGAAAACACTCAGCAACGGCATGACTCATTTTTTCGGCAATCCGTTCCAGGGAAATTTTTCCCTTATGGAAAAACTCAAGCATCGCAACCATTGAATGCTGCACAAGTGGTCCGCCAGATGGTGCACTCGCGTAGCGCTGAAGTTTTTCATCAATAGTATGCGGGGAATGGTCGGTGGCAATCACATCAATTTTGTTTTCCAGCACTGCATTGAAAATTGCTTCCCTGTCGCGGGCCTTTTTTATGGCCGGATTCCACTTGATAAAATTTCCTTTTGTCTCATAGTCTTCATCACAAAACCAAAGATGATGAATGCATGCTTCAGCAGTAATCCTCTTTTCGCGTAGCGGAATATCATTCCGGAAAAGGTTGGTTTCTCTTGCCGTTGAGATATGGAGAATGTGCAGCCTTGAATTGTGCTTTGTTGCAAGTTCTACTGCAAACGATGACGATTTGTAACAGGCTTCTTCACTCCTTATTAATGGATGATGTCTTGGCAAAATATCATCACCAAACTCCTTTTTGAATTTTTCGAGGTTGGCGCGAATTGTTGCTTCATCTTCACAATGCGTAGCGATCAGAATAGGAGATTCTGTAAAAATGGCCTCAAGTGCGTCACTATTATCTACAAGCATGCTGCCAGTGCTGCTCCCCATAAAAATTTTCACACCGCACACATTCCGCGGATTTGTTTTCACCACTTCGTCAATGTTGTCGTTTCCGGCACCCATAAAAAAAGAATAGTTGGCGAGCGAAACCTCGGAGGCGCGCTGGTACTTTTCTTCAAGCAGTTTTTGAGTGAGCGCATTGGGAACTGTGTTCGGCATTTCCATGTACGATGTCACTCCACCGGCCACGGCAGCTTTTGCCTCAGTGTAGATTTCCCCTTTGTGCGTTAATCCCGGCTCACGGAAGTGAACCTGGTCATCAATTGCTCCCGGAAAAAGAAATTTTCCTGTTCCGTCAATTACTTGTTGAGCACTGGTTTCAGAAATGGAGTTGGCCGAAGCAACTTGCCGGATGAATTCATCAACCACAAGCACATCGCACATTGCAATGCGCCCTTCATTGACAACTGAAACATTTTTTATCAGGTAAGAAGCCATTAGGGAAATTGTTTTGCAAAGTGAATGAATTCCAGCGATGTGTTTGAAAAAATTTGCGGAGGTCTACTTCCTCGCTATTTGCGAGAATCGCATTTTTAAAACACCAAGAAAAGCTTCCTTAAAAATTCCCATACTCATTTTGCTTGTTCCCAATTCACGGTCAATGAATTTGATAGGCACTTCGACAATGCGGAAGCCAAGACGTTTGGCGGTGTATTTCATTTCAATCTGAAAGGCGTAACCGATAAAACGGATTCGGCCGAGGTCAATTGCCTCAAGCACTTTCCTGCGGTAACAAATAAAACCTGCTGTTGGGTCTTGAACACCCAGCCACAAAATAGCATTGACATAAAAGGAAGCGCCTCTGCTCATCGCCAATCTTTTTGCAGGCCAGTTTTCCACCATTCCTCCTTTGCAATAACGCGAACCCACACTCAGGTCCGCACCCTGCTGTGCGCAGGCATCGCGCAACCTCACGAGGTCGATTGGGTTGTGGGAAAAATCGCAATCCATTTCAAATATGAATTCATAACTCTTTTCCAGGCCGTAGCGGAAACCAGCGATGTAAGCAGTGCCAAGTCCTTGTTTGCCGTTACGTTCAAGAATGTGAAGCTGGCCCAGAAATTCCAGTTGCAATGATTTCACGATTTCTGCAGTGCCATCGGGCGAGCCATCATCCACAATCAAAACATGGAAGGGATGCGGCAAAGCGAACACTGCACGCAACATGAGCGCAACGTTCTCCTTTTCATTATATGTGGGTATGATGACCAGACTATCGCTCACTCAGAGGGCTTTTTTTGATGGCGTGCGAAAATAATCATCGAATGCACATGCGCTTTGTTGACATGTTGTGTCAAAGCCTCCACTGCTCAGCCAATCCAGAATGTAGAAGTCTTTAAATTTCTTTCTTGCGCAACTAAAAGGTGCGTGTATATTCGCCCCCCGTTTTTAAAAGCGGAAATCAGCTAATAATCAATACCAATGAGCAGTTTGAGTTACAAAACACTTTCGGCCAACAGCGAAACAGTAAACAAGGAGTGGCTCCTTGTGGATGCTGAAGGCCAGACTTTGGGCCGGCTTTGCAGCCAGGTAGCGGCACTTATTCGCGGCAAGCACAAAACCAATTTCACCCCGCATGTTGATTGTGGTGATAATGTGGTGGTGATAAACGCCAGCAAAGTGACGCTTACCGGAAACAAGCTTGAAGATAAAGTTTACGTTCGGCATACTGGGTTTCCTGGTGGCCAGCGATTCACTAAGGCCAAAGACATGTTGGCCAACAAACCAGAACGCATGATTGAAAAAAGTGTGCGCGGTATGCTACCAAAAAATCGCCTTGGCGATGCTCTTTTCCGCAATCTCTACGTTTATGCAAGCAACCAGCACAAGCAGGAGGCCCAGCAACCAAAGGCATTTAAGATCATCTAACCCATTCCATCCAACCAGAATATGGCTTCAACAATTAATACATCAGGACGCAGGAAGAATGCAATTGCCCGCATTTACCTGACCGAAGGAAGCGGCAATTTCGTTATTAATGGCCGCGATTACAAAGACTACTTCAAGACTGGAGTGCTTCAATACAAACTTCACCAGCCTTTCAAACTTACCGAAAACGATGGCAAGTACGATGTGAAAGCAAACGTGGATGGTGGGGGAATTAATGGCCAGGCAGAGGCAGTTCGCCTTGGCATCAGCAAGGCATTGATTGATATTAACCCCGAATGGAAACCAGCCCTCAAGCTGGAAGGCCTCACCACACGGGATCCGCGTATGGTGGAACGCAAGAAATTCGGACAGGCCAAAGCAAGAAAACGTTTCCAGTTCTCCAAGCGTTAATCCGCATTTGGAGTTTCACTGCACGTTTGTTTAGCATCCAAACTTCCAGGACGCTGCACCTTCTTCCAGCCATGAATGGGAAAGGAACTTTGGGGAAGACCCCAGGCGAGAAAGGCAGCCTACCCGGTAGTTGATTTTTAGAGAACGTAAACAAGAATAAATTCATAACAATGGCAAGAGTAACTTTTGATGAATTGCTGGATGCAGGTGTGCACTTTGGTCACCTCAGCCGCAAGTGGAATCCCAACATGGCTCCTTATATTTTCGGGGAGAAGAAAGGCATCCACATTATAGACCTCAACAAAACTGCAGTTAAGCTGGAAGAGGCGGCAAACGCCCTGAAGCAAATTGCAAAGTCGGGCAAGAAAATCCTTTTTGTAGCCACTAAGAAACAGGCGAAAGACATCGTGGCCGAAAAAGTGGCCGCCATCGGAATGCCTTTTGTAACCGAACGTTGGCCGGGCGGCATGCTCACCAACTTCGTAACCATTCGCAAGGCTGTACGCAAAATGTCAACACTGGAAAAAATGACTGCTGACGGAACCTCCGGCACTCTTTCCAAGCGTGAGCGACTTCAACTGGGACGCACCATCACCAAGATGAACAAAACTCTGGGTTCAATATCTGACATGAATAGGGTGCCTGCAGCAGTGTTTGTGGTGGACATTATGAAAGAACACATTGCAGTGGCAGAGGCTAAGCGTTTAGGCATTCCTGTTTTTGCAATGGTGGATACCAACAGCGATCCGCGTAAAGTAGAATTTGCGATACCGGCCAATGACGATGCGACAAAATCCATCACCAAAATTTTAGATGTAGTAATAGAAGTTATTGCAGAAGGACTATCGGAACGCAAAAACGAAAAGGACAGCGGAAAGCCTGATGATGAAGCAGCAGAGATGGTAGAAGAAGCCAAGCCGAAGGAAAACAGAACCCGCGCCAGAAGGCCAAAGGCTGCATAATACACGACTAACACTTCAACTTTTTTTAATCCAAATTTTTAGAACAATGAATATCACAGCAGCAGATGTAAATAAGCTTCGTCAGATAACGGGAGCAGGAATGATGGACTGCAAGAAGGCGCTGGTAGAGTCCAATGGAGATTACGATGCGGCCATTGATATTCTTCGCAAGAAGGGCCAGAAGGTGGCGGCCAACCGTAGCGACCGCGATGCAAGCGAAGGGCTGGTGATTGCTAAAACAACAGCAGACGGCAAACGCGGAGTGATGATAGTACTCAACTGTGAGACCGACTTCGTGGCGAAGAATGCGGATTTCGGCAACGTTGCCAACAACATTTTGGAAACAGCTATCACCAACAGTCCTGCATCACTTGATGATTTGAAAGCGCTGAACTACACCGGAACCAGTTTGACTATCAATGATAAGATCACTGAGGAAATTGGTAAGATAGGTGAGAAGATTGAACTTTCCTTTTATGGCGTGGTGAGTGGCGAAACAGTTTTCTGTTACAACCACCCGGGCAACAAACTTGCTGCGATGGCAGGTTTTAATAAGGCCATAAATGATGAAGTGGCCAAGGACGTAGCTATGCAAATTGCAGCTATGGCACCGGTGGCATTGGACGAAAAATCAGTACCGCAAGAGGTTATCGAGAAGGAAATTGAAATAGGGAAAGAGCTTGCTATCAACGAAGGCAAACCTGCTGAAATGGCTGAGAAAATTGCAATGGGACGTCTGACTAAATTTTACAAGGAGAGCACACTGCTCAACCAGGAGTTTATCAAGGACAACAAACTCACCGTTAGCCAATACATCAAGACAGCTGACAAGGATGCAACGGTTACTGAGTTCAAGCGTTTCGCTTTGAACTAAGATTTTTTTAAATACGCAAACTATAACAAAAGCCATCGTGAAAAATCACGGTGGCTTTTTTCATTGGATGAAAAATCTTCTACGTCCAGCCACAAATAGAATTCAGATATTCGCCCCGCAGTTTTCTACCCGACACCATTTTCAACATGAAGTTCAAACGCATTCTTCTTAAGCTCAGTGGCGAAGCGCTGATGGGCGATAAACAATTCGGCATTGACAACAACCGCCTGATGCAATACGCCCGCGATGTGAAAGATGTTTGGAATGCGGGAGTCCAAATTGCAGTGGTGATTGGTGGTGGAAATATCTTCCGCGGAGTGCAGGCCGAGGAAGGAGGAATGGAACGCACGCAGGGAGACTACATGGGAATGCTCGCAACGATGATCAACAGTATGGCTTTGCAAAGTGCCCTCGAATCCATTGACGTGCATACACGATTGCAAAGCGCCATTGAAATGAAAACGATTGCTGAACCTTTTATCAAACGAAGAGCAGTTCGCCACCTGGAAAAAAACCGTGTTGTGATTTTTGGCGCGGGAACAGGTAATCCGTTTTTCACGACCGACACCGCTGCTTCACTTCGCGCCATAGAAGTAGAAGCCGATGTGATACTGAAAGGCACCCGCGTGGACGGCATATATACTGCAGACCCACTGAAGGATTCTTCTGCAGTAAAGTTCGAACGCATTTCGTTCGATGAGGTGTATAAGAAAAACCTGAATGTGATGGATATGACGGCAATCACACTTTGCAATGAAAACAAATTGCCCATCATTGTGTTCAACATGAACACGCCCGGAAATCTTTTGAAAGTGGTGAAGGGAGAAAAAATCGGGACGCTGGTGGAGGGTTGAATTTTAGTTGCGCTGTAATTTCAAGACAATGACTTTCAAAAGAGTCATAGAGATTTTTTTCATAGTACTTCTCTTTGCATTTCTAACTGCGATTACTCAAGTCGAAGCATTGTTTACGTCCTGGCTCTGATCACAAACAAATTTATTTCAAAACGTATTGCGAATCTCTGGTGGAGCAGACTTGCGAACCTCTCTTACTTTCCTGCTCTTTACACAATTGCAATTCTCATCAACATTCCACCGCTTACGAAATCGTTTGGAAGAGTTCCGTTGCCTTGGACAGAATCCAATCATGTGCGCCCGCTAACGAAGTTAACCTGTAGAGAACTTGTGAATATGTTAGCAGAAGGAAAGAGCACGAAAAAAAATTTCATGGAATCACACCTCAAATCGTGGATGAGAATTACTAGTGAAAAAGTAAGATACCATGGATGACATTCGGTAAGGCATGACGACCACATTCATGTCGAGATTGATTAACCGCGAACTAGGTCCTCTATTGGTTTAGAAAATTTGCAATCAGTTGCGCATCTCTATCCGCCTCCGGCATCATGCCGACAAAAAGCGGCCATACATGAAATAATCCACTTCTCTGAACGAGGGTGATGTGGCATCCCGCTTCCATACTTCGTTTGCAAAAGGCATCAATGCTTTGCCAGAACATTTCTTTCGTGTCAAGCAAAATCATTGACGGAATTTTAGCAGGAAAATTGCCAAACGCAGGTGATATGTATGGTTGGGAAGGATCATGACTTCCTGCAAAGAGTTTTGCGTGTTTCAGAATTTCATCTTTAGAAAAAACGGAATCGCGTTTTTGTTTTATACTGTTGATGCCCTCTTCAGTTAAGTCGAGCCAAGGTGAAAGTGCAACAAGCTTGTCCGGAAGTTTTTTATTTTCATCATTCAATTTCATTGCGAGCGAACACACCAGGTTTCCTCCGGCAGAATCACCAACAAAAAAAATTTGAGTGGGGTGAAAATTGTGATTGATGTGATCATAGACCACGGAACATTCATTTAACTGTGTTGGAAAATATTTATCCGGTGTGCGACTGTATTCCGGGAAAATGATACACGCATCGGTCCTCCTTGAAAGAAATTCCACAAAAGCAAAATGCGTGTGGATGGAGCCGTACGAAAATCCTCCGCCATGCAGATAAAGAATCACGCGCTCATGAATTCGATCGCGATTTAAAACACGACACAACACACTATCCATTTCCTCCGATTCATACTTCGCCCTACCTGCAAGTTGTGTTCGTGCCAGTCGTTCCATCGCCAAATCAATCCTCGAAATATCAGGACGCACAGTGCTTCTCCACAGGTAAGAAGAAGTGAAGAAAAGTTTCAGTGCCTTAAGTTGAAGACTCGCCATAGCTGCCGCAAGTATCGGCACCGCCATTCGTATTTGCCGGAACCACAAATCATTTACATTCGTCTCCCACAAAAAAGAAAATGATATGTCAGACGAAGTGAAGATGGCCTTTGATGAAGCCACCGATGCAATGAACAAGGCAATAGACCACCTTGAAAATGAACTCTCGAAAGTGCGTGCAGGCAAGGCCAATCCTACCATGCTTGATGGAGTGAAAGTGGATTACTATGGCGCCATGACAGCGTTAAAAAATATAGCGAATGTGAACACGCCCGACTCGCGCACACTCACGATACAGGCATGGGAGAAGCACATGCTCGACCCTATTTGCAAAGCCATAATGGAAGCCAACCTGGGATTAAATCCTCAGAACAACGGTGACGTTGTAATCATAAATGTGCCCATGCTCACAGAGGAACGCAGGAAGGATCTCACAAAAAGGTCGCACAGTGAAGGTGAACACGCCAAGGTGAGCATTCGCAGCGCCCGGCACGATGCGCTTCAATTCATAAAGGCAGCACTAAAAGATGGACTGCCTGAAGATGAAGCCAAAGGCGGTGAAGTGAAAGTGCAGGAACTGACGGATAAATTCAACAGGAAAGTTGATGAAGTGATAGCTGCGAAAGACAAGGATATTATGACGATTTGATTCTGTTCTTTGCGGATTACCTCAAGACTTTGCAACTCCTATCAGGTACATGTTGAGGCTATCGCCCTTGCTTCTTTGTCACCTTCCAGAAAATCTTCTAGTGTTGGGTTGGGGATGAAGGAAACTTTGTTTAACACCTCCTCAACGCATTCTGAAATTTGAAGAAACCCAATTTTGTCTTGCAGAAATAGTAACACTGCTACTTCATTCGCTGCATTAAGCACACAAGGCATATTGCCTCCGCGCCTCATGGCTTCGAATGCAAGATCAAGACAACGAAAAGTTTCCTTATCCGGTTGCTCGAATGTGAACGAAGCATATTTCGCAAAATCAAAACGTGGAAAATCTGACTTCAGTCTTTCAGGAAAACCAAGGGCGTATTGGATTGGAAGTTTCATATCGGGCAATCCCATTTGCGCTTTCATGCTTCCATCTTGAAATTGCACAATGCTGTGAATGATGGATTGCGGATGAACAATCACATCAATCTGTTCCGGCTTTAGATGAAACAGCCATTTGGCTTCAATTACTTCCAGCCCTTTGTTCATCAGCGTTGCAGAGTCAATGGTAATCTTAGCCCCCATGATCCAGTTGGGATGTTTGAGTGCTTGCTCTTTTGTAATTCCAACTAGCTCATCCTTCTTTTTTCCTCTGAAAGGGCCACCACTTGCAGTGATGTAAATTTTCTCAATTGGGTTGTGCCACTCACCTGCAAGGCATTGAAAAATGGCCGAGTGTTCACTATCCACCGGATAAATGTTCACCGCGTTTTCCTTCGCAAGTTTGGTCACCAGTTCTCCAGCCACTACAAGAGTCTCCTTGTTCGCAAGTGCAATATGCTTTTTTGATTTGATGGCATTGATGGTAGGTTCAAGTCCCGCGAATCCGACAAGAGCGGTGAGAACAATATCAATCTCTGTTGATTCTACAATTTGTGTCAAAGAATTTTTTCCTGCAAAAACTTTGATGTCGTGTGGCGACAATGCGGTCTTTACTTCTTCATATTTCGTTTCATCCACAATCACTACACTGTTTGGTTTGTGCATGATTGCTTGTTGAATCAGCAGTTGTGAATTGGTCTGGGCAGTGAGTACTTCCACTTCGAAATGCTGCGGGTGCGCGGCAATTACTTCAAGCGTTTGTGTACCGATTGAACCGGTGGAACCGAGAATGGCGATGTGTTTTTTCTCCTTCATCATCTACGTGACAAAGAAACCACATCGCACTGAAAAATATTTTCAATGCAAAAACAAGTTTATGAAAGAGCGAGAAATCACTTGCCGGTTAAGGACTTCAGAGGTATCACATGATGTGAATAATGAAACTAAATTTGCGAGAACAGAAAAATATTTCTTGTCAAATTGCAAAGTGCATTTATGTTTGCCCCCGCAAATGAAAAAACACATGACATATCCAACAGCAAATCGCAGCCAGATATTTTGGCTCGTTGAGTTGTTCAATGGGGTGCGTTGTAAACCTTGACAGATAAGGTTCACAGAAGAAAGCACCCCGGCACGTCCGGGGTTTTTTATTGCAAAAATTTGAAGAACATGTTACATCCAAACTACATAAATCTAAAACAACGAATCAGCGAGATTGATTTCGTACGATGGCGGGTTCTGAATTTTCATGAACGAAGTTGAATGAATTTCATTCAACGATGAAGAACAGAACCCGGCCTCAACCAAGAGCCGGGTTTTTTGTTGCCCGATGATTTTCAGAACCAATTCCGGTTATGATTCTGAGCATCGAAAAAACAAAAAGGAGAAATTATCGGTGCGATTCCGGAAATGATTAACTCAAAAAACAAAACGTTATGAAATTCAACATTTTGAAAAGAAAACCTCGCGCAGCGAAAAACTACGAAGGCGCAAGAGCGTGGAATATGACTCTTGAAATGGAATTGTACACTGCTGTGGTTAGTTCAATGCTACAGGATAAGTTCTATGAAAAAAGCAACAAGAGCCTGGTGCGAATCCGCGAATTGATTGCGAGGGTCAGCCCTGAGTTTGTGGCGAAGCTGGCAGTGTATGCGCGTGAAAAAATGTACCTGCGTTCTGTTCCTGTCGTGCTGGTAGTCGAACTGGCTGCATCGGGCAAAAGCAATTCGCTGTTGAAGAATGTGATTGCGCGAATCGTTCAACGTGCTGATGAAATCACTGAGGTGTTGGCGTACTACGCGATAAGGAACGAAAGGAAGAATGCGAAGAAGCTGAATAAACTTTCCAAGCAAGTGCAAAAAGGCTTGGCAGTTTCATTCAACAAATTCGATGAGTACCAGTTCGCGAAGTACAACAGGCCAGGTGACATCACTTTGCGTGACGCATTGTTCATCGTTCACCCGAAGGCTGAAAACGCAGAGCAGCAATTGCTGTTCGACAAGATTGCGAAGGATGAATTGCAAACTCCTTACACATGGGAAACTGAATTCTCAGCATTGGGTAAGTTGAAGTTCGATTCAGCAGAATTGCGCCAAGCGGCTTTCGGTGAAAAGTGGACCGAGTTGGTGATGAGTGAAAAACTGGGTTACATGGCCACGCTGCGTAACCTGAGAAATATGCTCGAAACCAACATGTCCGCAGTGGCGATTGACAAAGTGTGCAGCTACTTGAGCAATCCTGTGTCTGTAGCTAACAGCAGGCAATTGCCGTTTCGTTACCTCGCTGCTTACAGGGAGTTGGGCGGAGTGCAGTCACCTGCGGCAAGCCGTGTGATGAATGCGCTGGAGAAAGCAATTGCGATTTCCGCGGGCAACATCCCAGGCTTCGAAAAGAATGAACGCATTGCAATTGGTATTGACTTCTCTGGCTCTATGCAAAGTGCGGTTAGTGCCAAAAGCAAAATCATGAATTACGAAGTGGGCGCATTGCTGGCGATGATGTTGCAATCTCGCGTGTACGATGTGATGACATACATCTTCGGTGAAAACTGGAAGCTCATCAATTTTCCGCAAACCGGAATTCTGAGCAACACGGATTCACTTGTAAACCGAATTGGTGAAGTGGGTCATAGCACGAACGGTTATCTGGTGCTGCGCGATTTGTGTAAGCGCAGAATGGTGATGGAACGCGTAATGATTTTCACAGACTGCCAGATGTGGAATAGCAATTCGTACAGTGCAGAGGAATTTGCACCGTACTGGAAGAAGTACAAGAATGAAGTGGCACCGAATGCAAAACTCTATCTCTTCGATTTGGCGGGTTACGGACAAACTCCGGTTGACCTCAACACTGAAGATGTGTACATGATTGCAGGATGGAGCGACAAAATTTTTAATGTGCTCGCTGCGATTGAACGTGGCGAGGATACACTGAGTGAAATCAAGCGTATCGAAATCTCAGTTGCACGCGGGGCTGCGGGCAACGCGGTCTCGCTCAGGGTGGGAAACCCGCGGCTCCTTTGTGATGATGAATTGAAAGAAATTAATTTTTGAAAAGAAAGAGTGTCGTAGAACAGGCTTACTTCGGTAGAGTAATACATCTTAGTATCTGTTATTGGTTCGAGTCCAATTGCCGCTCACGCGGCATAACTCAAAAAAGCCTTTCGATTTTTACCTCTTTGTTTTTGAAATAGAATTCAATAGAAAAAACCAGTGTCGTAAACAAGAGTTACTTCGATTTAGGTTCGGGTTGTCGCAGGTTCGAGTCCTGCTCTCGTCTTTTGACGGGATAGCTCAGACGGTAGAGCACCATGTGCTTTTGTTGCTTTTCACCTGGTTTGTTTTTTGGAATTTTTGAATGAACTGTTGCGCACTACGGATGTCGTTTCGAAGAGGTACTTCGGTGGTTAATCCTTCCGTAAAAACGGAAAGAACGTTGGTTCGAGTCCAACTATTACTCTTTGCTGTTGTTACTCCGTGCTGAGTACAGATTTTCTGAATGAATGCGAATGTCGTTTGCAAGAAATACTTCGACTGAAAATCGTTCGTCTTGCAAAATTTTCCTTCGCAGAAATGCCGGATGTCGTAGTTGTGAGTTACTTCGATTGGCAAAGCACCTCTATGCACTCACGCGAATTGTTGCTCCGGTTTTTTATTGGCGCGTAGCTCAACCGATTAGAGCGCTGCTCTGCGAAAGCAGAGGCTAGGGCTTTGCGCCAACACATTGGTTCGTAACTCAATTGGTAAGAGTACCGCTCTTTTAAAGCGGGAGTTTCCCGATTACATCGGGACGGGTCAACAAAATATTTTGGGTTGATAACTCAATTGGTAGAGTGTCACATTGAAGATGTGATAGCGGAGGTTCGAATCCTTCTCAACCCACCATGATGAAAACAAGTTCATCATATCATTGACACACAGAAAGAATGGCAAAATTGAAATTGACAGGAAAAGACATCCGCAACATTGGCTTTGAAGAAGGGCCTTCAGTTGGCCTTGCAATGGAAGTGATGAACCGTCATTATAAATTTCATTCAAGTGAAGATGCTCTTGAAGTTTTGAAAAATGTATTGGCAAATCCACTTGGATTTGCTGTTGATGAAGTATTAGGCAAAGTGGCCCACAAACTCATAACACACGAAAATTCTTCACCAAAAGAAATTCCAATGCGCGAGCAAGGCGTTGACTATTGTGTGTTTGGCGCTGAACAAATCGAAGAAGGCGCATGGCAGCAAATGAAAACTGCTGTGCGATTACCTATCGCTGTGGGTGGTGCACTCATGCCTGATGCGCACCAGGGCTATGGTCTTCCAATAGGTGGAGTGCTCGCAACAGAAAACGCAGTGATTCCTTATGGTGTTGGAGTGGACATCGGCTGTCGTATGTGCCTGTCCGTTTTTCCTGTTAATGAAAAATACATTCATGGAAAAGAAGGTCAGCTCGAAAACATGCTGTTGGACAACACCCGGTTCGGTCGTGCTACTTTCAAATCACCAAAAGACCATGAGGTGATTGAACGAAGTGAATTCAAAGAAATTAATATGCTGAAACAACTCAAGGACAAAGCATGGTCGCAGTTGGGTTCATCGGGAAGCGGCAACCACTTTGTTGAATTCGGTGTGGTGCAATTAGAAGAAAGCAATCACTTCCATGTTGAAGCAGGAAATTATGTGGCCGTATTGTCGCACAGTGGCTCGCGCAATTTGGGCGCAACGATTGCGAAACATTTTACTTCAGTTGCAAAAGAGAAATGTCGTTTGCCGCAACACTCCGGTCATCTTGCATGGCTGAACCTGGATAGTGAAGAAGGGCAGGAGTATTGGTCTGCAATGAATCTTGCCGGAGATTATGCTTCAGCTTGTCATCACCAGATCCATGAGCGATTGACAAAAGCGTTCGGTGCAGAAGTGATGATTCGTGTGGAGAACCACCACAACTTCGCCTGGAAAGAAATGTGGGATGGAAAGGAAGTGATTATTCACCGGAAGGGAGCCACGCCTGCACACGCAGGGACGCTCGGAATTATTCCCGGAAGCATGACCGCCCCCGGCTTCATTGTGATTGGAAAGGGAAACACAGCCTCGCTAAATAGCGCTGCGCATGGCGCGGGCCGGGCTATGTCGCGCAGCAAAGCGAAGGAAAGTATCTCAGGAAAAATGTTTCGCGATGAATTGAAACGCGCAGGTGTGCGCTTGATAGGTGCCGGACTTGATGAAGCCCCGATGGCTTACAAAAACATCCACACTGTGATGAAACACCAAACCAATTTGGTTGATGTGGCAGGAGTTTTCTATCCGCGCATTGTGAGAATGTGTGGTGATGATTCGCCAGCGGAGGATTAAAATGAATACGAGTGATAAAAAAGAGGTTGTCCTTTTCGGATGACCTCTCTGGCTTACATAAATCCCAACTCCAGTTGCGCCTCTTCACTCATCATGCTTTTTTCCCACGGTGGCTCCCACGTGATTTCAACTTTGCAACCGTTCACGCCTTCGATAGCTGCAACCTTCTGTTCTACATCAGGTGGTAAGGTTTCGGCAACAGGGCATGAAGGCGAAGTGAGTGTCATCATGATGATCACGCTCGCGTCATCGTTCAACCCAATATTGTACACCAATCCCAACTCGTAGATGTCCACAGGAATTTCTGGGTCATAAATGGTCTTCAATACCTTAATGACCTTGTCTTGTATTTCGTTTCGTTGTGTAATGTCCATTTGGTATTGGGGCATAAGTATTGGGTATTGAGAAATGAAAATCGAACGGCTAATTAGTCCTTTCTCACATCTCAATACTCACTACTCAATACTTTTTATCTGAAATGCCAATGCGTACATCTTCATTTGTTTTATCATGCTTGACAATCCATTGCTTCTCGTTTGAGAAAGGTGTTCATTCAAACCTAAATCCTTTACAAAATGTAAATCCGATTCTGCAATCTCTTTTGGTTTTTCGTCTGAAAGAACTCGCACAACTAAGGCAACAAGTCCTTTCGTAATTATAGCATCGCTATCTGCCGTGAAAATGATATTGCCATTCGCACCTTCTTCTGCATGAAGCCACACCCTGGACTGGCAGCCTTTGATGAGGTTATCCCCCACTTTGTATTCGTTATCAATCAGCGGCAATTCCTTTCCAAGTTCTATGATGTATTCATACTTCGCCATCCAGTCGGTGAACATGCTGAACTCACTGATGATTTCCTGTTGGCGTTCTTCAATGCTCACTATTTCAAAAGTTGAATCGCCTTCTTCAAAGCGTTGATGAATAAATCAATTTCCTCCACGGTGTTGTAAATAGAAAAGGAAGCACGTACTGAACCCACTACTCCGAAGTGATTCCATAGTGGCTCAGTGCAATGATGTCCAGTGCGAACTGCTACTCCTTGCTTATCGAGTAATGTTCCTAAGTCATACGGATGAATACCATCAATGAGAAATGAAATCACTGCGACTTTCTCTTTTGCTGTTCCGTAAATTTTCAATCCATTAATCGAAGAAAGTTTTTCGGTAGCGTATTGAAGCAATTCCAATTCATGTTCATGAACGCTTTGCCAATCCAGTGAATGGATGAAGTTAAGCGCGGTGCCCAAAGCAATCACACCTTCAACATTTGGTGTGCCCGCTTCAAACCTGTGTGGCAATTCGTTGTAGGTGGTTTTCTCGAAAGACACACTTTTTATCATCTCGCCACCACCGCGATAAGGAGGCATGGATTCAAGTAATTCCCTCTTGCCGTACAACACACCAACACCTGTTGGGCCGTAAATCTTATGTGAACTGAAGGCATAGAAATCGCAATCCAAATCCTGAACATCAACAGCAAAGTGTGCAACAGCCTGCGCACCATCAATCAAAACTTTCGCACCAACTGTGTGCGCCTTTTCAATCAGTTGTTTGATTGGGTTGATAGTTCCAAGCGCATTCGACACATGGTTGACCGCAACGAGTGTTGTTTTTGAAGTGAGCAATGAATCAATCGCTGACAAATCCCATTCGCCATTTTCGTTGATTGGAATCACTTTGATGATTGCTCCTTTTTCCTCTGCAATCAATTGCCACGGAACAATGTTGCTGTGGTGCTCTAACATTGAAAGCAAAATCTCATCGCCTGCATTCAGATTTTTTCTTCCCCACGATTGTGCAACAAGATTTATTGAATCGGTAGTACCGCTGGTGAAAATGATTTCGCCTTTATCACACGCATTCAAAAATGTCTTCGTCCTATTTCTTGTCTCTTCGAATGCCTCCGTAGCAATATGTGCGAGATGATGTGCCCCGCGATGAATGTTTGCGTTGTATCGTGAGTAGTAATCTGAAATGGCGTTGATGACTGACTTCGGCTTTTGAGTAGTTGCGGCATTGTCGAGATAGACCAATGGATAACCGTTCACCTGCTGATGCAGAATAGGAAACTCTTTTCGGAGATGCTGTATGTCGAGGGTTGTTTGCAATTCCATTTCAACTAAACAAAAAGCAATTCTCTCCTTACCAATTCACCCACTACATACTCACGTACTTTTTCATTCGTCACTTTGTACAACACATCATTGATGAAAGCGGTAGATAAAAGTTTGCGCGCGCTTTCATCACCAAGTCCACGCGACTTCAGGTAGAACAAGGCATTCTCATCCATCTGTCCGGTGGTGGTTCCGTGACTGCATTTCACATCATCGGCATAAATCTCTAACTCAGGTTTAGTGTTCATCTGCGCGTCATTGCTCAGCAGAATGTTTGCGTTGCTTTGATATGCATTGGTCTTTTGTGCGTCAGGATGAACATACACTTTTCCATTGAACACTCCCGTGCTTTGGTCATCCAAAATCCCTTTATACAACTCGTTGCTGTTGCAATTCGGAAAGCGGTGGTCAACTTTCGTGTGATTGTCCACGAATTGTTTTCTGCGCGGAAGAAAAATTCCATTCAGGTTGGCTTCAATGTTTTGTCCATCGAGAGAAATGTTCAAACTGTTTCGCACCCAACCACCATCCACCGTGAGTGTGTTGATTGTAAAATGTCCATTGTCTGCGATGTGAATATTGTCTTCATTCAAAAGAAAATTATCATCGCATTCTATCTGAATTTTATCCAAATGCAGTTGCGCATTTTCATCAACAGTGATATTCAGCGAGCGATTGGTAAAGGACTTCTTTTCGCCAACAGAAACGAAAGATTCCAGAATATGAAGTTGTGATGATTTTTCTGAATGAATGGAAATGAAGGGTTGGGCTAGAGCCTTTTCATCTGTGACGATGTGAAGAATTTGAATGGGTTTTTCTGCGACAATATTTTTGGCAACAGAAATATTTACTGCGGATGTGCAGTAAGCCACATTCAATGCCTGAAAGATGTTTTTGAAAGCCTTAGTTTCTCGCTGGTGCTTCCCGCCAATGGTGATGGAAGTTTTTTCAGAAGAAGAAAATGAAGAAAGTTCATTGCTGAAGAATCCATTCACAAAAACAATGACATCAGCATTCAAATCCCGAATGAGAAATGGCGTAATGTCAATCTTGTTTCTGTTTTTAATGATGCTCCATTCCCCGTTGCTGATTCGCGCAGTGCGGGTGTATTTCCAATCTTCAACCCGTGTAGTGGGGAAGTCCAGTTCATCGAGTGATGCAAGTGCTGCACTTACCAACTCAGGTGCATTTTCCAGTAATGCGCTTTTGTGATTGGCAAGAGATGAAAGAAATTTTTCTTTCGCAGGCGATGTTATGATAGTAGCTTCCATCGTTACGCGTTGGCGGTTTCCACTTCCTCTTTTATCCAATCATAACCTTTCTCTTCTAATTCAAGCGCAAGTTCTTTGGTTCCGCTTTTTACAATGCGGCCTTTGTAGAGCACATGCACAAAATCCGGAATTATGTATTCAAGCAGTCGCTGATAGTGCGTGATTATAATAAATGAACGCTCAGGCGAACGCAGTGAATTCACGCCATCGGCTACAATGCGCAATGCGTCAATATCGAGACCCGAATCTGTTTCATCGAGAATGGCAAGTTTGGGTGCAAGCATGGCCATCTGGAAAATTTCGTTGCGTTTTTTCTCGCCTCCGCTGAAGCCTTCATTCACCGAACGATTGGCAAGCTGGCCATCCAGCTCAACTAGTTTTGACTTCTCAGCAACCAGGTTCAGAAATTCACGGGCAGTAAGCGGTTCCAGACCTTTATGTTTTCGTTGCTCAGCAATGGCTGCTTTCAGAAAGTTCAAATTACTTACTCCTGGAATTTCGATGGGATACTGAAACGCGAGGAACATTCCTTCGCGAGCTCTTTCCTCTGGAGCAAGCTCGAACAAATTCTTGCCCAGAAAATCAACTGAGCCTTCTGTCACCTCATAATCTTCGCGACCTGCAAGCACTGCTGCAAGAGTGGATTTGCCTGAACCATTTGGTCCCATGATAGCGTGGACTTCACCGGGTTTCACATCAAGCGAAAGTCCGTTGAGGATTTTCTTGCCCTCGATTTGTGCGTGTATATTCTTTATAGAAATCATATTCATTTTTTTTCCTCAGGCAGTATGGAAGGAAATGTGCTTCATGCCTCTACGGTCAATCTTATCCAACGCTTCCCTCAAGCGAAATCGCCAGCAATTTTTGAGCTTCAACGGCAAACTCCATCGGCAATTTGTTCAACACTTCTTTCGCATATCCGTTTACAATCATGCTTATGGCTTGCTCCTCGCTGAGACCTCGTTGTAGGCAGTAAAAAATTTGGTCCTCACCAATTTTCGAAGTGGTGGCTTCATGCTCAACCATCGCAGTTTTATTTTTCACTTCGATGTATGGGAACGTATGCGCCCCGCATTTGTCAGTCATAAGAAGCGAATCGCATTGTGAGAAGTTGCGTGCATTCTCTGCACTCTTGTTTATCTGCACTAAACCACGATAAGAGTTCTGACTTTTACCAGAGCTAATCCCTTTTGAAATAATGGTGCTTTTCGTGTTGCGACCGATATGAATCATCTTCGTTCCGGTATCGGCCTGTTGAAAGTTGTTTGTGACTGCAACAGAATAAAATTCTCCCACGCTGTTGTCGCCCTTCAACACACACGAAGGATACTTCCAGGTGATGGCGCTTCCGGTTTCTACTTGTGTCCAACTGATTTTTGAATTCACACCAACACACATTCCGCGCTTGGTAACGAAGTTGAAAACTCCTCCTTTGCCGTCTTTATCTCCGGGATACCAATTCTGAACAGTGCTGTACTTTATTTCTGCATTGTCCATTGCTATCAGTTCCACAACAGCCGCGTGCAGTTGATTTTCGTCACGCGCTGGTGCAGTACAACCTTCGAGGTAACTCACATAACTATCGCTGTCCGCGACAACCAATGTGCGTTCGAACTGGCCTGTGCCACCTTCGTTTATTCTGAAATAAGTAGAAAGCTCCATCGGGCAGCGAACACCTTTCGGGATGTAGCAAAACGAACCATCCGTAAAGACTGCTGAGTTCAATGCTGCATAAAAATTATCAGTACGTGGAACTACAGTCCCCATATATTTCTTCACTAGTTCGGGATGTTCCTTCACTGCATCACTCATGCTGCAAAAGATGATTCCAAGCTCGCCCAATTTTTCCTTGAATGAAGTTGCAACGGAAACCGAGTCCATCACAAAATCCACAGCAACACCCTTCAACCGTTTTTGTTCTTCGAGAGAAATCCCGAGTTTGTCCATCGTCTTGCGCAACTCCGGGTCGAGTTCATCCAATGAATTCAGTTTGGGTTTTTGCTTCGGTGCTGAGTAGTAGGAAATGCCTTGGAAATCGGGCTTGGTGTAGTGCACATGTGCCCATGTTGGCTCTGTCATTTTTTGCCAAATGGCAAATGCTTCGAGCCTCCAGTTGAGCAACCATTCCGGCTCATCTTTCTTTTTTGAGATAAGGCGAATAGTGTCTTCAGTAAGGCCGGGCGCTGCTTTATCTGATTCAATGTCGGTAACAAAACCAAATTCATATTCCTTGTTGGTTACCGATTCTAATATTTCGTCTCCTTCGTAGGCCAATTCGTTACTTGTTGATTAGATGGTTTGTTGACTTTGTGATTCTGAGAATCAAATAGAAAATGACTCTCCGCAACCGCAGGTGCGATTCGCATTCGGATTCCTGAAAACAAATCCTTTCCCGTTTAGGCCACCAGAATATTCCAACTCCGTGCCTACGAGATAAAGAAAACTTTTACGGTCAACCACCACCTTTACTCCATTGTCTTCAAACACCTGATCGCCTTCTTTCATTTCGTGGTCGAACTTCAGTTGGTACATCAGTCCGCTGCAACCTCCTCCTTCCACACCCACCCGAACGAATGCGCCTTGAGGGTAATTTTCTGTGGTGAGCAATTGTGCCACTTGTTGTTTTGCGCTGTCTGCTACTTTGATCATTGTTGATTGATTTTATTAGTCTATTTAGAATTTTTCTAAATAGAATGAGGTCGCTAAAATACCATGTTCGTGGTAACATGGCCAAATGAAATGTTGGATACAAAGACAGTTAGCTCACCTTCGCATCCACAATTTTGAAAGCATCATGCATCAACGTACAGAACTGGAACAACTTGGGGAATTCGGTCTAATTAAACACCTGACCCAAAATATCCAAATAATAAGAAGCAGCACCATTAAAGGTGTGGGTGATGATGCAGCCATTATTCAACCCGAAGAAGGACAAATGGTTGTGACCACAGACCTTTTGATTGAGGGAATTCATTTCAACCTGGCTTATGTACCTCTGCAACACTTGGGCTATAAAGCAGTGGCTGTAAACATTTCCGATGTGTGTGCCATGAACGCAAAACCCACACACATCACCGTTTCAATTGCGGTGAGCAACAGGTTTTCGGTTGAAGCTCTTGATGAACTGTATGAAGGAATTCTAGCCGCATGTCAGGAGTATAATGTTGACCTGGTGGGAGGGGATACTTCATCCGCCCATACCGGGCTTTGTATTTCAGTAACGGCTATTGGGTTTGGCGACCGAAATAAATTGGTGAGAAGGAGCGGAGCAAAAATCCATGACTTGTTGTGTGTGACAGGGGATTTAGGCGGGGCATACATGGGACTTCAATTGCTTGAAAGAGAGAAGAAAATATTTCTTGAATCGCCACAAATCCAGCCAGACCTTGGTGGCCACGATTACATCGTGAAGCGACAACTGAAACCGGAAGCGAGGATGGATGTAATCATATTGTTTGAAAAACTGGAGCTCGTGCCCACCGCCATGATTGATATTTCCGATGGGCTTGCCTCTGAAGTGCTGCACATTGCTCATGAAAGTCACTGCGGATGTAGTGTGTATGAAGAAAAAATTCCTGTTGATCCAATGACCGCGAAGGCAGCAAAAGAATTTGGGCTGGACGCTACAACTTGCGCCCTCAATGGCGGTGAAGATTATGAATTGCTTTTTACCATCCACCAGAAAGATTTCGACAAAGTGAAAGGTTCACCACACATCACTGTTATTGGTCATATCACAGATGCAAATTCCGGAAACATTCTCATTACCCGTGACGGATCAGTGCAAGACTTGAAGGCACAAGGCTGGATGGCATTTCAAAAATCATCCGATAACATTCTGTAGAATCGCTTTCGTGACCGAGAGTGGAATTGATTTTCGGGTTCTGCATTTTTTTATCATGCAGCAGAGCTTTCAATCACTTTTTTTATTGATCCTGCTTTTGCCCATCCCAAGAAATCAAAGTACTCGAATACGGTGCTTTCAAAAGGATGAGTGGTGAGTGGCTCAAGTTCGGCAGCAAGGTTCATGAACATTTCTTCATCGGTCTTATCTCTTCTTTTTTTTATCATTTCGTTGATGAATGACAGCATTATGGTTTCAAAACGATAAACCCGTTTACGCGAAACCAGGTAGCGTTTGGTGGTCTTGAGGGCATAAGGCAGCATGTCTCTGTTGCCAAGTTCAAAATGGATGATCAGGTTCAGGATTTGAGCCATGCAAAATATATCAGTGCGCTGGTCGGAGGCAGGCAGGTTCAGCAGCCTGTTGATAGTCTTAAGCGCATTGTGATAATTTCCACAACCGAAAAGAATCACTGCCATGTTGAAGAGTAAATGCGACTTGCGTATTCCGCTTAATCCTTCATCAAATTTCTTCATTCCCTCCTCAATTTCTGCAAAGGCAGCAAGCCCCTGACGGTAATCTTCGTTCCGCACATACAACATCAATTCCGTGCTGGCCCTGAGCGAAAACATTTTTACTTGCATATCCGCACTGTGATTTTCTGCTGGGGAAGAGGTGAGCTTCCGCAATTTTTCAAGCCACGAATACGACTCTTTCTTTTTACCCAGCCTCGCTCCCACATAAACTGCGTTAGATAGTACCGAAAGTGGAATGATAGGGTCTCGGTTAAAGAAGGACGGATGCTTTTCAATCATCCCGATAATTTTTTTCAGGTAAGGATAACACTGGGCATATTCTCCTGTTCCAAAGTAGTAGGCACTGTGCAGGTGATGGATGAGATAATTGGTTTCAGTGTCGTTATTTTGAATTGCCTGTTCTTCACTCAATTCATCAATCATCTTTTTGAAACTGGTCAGTTCGGCTTCAGAGCGCACTTTGCCCTGTCGGTAAATGGCGAAGAACAAATTGCTTTTCGCATTCCACAGTTTATTGAAATTTTCAAGTTGGCCAACAAGTTTGAGGTCGTCCTCCCGGATTTTCTCTAATTGCAGAACCGAAATTTCTTCATAGTTGTTTTTTTCAATCAATCGTTTCTCCCAGCGGCCAATTTCAACAAGCACCATATGAAGTTCGTGTTTCAGCGCCTGCTTGCGTGCCTGGTGCAGCACCTTGCGGCACTGGTCGTTCAGTGATTTCCGAAAAAGAATAGCGGCACTTTCTACCAATCTTTTGGTTTGCAGTTCAACTGATGTGTTGGCATAAAAGGAATCGAGACTTTTAAGTATGGCGGAGTAAAGCCTGTTCTTAGTAATGGATAAGCGTTTTGAAAAACCGTGATGTTTCAGTTTCACCAGTAGCTCTTCGTCACTGAATGATTTCTGTTTCTCCACCGCGTTGAACAGAATCATGTAGCCATTGTTTTCACCTATGATGTGGTGCGAGGCGAAAATGGTGAAGTACCTTTTCTCTGCTTTAGTGAGTGAGTGAACTAACCTGAACAGGTTGTCTGATTTTTTGTTTGCCATACCATCGTTGGTTTAATGAGTTTTTAAAACACGTGTGCGTAACAAAAACTTTTACACCAAAGTCATGTGCTGTAGTAGCCAATTTTTCGCAAGATGAATTTGCGGTATAAATGCAAATAGGATCGGCCGGAATCTTAAGGTGACCGGTTTACTCCTTTTTCTCTTTCTTAAAATGGTCAAGGACAATCTGCGCCATTTTCTTGTTAACCACGGCCCCTAGTTCTTCGAGACTCGCTGCCTTCACATTGTTCACTGATTTAAAATGATGAAGCAGGATTTGGGTAGTTCGCAATCCAACACCTTTTATTTCTGTGATTTCAGAACGCAACGCCTGCTTGCTGCGCTTGTTGCGGTGCTTCGAAATCCCGAAGCGGTGAGCCTCATTGCGCAGGTGCTGGATAAGTTTCAGCGATTCCGATTTTTTGTCGAGGTACAAAGGCAAAGAATCACCGGGGAAATAAATTTCCTCCAATCGTTTTGCAATGCCAATTACTGCAATTTTTCCTCTCAACGAAAGTTCATCAAGGCTTTCCAATGCCGCGCTCAGTTGTCCTTTACCTCCGTCAATAATGATGAGCTGCGGTAACAGTTGATATTCTTTCAGCATTCTTTTGTACCTGCGAAAAACCACTTCCTTCATGGTAGAAAAATCATCAGCCCCTTCCACCGTTTTTACATTGAAGATGCGGTAATCCTGTTTACTCGGTTTAGCGTTCCTGAAAACCACGCAAGACGAAACCGGATGGGTGCCCTGAATGTTGGAGTTGTCGAAACACTCGATGTGCACAGGCAACTCATTCAACCGCAAATCTGTTTTAAGTGTCTCGAGAATTCGTTGAGCATGTCGTTCCGGATCAAGGTGTTCCTGTTGCTTCTGGGCATCCAGCATAAACTGTGTGGCGTTGCGCTGTGAGAGGTTAAGCAGTTTTTTCTTGTCCCCGATTTTCGGAATGTGAAATGAAACACCATCCAGTTGAATGTCTAATTCCACTGGCACATAAATTTCGCTCGATGTGCTTAGGAAACGATCGCGCAATTCGATGATCGCGTATTCAAGCAATTCACGATCACTTTCGTCCAGCTTCTTCTTCAGTTCAATGGTGTGACCCTGAACAATAACACCACTATTCACCTTCATGTAGTTGACATAGCCGGCATGGCTGTCGCTTGCAATGGTGAACACATCGGTATTATGAATTCCCGGATTGACAATAGTGCTTCGCGCTTGAAAACTTTCAAGTAAGTCAATCTTTTGCTTCAACTCCATTGCTTGTTCGAACAGCAGTTCATCTGCCAGTGTTTGCATCCTTTTTTTTAATTCGCGAATGGCCTCAACAAAATTGCCGCGAATGATTTTGCGAATGTTGCTCACGCCTTCGTCATAATCTTCCTTTGATTGCTTGCCTTCGCAAGGACCTTTGCAGTTTCCAAGATGAAATTCGAGACACACTTTAAATTTTCCGGTCTCGATATTCCGCCTGGAAAGATGAAGAGAGCAAGTGCGGATGGGAAACAGCTTTCTTACCAGATCAAGCACTCCATGCATGTTTTTCACCGAGGCATAAGGGCCGTGATATTCCGAGCCATCACGAATCAGTTGGCGCGTTGGGAAAATGCGCGGAAAATCTTCTTTCTTGATAACGATACTGGGAAAACTTTTGTCGTCCTTCAAATTGATGTTGTAGCGGGGCTGATGTTGCTTTATGAGTGAATTCTCCAGCAGCAATGCATCCATTTCACTTTCTACAACAAGGTATTTTATGTCCGCGATTTTCCGCACAAGAAGCCTTGTTTTCCCGCTCACGCTGGCCTGGCTGTTGAAATAACTGCCCACCCTGAACTTCAGGTTTTTCGCCTTGCCCACGTAGATAATCCTGCCTTCATCGTCCAGGTGCTGATACACACCGGGCTTGTGTGGCAGTGATTTCAATACGGCTTCCAGATGCTCAGTTCGGTTCAATGAAAATGTTTTTTGCCATGCGAAGTTACCGGCAGCAAATTATTTTTCAACAACTGCACAATAATCCGTTTGATGCAAGGTTTTTACCCCAGATTTGGAACCCACTTTCGTCCGATGGAAAAAAGTTCACCTTGCACTGTGAAAAACTATCGCCCCCGGTTACCACTAACCCATGCAATTCACTTTATTTTCGAATGTCTGCAAAAACCTTATTAAGTATGATGGAATTTTGTAAAGAAGTGCTCACCAAGGTGAGCTTCGACCGACTCCTCTTTCGCAAAGAACTGCAAAAGGCTATTCGATGGCTGAAACGAGACGAGTTATCCCAATTTAAACAATGGTGTTTAGAGCAGTTCGGGGGCAGATACCGCGAAATCATTTTGTCTTCGTTTCGCCCAGTGATTCTTTGAGCTGGGAGCTTCGAGCTATGAGCGGGTTGCTATAACATTCCGCTTCATGCCGGAAAGACCTGCACGGGTAAGTGATGAATGTTTAGCCATCACTTCAAATACATCTTCTGTCATTTCAAGCCATTCGTTTCGACTTAGTGTAAGAAGTTTTTCATTGGGTGTAAATCGCGGTTCCTGATGTGGTCGGGAAAAACGGTTCCAGGGGCAAACGTCCTGGCACACATCGCAACCGAAAACCCAGTCATCCATTTTTTCATGAAACTCAGATGAAATTTCCTTTTTCAACTCGATGGTGAAATAGGAAATGCATTTGCTTCCATCTACCACATAGGGTTCCACAATTGCATCAGTAGGACACTCGTCAATACATGCAGTGCATGTTCCGCAATAATCTTTGATAGGCCCGTCCGGTTCAAGTTCCAGGTCGAGCACCAATTCTGCAAGAAAAAAAAATGATCCTTGTTGCTTGTTGATGAGGTTGGCGTTTTTTCCTATCCAACCCATTCCACTCTTTGCTGCCCAGACCTTCTCCAATACAGGTGCGGAGTCAACAAAGGCACGTCCATGAACTTCACCGATATTTTCCTGTATCCAATTCAATAGCGATTTCAACTTTTCTTTTACCACAAGATGGTAGTCATCACCATAGGCGTAGGTCGAAATTTTCAGGCCCTCATCACTATCAGTTTTTCTTTCAGGAAAATAATTGTACAGAAGAGACACCACAGATTTTGCTCCCGGCACAAGCAATCGCGGATCAAGACGTTTATCAAAATGATTGGCCATGTACGCCATCTCGCCATGCATGTTTTTGTTCAGCCATGCTTCGAGGCGTGGAGCTTCATCCTCCAGGTATTCTGCTTTTGAAACTCCGCAAAAAGAGAAGCCAATGCTTTTGGCTTTTGTTTTTATCTGCTCTGAGTAATTGAGCATAATTTCATGATCTAAAGAGTTGAAAAGAGTCCATCCGATTTGCGGTTGTTCAACCTGCCAAGATGTTTGTATGCGAGTTCCGTCACCTGCCGTCCGCGGGGAGTGCGCATCAGAAAACCTTCCTGGATGAGGAAGGGTTCATACACTTCTTCAATGGTTCCCGCATCTTCACTCACTGCTGTGGCTATGGTGGTGAGACCAACAGGGCCTCCGTTGAACTTGTCCATCATAGTCGTCAGGATTTTGTTGTCCATTTCATCCAGGCCATGAGTATCCACATTCAGTGCATTCAATGCTGTCTGCGTAATTTCCATGTTGATAGTGCCGTCTCCTTTTATCTGAGCAAAGTCTCGCACCCTTCGAAGCAAAGCATTTGCAATACGTGGAGTGCCACGGCTTCTTCTCGCAATTTCAAAAGATGCTTCTTCTTTGATTGGAATGTTGAGAATGGTTGAGCTGCGTTCCACAATATCAGTTAGCGTTTTTGCATCGTAATAAGAAAGACGCGCATTGATTCCGAAACGTGCGCGAAGAGGAGAAGTAAGTAAACCGCTTCGTGTTGTGGCACCGATCAATGTGAATGGATTGATTTTAATCTGAACTGAACGGGCATTGGGTCCGGTATCTATCAACAGATCTATGGAATAATCTTCCATGGCACTGTAGAGGTATTCTTCTACCACTGGCGAGAGGCGATGAATTTCATCAATGAATAAAACATCATGTGGTTCCAGGTTGGTAAGCAGGCCCGCCAGATCCGCTGGCTTATCTAACACAGGACCACTGCTTGTTTTTATGCTCACGTTCATTTCGTTGGCTATGATGTATGCAAGCGTGGTTTTTCCAAGTCCGGGAGGGCCATGAAGTAGCACATGATCGAGGGCTTCTTCGCGAAGGCGGGCGGCCTTTACAAACACCTCAAGGTTGTCGAGCACCTGCCTTTGGCCAGTAAAATCAGCAAATGACTTTGGGCGCAATACCCTTTCAAGGTCCCGGTCGCTGGCCTGTTCTGCTTCGCTGCGTAAGTTGAATTCATCCATGTGTTAGTGGCCAAAGTTAGCGGGACTTCTATCCGAGAGTTGATGATGCAGAGAGTTGAGCTGGCAACACCAAGAAGGCTTGTGGTGTCTTAGCCGCATCAATCCAATTCCAAATGAAAGCACTCTTTATTCTACTGTGCAGCTCGCCTGCAATTTTTTTCGCCCAATATGAAATCCCTAACGGAAATTTTGAGACATGGGATTACTACAACACTTGGTCGCTCGAGCCTGAATCGTGGGATACACCAAACGGTCAACTAGTGGTGGCAGTGGTTCCTGATTCAAATGCTTATGAAGGTGAACTTGCTATGCGAGTGAATGTTCTTCCTGGTTTTGAGGGAGGAGTGTCGCAGGAAGCCTCGGCACTTGTGATGATCGAAGATGATTTGCCAGCCTCACTGCAATTTGCAGTTAAAGCAAATGTGCCTGATGGCAACGAACAGGACAGAGTGGAAGTGATAGTAGAGTACCGCAACCAGGATGCAGTTGTTTACACGCAACTGTGGCAGTCGTTTGCATCCATCGAGGATTGGCAAGTTGAAAATCTGGAACTCGATCTGGTAGAGATTCCAGCAGATGAAATCAGGATCATTGTGAAAGCCGGATATACCAGCGGTTTCTCTGGTGGAAGTTGGGACACCTGGATTGCTGTGGATGCCATGCAATTTCAAATCCCCGATAATGTAAAGGGCGTCTTCATAGATGCTCAGGTGATTTTTCCAAACCCGGTTGAATCTGTATTGTATTTGATAGGAGAAGCTCTGTGTGATTTCATTTTGATTAATGACCTATTCGGAAGAGCAGTGATGAAAGAATCATTTTCAAAAGCGATTGATGTTTCATCACTCAGCCCAGGCCTGTACATTATTGATGTGGGGACATCACGCCAAAAATTCATGAAGCAATAAGAAATTGTTTTCGCTAACAGGGTTACCAGGCTAAGTCGCGAAACATTTTTACTGAGTAAAATATCATCAGAAAAAAAGGAGATGGGGTTGGTGTTGCGGCGTGCCTGTGCGATCGCCCCTGGAACAACTGTGACACCGGTGACGCACCAGGGGATCGCATGTAGGGTCTCGAAATAGTCTGGTAACCCAATTCGTTAATGTGAAGAATCAGACCCCGGGTTACGGGGTTCTTCCTTTCACGTTTAGTTTCGTCCCAAAATTCTATTATGGCAACATTTGCACAGCAGCGTTTTGCTGCACCCATTAGCGCATTGAGCGATATCTTATCTAAAGGCCGCTACCACAAGGACAAAGGTGAAGGCTTTTACAAAGCCCATTCGCGCGATGTAATTTTCAGACTGGAAGCATTATGCCGGCTATACCGCGAAGTGCTCGACAAAAAATTCTTTGACAAATGGTATAAGGAATTCAAAGTGCTGGAAGATGCGCTGGGTAGCATGGACCACCACGAGGCCATGTGGAATGAGTTTTCCGCACACAAAGAGTTGAAGAGATCGGCACAACTCATCTTCAAAAAAAGATATACAGAGGAGAGCATTTATGTAAGCGAGCTGCTGCGGGATGAAGGCTGGTTAAGTGGCGCGAAGCTGAAACAGTTTAACGATGGATTGAACCAGACAGATTGGAAAGATGATGAGCAGGACCGCATTGCTTATGCCACAGTGTTCAACGAGGAACTGGACAAGCTGACGGACAAGTATGCCAATGGAGAGATTGATGTTTCTAAACTGGAAGAGGGGGTACACGAATTCAGGAGGAGGCTGCGATGGGTAAGTATTTATGCACAGGTGGCCAACGGACTAATTCAGTTGCGTAAAGTGAATGTGGTGAACGAAGATTTAATGAATTACAGCACAGATAGCATTGCAAATTCTCCATTCAACCAATTGCCCAAACCCATCAAGGGTCAGGAACCTATCATCGTCCAATCGCATTATTTCTATGCGTTGAGCTGGATGGTGCAATACCTTGCTGATTTGAAAGACATAGGCCTGCGTAATGAAGCGTTTCTAGAATTGAAACGCCATTCCAAAATCAAAGATGCGAAAGTGAGCAAACGATTTCTGGACACCTGTGCAATTCACCCCGATGACATTTCCGCACTGGCAGAAATCGGCATTGATGATTTTATCTACCGCGATTTCATTCCGGAAAGAATTTGCAGGGACGTGATGAGGGGAGTGCAGTAGACAATGATGACTTCAAACTAAAAAACTCCGGTGGCATTTCACACACCACAGGGATTCTTTCATACAGCGAGGTTAGTTGGCAGTCAAATCGAAAACTCTTTATTCACACACCCCTCCAAACGCACTCATGAACAACAACAAATCCGTTGTGTTCACCACACCATCGTTATTCATATCGGCAATGCCGCAAGATGTAGTGCAGCCAAATTCGCTCGTGAAAAGAAGAAGGTCTGTTGTGTTCACCACACCATCATCATTCAAATCTCCGATACACGTTTCTTCTTCGGCAGCGAGTGCTTCATAAGCTCCCATGTCGTAGCCGTTAAGTTGTGGTCGTGCAAGAGAAGTAATGTCAAACGCGAGAGCGAAATTTTGACTTGCTACATCAATACAAGGTGAAGTGGATTGCAGTGAAAATCCATCATCCGATGTCGGGAAGAGATTGTCAGCACCATCCACATAGCCTGATTCACGAAATCATTGTGTGGCAAATAATTGCCATGCAGAACTCCTCCCCTCATTCATAAAACCTGAAAACAAGCGAAATTGCAAATCCGTTCTCGCTGATTAAGATACTTGGAGTGATGTAAGCAAGCCAGAAAGAATCATACATGGCCTGGTCAAAATAAGCCATGGGCGTGAAAGTAAGAGTGCCCATGAACTCTTGCGTACCGCTATCATCATCATAGAAGTCAAGAAATAGCTCATCCTCCAATGGAGGTGGCACCAATTGGAACAAAGGGGCAACCTGCACAGGCAGGTCTGTTGGACCGGTTACGTTTACTCCATCTGACGATTCAGTGTTTCATACACTACACCATCCGCGTTGCGAAAAACAACCAGGATGTCTGCACCCAGCTGTTCACCAGATTCACCTTAATCCCAGTCGTTGCCAGCTCCATCTGTAAATGGCATGTTGCTGATGAATATGCCTGGTGTGTTGAAGGAGCTCACGGTTGGTGTGTCATCCACTGGATTAGTGGGTGTGGGCTGTTCTTCTTCCTTTTTGCAGGAAAAAAGCACAAGCAGAAGAATGATTAGGAGGTTAATTTTCATTGTGGAATTGATTTGATGTTTGAAGTTAGTTTCATTTTGAGTATTTGTGACGCGATAGTTTTCATTCAGCATCTGTCTTGATTGAGGTGGTAAAGTTCTGCAATCTGTACCAAATGAGGGTTGAGAGCATCCACGTAATTGTGAACGGCATCGGATAGATACTCATGGATTTCCAGAAGGGACTTAATTCATTGAGATGTGGAAAGAGGACCAAACCAAACACATAAGTAATTCCCCAAATAAAAAGTTGGAGCAGGAGAAAAATAAAACACCATTCAAAACGAGAAGAACGTGATATATGTCCGCTTACTATCAATCCAATTACATAGAATATTGAAGAAATTGCGAAGGCAAGTATGAGCAGATTCCAAACGCGCTGGATTGAGATTGCAGCAGCACAAGCCACAAGCCATAGCACCAAAGACATATCAATATTGATTTTCTTCTTTCCAAACACCGAACTAATCAATAGTTGCGATGCAAAGAAAAGGAGCGCCAGCGAAATTGTTGGCTGAGAAACCGTATAAACAACGAGCATTGCCATAGCGGTAAAAGCCAACAGCAGCAATGGCATTAGAATTTTGGATACCTGTACCACTCCTGCTTGGGCTTTTTAGATGAATCAGAGGATGGGTTAGAGGTGTTTTTGTAGAATGTGCCCAGTCGTCCAGTATAAAAGGTATTCCTTTCGGATTCATGAGCGAAAAAGAGTCCATGTACAAATAATTTTCCAGAAATTATGTTGTGCGCAAAAGTTTGCAGATGATAGGTCGGGCTGTATGGATGTATCAATACACTATAGAATAGCAGCAGGTTTTCACCGTCTTCAATAGCCGCCGGCAACGCAGCACCCCCCTGAAGTATGAACTCGTCAAACTCAGGGGAACTTTGGTAGAGAATATCCTGAATCAAACGCGAATGTGAAAGAACTGCAAGTGATATTATTTGCCTGTCAAGTTCGGAATCCATCAGATAACCGAACCTTGCACCGGAAGTGAATTGTGATTCACCTTCATGGGGTGTGAGGCGTGGCCAACCTCCCTCTCGAATATCCTTGCCCCAATGCCAGTGTATATGCATTGCATGAAATGCTCCAGGTGCCGAGGGGTGAACGGAATATAACGAACGGTCAAATGCCCACCAATGAATATTATCCCAACATTCTTTTTGAGGCAGGTCATAATGTGGAATCTGAACAGTCGTAATCAACTCATAAACCAGCGGTTTTTCCGCAGCATAGAATGTTGCATTTTCAACACTTGAAATCGAACCGCTATTATTGTCAGCAAAAACTCCAGCCGCATTCTTCACTATGTACTCGCCCCGCACTCTCTCAACTGGTGGTTCAACGTCCAATGCTGGTCGGTTATATACGTCAATACTTGGGTGCATTCGGTAGTCAACTTTGAACATTTCTACCCAGTCTTCTTCTGAATGTTCATAATGAATCTTGATGATTGGATAAACACGGGCAGCCATCAACCCTCCAGAGGGTTCATGTGCAGGAACATCGCTGTATCCACTAAACTGAAAAATCTGGTCAATCCACAAGTATCCACTGTCCCATCCGAAGAGCGGGTCGTTTGACCTGAACCTCACCTTAAGTTCTCCTTTTAGTTCTGCTTGATATACATGTTGCCCTGCACTAAGTGATGAGAATGGGTGGTCAATAGAATAAGTAGTATTCATGTCAAACGTTTTGGTTTGTGGAAGTACAACATCGTTGTCATCCACCTGCACAAAATCAGGTGGTCCCAATATCAAGCGTTTTGGATTTACATGTGTATTCGAAATGGACCGATCACCCGGAAATACATAAATTGATATTACACCCATGTCAAATGCCAGCCTGAATCCATCGTGGTAAACATTCTTCAACCAAATGCCTCCATGTGGAACCCAACCAGCGTTTACATTATGTGTTTTGGAAATGAGATTCACTGTTCCCGCTTCAGCGTATTCCTCAACATTGAATCTCCATCCATCAAATGCGAAACTCCGAATTCTTTTTGCAGGCTCCTCCATGTTCTGGTTAATTAGACTGATTCATAAACACAACTCTCATCATCACAATTTGCATTGCTGTCGTAGTTCAATGCAAGCGCATCAGTACAACCCCATCTCTCTCTGCTCTTGGGCGCTGAGGTTGGGTACTTGGCATAGATGGCTTCTATTTTTTGGGAAACCACCATTAGTTCAATGTCACGAACAATGAGCAGTAACTGGTGTACACCGCCATGCACAATGCAAGAATTGTAATTGCCCAAATCTTTGTATCCATTGCCCCCTGCATTGGCAACTTCCCAACTTCCCCATTCGAAACTGAATCTACCTGAACCTCCACTTATTTCGGCCACTACTTCTATGTGTTCCTCTTTCAGGTTCTTGATAAATTCAATGCGCAAAGAGTGCTTGGATGCAGGGTAAAATTCAAGGTGATGACCATCGGCAACAGTGTGGTAGAGCGAGAGATGCGATTGAAATGAACTCTGCCCAGCCTGGAGATACATAAGGGTCGGTTCATTCGCATTTGTTGGAGAACTTTCATGCTCATGACTTGACACAACTTCTTCCTGATTGAACGGAATAAAGTCAGATACAACGGTTTTTTGAAATGGCCTCCATCTTTGCGAAAAGCAAATGACTTTGCCTCCGTTGCCTACCCGCAAGTCGAGGCCTGCACCATACAAGCAAACTGAATCACTTCCAAACTCATCTGAACTGCGATGATAAATGTGAAATCTCACCAACCAATGGTCAACCGATGTAAGAGTTGGAGCGAACACTGCTTGCATGTCCACTAATCTAATATCTGATGGCAGAATATCAGGGAAGTCTTTTGGGAGTTTACCATTCAATCGTGCCTTTTCAATTCGTTGGTAACACTGGTTGAAAAAAGCTCTGCTGATTTTTTCTATTTCATCAATGGTCGTTGGCAGTCGCAGGTCATTTTTGTTTGTTCTCAGCTCATCATAATTTGCAAAATATATCCAACCTGAAATTGGAGAAACAGTGAACACATAATCCTCTTTGCTTTCTGGAAGTTCGAAGAGGTTTTTTTCCCGGCCAATCGGATTGTGCCCGAATAAGCTCAGCATTCACAAGTTCATATGCCCTTGTGCTTTCCATTCAATTGTAATTTGGAAAGTCAAGAGTTATTCAGGAAGCGTTTCGCCTGGTGTTCCACCTCCTGTTAGTGTTCCCTCGGTTCCGACACCAAAACCAACGTCACCCTCCACACAGCCACACTCTTCATCCATGCAACAGGGCAACCCGTCACCTTCCACGCATCCACTGCCGCATTGAAGCACGGTTAGTGTGCTGGGTATCCGCATTTCCCAGGATTCCTCCGGTTCACCGGTGGTGTTGAAGACATCTTCGACAACAGACACGTACATGTCGCTGTCAATTCCCGGTACTTCGCCACCATTCCATATTTCACCGGTGCGCAAAAAGTGCAGTGCCGCTTCTTCATATCCTGGCCTCACTGGTACTACTACCCTTGCCATACCGGCCTGCAAAAAATTCTGAAAAAGTGTATCGCTGTCGCTCAACTGATAAAGTTTTCTCCACCGGCATTTGGTCCCCCAGAAATAAGGGTAGAAGAGATAGGTCATCACCTTCCATTCAAAGCACTGTTCCATGAACTGTACTTTTCCAGCAGCCTCAACAGCACTGCAATCCGTTTTGGTTGTAGGGACTTTACAGTCATCACCATCTCCCTGATAAGTCCAATCCGGCCCACCCGCATAAGTAACAAGGTTTGAAGCAAAACCATCGCCATTGAACAACCAACGGATGCATCCTTTTTTCAATTCCTGCTGTTCAGTAATCCTGTTCATTACCGGATTGGTGCCCTGTATGTCGGTGCCTCTTGCGGTTTGTGCTTCAGCCAATTTATTTTCATAAGCTGCTTTTAATACTTGATATGCACCGATGATGGCCTTATATGTTTTGATTTGCCATGCCTCATAAAGCTGTGGTGTCCTCATGCATTTAACATTGACCGCACAAGTGAACTGGTCAGTGTACAAAGCACGATATACAATATGTAATATGCCAGAACCCTCATCGAGTGCACTTGTAGTTCGGATATTGCTTCGGTCATCCAATTGAAACCAGCCATACCATCCGTCATGTTTACCTACATATATTATAGCCTGTGGAGAGTGGCTGGAGTCAACTTGAAGATGGTTGAAATCAGCCACGATGTCTGCATTCACAGTTCTATAACCTGCGGGTATCGTGATGTCCTGATTTATTCCGTTTACTATCCTGGCGCTGACGTCATCAATAGTAGAATCTGAATTGAAGAATGAAGTCCCCACATTTATGAATTCGGCTGGAGGTGCTTCCACGTCTGCTCCGTATGCAGCAGCCCATTGGTCATAGTTGGCCGCAGTAATTTCCAGGTGAGACTTAATAGGTGTAATTGGTATGCCAAGCAACGATGTTAGTTCATCGGAACGGGGATCAATGGGTTTGGAAATGGTAAGTCCTAAATCAGCGGCAGGCTTCGCCATTGCCCAAAGATGAAAACTACCGGGTTCAGGAATGAAAAACTCAAACATCAGGCGCTTGCCATAGTTCACCACCTTGGCATTGTAAACCTTATCAACCCAACGGTACAGTCCCACCGCATGTTTATCGCCACCACGATTGTCCAGTTGATGAGTATTCTTTTCTTCAAACTCTTCAATCACTTTGGTGATTTGTTCTTCCCTTATTCTTTCCACAATACGCTCTAATGCGCGGGTTGTCACGCTCTTTCCGTAGGTCACAGCTTCGACATTACTTTCTTCCACTGAGTTCGATAGAGAGAATGAAGAATTGATGGAACCAACCAACGGCCCCATAGGACCTGCTACAGAAATACCCAAGTCAAAGGCAGTATCCTGTTGTGTCACTTTAGAAGTTTCTTTCTCTAATTCAAAACGGTCTGTTGTAATGGTGTCCTTCTCTCGTGTTTCTTCGGTTTCAACACTGCGGATAAATGTTTCCTCCGTGCGCCTCAGTCTTCGTGTACTTCTATCCTTGAATTCCCCTTGCAGAATATTTTCAATGTGAGAAACTTCTCCCGGCTTATAACAGCAAAGGGTTTGTTCGACTCTCCTCATATCACCAACTCCCAAGGGGCGAATCTGGCAGCGATCATTGCCAAAATAAAAATCGGTGTAGTTGAGACCTGCAATTGGGCTGGTAGTACCTCCTCCGGTACCACCTGAAGTAGTTGCTCTTTGGTCGTTGGTCCAAAACGATCCCCCTAGCTTGTAAATTGATTGCTTCAGGTTAGCGTATCTCCACAAATCCTTTTGAAGTGAAATGAGTTTTCTGTTTAGCCGGTCAATAGCTACATCATAACGCATGTTCACATCAACACCAATCGCAATAAGTAAATTTTTAGTATCTGTTGTGTAAACATTTACATCCATCGCAAATGGATTCGTGCTTGCTGGCGGATTCTGCGGTGCCGAGCTTGCGTGATTCGGACGTGTTGCAGTGGAAATGGGGGCTATAGTCTTTTCCAATCTTGATCTTTCAAGCAACGCCTCAAATCTGTCACGCATCTCCTTCACGGCTGCCAAGTGTTTGTTGATGTCCGTGACCAAAGCAGTGTAATCAGGAATTGAACTTGATGAAGTGCTGCTGACAGCAGCAGGAATTACCGGTATTGGGAAAATCGTTTTCGGTAGAATGGCGGTGGCATTGGCCAGTCTGCGCAGTTCCTTATCATTTCGGATAACTGCCGTATTGTTGTAAAGACCTGCAAACCGGAATGCCCTCAATGAACTTAGAATCGCATTCTTTAACTCAGGTATTCCTTTTCTTATTGAATGTGCAAATAGGTTATCCCAAAGATTCTTGGCGATAGCAATTGTCGCAGTCAACGTGGCATCAATGGTGACATGGGTACCAATATCAGTCAGACTTAAACTTCGTCTGTTTGCAAGGAGCCAGTCGCCAAACGCGACCATTGGGGCAGCCGCTGTCATGAGTTCCGCAACATTTTTGTAGTAGGCAGTTGTTACAGCAAAAGCATCAGCCTTCGTTTGAAGTTCCGTCAACTTTTGCGCGGCCGTAAGTGTGGTATTGGCCATCGTGGCTGACAGGTCAGAATAAAATGTACTTACCCCCCCCAAACGAAGTGGGACTGTAGAAATTGAAGCCAATTGCAGTTTCATCAACTGTTGGTTTTTTTGGTGAACGAAGGGTAACGAAATTGAAAACTGTGGATGTGATTTTGTTTTCCATGATGAACTTAGATTAGAAAGTTTGGACGAAGTAACGGAAGTCGGGGATTGCAACCAAATTTTGTGTAAAAAACACTTTCAATTCGTCATTGATGTTCGGTCTACCCACACACCCCGCCAAACGCACTCATGAACAACAACAAATCCGTTGTGTTCACCACACCATCGTTATTCATGTCGGCAATGCCGCAAGAGGTGGTGCAACCAAATTCGCTCATGAAAAGAAGAAGGTCTGTTGTGTTCACCACACCATCATCATTCAAATCTCCGGCACACGTTTCTTCTTCGGCAGCGAGTGCTTCATAAGCTCCCATGTCGTAGCCGTTGATTTGCGGGCGTGGTGTGTTTGCGATGTCTGTTGAATTTGAATAAACGCCTGAAGCCAAATCAATAACCGGTGATGTGGATTGAATCGCAAAGCCATCATCGGGTGTTGCGAAAATCAAATCGCTTCCATCGGTGTTGAGTACATCAAGGAATTGCGGATCGGTGCTTATGTTGTCGCTTGAGTTGATGAATGTGGGCGGCACTCCATTTTGAATATCGGTATTGCTCATGGTAATCACACCTGTTCCATTCACGTATGCTTGCTTTTGGTCAAGTTCTGTGTCGTTGTCGGTGTTGCCCCAGATGATATTGTTCACTGTGCTGCCGCTCATGGTGCCGTTCGTTCTTTGCGCATAGACGCCACCGCATTTTGTAGTCGCGTGGTTGTTTGCAATTGTGCTGTTGTACACATCAAGCCTGTTGGTGGAGCCTGCTGTGCTGATGTAGGATTGAATCGCTCCGCCATCGGCTGCCTGGTTGTTAACAAGCACACATTGATTCACAAGGCCCCATATTTCGCTGCCGCCCACACTTGATTCGAAATGAATGGCACCACCGCGCAATGTTGCTGTGTTGTTGTCAAACAGGCAATTCAGGATGTCCACATCTGCATAGTCATTGGCATAGGCATACACACGAATAGCACCGCCATGTGAATTGGTTGTGTTGTTGGTGAATGTGCAATTTTCCACCAGTGAACGCAACGAACCATCCGATACATAATGCAATGCACCGGCTGGACCAACGGCAGAGTTGTTATCAAACAGTGTGTTGCTTACATGCATATACGAAGTGTCGGAAGCAAGGAATGATTTGAGATACAACGCTCCGGTTGAAGACGCAGATGACAACGAGTGATTGTTTGTGAAGATGCAACTGTCAATCTCAATCTCGCAATAGTCCTGGACTTGAAGGTAAACACCACCAACTCCCAGGTCTGCTTCGTTGTTATCGAAAGTACAATTACTAATGACAATGGGCATATTGGTAGAATTGTCGTTCCAGGTATGGATAGCACCTCCGTAATCGGCATCACCGTTCAGAAAATCAGAATGCTGAATGTTTACCGTTACATCATTTCCATAGCTGAGTATATCCAGCGTTCCACCGTTGATACCCGCGGTGTTGCCATCGAAGGTGCAATCGAGGACATCCACACTTCCGCGGGCGTTGTATGCAAGTACTCCTCCTGAACCACTTATTTCTGTTTGATTGCTTGTGAAGGTGGTTCCGATAAAATCAATATGTGCAGTTGTTCCACCACTTATATTAAAACATCCTCCGTTCTGGCCCTGGTTGTTTATGAATTCGCAATTGGTAACGGGTATATTAAGTGCGTAAGCGCTACTCAAAGCACCGGAGACTATTCCGCCATTTCCATTGCAAAGGTTGTCCTGAAAAAAGCAATTTTCGAATGAGGTAGTGTGTTGTTCACTGCCACCCGACCAATGGTAGATGTATGACACTCCTCCTGAATCCGGGCAATGGTTACCGGTGAAATCGCAGTTTGTAAAAGCGATATCATTCAGGTTTATATACACAGCACCTGCGCGCTGATTGCTATGATTTCCGGTGAAAGTGCAATTGTCGTAAGTGCATGTTTGTCCGTTTCTGCCGCTATGATGTACTGCGCCTCCGCCACTTGCATTGGAAGCCCCATCGGCATGATTGGAAGTAAATGAAGTATTGGTAAATGCGCCCACAATGGTTCCTGTTCCTGTGGTGGTTGACCGGAGAAATATGGCCCCTCCATGGTCAGCTGCACAATTATCGAATGAGCAACTATCGGCAATGATTGAAAAGTATCCCGATACGAACGCTTCTCCGTAAATAGCCCCTCCGTTGCTTCCTGTATTACTTCCGGTAAAACTGCACTGGTTCAGGTAGATTTCGCAGTGCCCACTGCCGGCACCATCGCCTTTTATCGCTCCACCCTGGATGCCTGCATCATTGTTGACGAATGTGCAACCATCGAAACTGAAAATTCCGGAGCTACCGGAATTGGTGGCATCAGCAAATACAGCCCCTCCATAATTGGTTGCATAACAGTCAGTGAAAGAGCAGTTAGTAAATAAGGCTTGTGCCAGGCCCTCCTCCGCATCGCCAGCGCCCATGTTGTAGGAAACCGCGCCCCCCTGAGCTGCACTGTTGCCGGTGAATGCACAATCGATGTAATTGGTTATTGCCTGGCCAGGTGGGTTGTAATACGAATTGCCGGTACCTGCATAGTTATGAATGGCACCTCCGCGGTCGGTTGCCTCGTTGTTTGTGAAGGTGCAATTTTCAATCGTGAGTATTGCAAGTCCACCAATAGAAGAAGTGCTCAAGATGGCTCCGCCATCATCACTTGCAATGTTTCCGGTGAAAGTTATATTACTGAAGGTTTTCTCAATCACAATTTCCCGCGAGTTGAGATAAATTGCTGCACCCTGCACTGCGGTATTATTTTCAAATGTGCAGCCGTTCACTATAAAATTCGCATCACCGGTGGAAGCGGAAATATTGCCTGCAAAGAGGTTGGAATTGTCATTATAGATGACTCCTCCTGACCCGGAGGTGTTATTCCTGAAAAGGCAATCATCAAAAATGACGGGCGGGTCGGGCACTGCACTGCTGCCTTCATAAAACTGTGTGGTGTAATCTTCGAAGAAAAACACGCCACCATAATCCTGGGCATAGAAATTTTCGAAAACACAATTGCTAAAGTGTGGTCGCTTTCTTATATATGGATCTTCAAGTAAAGGATTATACGTGGTCAACTTGAAACATCCACCCTTCTTCAAATCACCGGTTGAGCCATTGGCATAACCACCGCTGAAGGTGATGCCATCGAATTGGCAGTGGTTGGTTGTGGGGTTTACTGCAAGAAGGCGATACACATTGTCTGTTGCAACGGCAACGGTTCCAATATCACCACTCATCCGCGAGATGTGCAAAGCAGGATTGCGCTCTTCGAGTTCCGTTTCCGTTCCATTAAATCCTCCATAAAGTTTTTCTCCATCTATATTGAAAAAAGCACTTCTTGAATTAGAAGGATAGTACGCGCCTTCGGCAATCCACAGCGTGTCCTGTGGTTGTGCTTCGGTGAGGGCTGTGTTCAAATTGGTGAAAGCATGTTCCCATGATGTGCCATCGTTGGTGCCGGTGGCGTCCACATCCACATACCATTTTTTTGGTTGAGCCTCCGCAAGAAAGTTTCTCCACAGGCCTCGGCCATAAGTGGAGATGTACATCATCTCGCCCTCCAGTATTGTTTCCTTGAACTGAATTTCGGTTACAGGAACAACAGGCAATCCGGTGCTGTGATATTGCCAGTACACTGCTTCATTGGGCAGGTAGAAAACACCAATGTCAGTTCCGACATAAATTCCTGTTTCATGCTGTTCAATACATAATGCAGGGATGTTTGGAAAATCATAAGTGAGGTTGACTACTGAATCCTCATTGTTTATCAAATCAGGGATATAAAGAATTTTGTTCAGCGAATCATATCCGCCAATTGAAACCATGAGCCGCATGTAGTTCACATCTTCAGTATGATAGTACATGGAAACATCACTGATGTTGTCATTGACACCAAGTGCAAGTTCGATGGCTGACAGTCTTGTCCATGCCACCTCGGGAATAATGAGGGCATTGGTAAGTTGTGTTGTTGCCCACACCTGTATTCCCACATCTAACACGTCCACTACAAAAGCTGCTTCCTGTGCGGTAAGGAAATCAATGTCGGTAATTTCAGTCGGGTTGTAGCCATCAAACATGATTTCATTGTCCCATGCCTTTGCCCAATCTAATCCCTTGTTGCTTGAAAAGTAAAGGTCATCGTAACCAATAATCACATTATCCCAGTTGTATGGATTCACTTTGTAAGGTGTGTTGAAACGATTGGTCTTGTTCTCAATTCCCTCTTCCACTTCATCAGGATAGATGGTGCCGCTGTATGGGAAACCATCATAAGATCCATCGAAATAGAGTTTGCCATACTGGCTTTCGGTGTACCTTTCTGTTCCAGATTCGCCCAGTGAGTTCAGGTACACTTCAAAACCATCTCCTCCTTGTATGTTTTCATCCACTGAAGTTCCGTCAACGGCAAGGCTCATGATGGTGCCATTATCCTGCGCGCCACCTGCTGCTTCTAAGGTGTACAAATAGTGATTGTCAACTCCCAGGTGATAAAACTCTGTGATGTGCAATCCATAGTTTCGGTTCGACCAGTTAGCACCCCCATCATCGCTTACATACACTCCGCCATCTGTTCCGGCTATAAGGGTACCGTTATAGGGATTTTTTTCAAGAGCATGCCAGTCTGCATGAACATCACCATCACTTGTCCAGTCCGAAAATTGAGACCACGTGCCCGCCAGACCAAGGCCTGCTGAAAACCAAAGATTGACACATCCATAATAAAGCATGGTAGCCACGTCATCAGCAGCATAAAAAGCCATGCAGTATTCTCCTTGTCCTTTGTCTTCTGGGTCTTCAGGGTCGGTGGAGGCCGAGAGGTTATAGCTACCGTTGGTTTGCAAATTCCAGTTTGTGGCCTGATCAGTAGAAAGATAAATTCCGTTTAGGCTTCTGTCATCATGAATGAAAACAGAGTAAACCCAATCGGGTGCGGCAGGAGTTACTTCAAGGTCAACCCTACGGGTGTTGGTCTCAGTCACGCCATTGTTGGCTCCGGAGAATTCATCGTCACCACAACATTTGCGGTAAATCTGGTCGTCACCTGAGGCGTACACAATGCTGGTATCGGTGGGATGGTATTCCACATCGAAGATTCGATTATCAATTATTTCTGTGTTGGTTTCCCAACCATCCGTTGTATGGAAGAGACCCCATGTGGTACACGCGTACATCTCCTGGAAATTCTGCGGATTAAACAATAGCTTGTAGCCGTAGGCCAGTTCGCTCCTTTCGAAGGCAAGGGATGTCACGGTCCATGTGGCGCCCTGGTCAGTGGTTTTGTAAATGCCGATGGAGGGCAGGCCACTGTTGAATGGATCGCCTGTGAGGATGTAGATTTCATTTTCGTTGGCGGGGTTCACCGCTATGCCGCTGATGGACAATAGCGGGAAACCGCTGGTGAGATTTTCCCAAGGGTTATCCCACACTCCCGGAAAGTAAATGCCCGAGTTGTCCGTTTTCCAAAGGCCACCACCTGAAGCACCCACAAACCAGGTGTCCTCATCAAACACTTGTATGCAATTGACACGGCCTGTGCCGCCAGTAGTAAAATCACTGTCATAATCAGGCCCGTGGGGACCCACAAAATCCCATTCACTTCCTGTGGTCTCAGTCATGCTTTTCAATTGCATGTAAGCATCCATGTTTGCCGCGCCATAGTTAATCATGTAGCCTTCCTTGTCAAGGTGGTTTTCCCATACCAGGTTGGAACGTTCAAACTGTTTGTATCCCTTTACCGCAGGAATGCCCGAAGGATAAAATTCAGTGCGCTGCTCTTGTTCCCATTGGGAGTATTTCACACGGTCATCTTTTTGCTGCTGTGCAAAAGATGAAACGGATGAAAGGAAGATGAGCGTGAAGGAAAAAAGTAAGGTGTGTTTCATTTGGTAGTGGCTTTTACAACACCACAAATTTCGTTGGGCAATGAGGAGAAGGGATTACCCAAAAAGGGGTAACGAAAACCTACGGAAAAACAAGAAATAGTCGCATCGAAATCGGAAATACTACTGCGATTCAAATACGAAAAAACAACCCCTCACGATTGAAAAATCGGAGGGGTTGCCATTATGATTTGAGATGCGTTATTTGTTGTTGAGCAATTGCATAAGCTCATCCAGTTTGGGTGAAAGTATGATTTCAGTTCTTCGGTTGCGGGCCCGCCCCTCAGGAGTGTCGTTTGTCGCGCGGGGCATGAATTCGCCTTTGCCTGAAGCAGTCAGCCGTATAGGTTCAATTTTCATGTCGTTGGTCAACACGCGAACTATGTCCGTGGCGCGGGCTACGCTGAGGTCCCAGTTGTCTTTGTACACAGCAGTCTTGATGGGAACGTTGTCGGTGTGGCCTTCAATCAGAACATCAATGTCAGTGTTTTTGCCCAACACATCGCCCAACAACTTGATGGCTTCTTTTCCTTTAGTTTCCACCGTGGCACTGCCCGATTTGAAAAGGAGTTTATCACTCATCGAGACATAGACTTTTCCGTTTTTGATTTCCACTTGCAATTCTTCCGAATCGAAGCCCAACAGAGCATTGCGAAGTATGTCGTTCAGCCGCTGCGTAATGCTGTCTTGCCTGGCAATGATGGCTCTCATTTCAGCCAATGCTCTTTCGCGTTCCGAAAGGAGTTTTTCCTTTTCGTTCAGCTCCGAAGCTTTCCTTTTTAATGTTTCGTCAAACTGTGCAGCCTGGCTCAGGTTAAGGTTCGACAAATCACCATACTGCAATTTCAAATCAGCCACTTCAGCATTTTTCTTTTCGATTTCTTTTTGCATGGCTTCGTTTTGAGCGCGCAGATCGGCAGTCGTAGATTTTTCAGTGGCCAGGTCCGAGCAGAGTTGGTTACGTTCATTGTACACCGCTTCGGTGCGTTTGCTCATCATCGGTTTTCTTTCGGGCGCAGTCGTTCCGCATTGGTGGATAGGTGCACATGAAGCCATCAATAACGTTATGGCAAAAAGGGTAATTAATGTTCTCATAGTTTTTGGTTTTGCTTTCGGAACAAAGCTACTTCTTTGAAAGCATAACCCCTGGGAGAAACCAATTAGTTTGCAACAACTCCAAGCAGCGTCAGGCACTTCCGGGAAGGTCCTGTTTTCGATTTACTCCTTAATGAATTTCGCCCTCACCACTTTCCCGTTTTGACTTGCACTCAGCACATAAAGACCCGGAGCCAGACTGCTCACATTAACTGTGTTGTTAGAAATAGAAAGCACAAACTCTTTTCCATCCAAAGCACAAATTAAAATTGAACTTACAGCTGCACCATCCAATTCAAAATTCAATACATCATGCACCACGGTCTGATAAAGTTGAAGCCTATTTGAGTATAGGATCTCATCAACAACCTTCGCTTCATCTACCAGGAAACGACATACATGAAATTCGTTGCCGTTGGGATCATCTTCTGCAATTGCCCATCATGCGGCCAAAATGTTTCCGTCAGCCTGGATGGCAATTGATTCACCGTGGTAAGTATCAACATCTTCTGATGTAAGTACCACGCCTTCTTCACCAAAAGTTTCGTCAAGGCTTCCGTCAGAATTATATCGCAGGACGGAAGTCACTATTCCGAAGTCCGCATTTGCAGTGCCAACGACAAGAAATTTTCCGTCATCCTGGAGCACAAGGTCACGGGCAATATCAAATCCATCACTTAACACAACGGTTGTTATTCCATCAATTCCAAAACTTGTGTCAAGAGTTCCATCTGAATTAAAACGAACTACTGTTGGATTGTATCCGCTTCCGGTGTCTGCCGAAACAGCGCCCACATATTTTCCGTCTTCCTGCACAGCCAGCGAAGTTGGATACCTGAGGATTGGTACGAATGTGAATGTCGCCACTCCATCACCATCGAATTGATTGTCAAGAATTCCATCACTGTTCAATCGGAGCAGGGCTAATTCAAAATCATCGGCACTGGATTGCACAAATACCATGATGTCTCCATCGGGAAGAACCTTCATGTCTTTTGCCATGTCATCATCTTCACTCAACTCGTAAGTGAATATGCCGTCTTCTGAAAATGTCTCATCCAATAAACCATTGGCAGTGTAGCGAAGCACGGTCAAGTCATAAAATCCTCCCAAAACAGATTGACCGCACACCAGGTTTTTTCCGTCAGGCTGGTAAGCAACGGATTGTGAATAATCGAGTGTGCCACTAACCATTGTCACCGCCAATCCATCGTCAGAAAAACTCAGATCGGGTGTGCCATCCTCGTTGAACCGGAACACTGCATAGCTCAAATCATATTCGGGGTTCTGTGATTGAGCGGCAAACAGAATCTTTCCATCGGGTTGAATAATTAACGGATGAACCATTTCAGCAAATGATGTGAGGTTGACATCTATGGAAGCAAATCCACCTGTTCCGAAATCTGTGTCAACACTTCCATCAGCATTGAAGCGCACAACAGTGGGATTGTGGTCGCTGACATTCAAATCCCAACGCCCAAAGCCGAAGACAAGAATTTTTCCATCGGGCTGCACGGCCATTCCTTGCACACGTTCGTTGCCTGTACCGACTGCCGTTCATGCGCAACCTCCGTTGCCGAAACTTTCATCTATCGCTCCATCATACTGTGCGGAAGAAGTATGATAAGTTAATAGTCCGAGGGCGATTGAGCTACAGAATTTGCCAAAAGGAAATGTCATAAAGTGTTTCATTGTGAAAGAAATTTACTAATGTCAAATCAAAGGGGAGGAGAATGATGGGTTCAAAGGCGAGTCAGGAACATCCCATGTCAAATAGCCGCACACACATTCCCGAACACACCTGTGAAGATGAGCAGGTCGCCCACATTCACAGAACCGTTCCCATCCATATCCTGCAAGCCGCAGTCAGATACACAACCAAATGCTCCGCTAAAAAGTAGCAAGTCAGCAACGTTCACCACACCGTTGTTGTCGAAGTCGCCCAGACAAGTGATTGCTGTTTCAAAAACAGGTTGATGAAATCCTTGTGTGATTTTGATATTTCCATTTACTCCGGTAGCAGTAATTACTTCGCCCACGGTGCAATCGTTTTGAAGCGTGGCTCCTGAATATGAAAATCCGGAAGAGGAGATTACGCTGCGCTCAATACTCTGTGAGAAAGAGTTTGCCGGTTGCAATAAGAGAAAGTTTGCAAGGAGGCAAAAAGTGATTGTGAGTTTTGTTGTCATGAGTTCATTTTTTTTGCGTTGAATTTTCTACCTGGATATTGCAAATCGAGAAATTGAATTGTCCCTCCATTTCACATTGAGAATTTCGTTTGCAGGATTTGGAAAAAGTGAAATTACATTTTGTGCTGTTTCTGATTCATTCACTGCATTTGCATCTTCATACAATAATCTGCTTACTGAAAAATCCGGCTGGTTGGTTTCTTGATTCCACATTTGACCGATCACTACTACCTTACCATCAGCCTGCTGTTTTATATTTTTCAGGTAGTAAGCGTCTGCATCGATATAAGCTGTGCCGTCTTCACCGAAGGAAGGATCAAGTTCGCCACTTGCAATTCCATCTTCTCCAAATGAGGTGTCAAGGCTTCCATCCGGATTCATTCTTATCAACGTTGGGAGATATTGGCCATGACGTGTTCGATTATTTTGATGATGTGGTGTGCAACAATGCATCGATTTGTTTTTGTTGTGCCTCCATCTTACTCGTGAGTTTTTCATTTTCCATTTTCAGTTCCTGCACCGCATTGATGAGCATGTACGTGAAAGCCGAAGAATCAACGCTCAAGTAGGTTCCTTTTGTTCCATCTGTCAATTCCATTTCATTTTCATTGACCATGCTCGCAGAAATCCTTTGTAGGTCTTGCGCAATAACTCCAACATGTTCCACCGTGGTATCGTGGCCTGTCTGTGCGATGTAGTGATAAGTAATCGGCTCCACCTTCAATACTTCATTCAAACCTTGAGTGAAGGGCTGCACATTTTCCTTCAATCGCGCATCGCTGGTTGAAGCCCATGAACCACCACCGGCTTTGGCCGCGGTGCCGTTCACAGTCAATTGCCATAATGGTGTTGAGGTTTGCCCGATGGCCACGTTGCCTCCGTTACCATTGATGAATAGTGGTGAGGTGGCGCCATCGTTGCGTGCCATTATTTCGTTTGTGTCCATTACGATGTTGTTATCATCTACATCTCCTGTGATCAAATAACCGTGTGCCGTAAGAGAAGCATCGCTCCCACCAACAATATGAAGCTTGGTGTATGGTGTTTCAGTATAGATGCCGACATTTCCGTCCGGGTGGATATACAATCCTTCCTCCAAAGCTGACGTCAACAGCAATGGTATACCACCGGATGAGCGAATGGTAGATGCATCCTCATCCACACGGAAGGTCAATTGGTTCTTAAATTCATCATTATTAAAATCAAGGATAATTCTGCTGGAATTCATACTGTCCTTGACATGCAGCAGATTTCCTGATGCCCACGAGGTGCCGAAACTACTTTGGACTGTCCCGGGTGCTTTTGTACCTATTCCCACTTGGGTGGTATTGGAATTTGAACTGAAATACATGCGGTCAATGTCATTTGTTTTAATGTTGAACGCGTGAGCATCCGTTGTCCCAATGAAATTTTCATTAGAGTTAGTGCCTTCATTTCCTGTAGTTCCCCATGCACGGATAGCATCTCCTGAAGAAAGCGCATAGGGCACACTCATCATTTGTTGAATGCCCATATTTACAAATCCGCCACCGGTATCTGCTTCCACTTTCAGGAAGCGATTGCCTTCGTGCCAATCAACAGTGGTCATGTTGCCCTGAAGCACTGTTCCGAATCCGACCACGCAATTGAGCAAGCCAAATTCGTTCGTGACCAATGAGTGCGTCTCCTGATATTTAATAGTGGCGAAAATTGCAGTGGTAAGCGTGAATCTCATGGTAACATTCGCATTAGCCATGATGTCGCCATTGCCATCACGAATCACCGCCTGGTAGTTGAAGCCTTGCGGGGCTTGTGCGTGACTACTTAGCGAAAGGATTAAAAGTAGAAAAATGATGGAGCATATGTGTTTCATTGTCGTAAATTTTTTTATGACGACAAAGCACGATGAGAAATGAGAGGGTGGGATTACCCAAAAAGGGTCAACGCTCAGACAAGCCGCTCTTTGAGAACCTGCAACACAAAATGAGCGCAAATGCGCACGAAGAATTTCAACTCATCATCTCAACCAGAACAGGGAACGACCGTTTCGGATTAATGAAATAGTGCGACTGGAAGCCGGCAGCAACTACTCTACCGCCACCTTCTTCGTCACACGCATCCCATTTTCTTCGATATGCAGTACATAAATTCCTGCTTCAATAGAAGAGATATCGAGTGTTCTGTCGCGCATCACACTTTCATTCAACACAATTTTTCCGGTGATGTCGGAGAGGATGATTGTTGCGTGGGATGAAATGCCTTTGATGGAAATAAAGTCACTTGCGGGGTTGGGATATATTTCTGCGTTAATGGATATAGTTTCACCTACGTTATCGCCAATTGCGGGGTGAGCATATTTAGCAATGAAGCCTTCAGAGTCACCCGTGGCGACAACGGAATTCACGTCATCATTCTCAGGGTCAAGGAAACAGCCATAGGCAAACACACCCATTGAAAAGATGTACCCATCATCCACCATGATGCTAATGCCTGCATTGTAAGAGTTGTTGCCTTGACGCGTTGCCCATAGGTATTCACCATCGGTATTGAGCACACTTATGAAGCCATCAAAGTCTCCGTAAACGGAAATGTTTTGCACCCCATCAGACGGGTCGAAATCGCAAGTGGTTTGAAACAATCCACAGACATAAACATTGCCATCAGCATCTACATCCATGTCTGTCGGATGGTCCGTATCGGCACCACCTAAACTTGATACCCAAAGGAAGGTGCCGTCAGGTTGCAGCTTGCTGATGAACACATCGCGGTTGCCAAAAGCAGTTACCTCAGCAGTACCAGCGCCCACTTCGAAATCAGCCGTGCCATCGAAACGGCCTGTGTGGTAAATGTTGTTTTCACTGTCGGTCTCTATGGCTACACCCTGGTCTTGCGAGCCATCGCCATATTGTTGTGCCCATATTAATTCTGCATCGTGGTTGAGCTTCACCACAAATGCTGTAAAGCCTGTGCCCACGGGTGTCATTAGATTTTCGTTTATACCGGGGTCGCAATCCATGGTGTCGGTAATGGTACCTGTGATGAGGATGTTTTGTTCGCCATCCCTGGTCATGTCGTAAGGTAATTGCGAACCGACACCTCCCAATTGTTTGGCCCAAACAAATGCGCCATCACCTGTCCACTTCACTATAAATACATCTACTGAAACATCATTCACTAACGGGGTCAATTCGGAGACTCCATCACTTGGATCAAAATCTACGGTGTATTCGAAATAGCCTGTAAATATCAAATCGCCTGCATCGTCCATAACCATTGCCGTGGTCACTTGTTGCTGAAAACCGCCAAAGAATTTTGCCCACACCAATGCACCGGTGGAAGAATACTTAGCCACATAAGAATCGTGAGCTCCTTGTGAAACTGCCTCGAGAGTATTGTCTCCCGGGTCGAAATCAACGGTGCCTTCAAAGTCGCCTGCTATATAGATGTTGTCATCAGCATCTAACAACAACTCATTGACGAAGACTTGCCCCTTGATGTGTATGCCCCATATAAAATCTCCGTCATAGGTAGTTCGAATAATACAAGGATTGTGGACGCCAACAGTAACGGTGAACTCCTGAACGCCATCTGCCGAAAAGTCCACGTCTGCAGTTTCGCGGAAGCCGCCTGCTATTATCAAATCGGAATTGGCGGCTTTCACCGTTTTGTAAAAGCCTGTAAGAAAGGTGCCATTAAAAGCTTTGCCCCATTGGTAAGCAAAGTTTTGTGAAGAAACACAGAACGAGATGATTAATCCGCAAAGGGTAAGAGTAGATTTTATTCTCATATATTTGAATTAATTGGAATGTAAAAGTATCGCATTGATTTGTTGTTGTTGCTTCTCGAGCATTGCTTTCAATTCTTTCATAGAAATTTTCAATTCTGAATTTTCAATCTTCAATACTTCAATCATCTCCTGTTGTTTCCCGATTTGCATCGGGACTTCGCTTCGCTCAGCGAGCATTCTCAAATCGTCATTTTCATTTTGAAGTTCTTCGACTTTCTCATTCAACTGTTGAACACTCTTCACCAACGGCACCACAAACTCAGAATACCTGATGGAATAAAAATCCGTTTCGTTTTCGGGTTTCGTTATGCCTGAAAAATCTTGTCCCATTTCTTCCAGCAATTTATCTACATCTTGTGCAAGAAAACCTGTGTAGAGAATTCCTTCGTGGCCTTCAATGAAATTGTAGTTGACGGGTTTTAGTTTTTTGATGAAGTCCAAACCAAGTGTTGAGGGATTGATGTTTTTTTTCAGTCGCGCATCGCTGAGGTTGCTCCATGCTACTTGTCCTGCTATTTGAGTGACACTGGTGTTGCCAATGCGCACATGGTTGCTGCCGACTACTGCTGCCTGGTAACCAATCGCGGTTGAGTTTGTAATTGTACCCGTGGAGCCTTCTGCACTATAGCCAAGAAATGTGCAATCGCCACCGGTGGTCTGACTACCACCCGCATCGAAACCGATGGCGGTGTTGTTTGAAGCCGTTGCATTTAAAAGTGAATGGGTGCCAACAGCAGTGTTGTTATTGCCCGATATGTTTTCTTCCAGCGCCAGTTCGCCCACCGCTGTGTTGTTGTCACCCGTTTCATTGTCTTCCAATGCATGCCAACCCAGCGCGGAGTTATTTCCGCCAGTAGTGTTGTATACAAGTGCAGCCCGTCCTATGCCGGTATTGCTGTAGCCGGTATTTTCACGGAGTGCTATTTCACCACAAGCTGTATTTCCGGAACCTTCTACATTGTCCTGAAGAGCGTTGTTGCCAATAGCAACATTGGCCAGTCCGTTGACATTGCTGCGCAGGGCATCATTGCCTATTGCTACGTTGCTGAAACCTGTTGTATTTGAGTAGAGTGTTTCATGGCCGATGGCAATGTTCGAACTTCCGGTGGTGTTGTATAGAAGCGCTTCATTTCCCACTGCGATATTGTTGTTGGCGGTTTCACCCCAAAAAAGAGTGGCATAACCAATGGCAATGTTGTTGTCTCCGGTCATATTGTGATACAGGGCACTTGCCCCAAGAGCCACATTCTTGATGCCGGTGGTATTGTCATGCAGCGCATTATTTCCGAAACCATTGTTGTAGTCTCCGGTGGTGTTGTCCTTGAGTGCGTTGCATCCAAAGGCCGCATTAAAATCTCCAGTCGTGTTGTATCGCAGCGCATCGTGTCCCAACGCATTGTTGCACACCCCATTGGTGTTGTCGTGCATGGCATAACTGCCCACCGCAGTATTAATGTAGCCCGTAGTGTTGGCGTACATGGCTTCATGGCCAATGGCGGTATTGTTGTAGCCGGTTGTGTTACTCGTCAGCGATTCATTTCCTATGGCTGTTACATTGTTGCCAATGGTTATTGAATTGGCCGCCAAATGACCAAAGCTGAGATTGTCTTCCACATGGTCAATGCGACCTGCATTTTCATTGTTCACGCGAAAGGCGAGTGGACTATTGTCCGTGGTTCCTATAAAATTCTCTGTGGGATTGGTGCCCTCATTTCCAGAAGTTCCCCATGCGTTGAGCGCATCAAGTGCGGACAGCGCATAGGGTACACTTACCAACTGCTGAATGCCCGTTTCTACAAATCCCCCTCCGGTATTCACTTCTACTTTCAGGTAACGTTCGCCACTGTTCCAATCCACAGTGGTCATGCTTCCCTGTAGCACGGTTCCATCACCAACCACACAATTGAGTAATCCAAATTCATTGGTCACCAGAGCTTGTGTTTCCTGGTACTTGATGGATGTGATCGCGGTGTTTGAAATTTGAATGGTGAACTTCATGGTGATGTTTGTATTTGCCATGATGTCTCCATTCGCATCACGAATCACTGCCTGGTAATTGAAGCCTTGTGGTGCCTGCGTGTAACTTTCAATAGAAAGAAAAGAAAGCAGAAAAAGAATTGAGCATAAGTGTTTCATTGGCGTAATTTTTTGCCGACAAAGCACAAGGAGAAAAGTGGAGATGGGATTACCCAAAAAGGGGTAACGCTCAGACAAGACGTTCTTTGAGAACCTTCAACACCGCTTCGGTGTTGCTGTTCACATGCAGCTTGGCATAAATCCGCTTCATGTGAGAGCGCACTGTTTCAAACGCAAGGTCGAGTGCCGCGGCAATCTGCTTGTAAGATTTTCCCTGTGCAAGAAGTTGGAGAATTTCTTTTTCTCGGGCTGATAGCTGATAGTCGTTTTCTTCTGTGTGCGGAACATGTCTTGTGAAAAGTTCCAGCACTCTGCGCGCTACAAAACCAGTCATGGGCGAACCACCAGCACACACATCTTTTATTGCTTCAATGTATTGCGCAGGCGAAGTGTTTTTAAGAATGTATCCTGAAGCACCCGCGCACACTGCCCGGAAGATATTTTCATCATCCTGAAAAACAGTTTGCATGAGCACCTGCACTTCAGGAAATTTTTTGCGGATGATTTTTACCGCTTCAATGCCACTCATGCCGGGCATTTCAATATCCATGAGTACCACATCCGGCTTACTCACTTCAATGCATTCTTCCAAATCATTGCAATCAACAAATGCACCTGTGCATGAAAACCCCTGTGTGCCGTCAACCACAAACGCCAGGCTTTCGCGCAGCTGCTTGTTGTCTTCGAAGATGGCTACTCGGATTGTTTTTTCTGACATGACAATTATCGGTGAAGCAAAAGTCCACGATTTGCTTTTGCACTTCGTTACCCAAAATGGGTGAATGGCACTTCGCACAAAATTTGCGTTCCGCTGTTTTCTGATGACGTGATATTGAGTTTGCCCTTCATCATCTGCACACGCATTCGCATGTTATCAAGACCGTTGCCTTTTTTGATTGTGCCTGAATCAAAACCTCTTCCATCATCATCAATTTCCAACTTCAACACATTTCCATTTCGTGAAATACTAACGCGGAGGTTTTTACATGTGCTGTACTTCACGGCATTGTTCACTGCTTCCTTGAAGACAAGGTAAATGTCTTTGCGGTGTTCCATTTGCAGTTTGAAGTCGGAGAGTGATTCATCAAAATTGAAATGCAATTCAATATCTGCCGGGCCGCACATTTCCATGGCGAAGTTTTGCATGCGTTTTTGCACATCACCAAACTTGTCGTTGCCAGGTTTGATGGCCCACACAATGTCGCTCATGGAGTCCACCATGCCGCGGGCATTCTCACTTATTTTTTCAAGCAAGGGTTCGTTGTCGGTTTTACGTGTTAGTGCTACTTCACTGTACATGCGGATACTGCTCAACGTAGCCCCTATATCATCGTGAAGGTCGCTGGCAATTTTTTGTCGCAGTGTTTCTACTTTGTGTTTTTGTTGCTGACGATACCTTATCACAGCATAGACAATCGCTACTGCAAACAGCAAAATAAAAATCCTGAACCACCAGGTTTTGTAGAACACAGTATCAATATGAATCTGAAGAGTTTGAAATTCATCGGACCAGATACCATCCGATGTAGTGGTCTTGTATTTTAACACGTAGTCTCCACCAGCCACATTAGTAAAACTGAGTTGTCTGTTCTTTCCGTTAAAAACCCAATCGGGATGAAGGCCTTCCAGCATAAATGCAAACTGGATATTGTCCTGTTGCAAATAATCGAAGGTGTTGAGCGTTATGGTGAAAAAATTCTCATCATACTTAAGCGACAGTTTCTGTTCACTCATCCTGTTCAAATCCATTACTTCATTCAACACACGCAGTTCAGTAATCTGCGCTTTTGGAAATGAAATAAGTTGCTGCAAATTTTCGGGTCGAAACATCACAATGCCTTTCAGCGAAGCCATGCATAACATTCCATCTGATGTTTCAAATGCGTGCTGGAAGTGAAACGAATTGGTGGGCAGTCCATGATGAACATCAAAATATTCAGTCGCTGAGCTAACCGTATTGTAGCGCACAACGCCTGTATTACCAGAGAACCACAACACATCATTTTTGTCTTTCCAAATGTTTCCTACCATTGAGGGAGCTGTTCTTTTTGCAAAACGGACTTTTGAATATTGTTTGGTCTCTTTGTCAAATTTCATTAGCCCCGTAATTGTTCCCACCCAGATTGTACCACCATCATCGAGCATGTCCAGAATTGTATTGTTGGAAGACTGAATTTCAACATTGAGGTTCGGATGTTCTGAAACCGTTTTTTCTGAAGGATGAAACTCGATGATGTTTCCCTTTGAAATTCCAATCCAAATGGTGCCGTTTTCATCTATCACCATTCCACGGGTATTGGAGCCGAAAATTTTATGAACCTCGGGTAAATCATTCCAGTTGTAGAAAGTATCTGTGTCCTCATCATAGCGGGAGAAACCCCTGGATGTAGAAAGATAAATTTCCCCGGATTGGCTCCGTTGAATGTCGTACACAAAATCACCGCGCATTGCTTTGGGATTTTTCGAATCGGGGTAGTAGTTTCTGATATTGCCCGATTCGAAATCGTACCGTGTTAGTCCGCCTGCCGTTCCAATCAACATGTATTTATTGTTTACATTTAGCATCGAGCGAATGGAATTGTTAGCTAAAGTTTCTTCGGTCTCAGTCTTGTTATTGAGAGAAGTGAATGTTTGCGTTTCACGGTCCAGAATCGAAACCCCATCCACTGTCCCAATCCACAATCGGCCCAAGGGGTCTTCTGCAAACACTCGTGTCCAATTGCTGAGAAGTACCTCATCAATTTCTGCTTCATCAATCCCATCAGGCCGTTCATAGTTGATGAAAGATTGTTTTGTAAGATTGAAATACAAAACTCCCGATGTGTGCATTGCTAACCAAATGGTGCCATCGGCATCTACATAAATACTTCGCGCTGAACGGGTGTTATCGAACGCGGTTATGCTTGGCTTGTCCTTGAGATGCAGAAATGAATTTGTACTTTCATCAAAACGCGATAAGCCCGAAAGACTGGTTGATACCCAAATATTTCCCTGGTGGTCCATAACCAGTTCAGCCATTTGGTTCTGCATGTCGCCCCTGGAATAAGCGTTTATCTCAGAATAAATATGGAGTGCACTACTGTTTGAATTTCTTCGCTCGATGGTTCCATCTCTATAAGCCGTCCAAATATTTCCGATGTTATCCACCAGCACATGACCAACCCTGTTGGAATACAATTTCTGCCAACCAGCCGATGATGATGTCCAAATCTCAGGTGCTAAACTTGTTGCGTCAAGAACCCAAAGACCTGCACCATTAGTTGCGACATAAAGTTTATTCTTATCAAAAAAGAAATCAGCAATACTTATGCTGTCCAGCTCAGCAAGTTGTGGTTGAAGAACAGAAACGCGCTGGAGAAATTCATCCGAATTTCTCTTCACAAACAAACCCTGCGATGTACCAATCCACAACGTGTGATTCATGTCCTCCTCAAGACAATGCGGCACAACAGTTTTTTCTTCCAATCCGGGTGGATGAAAATTGTTAAAGGTGTTTGTTTGAGAATTGAAATGCGCCAACCCATCGAGAGTGCCAAACCACAACTCACCACTTGATGTACACAGGCTGCTGCGAATTTCACTGTCGCAAATGGATAAACTATCAAGCGGGTCGTTGCTGAAAACCTTAATGTCATACCCATCATACCGATTCAATCCGGCCCTTGTCCCAAACCACATGTAGCCGGTTTTGTCACGTATTATGGTGTTCACATACTCATGCGAAAGACCATCGGCTGAGGTAATTTTGTTGAAGCGGATAGAGCCGAATTGCGCGCTGAGGGAATGGTTGGTAAAATTGAAACTGATCAACAACATTGTTGAACGAATCAAAAACAGGAAAGTGTAATTCCATCCTTTGCACATACCAGCAGCAAGAATAGAGCGAACGGTTGGAAGCGGCTTTCTGGAGGCTTACGAAAGCTTTGGTAATTGCAAGTAAGGAAAGGCAAATGTTTGTTCAACATTCAATTGTGCAGTAATGGAATTAGAAGACATCTCAAAAATGAATTGTGGTGCTCAACTAACGCTTTCTCTATTCAACGAGAAAAATCATTCCTCAATCCTCGAGAGCCTTTTCCCATTTACTCACCGCCACTGTAGCCACGGCATTGCCGACAACGTTGGTTGCACTTCGGCCCATGTCAAGTACGTGGTCAACACCCAGCAATAGCAGAAGTCCAGCCTCGGGAATGTCGAACATAGCTAATGTTCCCGCTATCACCACCAGCGATGCGCGTGGCACTCCGGCAATTCCTTTACTAGTCACCATCAGCACCAGAAGCATGGTGAGTTGGGTGCCAAGGCTCATCTCAATTCCGTAGCTCTGCGCAATAAAAATGCTGGCGAAAGTCATGTACATCATGGAGCCATCCAAGTTAAATGAATAGCCAAGCGGCAACACGAAACTTGTGATGCGATTCTTGCAACCAAAGCGTTCCAATTCTTCAAGAAGTTTTGGATATGCTGCTTCGCTCGTACTTGTGCTGAAAGCAATGAGCAGCGGTTCGCGAATTCTTCTTATGAGATTGAAAATTCTTTTGCGTACTAAAAGAAATCCTGCAAACAAAAGGATGCTCCAAAGCAGCAACAGCCCTAAATAAAATTCACCAATGAAGATGGCATACGTACTCAGCACGCCCAATCCTTTTTTGGCAATCACGGCTGTCATGGCCGCAAACACAGCGAACGGTGCTGCATACATTATATAAGTTGTAATCTTCAACATAATGTGGCCAACTATGTCCATGGCTTTCACCACAGGCAAGGCTTTTTCGCCAATGGCCGCAGCCGCCACCCCGAAGAAGATTGCGAAAATTAGTATCTGCAAAATCTCGTTGTGTGCCATTGCTTCAAAAATGCTCTTCGGGATAATGTGTGTGATGAAATCTTTGAGCGTAAGGGCTGCTTTGTCCACTCCTGTTTCCATTCCTGCAAACGGGCGGTCGAGGTCCACATGAAGGCCGGGTTGAAAAAAATTGACCAACAAGCCACCCAATAAAAGCGATAGGAACGAAGCACAGATAAACCACAATAAAGTTTTTCCTCCAATGCGCCCCACTGATTTAATGTCGCCCAGTTTTGCAACTCCCGCTACCAGTGTTGCAAAAACCAGTGGAGCAATAATCATCTTGATAAGCCGCAGGAAAATATCTGTAAGAATGGAGAGGTATTCAAGTATGGATTTCAGTTGCTTGTTTTCGGGTTCCACAATCTTCGCTGCTTTTTCCAGTGCGGCACTTAACGAAGGATTTTTCTTTTCCGACTGAATCACCTTCATCAGGTTTTCCCATTTCGTTTTTGCGTCTGAGGTGCTGTCGGCAAGAGCCGCATTTATTTTTTCCTTAAACGGGGTGCCGGTGGAAATCACCCCGAGACTATCAGCAGTGGCAGCAATAGCCTCTTCATAAGATTTCTTTTCGTCAACGGGATATGCCACGTTGAGCCACCATCCGCACAAGATGCCGAGCAGCAGCGCAATGAAGATCCAGAGGGTGAGGCGGTTTGATTTTTTCATATTGATGTCACGCTGATTTTTGTCAGCGGGCAAAGTAGGGCAATTTGCAACGAAGTATTTTTGACCATGCAATTCTTCAAATCAACATTCCAATCTCTATCTGGACCAAATCAATAAATCAACACATGCTTACTGACACCACCAGCCTTCATCTCGAAAAAGTAGTAGAAGAAGCCGAAGATTTTCTTCCACTTCTGGGAACCGACCACGTTGAACTTTATGTAGGCAATGCCAAACAAGCCGCTCATTACTATATGAGTGCCTGGGGCTTCCAGCCACTTGCTTACTGTGGCCTGGAAACCGGAGTGAAAGACCGAGTGAGTTATGTTTTGCAGCAAGACAAGATTCGTCTGGTGCTTACATCACCGCTTGTTCCCGGTGGTCCCATCAACGAGCACATCACCAAACATGGCGATGGGGTAAAAGTCATTGCAATTTGGGTGGATGATGCAACTGATGCGTGGCATCAAACTACAACACGCGGAGGCGTGTCGTGCATGAACCCCGAAGTGCGCGAAGACAAGAACGGCAAAGTGGTTCTGTCAGGCATTCACACGTATGGTGAAACGCTCCATGTTTTTGTGGAACGAAAGGATTACAAGGGACTCTTCATGCCAGGCTATCGCGAATGGAAACCTGCGTACCAACCAACTTCGGTTGGATTGAAATTCATAGACCACATAGTCGGCAATGTGGGATGGAACGAAATGAACAGGTGGGTGGAATTTTATGGAAAGGTGATGGGCTTTGCACAAATTATTTCGTTTGACGACAAAGACATTTCGACCGACTACACCGCGCTGATGAGCAAAGTGATGAGCAACGGAAATGGTCGAATCAAATTCCCCATCAACGAACCAGCCGAGGGAAGAAAAAAATCACAGATAGAAGAATACATCGAATTCTACCAGGGAGCAGGAGTGCAGCACGTTGCACTCGCCACTGACAATATCATTGAAACCGTAACCCTGCTGAAAAAAGGCGGAGTAGAATTTCTGTACGTTCCTGAATCGTATTACGATGATGTATTGGATCGAGTAGGAAAAATTGACGAAGACCTTGCACCGCTCAAGGAATTGGGAATACTGATTGATCGCGATGATGAAGGCTATCTGTTGCAACTCTTCACCAAACCTGTTTTAGATCGCCCCACAATGTTTTTTGAAATCATCCAGCGCAAGGGAGCAAAAAGTTTTGGTAAAGGAAATTTCAAAGCATTGTTCGAGGCGATTGAAAGGGAGCAGGAGGCCAGGGGAACTCTTTAAGGAAAATCTTTCACATTGTTGCTTTATTTAATGAGCAGGCGAATGCGAAAATCAGATAATCCTGAAAATCCCCTACTTTTGAACACCAAAAAACAAATAATATGAAGAAAATTTACACTGTTCTATTGACTGCTACTGCCTTGTTCAACAGCGCTGCATCCTATGCTGAAACTCATATCGTCACTCAGTCAGCATTAACGTTTTCACCAGCTGTTCTATTAGTTGAAATTGGCGACATCATTGAATGGCAATGGACTGGTGGCACACACACCACCACCTCCCTCATCATACCTGCGGGTGCTGATGTCTGGGACGCGCCACTCACTATGGGCAGCCCTACGTTTTCCTACACGGTAGAAGTGCTGGGCAATTATTCCTACAAATGCACTCCGCATTTCGAGATGGGTATGGGTGGAGGTTTCCAGGCGGTGGCTGTGTCGGTTAATCCAGTGGGTTATGCACCGGCAGAATTTAACGCTGGCATGGATCAGCACCACACACTGCACGTCAACATCAGCAATTTCAACCACGCACTCACCTCACTTAAGATGATTGATCTGAGCGGCAAACTTGTGGCTACCCTGCTGAATGAGGAACTCGCGGCTGGCGAACACCAATTGCATTTTGATCTTTCATCGCAGCCCATAGGCATCTACTTTGTTCGTATGGAGCAATCCGGCAAAGTGGTAACGCGAAAAGTTCTGGTGAACTAGCTTCTGCTGCACAAGGATTTAAAAAGCGCAACAGGCATGCTAAAAGCAAGCCGTTGCGCTTTTTCTTTTTGGTGATGAAGATGTATCGGGAAGTCCAGATTTGTGCTACCCACAAACCAGATTGTCAGCGCCATGAGCTTTAAAAATCTTGCTTTACCTGCTCCGATTCATCGGTGGTCCGGTTTTATTAAGGGATGCCACCTGATTGCTGAAACCAGGAGTTTTTCCACAAGGCTCTGCGAGCAACAATAAGTCATTCCACACGTTTCGGGATTTCCCACGTCACAGTGTGGTCAACAACCAGCAACTTTCAAACGACCTCCATAAGCAATTACCTTCGTCCCTCCCAACATGCACTGGAACAAATCATTGATACCCGTACTGATTTTAATGATGGCCTGTAGCCCGCAAAAGGTGGATGACAACAGTACGGGCGAAATTCTCAAAGCGCTGGAACCGGGCGATTTTCGTGGAGTGAACATGGGCGATCTACCCGATGAAGTGATGAGCGTGGAAGGAAAAAATTATGTCTATGCGCTGCCTGATGAGCTCACTTATCGCATTCCGCTCGATCAGCAGGATAGCACCTGGTATGAGATAACTTACAATTTTAACGAAGAGGGATTGTACGATATCATGCTGGAAATTTATCCCAAGGACGATTCACAACGTGTAGCGCTTGCTGATGATTTCGGGAAACTCTATCAACAACGCTATGGCACACCAGCACACGATGGAAACTATCTTAAATGGAAAGTGATGACAGCCAAGAACGGGCGCATTGTGCGCATAGTGATGAATGATTCTCTTGAAAAAAACGGGATCCCTTACCTGAAGATTAATTTCAATGAGTACAACCGCTGAACACAATTTGCGGGTGGAGGAACTCACCATTGGGTTTCGCTCGCATGATGAAATTATCCCCGCAGTAACTAAGATTTCTTTTACCGTAAAACCGCGCGAGACACTTGCTCTTGTGGGTGAAAGCGGTTCCGGCAAATCCGTTTCATCACTTGCGCTAATGGGATTACTTCCCGATAAAGTTGCGGTAATACAACACGGTGAAATTCATTTCGCGGATATGGATGTATTGAAACATCATAATAAAAACGCGGAGAAGAAAAACCTTCGTGGTGGTCACCTCGCCATGATTTTCCAGGAACCCATGACCGCCCTCAACCCAGTGATGCGTTGTGGCAAACAGGTGGCCGAGATGCTTCGGAAGCACAACAAGTTTTCGGCACAGGATGCAATGCGCAGAACCATAGAGCTCTTTGATGAAGTGCATATTCCAGAACCGAAAAAAGCATTTTTGAAATACCCATGGCAGATGAGTGGCGGCCAGCGCCAGCGTGTCATGATTGCTATGGCCGTTAGCTGCGAGCCTTTTGTCCTCATTGCTGATGAAATCACTACGGCACTGGACGTCACAGTGCAGAAATCCATACTCGAATTATTGAAATCACTACAACAGAAACACGGTATGGCTATAATTTTTATCACCCACGATTTGGGAGTTGTACGTGAGATAGCTGACCGCATCATAGTGATGCGAAAAGGAGAAATTGTAGAGCAGGGCACAAGGGATGAAATTTTTTCTAACCCTCAACATCCTTACACAAAAGGACTGATGGCTTGCAGGCCGCAGTTGGGAGAGAAAAAAGAAAGGCTGCTGACGATTGATGACTTTGAAAAAAGCAAACAGTATGCAGCCCCCCTGCCGGACGGGCAGGAAGGCAGTAGGCCTTTGCCTCCTGATAACAATCGGGTGGCAGTCACCTTCCCGACAGCAATTGGGAGGCAGTCCGAGAAGTATTCTCCCGGTGAAGTCATTCTAAAAGTGAATCATCTTTCAAAAATCTATCGCCAAACTTCAGGCTTCTTTACTAAAGAAATTTCAGAAACTCGCGCAGTGGATGATATTTCGTTTGACGTTTTTCGCGGAGAAACACTTGGGCTTGTGGGCGAAAGCGGTTGCGGTAAAACCACGTTGAGCAGAATGTTGCTGGGCTTGATTCCGCCTACAAGCGGTGAAATTATTTTCGGTGGGAAAAATATTTCATCACTCGCCAAAAGTGAAATGAGGAAACTGCGCAAAGACATCCAGATCATTTTCCAGGACCCTTATTCTTCCCTCAATCCGCGAATACAAATTGGAGAAGCTTTGTGCGAGCCTATGCGTGTTTTTGGTCTGCATGACTCAGAAAAAAAGAGACAGGAAAAAGCTAGAATGTTACTGCACCGTGTTGGGCTTTCTCAAGAAACAATGGATCGTTTTCCTCACGAGTTCAGCGGTGGGCAGCGGCAGCGGATTGTGATTGCGCGTGCTCTTGCGCTGGAACCAAAATTCATTGTGTGTGACGAAAGTGTTTCAGCGCTCGATGCATCCATACAGGCTCAAGTGCTCAACCTGCTCAACGACCTGAAAAAAGAAATGGGACTTACTTACATTTTCATCTCCCACGATTTGTCCGTGGTCCATCACATGAGCGACCGCATTATGGTGATGAACAAAGGCCGAATTGAAGAGTTGGGCACGCCCGAGGAAATATTTATACAACCACAAACTGCATACACCAAAAAACTGTTGGAGAGTGTGCCGGGCGGGAACCTATAAGTGTCACTGGTACACTTTCCTGACCAGGTCTTTGGTATGACCGATGAACTTCCCATACTTTCACGCCTTCATTGTTGATAAAGAATCAACACCAAGTTTTCCCTTAATAACCAATTTCCAAAATGAAAACACTGCACACTATCCTCTTCATTTCAGCCTTGTTCATCTCTACCATTGCTTCTGCCTCGTGGGGACTTTTCCAGGACTACATCATACTTGATTCAGGCGCAGGCAGCATGTATCAAGCGGGTTCGGCCAATGCTGATCTGGCACCATCATTCATTAATGCTTACTACGGAAACTTTGCTTCTACCGGCACCTTCACACTTGTTGGTGGTGAGATAAAAACGTTTAAGAACGGAAGCTCCAATGTGTGCGGTGGAAAACTATACTATCGCGCCTATCGGACTTGCGATACTCCCGGAGCATTCAACGCTGTGGGTCTCAGTTTTGATTCTAACTTGGGCGGTGGCGACCAGAAATGGGACAACACTACCGCCAACATAAATCTTCTTGGTGGCCTTAACCGATCCGGTACTTATGTAATTGAAGTGTATTGGGAAGCAGAAGGCAACACTACTAACCCCGGAGGATGTGGTGAATTTGTTTATGACAGCAATGCCGGCAACAATTGGCGCGGCTATTTCGATTATTCAATGACCGACAGCTTTACCGACAACAATCATTCAGCATCACCGGTATGGAGTGGTGATACAGGCTCATGGACGGTAGTGGCCAACAGTGATGCATCATCACTAACCGGGACAGAAATCCAGCAGACAAAGACGCTTCGCCTCAACCACACGGTTGCAAGTGGCGGCACACAACACATGCGCACTCCCGTTTCAACCTGGGATAGTCAGCAGCAATGGTCTTGGTGGATGGGACGCAGGGCGCAGGCCGCAACCACTGCCAACCAAGGGCATTTCTGGTTGTATGCCAACGAATCAAACCTTGAATCAGGAACAGTGGATGGTTACCGCATTGTCTTTGGTGACGATATAGGCAACGATGAAGTGAGGCTTCAATCTGTAACCAATGGGGTGGGCACAACAATTCTTACTTCTACCACGGCCATTTCTAATGGAATTACCGACTATGGATTCGCTGTTCTTGTAACACGGGATCCTTCCGGTGTGTGGACATTTAAAACATCCGCACTTCCGCTGGCAAGTGGTGGAGGTGTAACAGTAAATGCGTGTCCTATTTCATCAAGCACCGTCAATCACGGAAGTGTAACAAACACCCTCTACACACCGGGCGGTGCAGGATTCATCGGAGTTGTTGGCATGCACAGTTCAGGCGTCAATGCACGTGCTGCACTCGAAGTGGACAACATTAAGTTCCGTGCAACACATGTTTACCTCGCTACCGGAAGTGCAACGGTGAATGAAGATGACGGCACATATTCCGTTATGGTGAACATCGCGAACCCTTCCTCACAAGTTTCTACCACCGTAACCCTTGTTCACACTGCGGGGGATGCAGGCCGCGTGAATGGTTTCGTTTCCCAACTTGTAACCTTCCCCGCAGGAAGCAGTGCCGCACAAACTGTGGTGCTCACGCTTACTGACAATCCCGATTGTGATGACGTTGCTGAACTCATATTTGAGTTGCAAAGTGTGGCTGGTGGAACGGATGCATACATCGGTGAACCCTCCACACTTTCACTCACCGTGGTAGATGATGATATGGGATATGAAACATGGCTCACCGATGATTTTGAAGATAACAACACCGCGGGATGGACATCCACACCAGCGGCATATTGGGAATCGAGCAACTTCGTTCCATGCAGCGGAACATACTCTGCAAGATCAGCCGATGTGAATGTGGCTTCGCAAAGCAGTTTCACTTACGATGTGGATAGCAAGTGTCTTGATGGTGTATTGACTACCTGGCAATTCAACCTTCGTTACAGCAACGAACCATCACCCAACAATAAATTTCTTGCATTCATATCTGCAAACGAAAGTGACTTGTGGAGTGCAACAGTGGATGGATATGCCGTGGGTGTTAACCCGATTATCAGCGGAGACCCCGACATCATTACCCTATGGCAGGTGGACAACGGAGTGCCAACCACACCCATCGTTACCACATCCATTGATTGGGGAGGGGGAATGAGCGAAGTGGGTTTCCACATCACGCGCAGCGAGGATGGCACCTGGGAATTGATGGTGGATTCAGATGGTGATTTCGACAACCTTGTTTCTTACGGAACAGGCACCAATACCACTTACCGAAACGTTCCTCATTTCGGAGTCCGCTATATCTGGACCGTTTCATTCGATCGCGATCTTGCACTGGATGATGTTTCCCTCACATCTAAAGGATGCCGCTCCATTTATTATTCACAGTCCAGTGGCAACGTGAGCGATCCCATCTGGGACACACAACCGGTTGGAGTTGGCGGAACTATTTTCCCTGGCCGCTATACAAGATTGGTGGTTCAGAGCGGGCACACTGTTACCCAGGATGATCACCTAACCAGCGATGACATCACCATTGAATCAACCGCAGTGTTTAATGCGGGCAGTTTCCGCCACAAGGTTTACGGCAATTGGATAAATGACGGCACTTACAATGCAGGCACAGGCGAAGTTGTTTTCAGGGGAGATGAAAATCAACTGGTGGTAGGAACATCTTCTACCACGTTTAATGACCTCAAGATTGACAACGATGGATTCACCGTGACGCTGGCAACAGCAACGAACGTGAACGATCTGGTTTCACCTGACGAAGGAACATTGAATGCGAGCGGAAACCTCACCCTCATTTCCACATCTGCCACCCAGGCAGCATCCATCGGAGAAATAAAAAGCGGTGCCGATGTGGTGGGAAACCTCACCCTTCAGCGTCATGTTCCAACATGGGTTTACAACGGAATGGGGCAGAACCAGGGAGGCACATGGATCAATCTCGCTGCTCCACTAAATGGTGCGCTCACTCTTGCCGATTGGGATGATGATATGCTTACCACTGGATTCGTTGGATCTGAATATCCGCCTCCCTATCCGTTTGTAAACATTGTCTCTTACGATGAGTCGGTGCCCGGCAACAGGAACTTCGGATACGTGAATGCAAGTAACATCTCCAACACATTGAGCGGAGGATATTTTGCTTTCCTTCCCTATAATTCACACACTGTTGATATCACCGGCACCATAAACAAAGGCTCACAATTGCAGGCGGTGAACTACACCAACAGCGGAAATCTAGGAGATGGCTACAACCTGTTGTACAACATCTATCCTTCCGAAGTGGATTTTGACGAGATGGTTGCCAATGGTTTCGGTGCCACTACCTACTATGTGTACGACCGGGATTTGCCCGGCTACCGTTCTTACAATGGCATAACACAAGTTGGAACAGGCTCACGCTACATTGCCCACAGCCAGTCATTTTTTACCTACGCCAATCCGGTTGCAGGCGGACTTCAGTACGAAGAAAGTTTCAAGACCAATACAGGATCAGCATTTGTGCGCAACCGTCCGGAAAGCAGTTTCATCTCTCTGCGCCTTGAGCAGGGTGGCATGGCTGATGAAGCAGTTGTCACATTCATGGAAGGAACATCATCGCAATACGAATACGAATATGATGCGCTGAAAATGGAAAATGATTTCGTGCCCGAAGCTCCAGAACTCGCTTTGGTTTCATCAGATGGAACGAACCTCACCATCCACACACTTGAACATTCAGGGGAAATAGTTATCCCAGTCTGGATTGAAGCACCGGCAGCGGGCGAGTACACTTTGGTCGTGAATGAAATCAAGAATCTTCCCGCTGGAGCGTGTATGTTTATTGAAGATTTGGCAACAGGCGAATCAGTTGTCGTTGACAATGGTAGCGCGATCAACTTCACTACAGCAGAAGCATTCACTGCTGTCCGTTTCCTGATTCACTCAACGGCAAGTGGCCAGGTTATCACCTCCGATGCAACTTGTAATGGCAACAGCGGCCAACTCCAAATACTTGCAGAAAGCGGCAACTGGAATTTCACTATTACAAATGAGATGAATCAAATCGTACTTGCTTCAAACAATTCCACGACCTCGAATCTCGAAGCAGGCACTTACACTATTGAGATGAATAATCTTTCTGATGCATGTGATGCTTCATCGCAAATCATCACCATCAACGAACCAATCGCAGAGACGATATCCATCGAAACATCCATTGCAAAATGCAACTTACAATTGGGCATGGTGGAATTTGCAATTGGAAATGTGGGTGCCTATAACTACACCATCGCGGGTTATGATGGCGTCTTGATCGAAAGCGGAACATCAAGTGACTTTGCTATGCGTTTCGAAAACCTTGTTGCTGATGTTTACACCGTGAGTGTGACCACAACTTGTGGTTTTCATGCAGATGTAGTTGACCTGCGCGATGTCAATGCTGTCAATACGGAAATCGAATTTCCTGCCGAAATCATTGTTGGACAGCAGGTCGAATTCAATTCACAAACCACCAATGCAACTGATGCAGTCTGGATTCTCGACCAAAACACCATTGCTGATGGCGAATCTTTCAACCACACATTCACCGAAGTGGGCCAACACCACCTGTTGATGTTTGCTTACAACAATTTTTGTTTTGATGACGCGACACTTGACTTCGTAGTAAAGGCCGCAGTGGGTGGAATTGAAACAACTGCCTTCACGCCTGATGTTGTTGTCTTAATCAATGTTGAGAATGGAATTGAACTTCAGTTCAATTCCACTGCAATAGTCAGTGTTGAACTATACAATCCCACTGGACAACTGGTTTACAGTGAAAATGTAAATGCCAGCACATTGTCGCGCCACTTCCTAAGCACCGAAAGTTTTGCAACAGGGGCTTACGCCTTGCTGGTAAAACAACAGGACCACATTCTGCTGAGTGGTCAGATTGTAAAATAAGGAAAACATAAATTTTGCATGGAAGCCTTCTCAGTCAATCGGGAAGGCTTCTTCGTTATCGGATATTCGATAGGCCAATTTTACATTTGAGCCTTCAAAAAAAACCATTGCCCAACCCATGAGTGAGAAAAAAATCCGCACCCGTTTCGCACCCAGCCCCACTGGCCCTTTGCATATTGGAGGTGTGCGCACAGCACTTTACAGTTACCTCTTTGCTAAAAAACACGGTGGCGATTTTTTGCTCCGGATTGAAGACACAGATCAAAATCGTTTCGTGCCCGGTAGCGAAGAATACATTATCGAAAGTTTGAAGTGGTGTGGAATCGAACCATGTGAGGGAGTTGGTTTTGGTGGTGGAAGTTTTGCTCCGTACAGACAAAGCGAACGCAAACCCATGTATCGTCAATACGCTGAGCAACTTGTGCAAAGTGGTCATGCTTACTTTGCGTTTGATACATCAGAAGAGTTGGAGGCACTTCGCAAAAAAGCGGAGGAAGCAAAGTCTGCTTTCTCTTACAACGCAGAAATTCGCATGGCACTTTCTAACTCGCTCACCTTACTGGAAGATGATGTGGTGCGGAGAAAAGCAGCGGGCGAGCACTATGTTATTCGATTGAAAGTGCCCCAGGACGAAACCATCACATTCACTGATTTGATTCGTGGTGAAATTTCGTTTCAATCGAATACAGTGGATGATAAAGTATTGCTGAAGAGCGATGGCATGCCAACCTACCACCTTGCTCATATTGTGGACGATTACCTCATGCAAATCACACATGCAATTCGTGGTGAAGAATGGTTGCCGAGTGCACCCGCACACATTCTTATCTATCGCTACCTCGGTTGGGAAAATGTGATGCCCCATTATGCACATTTGCCACTTTTACTTAAGCCCGATGGCAACGGCAAACTGAGCAAACGTGATGGAGACCGTTTAGGATTTCCTGTTTTTCCCTTGGATTGGAACGACCCAGTGACCGCAGAAAAATCCAGCGGGTATCGCGAACGCGGATACTATCCTGAAGCATTTGTAAACATGCTCGCCTTCCTTGGTTGGAATCCCGGAACGGAGAAGGAAATTTTTTCGATGGATGAACTGATAGCAGCTTTTTCCATTGAACAAATACAACACGCGGGTGCAAAATTTGATCCTGAGAAAGCGAAGTGGTTCAATGAACAACACCTACGCAACAAGCCCGACATTGAAATCGCAAACAACATTCGCGCATCCGTTGCCAAAGAATTTTCATTCGATGAAAACGATATTCGCTTGAGCGAAAATTTTCTTTGCAAAGCAGTTTCACTTTTGAAACCACGTGTGCAGTTTGAAAATGAAATGCAATCTGTTGGAAATTATTTGTTCGTTGCTCCAAGCACTTTTGATGAGCAAGTGATTTCAAAGAAGTGGAAAGAAGGATGCAAAGAATTTTTTTCCGAATTGCAAAACGAACTTTCATCGCTCGATGATTTTACTGCGGAAAATGCAAAGCAGTTATTCGAAACAGTTGCATCAAAAAACAATTTAAAACCCGGAGAAGTGCTTCAACTATTCCGTGTGTTGTTGATCGGGCAAGCTGGTGGTGTGGATTTGTTTGGGATGGTTGAATTGTTGGGGAGGGATGAAACTTGCAGGAGAATTGAAAGTGCATTGAAGCAAATAGATCTGGAATAAACCTCTACGACAACTCTGCACTTCTGCGGTGAAAAGAAAACCGCAGAATTAGTGAGAGCTCAAAGCGATCCACAGAAAAACATTGAAAGAAAAATGACCCCCGAAAAACCCCTCAACTTCCTCGAAGAAATAATAGCCGAAGACATCAAAAACGGCAAACACGATGGGCGTGTGCTCACGCGTTTTCCACCTGAGCCCAATGGCTACCTACACATCGGTCACGCCACTACCATTTGCCTCAACTTCGGGTTGGGCAAAACATTTGGCGGCAAAACCAATCTGCGTTTTGATGACACCAATCCGGTGACTGAGGACACCGAATATGTGGAGAGCATCAAAGAAGATATTCGTTGGTTGGGCTTTGAATGGACCAACGAGTTTTATGCGAGTGACTACTTTGAGCAGTTGTATGAGTTTGCTGCAACGCTTATTAGGAAAGGACTTGCTTATGTGGATGACAGCAGTGCGGAAGAAATTGCCTCAATGAAAGGAACTCCCACTGAGCCAGGAAAAGACTCGCCATTTCGCAATCGTTCGATGGAAGAAAATCTGGATTTGTTTGCACGAATGCGTGCAGGAGAATTTGCAGAAGGTGAAAAAACCTTGCGTGCAAAAGTGGACATGGCATCACCCAATATGCAACTGCGTGACCCTCTGATGTATCGCATCAAGTTTGCGCATCACCACCGCACAGGCGACAAGTGGTGCATCTATCCGATGTATGATTTTGCACATGGGCAAAGTGATTCGATAGAACAAATCACACACAGCATTTGTACCCTTGAGTTTGAAGTGCATCGCCCACTATACAATTGGTTTATCGAACAACTTGGAATTTATCCAAGTCAGCAATATGAGTTTGCAAGACGCAATTTGAACTACACCGTGATGAGCAAACGCAAGCTCATGCAATTGGTAAATGAAAAACATGTGAGTGGTTGGGATGACCCGCGCATGCCCACAGTGAGCGGTTTGCGCAGGCGTGGATACACTCCTGCAAGTGTTCGGAATTTTTGCGACCTCATCGGTATTTCTCGCAGAGAAAGTGTGAGCGATGTGGGCTTACTCGAAAGCTGCATCCGCGAGGAGTTGAACAAAACCGCCACACGAAGAATGGTGGTGTTGAATCCTGTGAAGCTTATCATTGACAATTATGAAGTGGGCAAAACAGAAATACTTCATGGAGAAAACAATCCTGAAATGGAAGAGGGCGGTGGCCATCGCGACATTCCATTCAGCAAAGAACTTTGGATTGAGCGCGATGACTTTATGGAAGAACCACCTAAGAAATTTTTCCGGCTTGGCCCAGGGTTGACGGTTCGATTGAAAAGTGCATACATCATCAAGTGTGAATCATTCAAAAAAGATGATGCGGGAAATGTCACTGAAATTCATTGCACCTATTTTCCAGATAGCAAGAGTGGAAATGATACTAGCGGCATCAATGTGAAGGGCACCATGCATTTTGTTTCAGCAAATGATGCAGTTCCTGTGCAAGTGAATCTGTACGACCGGCTTTTCAAAGTAGAAAACCCTTCCTCGGAGGAGGGCGATTTTAAATCGTACATCAACGAAAACAGTTTGACGGTAATCGAAACTGCTTACGCAGAGGCGGATTTAAAAAACACAATTGCCGGAGACAAATTTCAATTTATTCGTCTGGGATATTTCTGTGCCGATAAAGATTCGACTTCTGACAAAATCATTTTCAACCGAACGGTTGGTTTGAAAGACTCTTGGGCGAAGGAGGCGAAGAAATAAACCTTGAGCACTGCTCCGGTTGATGTGCGGTAAGTCAACTATCTACCGTGCTGTTACATTCGCACCGCCCAACCAGGATGAACGGATTTCCGCCAGTCATTGGTCAACGGTACATCAATTCTGATTCATGACTCTTGCCCTGCAACTTTTATTGTCGCTTTCCATCCTCATCGTATTGCATGAGATGGGGCATTTTATTCCTGCTAAAATTTTCAAGACGCGGGTTGAAAAATTCTATCTCTTTTTCGATCCCTGGTTCTCGTTGGTGAAGAAAAAAATTGGGGATACTGTTTACGGCATCGGTTGGCTTCCGCTGGGTGGATACGTAAAAATTTCAGGGATGGTGGACGAAAGCATGGACAAAGACCAGCTTGCCAAACCCCCGCAACCATGGGAGTTTCGCTCCAAGCCCGCATGGCAACGACTCATTATCATGATTGGTGGCGTTACTGTAAATGTCATTCTCGGTTTTGTGATTTACTGGTTCGTGCTGGCTCACTGGGGTTACAAAGTGTTGCCACTGGAGAACGTTACTTATGGTGCGCATTTCGAACCGGTGCTGGAGAAGATTGGATTCGAAGACGGTGACAAAATTCTCGCAGTAGATGACAGCATTCCACAATCGCATCACCAGGTAATGTCCATGTTGTTTTTCGATGAAGCGAAAAAAGTAACGGTGGAAAGGCGTGGTCAAAAAGTGGAAGTAAATATTCCGGAAGATATTTCATCCAGAATGTTGAGTGCAGGCGCAAGAGCTGCCATCACCCCGAGGTACAAGTGCGTAATTGATTCCTTTACGGTGAAATCTCCTGCCGACAGTGCGGGGTTGTTGAAGGGTGATAAAATTATTGGCGTGAATGAGGTCCGGTCGGAATTTTTCATGGACATCCAACAGGAAATTTTTAAGAACAAGGGCAAAGTCATCCGTGTGAATTTCATTCGTGGCGATTCAACCCTTGTTGCAAAAATCAAGGTGAGCGAAGAAGGGGCTATCGGATTTTATCCTGTGCCTGATAGCAAATACCTCAAGTACGACACCCTTCAGTATTCAGTAGGCAGTGCCTTCCCCGCAGCGTTCCGTTATGCCAAAGAAATTATCCGCAAACAGGTACTCTCCATTCGATTCCTTTTCTCGCGCGCTGGTGTCACCCAAATGGGCGGCTTTATTTCCATTGCCAACATCTTTCCTGATAAATGGAATTGGTGGGCCTTTTGGGATAAGACAGCCTTGCTTTCACTTGTGCTTGCAGTCATGAATATTCTTCCCATTCCCGCTCTTGATGGCGGACATGTCATCTTCCTTATTTGGGAAGTGATAACGGGGAAACCAGTGAAGCAGCGGGTACTCGAAGTGGCGCAAATGTTTGGATTCTTGCTTCTTATTGGTCTTATCCTTTGGGCCAATGGGCTTGACATTTTCCGATTGTTCTCCGGAAATTAATCCTTCTTTCGCCTCCAGATTCTTACTTGAAAAGCACATCGGTGGCATAAATGGTTTGTCATTTATTAAAAATGATTTGAAATCTGTTCTCGTTTCAAAACACAATTCTTACCCCTACGAGACACACATCATCCACTTGCTCATATTCATTCTTCCATGAATTGAAAAAATCCACGAGCATTGGTTTTTGTTTCGCAACAGATTCTGCTGATATGCCATTGAGAAAATCCAACATGCCCTTCTTCTTTAATTTTTTTCCATCTTCTCCACCGAATTGGTCAGGCAAGCCGTCAGTAAAGGCGTAGAGCATATCGTCATTCTTCAATTGAAATGATGATGATGTAAAAGGTTTGGTCATAGTTGCATCGCGCATCCCGATAGGCCTTCGCGTTCCCTTTAGTTCTATACATTCTCCATTCCTGAAGATGAAAAGGTTTTGGTTCGCTCCGCAAAAAACTAATTCACGGGTTTCTTTCTGAATGGCTAAAAGCCCAATATCCATTCCGTCACCTGCATGAGCGTTTCCCGATCCGTTCATGTTTTTCAGCAATCGCTCATCCAACTTTTGCAGCAACACATCCGGTTGGTCATCCTTGAATTGAGCAATCGTTTCGCGAAGCAGGTTAATGCTCATCACACTCATCATTGCTCCTGGCACTCCGTGTCCTGTGCAATCTCCCGTAGCAAGCATCAACACTTCATGAGGCGGGCCTTCCACGCCGTTGAGCATTGTTCTGCCGCCCCAGTAAAAATCTCCGCTCACAATGTCTTTGGGTTGGTAGAAAACAAAAGACTCAGGAAAAAATCCACGAACATCATCCTCTGTGGGAAGTACATTCTTCTGGATGCGCTCAGCATAACGAATGCTGTCAATAATTTCTTTCCGCTGTTCTTCTATTTGATTTTTCTGCACAAGAATTTCTTCCGTTCGCTCTTCCACTTTTCTTTCAAGCACCACATTGGCTTCGCGCTCCATGCGGTTAATCTCCTGTAGCGAAGAGAGCGCCTGATCTTTAAAACTTTTGAAACGATCTACAATCGCAAGCGACAACAGCACAACTTCAGCTGCACTACCGATGAGCAATCCATAATCCGCATAAAAATCACTTCGCAACAACCCTGCGTTTGTTGCAATAAATCCGAACACAGTCAGTACCAACACAACAAAACCAAAGAGGAAAAACTTGGCAGGTTTGAAATTTTTTCTCAGCACCATCACCGCGATGGGAATGATGGCCAGGTTCAGCGAAAGAGCAACACCATTCACCACAAGAATGGAAATTGAAAAAATCACGTTGTGCCAAACCAGCGACAACATTGCGTTACACATTATGACCATTCCTACCCACTTGAAAATAGAATTCACCCGTGAGTAAAATTCCTTCAAGTTCAAAAAATGCTGGCTGAAGCGCAACAACGAAAACACGCTCATGCTTGCGAAGAATGGATTGGCCACGTTGGCCATCCACGGATTGTCCGGCCACAAATAGTGAAACGCATAACCGCTGAGAGAAAACTGTAGCAGCAGGAGGTTGAAGTTGTAGTGCACATAATAAAGCGAAGAGCGCTCGCGAATGATGAGGTAGATGAAGAGGTTGAACAACAACACGAAAATGATCAGTCCGAAATAGCTGCCTCGCAGCAACTGGTCTTTAGCATCACGCAGCGACAAGCCACGTTCATCTCGAATGGCTATGGGTGCAAGAAGTTGTTCACCACCACTACTAATTTTAAGATAGTACTGCCGCATTTCAGCACGCGGTATTTCTACAGGATAGATGTAATTGTGGTGTGCCACCATCCGGCTATCGAACGGATACGCATCACCTGTTTCGCACACCAACCGTATTTCGGTATGATGCCTTTCGTAAAGAATGGCTTCATTCAAAAGAGGATTTTGAACCTCAATAAGTTTCGTTAATGCATTCACACAATTGCCCGGCACATCAAACCGCAGCCAATAAGCCGAAGTGCTGAATGAGAAATTGGGAACAACTCCCTTTTCGAGATACATGAATAAGCTGTCCGGCAAAGAGCAGATGTTTTCAATTTGCAATGTGCCATTCCGGTCCTCAATAAATTGAATTCTTTCCGGTTTGAAAGCAGTTGTTTCTGACCCCCTTGCATCTGAAGAATTTATGCGTAGAAATCCTAGCACGCCCACCAAGAAAATGATTAGGGGAACAAGAAGAACAAGTTGATATAGGCGTTTGCCGGGTGTTCGCATCGCTGTTGCGTTGATTCTCAGAACCAACGTGATACGAAAGAAACATTAGTAAGTTTCAGCGGGGGCGGCATCTGATATGGTGTCGAAAAACACATTAGCGCCCAGCGCTTCCGGCATCCTATACGAAAATGCATATTGACTTCACCGCTGCAATCATGCAATTTTGGCCAATCAAAAAAGCAAGAATTCAAACTCGAAAAAATGGTTCTGCAATCGGTCAACTTCTCGTTATTGAATGTGTGGGAACACTTATCACTTTAGGCTGTACATTGATCGATGAGGACATACAAAAAATTGAAATCGCAGGAGATTGTGTAATGAGTGCCGAAGACACCATTACACTAATATGGAATGGAACTTTGTACATGTAGATTGCGCGTTCCAATAGTTAGTGTTACTTCAGCAAACAATTGAACATCATTTGTTTTGAAAAAGAACCTTCCTAACATATCTTTAAAATCACGCAACAAAAAATCATCCTAAACGCCACAGGTGAACCATCACCTTCACAAAAACTTCAGCAGACACCAATGGTGAGTACGCTGAAATGATTGTGACTCTCAATGCAAGCGGTGATGGTCCTTCTCCACACCGCCATTGCTTGCAGGATGAGTTCTATCAATGTCTGGAAGGAAAACTTGGAGTAGAAAGCGATGGGAAAAAAATTGTGCTGGTGCCGGGTCGAACATTCACGGTTCCTAAAGACGCAGTGCACAGGTGTTATTCGGTGGGTGGAACAGAATCAAAATTCAACGCGGTGTTTACTCCAGCACTCAATATCCAATGTTCCTGTGCTTGTGCAGAAAACAATTTTTCCAGCAATGGCTGTTATTGGAAAAAATTTTGGTGCAGTGAAAGCGAAGAGAAAATATTGAAAATGAAACTGGCACTAACACACTTCGCGCGTCCGGAAGCCGATGCGATGTGTGAACATTTCACCCATTCGGGTGGGCTTTTAGTTCTTTCATCCTCCAACCTTTGTCCAAAAATTCCCACATCATGAAAAGATATTTACCAATGGCAGTCCTGATCGCAGCTGTCGGCTCACAACTCGTTGCTTCTTCACAATCCTTGTGCTTCGACCCTGCGTCCGATGTTCTTTATGCTTCCGGCAACGGCCCCACCAGCGCAGCCACCGGTGATTTCGATGAAGACAACAACCGCGATGTGGTTGTTGCGAATTACCTCGAAGCATCATTCAGCATACTATCAGGCAATGGTGATGGGACTTTTGCACAAGCACTTATTGTTGCCGCCAACACTCCTACTGAAGTGGAAGTGGCCGACCTTGATGGCGATGGTCACGATGATTTAGTGTGGTCAAACATTTCCACTTCGCCTGTAATGTTTCGTGCAGGAAATGGTGATGGCACTTTCGGTGATGTCATCACTTCTTACATCACAGGATTTGACGATTCGTTCCGGCAGCATTTCACGCTTGCCGATGTGACAGGAGATGGCGACCTTGATGCAATCGTCAATGAGTTTGACCAGGACAAACTGCACATACTTGAAGGCAATGGCGATGGAACTTTCACGCTCGCACAAACTCTCACCACACTCGACCAACCACTCGATGTTGAGTTTGGCGACTTCAACAACGATGGTGATGTGGATGTGATTTGCGGATACAACTACAACCTCGACAATGTTTCACTTTTCATGAATAACGGAAGCGGAACACTTATGAGTGGAACAGCTATCACCGCAGGCACCGCCTTTTATTTCTACCTCGAAGTTGCAGATTTCGATAACGACAACAACGACGACATTGCTGTAACGGGACTCACCAACATGCACATCCTCACCGGCAACGGAAACGGAACATTCGACCCTGCTATTAACCTTTCCATGCAATCGTATGGGGCAGATGTTGTTGCCAATGATTTTGATGATGATGGAAACATGGACCTTGCATGGGCAGATGAAGGAGGTGGAAATATTGGTGTGCTTATGAGTAATGGCAATGCCACATTCGACCCAACTAACTTCAACAGCAGCCACGGCCAGCCACGCGATTTAGTCGAAGATGATTTCGATGAAGACGGTGTATTAGACATTATCGGCATCAATTACCTTAACGACAATGTTTCATTTCTAAAAGGAAATGATGACGGAACTTTTGGTTCAGGAATGCTGGACTCTAACGGATTTGTGAACTCGCTTGGTGCGGGCGATGTAAACGATGATGGAAATCTTGACATCGCTGTTGCGAATAACGGTGGTGGAATTTCACTGCTGATTGGAAATGGTGACGGCACATTTGACGACACCCAAAACTTCATCACACAATATGGTTTTGAAGATGTGGCTCTTGCGGACGTAAACGGTGATAATAATGACGACATCATCGCTTTGCAAGGCAGCACTTATGTGGCCATACTCATTAGCAACGGCAACGGAACTTTCGACCCCGAGGTGAATTATGAGGCCGGTACCAATGCCGGTGGAGACCGTCAACTCGAAGTGGCCGACCTCAATGGTGATGGTTATCCTGACATTGCAGCTTCATACATACAGGAAGATTATTTTTCTGTGCTGATGAACAATGGAAATGGAACATTTGCGGCACAAGTCACTTACACGACCGGAGATTATCCTTATGACATTCATGCCACCGACTACGATGGTGATGGTGACAAGGACATTTTCGTGGCCGCTTACAACGACAACCAACTCAACTTTTTTCGCAATAACGGAAACGGAACATTTACACCCATCGCTTCATTTGATGTGGGAACAACTCCTGTCAGTATCACCTCTGGTGATTGGAACAATGATGGTGACACCGACCTCGCCTGCGTGAATAGCAACAGCATGGACATCACCATCCTTATTCAGCCTGATGGAATTGGATTTCCCATAATCTCTACTATTCCCATGGAAGTAAACTCCAATCCCATGGAAGTGGTTTCGGGCGATGTGAATGGTGATGGCGATGCGGATTTGGTAGTAGCGCTTTATGCAATGGATCAGGCAGGTGTATTGTTTGGAAATGGTGATGGCACTTTCCAGGCTTTGGTGGCCTACAACGTGGAGCAATCTCCGCAAGACGTTGCGCTCGGTGATTTCAACAATGATGGTGCACTGGATATTTCATCTGGAAATCATGGTTCGCAAAACGTTTCTGTCATCCTCAACAACTCCATCTACTTCCTTACAAGTGGCCCCACTGATTTCTGCGAAGGTGAAAGCGTGGCCCTCGGAGTGATTACAAATGGAAGCGAAGAATTTACTTATGCGTGGAGCAACGGTGCCACAACGGATCAAATAGTGGTGACTGAAAGCGGTGACTATACGGTGCTCGTTACCAACCAAAACGGAAACTGCACATTGGTATCACCTGTTGTCTCAGTCAATGTACTTCCATCAACTATTGATGTAAATCTCGATCTCAGTTTTGTGGGAAATGTTTGTGCAGATGGTGCCTCGTTTCCACTGCAAGGTGGTTCGCCACAAGGCGGCACCTATTCGGGCAGCGGTGTCAGCAATGATGTATTCGATCCATCGGATGTGAGCGCAGGCACTTACAATATTTCTTACACATACGTTGATGCGGGAGGTTGTGCAACAGGCACAGCAACCGATGACCTTGTGGTGAATGCACTTCCAATTGTGACCATTGATTTTCCTGTGGACACCGTTTGTATTGAAGATGGGAACTGGACTATTTCGGGCGGTTCACCGGCAGGCGGGGATTACTTTGGTGAATACATAGTGTTCGGAACATTCGACCCCGCTGCCAGTGGCGAAGGATTGTTCGATATCCACTACACCTACACCGATGGCAACGGCTGCACCAACGAAGCTGAAGAACAAATCCTGGTGGACATGTGCACGGGAGTGGGAGAAAGTGTGTGGAATGAATTTTCCGTCTATCCATCCGCAACGCATTCTTCTTTCACGATTGAAGGAAATCAAGGATTCACTTTTTCTGTGATGGATTCTTTTGGTAAACTACTTCTTGAAGAAAATGAAACGGGGACACGAACTGTTGTTCACTTTGAAAACTACAGCGCAGGATTGTACCTAGTAAAAGTTTCGGCAGGCGAACAAAGCAAAATTTTCAGGATAGAGAAATTGAAATAAAACCAACAGTTCCGAATTGAAAAACAATAAAAGGATTGCGGAGTGGTGATGAATAATTAGCGGATGGAGGATTCAATATTTCCCTTCTCGCGTCAGGTAGGCTTCCATTCGAATCATCTTGTTTCCTATTGTCGTTTACAACGGCACATCAGCATATCACCACATCAGTTTTTCTCCTCTACCTAATCTCCTCCTTCTTTAATCAACCCAATCAATTCGTCCACCGCCTTGGCATCTTAATTCAACACGACAACTTGTGCATCGGTGAATTTCGAAAACTCCTTATCAAATGTGAACAGCGTAAGTGAAAATACACTTGCTGTTGCAGCGATGATGCTGTCAGGTAGTTTTGATTTGTAAGTCTTCCTGAAATAAATTACTTCATCCTTCACGCTGTCCGATAGCGGGATGATGATGCATGAATGAAGTAACTACCGTATAAGATTTTCTTCTGCTTTGGTGATGCCCCGTTTGCTAAGCAATTCCATTTCTGTGATTACGGAAATGAATACTTCGGCACCGTGAAGAAGCTGAACAGCCTGGCTGTGGTTTCCAAAACACGGATGATCACATTGGTATCGGCCAGCAGTTTAGTTCCACTCACCCCGCAATTGTTTTTGGTATTTCACAGCGTCAACATGCCATTTCATTTTGCCTGCAAATTTTTTTGCATTGAATTTTTTTCGCTTGTTCTTGCCCTGTTGCACAGCGAGTGCCTCAAGCAATTCTTCAGTTGACTTGAAATGTGATGCATAAAGTACCATGCGGGGAAAAATTTTGATTCAAAGGTAGATGGGCAATCAGGACAACGGCACATCAGCATATCGCCACATCAGTTTTTCTCCTCTACCCAATCTCCTCCTTCTTTAATCAACCCAATCAATTCGTCCACCGCCTGGGCTTCGGGCACATTTCGTTTCACCACGTTCTTCTCTTTATACAGAGTGATTTTGCCGGGGCCTGTGCCCACATAGCCGTAGTCGGCATCGGCCATCTCGCCCGGGCCGTTCACAATGCAGCCCATAATGCCAATCTTCACACCCTTGAGGTGGGCAGTGCGCGCACGAATCTTCGCAGTGGTAATCTGCAAATCAAATTCCGTGCGGCCACAACTGGGACACGATATGTATTCCGTTTTTGAAATGCGGGTGCGTGTCGCTTGCAGAATTCCAAACGCAGTGGAATTGATGCGCTGCATGGCTATGTCTTGGGTAGAAAGAAAAATGCCATCGCCCAAACCATCCACCAGCAACGCTCCACAATCAGTTGCACTGTAAAGCATAAACTGGTCTTCATTCAGGTTGGTATATGCTCTTGAAATAATGACAGGCACTGTGCAGCCTGCATTCATCAGTTTGAAAAATGCAGCTCGTTGTTCAGCCATGCCGTGGTCGTTTTCAGTAGTGAGCACAAGCACAACGTTTGGTTGTGATTTGAGAAGTGAAATGAACACCTCGCTCAAGTCATGAATGGAAACTTTTACAAAAACAATTTCTGATTCCGGAAATTGCATGTGTTCTCCCTCTCCTTTGGAGAGGGTCGGGGTGAGGTTCACACTCCCCTCTCCCTTTGGAGAGGGGCTGGGGGTGAGGTCTGCAAAGGGTGAGGCAATCATCGGGTAACACCTTTCACGCCCCGAAATTTCTTTCCATACCGGGTAATCGTAAATCAATCCGAGCGTACCGGGTATTTCGAAATCAACTTTGTTTTTTCCGCAGTACACAAAGTCACATGCCAAATCAGTGATGTGGTATTTGTCCAACGGCACGCTGTATTGATAACCCACGGCAAACAAACTTGCTGCAGTGATTTCCTTTCGTTCTGAAAAAGCCATGATGACGCGCGGCACATTTTTTCCGCCAACATTCAACACAGCTTGTGTGTATCTTCTTGTATGCTCAAATGGATTGATAGGAGACGAAACATTTTCAATCGCTGCATGATTTGCGCGCTTGGCATATCGCTCCGCCAACATTCTTGCTACCGGAATTTCCGCTTCCGGTTCTTCCGTGAGCGATACTCGAATGGTATCACCCAATCCGTCTTCCAAAAGAGTTCCGATACCAACGGCACTTTTTATTCTTCCATCTTCACCATCGCCTGCTTCCGTCACACCCAGATGAATGGGATAGTTCATTCCATCGCGCATCATATGGTTCACAAGCAGGCGATATGCCTGCACCATCACCAGCGTATTGCTCGCCTTCATGCTTATCACGATGTCATGAAAATCATGGTCGCGGCAAATGCGGCAAAACTCCATAGCACTTTCCACCATACCCAGAGGAGTATCACCATATCGCGAAAGAATCCGGTCGCTCAACGAACCGTGATTGGTTCCGATGCGCATAGCAGTGCCATTTTTCTTGCACAACAAAACCAGCGGAGTGAATCGCTCGCTGATGCGTTGCAATTCTTCATCGTATCCCGCATCGGTGTATTCAATGTGCTGGAATTTTTTCTTGTCGGCATAGTTGCCGGGATTCACGCGCACCTTCTCCACAATACCCGCAGCAATTTCCGCAGCGTTTGGTGTGAAGTGAATATCAGCAACAAGTGGAGTAGTAAATCCTTTTTCGCGAAGCGATGATTTGATGTTGGCTAGATTCTCTGCATCGTCTTTACTCGGAGCAGTGATGCGCACCAGTTCGCAACCCGCTTCAATCATGCGGATGCTTTGCGCAACAGTTGCTTCAGTGTTCATTGTGTCGGTGGTGGTCATGCTTTGCAGCATGAGATGATGATCACCACCGATAGTGATGTTGCCGATTATCACTTCGCGTGTTTGAAAACGCGAGTAATTGAAAAGACTGTTGCAATACTTATTGGGATCCATCAGGTGCAAAGAAACGGATGGATGAATTCATTAAGCCTTGGGATAAATAGTGCGGACATTCTTCGGATCCTTGGGCAAATAACGAACGCGCACTTTGGTGCCAACAGAGTAAAGCGGTTTTCCTTCGCTTCGTTCTTCAGCGCGATAGTTCACGCGCTCACCGTTTTCGGTCACGAATTCTATAAGCGGGTAGAAATACTGCTTCCCTTTTTCCACTCCGCTCATCCAGTTGGAGATGATGCCTTCTGTCTCCCTGCTTTGCCTGTTGAACATAATATCGTCCTTGAACTTCCACCAAATAAATGCGATGACCACTATGATCACACCACCGATAGCCGCGTACTCATGCCATTGTAATTCCATGTCCTGAAAATTTTCTGCTAAAAAACAAAAGACTGAACGATCTTTTTTAAACTCAATCCTTTTTTCTGGACAACGGAATAGTGCGTGACCATGGCGCTCGAAATATCCAGGAAAATGATTGTATGGAATGAGTACAAAAGCAACAGGGCATTCCCGAAGAATGCCCTGCCTAACCTAACTTTAAACTATGTGCAGTAGTCTGCACTTAGCGCCTTTGATATTTTCAGAAAGAAGTATTTACTTTATTTGGCGATGGTCTGATGGTCAGGCAAATGTTATATCAGCTAACAGTTGCCGTGTCTACGGAGTTTTGGAGATTTGAACCATTGATTGTGGAAACGGCTTATTTCCGACAAATTTACATTGATCACCACTTACGGCATATTAATTCATACCATCAGATACTCCGAGTCCAGGAATATCCTCAAAATATTTACCCGAAGCCACGGTGTGAAAAGTTTTATGGTGCGCATCAACAAGAAAAAACCGGGTGTTACCAAGTTTCAGCCTATGAGCATTTTATCGCTCCAGTTTCAGGCGCAGGAGAATGCCGGTATGTTGACTCCGCGATCTCTTGAGCTCAATTCCGTTCCGTCTACCTTGAACACTGACATAACCAAAGTTGCTGTGCTTCTTTTTATTAATGAAGTAGTGTACAAAACCCTGCACGATGACTATCAAAACGAGGCGTTGTTCGACTTTCTCCAGCATTCCATGCAAATGCTTGACGCTGTAGAACACTGCGAAAATTTTCACCTCGTTTTTCTGGTGCAGCTATCATCCCTCTATGGTTTTTATCCTTCGCATTTAAGTGAAGGGTCATACTTCGATCTTATGGCCGGCCAGTTTTGTGACGGGACCGAAAATCACCCGTATTACATAGAGCCACCGCAAACGGAAATGTTTCGGAAACTTATCGCCTGCAATTACGAATCGTTGGCGCTTTTGCACTTTGAACATTCCACCCGGAAAAACCTACTTCATAAGTTGATTGATTATTTCCGCATCCATTTGGATGGATTGAAAGAAATCAAATCTGTAAAAGTGCTGGAAAGCGTGTTTGATGAAGTGCGCTGATGACCCGATGAAGGGTAAGTGAGGCGTTTACTTTTGGTCGCTTTTAAAAAACTCCGCATGCGTTTCAGTGAAGTTATTGGCCAACAGGAAGTGAAAGATCGCCTGCGAAAATCATTTCGCGAAGGCCGCCTTGCACATGCGCTGTTGCTCCACGGCCCGGAAGGATGCGGCCAGCTTACCATAGCCATCGCATTTGCGCAATTCATTGCCTGCACTCAACGCATGGAAAGCGATTCGTGTGGTCAATGCAATTCATGTAAAAAATTCGCCACGCTCCAGTTTGCCGATTTGCATTTTGCATTTCCTTTTTTCAATAAGCCAAAAGGCGAAAGCATCATTTCGGAAAAAACTACATGTGACGATTATGCAAGGGAATGGCGGGAACATCTAATTTCCGATACCCCTTATGCCAATCTTGATACCTGGAGAAAGAAGCTCGATGCTGAAAACAAACAGCTCCACGTTTCGGTGTATGAGGCCCAAAGCATCATTAACAAACTCAGCCTGAAATCTTACGAGGGTGGGTATAAATTCATGATAGTATGGCATGCCGATTACATGAAGCCTGAAACTGCCAACAAACTGCTGAAAATTGTGGAAGAGCCTCCCGACAAAACGCTCTTTATTTTTATCGCCAATAGTCTTGAAAACATTTTACCCACAATTCTTTCGCGGGTTCAGTCTGTTCATATACCCAAGATAGATGCTGAAGCCATTTACCAAGCTTTGCTGGGACGTGCAATGGATGAAACCAGGGCGAAAGAAATTGCCCACTTTGCTGATGGCAATTGGTTTTTCGCAACTCAACTTTCAAAAACAGAAAACCCTAACGCATTTTTCAGTGAGCAATTCCAGCATTGGATGCGCTGGTGTTATAAACGGGAGGTGGTTCAACTGGTGAAGTGGAGCGACAAAATGCACGCTTTGCTGCGTGATGAACAGAAACATTATCTCCGCTATGTTTTGGAACAGCTGCGCCACAACCTGGTGCTCAACTATACAGGAGAAGATATTGTGAGGATGAACGATTCAGAGTTAAGCTTCTCGGTAAAATTTTCCCAATTCATCAATCACCTCAACATTGAGGATTTGTACATGGAGATAACAAAAGCCCACGATGACATTGGCCGGAATGCCTATTCAAAAATGGTTTTTCTCGACCTCAGCTTTCGCGTTCATCACTTGCTTCAGCGCAAAGAAGGCTGAAGGTCAACACCCCTTACTTTTGGCCACGGTGTCCCGGCCAGCCATTGCGACCCATAGAACCAAGGCTTAGCGCTTCACTTAGATCAATGAAATTTATCACTCAACATAAAATCTTCCCACAAAGCCTTTGGACTATGGACCATCGGCACGGGACATAAATACAATGGGCTGCGGATCATGCGGAACTAATAGTAACGGCCTGCCAACAGGCTGTAAAAACAACGGGGTATGTGGCAATTACGGATGCAGCAAACTGGATGTATTCGACTGGCTCACCGGAACAGCATTGCCTGATGGTCAAAAAACTTTTGACGTTGTGGAGGTTCGTTTCAAGAGCACGCGAAAAGGATTTTTCAGGAATTCCTCAGCCCTTGAGCTCCACGCTGGTGATGTGGTGGCGGTAGAGTCATCGCCCGGCCACGATGTGGGAGTAATTTCCCTCACCGGAGAACTGGTGCGCATGCAGATGAAGCGCAAAGAAGTGAAAGACGATTACCAGATCCGGAAAATTTACCGCAAAGCAAGACAGGAAGATATTGAACGCTGGCAGGAAGCGAGAAAAAACGAACCGACTACACTGGTGAGGGCAAAGGAAATTTCTAAGGCGCTGAGACTTGATATGAAACTGAGCGATGTGGAATACCAAGGGGACCATAGCAAAGCGACTTTCTTTTATTCAGCAGACGACCGGGTGGATTTCCGCGAACTCATCCGTAAATACGCTGAAGAGTTTAGGGTGAAAATAGAAATGCGGCAAATAGGCTTGAGGGTTGAGGCAGGAAGAATTGGCGGAATAGGAGTTTGTGGTCGTGAGTTGTGTTGTTCCACCTGGCTTACTGATTTCAGGAGTGTGTCCACAGCAGCCGCACGTTATCAGCAACTGTCGCTCAACCCAGCGAAACTGGCGGGACAATGCGGCAAACTAAAATGCTGCCTCAACTATGAACTGGATCAATACCTGGAAGCCATGCGCGATTTTCCATCCAATACTGTTCGCCTCCAACTGGCCAAAGGAATTGCCACACACGTTAAGACCGACATCTTTCAGCGCATGATGTATTATGCTGTGGAAGGTCATGATGCCGATGCCCCCATCGGCCTACCCATTGAATCAGTAAGGGAAATAATGGAGATGAACAAACGCGGGGAACGACCTGGTGATATGGAAGAATTTATGAAAGAGGAAGTAGTCGTAGAAAAGGAAATTCTTTTTGCCAATGTGGTGGGGCAGGATAGCCTCAACCGATTCGACCACAAGAAAGGAAGGAGCCGCGACCGCGGCCGCGGAAGATCAGATCGTGAAAGATCCCGCGGTGGTGCAGAGAATAAAAGTGATAATCGGCCCAGGCAACAAAGACCTGAACGTAAACCTGGAAAAGGTCCCGGTGAAAAACCCACCCCACAGGGACAACAACCAAGACCGCAACGAGCGCTACAACCACCGCGACCTGATGGTGATAAACGGCCACAAGGCAATCAACCCCGGGGAAACCGCAACCGACCCAACAGGGGTGGTGGTGGCAAACCTCCTCAAAACCCAAATCCGCAACCACCAAAAACTCCCTAGGCGGGAGATGAAGTTCATGGTGAAATTCTTTTTTGTTTGTCTGGCTGCATTCATTTTCATTTCCTGCGATGATCTTGTAGTGTTTGAAGAAAACGCATCCATAGCAAATGCGAAGTGGAATACTTCAGATGTCAAGTCGTTCGAATTTGATATTACCGATACCGTGCGCATGCACGATCTGTTTGTGAATTTGCGCAACGGTGAAAACTACCCCTATTCGAATATCTATCTTTTTATAGAATTGCAATTTCCTAACGGAAAAAAATCAATGGACACACTGGAGTGCACGCTGGCGGATGAAACAGGAAGGTGGTACGGATCATCGGGAGCGGGGGATATTTATGAGAATAGATTCACATACTATCAGCGCAGGCAATTTCCCCTGGGCGGCAGGTACCGCATTGACATAGTACAGGCCATGCGCACGGATGTACTGGAAGGAATTTATGATGTGGGATTCCGGGTGGCGCGTTCGAAATAATGGCAACTACAATTCATTAAAAAAATCATCAGATGGCAACGGTTCGTTTGGAAAAAATGTCGGCTCTCGTCAGGAAGGAACTTGCACTCATCTTCCAGCAAAACATGAAGAAGCTGTTCAACGGTGTAATGATCACCGTGACACGTGTTCGTCTGGCACCCGACCTGGGCACAGCAAAGGCATACCTCAGTTTTTTTCCTTCGGAAAAAGCGCAGGCAGAATTGAAAAACGTGGAAAGCCACACCAAATACATTCGCAAGATGTTGGGTGATAAAACAGGTGGTCAACTGAGACGCATTCCAGACCTCTCGTTCTTCCTGGACGATTCCATGGATTACTTCGAGGAAATTGACCGGCTTTTGAAAACAACATAGTTCAACGGACTTCGCAATGCATTACGACCCGATAAAAAAAACGCTCGGCAAACTCTTCAACCGCTCGCCTTACCTGCGCATCTTGTTTTACAAATTGCTGGACACGCTTCTGCTGCGCACATGGCACATTCATCGCGAATTGCGAAAGTGGCATCGTTCAGCTCCGCAAAAAACACACATACTCGATGCCGGCAGTGGCTTCGGTCAATACTCTTATTATCTCTCCCGCTTCAGCGACAAGTACAGCATATTGGGTGTAGATGTAAAAACTGACCAGGTATGTGAATGCAATTCGTTCTTCCAGGCCATAGGGAGACAAAATGTGATGTTTAAGGTGGATGACCTCACCACATTCAGGAAAGAAAATTGTTTCGACCTTGTGGTGTGTGTGGACGTGATGGAACACATAGAAGAAGATGTGAAAGTGATGACGAATTATTGTTACAGCCTGCGGCCGGGTGGTATGCTCCTTATTTCCACCCCGAGCGACAAGGGCGGAAGCGATGTGCATGAAGGCACCGAAACATCATTCATTGAAGAACATGTGCGTGACGGATACAACATGCAGGAGATAAAAGACAAATTGAAAACAGCAGGATTCTCGAAAGTGAAGGCACATTACAGCTATGGAACTCCCGGTCAAATCAGTTGGCGCTTCTCCATGAAGTACCCCATGAAATTGCTTAATATCTCAAAAGCATTCCTCATCATTATCCCATTTTATTACGTTGTGGTGATGCCCGTTGCTCTTGTGCTCAATTTTGTGGACAGCCACACTGCACACCAAAGCGGAACGGGGTTGGTGGTGCTTGCCTGGAAATAGTTCGGGCTTCATGGTTCCGAATTCATGGAACTCGAAACTCAAAACTCATAATTCACAATTCGTCTCAGTTTCTACATAGCGCGCAGGTATCTCTTCGCCAAGAAGTCGAAGAACATCATCAACATCATCAGTGGAATTTCCATGGTGGTGGTGGCCTTTATTACTGCGGCTATGATTTGTGTAATGAGCATCTTCAATGGAATTGAAAGTCTTGTACAAGAACTTTTTTCCAATTTCGATGCTCCACTCACCATTGTGCCCCGCGAGGGAAAAATGTTTTCCGACACCCTCCTTACTGATGCCCAACTGCTAACTGTGGAGGGTGTTGCTCATTTCAGCCGCATCATTGAGGAAGATGCGTGGCTGAACTATGGTGACAAAAACACTGTGGCCACTATCAAAGGAATTGATACTTCGTATGTCAACCACTCCGGGATTATCACGAGGATAAAGAAAGGAAAATTTGTGCTGGAGCGCGATAGTATGTTTTATGCAGTGCCGGGACTTGCCTTGTGTGGCGAATTGCAAATGGGTATGATGAACGATGAACTTCCATTGCTCAACATAAACGCCCCCATTCGCGGGAAAAAACTGAGCCGCTACAAGGAGGCGGCATTCAATCGCGAAACCATTATTGTAAGCGGAATTTTTTCAGTGAATGCTGAGCTGGATGCACAATATGTTTTTGTCCCCCTTGCATTCGCGCGGCAAATTTTCGGGATGGACAGCCTGGTATCTTCCGTGGAATTGATGTTAGACCCCGCGGCCAGTGAAACGGAAGTGGTTGAACGACTGAAAAAAATTCTCCCTCCCTCCCTGGCTGTTCAAACCCGATATGACAAAAACGCATTGGTGTATCAAACCAATGAATCGGAAAAGTGGGCCACTTTTCTCATCCTGCTTTTTATCCTTCTCATTGCATGTTTCAATATCAGTGCTGCGCTCACTATGCTCATCCTGGAAAAGAAGAACGACATAGGCACACTATCCAGCATGGGCGCAACGGATACATCAATCCGTAAAATATTTGTGCTGGAAGGTGTGATGATAAACTTCATTGGTGCCATTGCCGGAGGTGCCCTCGGCCTGTTGTTGTGTTTCCTGCAAACGCAATTCGGATTAATACGCATGACGGGCGCCATGGTGGAATTTTATCCCGTGCTCATCCGCTGGGCCGATGTGCTTGGCATTCTTGCTACTGTCATTCTGGTGGGCAGTTTGTTCTCCGTTACACTGGTGAGAACCTTAATGAGGAGATTTGTTTTTTCAAGGGAAAAGGCGGAGTAAATTCAATTGCCAATTGAATTTCCCTGTCCTTTGTACTCAATGATAAAATTTAGCGAAATGGAACCTTGGCTTGTTTATTCACTGCATAGAATCCGAATTTCTCAACTGCTTCAGCAAATAACTATAGGCCTTGCCCAGCAAAACGCTGTATGATTTTCCTTCGAATAGCTGAGCACTGTTATTCTGTTTATCTGTGAGTATCAATTTGAAAACCTGGTCGTCACTCATATCCAACGACACGGTGTATTTCATTAGTAGGGTTTTTAGTTTGGTGGCGTTGCGCATTGGGGTGGTTATGAAGTTTACCGCATTATCATAAATTTTCCTCAGCTCTCTCTTCACTACCTGCATTTTCTCCGTGGATTTCTCCTGGCGTGGAAAAAACACGTGAACACAACTGGCGTTTCATTGACATAGCAAAATCAACAGGTATGGGAACTTGCCGCACATCCGCTGGCGGAATTTCTTGTGCACCTTTTGATAAAGCATTGGGTTTTTGCTGATGTGTTCAATCAACCCGAATGTGGTGGTGACCAGTTCAGCGGCAAGCAACGGCTGAATCGCGGAATAGTCTTCGAATGCTGCATCAAACTCTGCCTCGAAGGTTGGATTGATGACAATAGAGTACAGCATCACTTCTGGATTTTAGCGGAGTACCTCTTCCTGAATTGTGCAAGAGATTTTCCCTTTCCTTTTTCTGCTTTCGCAATGCGCTCAGTTTCCAGCCACTCTTCTGAAGAAAGAAACGAACTTCCCTCTTTGTGATATGCATCGGCCAATTGATTCACCGTAGTGAAAAACCGCTTGTCGGATGTGAGGAGTTGTTCCATCTTTTTACTCTTTTCAGTGGTTGACATAACGATTAGATTTTTGCTGGTAAAAGTAAAAGTGATTTTCCTTCAATCATCTTCTCGGTGAACATCAATTTGCAAACCTGGTCGTCACTCTTATCCAACGATAAGGTGTATTTGATTAGTCGGGTTTTTAGTTTGGTGGCGTTGCGCATTGAGAACAACGGTTTTGCAAATTTTCGCTTCATCTACAGCCTTTAGAGAAAGTTCGCTCTTTTGTTTTAATCCCTTGTCGGTAATTTTTACATTACCTCTTTCAGGATAAATTATATAACCACCCTTTTTTTAAATATGATTTCCCCCAAGCGATGCGATTATTTATTAATATTTCCCCGGTCTTGGTTTTTTCTGATAATTGTTCCTCGGTCAAGTTTGAAAAATATTTTTCAATAACTAGTCTTTGTAATTCTCGCGTGTGAATTGTTCCCCATTGGCTTACAGGGTGTTTACGAGTTGTCTTCTGCTGCGATCTCATTGCCTCAAAGCACATTTATCCGTGCCCCCAGTTCATCCTTGTATAGCCCTCCTATGGGTATTTCGCGGTGGTTATCCTGCATTATCAGTTCGCTGCTTATTATGGATTCTATCTTGTCCAGGTTCACTATAAACGAGCGGTGCACCCGCAAAAAGGTGCTGCCAAGAAGTTTCCTTTCCACATCTTTCATGGTGCCGTGTATGGTGTATTTATGATCGCGGGTTATTATCATCACATAATCTTTGAGGGCTTCCACGTAGTAGATGTCACCGTGGTTAATGCGGGTGAGTTTTGCGTGGTGTTTAATAAAGAGGTAATCGGCAGTGCGATTGTATTTGCTCAAGGCCTTAAGCAGGTCGAATTCTACCTTGAGTTCTTTTTCCTTGCTGTGTTTATGCACTGCCATTTCTATGCTGGTGTGCAGGTCTATTTCCTTAAAAGGTTTTATCACATAGCCATGAGGTTCCGTAATTTTTGCCTTTGCAAGAGTGGCATCATCGGAATGAGAGGTGAGGTAAATAACCGGCACATCGCGGTCCCTCTTTATAAACTCGGCTGCTTCTATGCCGGACATATCGCCTTTCAGCATAATGTCCATAAGCACCAGATCGGGTTTCAGTTCGTGGGCCAGTTCTATGGCGCGGGTGCCGTTGTCGGTATGGCCGGCCACATCGTAGCCCATTTTCTTGAGGCTCTTCTCAATGTCTTTTCTAATAATGCCATCATCTTCAATAATAAGAATTTTTACTGCCATGGGGGTGGGGTTTTAGTTTGCTCACAGAGTCCTGTGGAATGTTTTTTTTGTCATGATGTTTTTCCAGAAGCCGCAAAGTTGCACCTCATTTTCTTTCAAAAGTAATTTTTATGTCGGTTCCTTTTGTGGATGTAATATCAATGGTTGCGTCCAATTGTTCAATGAGGGTATAAACTAATTGCACCCCAAGTGAGTCGTGCTCGGCATACTTAAAATCGGGAGGCAGGCCCACGCCATCATCGGCTACACGCAGTGTAATTTTTGAATTTTTTTCACCAATGCTAATCCACAATTTACCCTTCTTGCGCCCCTTGTAAGCGTATTTGAGTGCGTTGCTCACCAGCTCGTTTACTATCAGGCCGCAGGGCATCGCCTGGTCTATGGTAAGATGCACCGCTGCGAAATTCGTTATCATATTAACACTCGCTGTCTCGGTGCGGTAGCTCTGGAAAAGATTGCTGGAAAGAGCGTGCAGGTATTGGCTGAAATCAATGCTTGAAAAATCTGCCGTGCGATAAAGTGTTTCATGAATAAAGGACATGCTCTTGATGCGCTGCTGGCTTTCGCGCAATATGTTGAGTGTGCCTTCATCGGTTACATACGATGATTGAAGATTGAGGATAGACGAAATAACCTGGAGGTTGTTTTTCACGCGGTGATGTATTTCCTGGAGCAACACTTCCTTTTCCTTGAGCGACTCGAGTATCCTGCGGTCCATTTCCTTGTGTTCGGTATTGTCATACACCAGGCACGAAACTTCCTCCAGTTTGTCTTCCATGTAAACGGGATTGAGGAAGGCCTGAAGCCATACGGTTTTGCCGGCCTTGTTGCGCAGCGGAAATTCAAATTGCTGCGGCCTGCCGTTAAAGGAGTTGTCGAATGCATCAAGCTGCCCCTGGTAAAAATCCGGGTCAACATGCTTCTTGAGGATGTGCATGATATCCTGTCCCGTGCGAGGATGCTCGTTGTAGAAATCGCGCATCCACTCATAGAAGTTCGCATTCATGCTGGTGATTTTGTACTCGCTGTTTACCGTCCACATCATCAGGTTTTCGGTGGAATTGAAAATGGATTCGAGCTTCGCCTTTTGTTCCAGTGCTTTTCTTTCATTGGCGCGGTACTGAGTAATGTCGCGCGATACTCCCATGGAACCTATCACCTGGCCTTCGGCATTTTTAATGAGAGATGCGGAAAGCAAGGAGCAAAACGTTTGACCGTTCTTTTTCACATTGAGTATCTCACCCGAAAACTCACCGTGGGTCATTAATGCTTTGTTCAGTTTTTCCCATTCCTTATTTTTTGAAAAGAGCCTGGAAACATGCTGATGCTTAACTGCTGAAATAGGATGGCCAAATTGCCGGATTGCGGCCAGGTTGAATTCAGTAATAAGGCCATCCCTGTCGCAGGCTATTATCATGTCAATGGAACTTTCTATGATATTGCGGGTGTAGCTCTGCGCCAATATCAATTTAGTCTGTGTCTCTTTGTGCCGTTCAATTTCGCTCACCAGCATCAGGTTCATCTCCTGCGCAGCCTTTAGGCGAAATTGTTCCTGCACCAATTGCATGCGCGCTGAAATGTTGTTGAGTGTAATCTGAATGGAGGGTTGGTTTTCAAAAACCGTGAGTGTGCTCTTTATACCTATGTCCACCTTTTGGTTTTGCCTGTCACAGAGTATTATTTCTTTGTAATCAATCTCCTCCCCCTGTCGCACCTGCAGCAGGTCTTCGCTTATTTCTATTTTGAACTTTGGGGCAATAAAGGGCGTAAACTTCTTGTCGAACAAATCATCTTCATCGTGATAACCCAGCAGCGTAATGGCCGCCTGGTTCAGGTATTTCATCTTTCCATCGGTAACAATAATGACCGCGTTGGGCGAATTTTCCAACAAGTTTTTAAACCGCAATGCGCTTTGCTCCAGCGCAAACTCAGCCCGCTTGCGCGCTGTGATATCGTAGAACAAAATGGCCTTTGTGCGTATGCGATGGTAGTCTATAAATCCTCCCGTCACTTCCAGGAACAATGGCACATCATCCCGGGTTTGGGTGCGCACTTCTATTCTTTGCGAGCTTGAAATATCCAACGTGGTGCGAATTCTTTTCTCATCGGCCACAGTGATGAAATCGGTGATGCGCCTAGCTACAATCTCCACCCGGTTGTGATAACCAAAAAGCTTTGCAAACTGATCATTGCAATCTATAATAATGTGCTGTGCAACAAATGCTATGGCTTCGAGTGTAACGTTTGCCATCATACGGAAACGCTCCTCGCTCTCGCTCAACGCTCCTTCAATTCTTTTCTTTTCTGAAATATCTATGAGCGTCCCGCTTATTATTTCCTGTCCTTTTTCATTGTGTTCCAGAAACGCATTTTCCAGGCAGGTGCACTCGGTGCCGTCTTTTCTTCGCACCTCAATTTCATAATTGTTAAGCACCACATTGTTGCGTATGGCTTCAAGGAAAGATTTGCGCGATGTGAGGTGCAGGTAATGTTTTTCCGCATTGGTGCCTATCAACTCAATAGGGTTATTGAAACCCAGCATGAGCGCAAAAGCCTGGTTGCATGCAATGATTATTCCCGAAGAATTGATTTTGTAAACCCCCGCCACGTTCTTGTCGAAGAGGTCTTTGTACTGTTGTGCTGCCTTTAGTTCTTCGTTGTTTACCACGCGGCAAAGCACAAATTCAGTCTTCTTAAATGTGAGTTTATGAAAATAAAATTCCGTACTGCTTCGCTGATGATGATCTTCGGCATAGCCCGTTTGTGATAAACCAGCAAGGACTACTGTTGTCCGTTTTTGCCCATCGGCCAGTCCGGCAATATGAAAGAAATTATTGTTGCCCGAATTCTGTTTAGCAAGCGTGAATCTATTTTGGAAAAGCCAATTGCTATCTAGCACCGCCAACGTACTTCCCTCCGCAATAGCCAGTAAGTCCGATGAATTTTTAAGTATCTCGCTCCAGGGATGTTGCATAAACTGTGGTCAGTTCTCTACGCGTTGAGGCAATTTTATCTTCTCTCCGTTGATGCGCTCAACCGTTCCCATATTGTATTTCAATTCCAGACTCAGTGCCCCGGTCTCATCAAAGTACTGCCAGTCACCATGCAGTTCTCCTCCTTCATAATCCCCCCTCATCTTCTGGATGCCTGTGGCGTACCAGTACCTATGTCTGCCAGTGGGAACACCGCCCTGGTATTCGCCCTCGAATGCTTCTTGTCCGTCACCGTATTTCCAAACCCATAACCCGTTCCGTTCTCCATCGGCATACTCTCCTTCCTCGGTGTGGTCGTTTACTTTCTTCATCCATTTTCCGGTTTTCAATCCGTCAATGAAATCCCCTTCTGTCACCACGTTGCCCAGCGAATCGTATTCCACTGCATGACCGTCTTCTTTTCCTTTCCTGTATATTTCATCGCGGTGCAGGGTTCCGTTGTGGTAAAACCACGTCCATTTTCCTGTGGAAAGATCTTCGCGGTAACTACCTTTTTGGGCAATTTTTCCAATGTTGACTGCAGGTCCTTCAGGCTGGTGATAAAAAATCCAGGCACCATCTTTCTTTCCTTTTATGTAATTGCCTTCCGCCCTAAGTTCACCCGTGGGGTAGTACAATTTCCAGATGCCTTGCCGCAGGCCTGCTGAATCCAGCATACCTTCTCCCACCAGCATATCCTTATCATAATCTAATGTGCCTGTGGCGTTGCCCTGTTCATCGTACCTTCGAAATGTTCCCTGTTTTTTTCCCTTATTGTATCCCCCCACCAACCTTACCCTTCCTTCATCATCGTATTCCTTCTTAATATCGAGCACATAGCTATTGTCGCTATCCTTTACTAACTCATCCATCCTGTAATTTTCCATTTTATCCAGGCTACCATCCCGCTTAAAATATTTGAAAACTCCGTTCTTCTTCCCTTCGGTGTAGTAACCTTCTTCCCGCATTTTTCCTTCACTCCAGTAAACTATCCACACGCCCGATTTTCTTCCCTGCCCGTCCATCCTGTTCATTCTTTCCTCAGCGTAAAGGAATCCGTTGCGGTAAGTAATCATGGTTACTATTCTTCCATCCTTGTCGTATTCCCATCCTCTTCCCTCCTCCTTGTTGTTTGCAAAAGGCACACGTTTGTGCAACTCGCCTGTCGAATAATAGTAACGGGCTTCCCCGTTTTTTATGTTGTTGGCCCAGGTGAATTCTTCACTCACCGTTCCCTCGTCATCGAAAACCATTTCTAATCCGTCTTTCAAGTCCAGGCGATAGCTAATCAGTCGTTCGATAGTGGAATCGGAGCGGTAGAATTTCCAGGTAGAATCCAGCAGAAAATCTTTGCGGTTGCCCTCTGTCTTCAGTCCCCGGTCATCGTAATAAGTTTTCCAATAGCCATCAGGTTTGCCGTTCACCAGCATTCCTTCGCTCGACACCACACCGTTGTCGTGATAATATTTCTTGTATTCGCCCTGTGATTGCACAGCGGCATGAGCTAGAACATTGGCGAGTATGATGGTGAAAATTGACTTCTTCATTGAGATTACAAAGGTGAGATGTTTTGAGGTTACTTTTTCGCGGATCGCGCCCCTAAAGTTTTCATGTTGTCATTGCTATCAACTCAAACTAATAATAATATTCTTTTAAAAAGAATAGTAGTTCTTTAGTAAGCGTGTTGATAAGGGGGATAACAATGTGTGTTTTTACTTGACATTGGAGTCTATGAACATCCAGTACCCAATGGTGAACAAGTTTTCATCCATGATATTGTTTGATGATAAAACGTTTAGCTGATTTGTGAACAGGTTGTTGATGGGTTGCAGCATCATAACTTTTTGTGCAACGCTAATGGAGTATTGTTAGCAGCTACGCTTAGAAGTAACTTACAAAAACTGAAAACAGGTGGTCGGAGATTGAATTATTTTTTTAAGGAGGTTCAGGGTTGTCAACAAAGCGGTTTCTTTATGAGTAGATGTGAACAAGGAAAGATGATTTTAGTGAGCAACTAGTTGATAAGCCCCCGTTCATCATAAATGGCGCAGGTTTCAGATGCTGCACAAGTCTATTTTTGCCGCAATGCCGGTAGGGAAAATAATACACATTGGAAGCGATCATGCAGGATTGGAACTGAAAGAGTACTTGAAATCAGTGTTGCGGGCCGATGGTTATGAGTTAGAAGACTACGGCACACATTCAACAGAAAGTTGCGACTATCCCGATTATGCACACACCACCGCAGAGGCAGTTGCAAAAAGTGGTGATAGAGGAATACTGATTTGTGGAAGCGCTAACGGAGTGTGCATGACAGCAAATAAACATCGGGGTATCAAAGCGGCACTTGCTTGGAACGCTGAGATTGCCTTGCTTGCAAGACAGCACAACGATGCAAATGTGGTTTGCCTTCCGGCACGATTTGTTTCAAAAGACGAAGCATTGGAAATAGCACGAGCGTTTTTGAATACTGCCTTCGAAGGAGGAAGGCACCAGCGGAGAACAGAAAAAATTGATCTTTAAAATTATAGGAGAACTGAAAATGAAAAGAAGATTTAGAACGATAAAACTTATTGCCGCAATGTTGATTTTTCACGTGGCACATGGTTCAGCACAAAACAATGCTGTGGATGTATTAAAAAAATCGGCCGACAGGGAACAGCTTTTTATGGAATATGAAAAACAACCAGAAGCGCGAAGAGCTCCGGCAGATGCAGCCTGGAATTTTGCCTCCACTATCACCAAAGAAGAACTAAAGGAACATCTGCTGATTCTTGCAAGTGATGAATATGAAGGCCGCGAAACGGGTAAACGCGGACAGAAAAAAGCAGCGGAATACATTGCGGATTACTACAAACAGTTGGGTATTGAACCCTGCAACAGCGGTTCCTACTTCCAGCAATATCCCCTGAAGATTACCAAGTCAAGCACATCCAGCATGGATGTAAACGGCATAGAGTTCAAATTTGTGGATGACTTTTATTTCTGGGGAGGATTTGATGCGAATGACGTGGACGTCAAGAATTGTGTGTTTGCAGGATATGGAATTGAAAGCCCCGCCTACAATGATTACGCAAACATGGATGTAAGAGGAAAAGTGGTGCTCATTATCCAGGGCGAACCAAAGAAGGATGGAAAAAGTTTGGTGACCGGCACAACAGAACCATCGGAATGGGCCGATGACTTCGAACTGAAAAACCTCCTTGCAAAAGAGAAAGGAGCAACGGCCCTTTTAGTTATTGATGATGAATATGCCAACTATGTATCGCGGATTCGCTACTGGCTCGAATCGCCCTCCATGCGGTTGGACCTTCCCAATGAAAAGGGAGGAGACCTAATCCCTTACGCCATTGTATCTCCAAAACTAGGCAACGCAATTTTGAAAGCAGGGAAGAAAAAAGTTTTTGAAAAGTATACCTTGAAAATTTCGAAGAAAGGAATGCCCGTCAGTTTTCCATTTACAGGTAACTCGGTTTTTCACGTGAAGCGCGAACACACTTTGATTTCCGCGGAGAATGTTCTAGGCTTCATTGAAGGAAGTGATCCGAAACTGAAAGATGAAGTGGTGGTGATTTCAGCGCACTATGACCATATAGGAATTACAAAAGGAGAAATAAACAATGGGGCCGATGATGATGGCAGCGGTACAGTTGCATCGTTGGAAATTGCAGAGGCATTTATGGAAGCCAAGAGGAACGGGCAAGGACCGCGAAGAAGCATTCTTATACTCAACGTTAGTGGAGAAGAAAAAGGATTGCTTGGCAGTGAATGGTATTCGGAGTATCCTGTTTTTCCGCTGGAGAAAACGGTGTGCGATTTAAACATTGATATGATTGGAAGAAATGATTCCATGCACACCACCGACAAATATGTGTACCTGATTGGCAGTGATAAACTGAGCACGGACTTGCACAGGATTTCGGAAGAGTGCAACAGCAGGTACACAAAACTTGCTATTGATTACACCTACAACGATCCCGAAGACCCCAACCGGTTTTACTATCGCTCCGACCATTACAACTTTGCCAAACACAACGTGCCGGTAATTTTTTATTTCTCAGGCGTACATGAAGACTATCATAAACCAGGAGATGATGAGCACAAAATTCTTTACGACAAGATGGTCACCATTGCTCAATTAGTTTTCGTAACGGCATGGGAAGTGGCCAACCGGGATGAAAAGCTGAAAGTGGATGTGGTGAATGAATTTGAAAACCGGGACTGACCATAAGCGGAAAACACCTCGAATGAAAAACCCTTCGCGTGATTCACGTGAAGGGTTTTTCATGTGAAATACTATCTTTTATTCCTTGATCAAGGGCTTCACTATTCGTTCGTTTTCAGTTTTTACCTCCACCTGATACAACCCCGAAGCAAGGTCGGAAATATCGAGTTCACAACTCATTACATCAGAACATCTACTGTTCATCACGACCCGGCCGTTATTGTCCAAAATCCTGATGCGCCTGATTTTTTCATTCGATGAAATTGTAATAGTAGAATTTGCGGGATTGGGATACACAGTCAAGGCGAAGGCAACTTCACTCACCGAAGAAAACAAATTCTCCGAACGCAAATCACGTTCGTCAACAAGAAGATCTCCCGAAGAAATGATCGGCAGTTGTTCAGGGGTGGCAATGAGTTCCGGCTGTTCCGAAACCAGGTTAATTGAGTTTGCGGTTTTATGTGATGTAATCACCGCGTCATCCTGATAGCCGAATTCAGTTTTCACTTGGGTGTTGCTTACCACGATCACCTGACCGGGTAGTGCAAGCACACTTGCGCTAAGATCATTTTCCAAACTGAAACTGTTCATCACGTCTATCACTTCACCCACTTCATTTACTTGTTGCAGCCAGATATCACGCTGATAATTCGGACCGAATTCTAGGTCATCATAACGCAAGGCATCACCCAGCATCCACACGCTGCCATCAAGCGAAAGAGACAGTGCCCTGGGTTGTTCTATGGTTTCTTCACCGTAACAATCATCCCCAACGTGTTGTCCATCCGGGCTGATGTGTACCACGCTGAAATCATAGGAACTACCGCAACCGAAATCGCCTCCGTTTTCCGATGAAACAGGGATGAGTAAGTTTCCGTTTTTGGTCTGCAACATTTCGCCACAGAGGTTGATGCCGTGATTTCCAATCGGGATGCTCCATAATTCTTCTCCCATCGCATCCAGTTTCTTGAGCCAGGAATCATTCACCCATTTGCTCATTTCACCACTATTGAAAGTGCTGTGGTAAGTGGAGCCTGATAGATAGTAATTTCCTTCGTTGTCACCAACGAACCCGTGTGGGCGTGAATGGAAATTTGGAGCAACAACACTTCGCCAGTTTTCTTCGCCTGAAGCAGAAAGGTTAATGAGTGTGACCGAGGTTCCATCACTTGCTGCCACCATCAGGCTGCCATCGGTTCCCACTGCTATGTGGGTTGCAGTACCAACGTAATCAAGCTTTTCAGACCACACGTCATTTCCGTTTTCATCCACGCAAAAAACCCAGGCATACGAAAGATGTGACTCTACACAGCCGTCATCGTAAAGACATTCACTCATTCCGGCCACCACCAGGTTTCCGTTGGGAAATTCGCAAATTGACTGCGCCTGGTCTTCATCGGTAGTTCCATAGGTTTTTTTCCAAATAACGTTTCCAGATTTGTTGAGCATCATCAGGAATGCATCACTTTGCCCGCGATGGTTTGCAAAATAATTTTTTGACCAGCTATCACCTGCAACAAGGATATTTCCTTTCGATGTTGCAATGATGTCATGGGCATTGTCGTGGGCCTCTCCGTTTATGGAAAGGGTCCAGTCAAGGCCATCGGTTCCAATAACAACATTCCCCACCGGCTCGTATCCGATGTTTATTTTTTCAGACAGGGTGGCGTTTTGTGCATAAACACCTGAACACAACACGGGCAAAAAAGAAATCAATAAAAGCTTTTTCATGAGATGTAAGTTGGGGTTATGATTTTTGAATTGCGAAGAAACGCAGAACGGGTCGGATTATTTCACTACATCCAGGAATTTTTTTCATTGCTCCGCTAAAACGAAAGCAACTCTGAAGGAACAACTAATCATTCGTCCAGCAGTTGCTCAACGAACATTTCCAGCCGTTCGCTGAAAGTGTTGAAATAGGTACCCGTGCCGGGGCCATAAAAACCCGTATGGATTTTTCGAACCATTCCTTTTTTATCAAGGATGATAAGCGTGGGGTATGACATCACGTGGTTGAGCATCGGGAATACTTCCTGCGAGTTTGACTTGTCTCCTCCTAGGTAAGGCTCGTATGGAATTTTCAATTGTGCAAACTGTCGCTGCACATTTTGCATCAGTGCACGTTCATTGTCGCCACGCTCGAAAGCGACAGGAATAATTTCGATTCCCCGCCCCTGATATTTTTCGTAAAGTGATTTTAGCCATAAGCTTTCATCCGTGCAGTTGGGACACCATGTGCCGAGAATTTGGACGAGGCAAACTTTGCCTTCAAAATTCTTCTTATCGAAATGCACGGAATCTGCGTTCATGTTTTTCACATCGAACGAAAAGTCAGTGAACTCCGGTTTCATAAAAGTGAGTGAGTCGGGATGGCGAAGCGATGCGTGGGCATTCACCACTCCGCTCCAAGGTTCTTTATGGTGCGAACCAGAATAGAACATACCATCTCTGATGGTGCCTTGTTCGTGATGAAGTTTTCCAGTGAACAGGAAGAGATGTGTTCCATCAAAACAGGAAAGATGTAGGTCATCTATATCAGGTGATTCCGACTCACTTTTTATGGCGCCCTGTAAGTAGCGGTAGTCTCCCGTCTCTGTGAGAAATGTTCCAAACAACCGATTCTCTTCTGTTGTAAAAATTCCGACAGCATTGTATCTGTTTTCTGCGCTATCGGGAGAAAAAGTAACTTCAAAAGTGTTAGGAAAATTTCGCTCCTTTGAGCGGTCATAACTCGACATGGCTTCTGGAATACTTCCTGAGAATGTCAGTGAATAATTCCCGCTTCGTGTGTAGTCAAACCATTTTCCACTCATTGTCGAATCACCTTCCATCCTGCCATGAAGAGCAGTGTGGAAGTATGGCATCATCACATGGAAGCTATCTTCATTCCAGACCACATCGTCAAGCGGAATAGTTTCTGTCCAGTTCTTCAAGCTCCATTTACCCATCGAATCAACATTAAGCCGGACAGGAATTTCGACACCATCACCCACATCAAATTTCAATTCCCAATTGCCACTTCGCGGTGTTGAAGTTGATGAAGTTTTAGTACCAGAATTGTTGCACGCAGCAAATAGACAGAGGGCAGCAAGTGCTGTGTATAGCCGAATTGTAATCAAGGTTTTTGCCAACTATTAAGCGAGCGAAACTAGAGGAGTGCAAAGCAACCACCTTGGCGATTTTACCCCAAGATAGGTTTCCCGACTACCATTATGGATGCTTGTATCTTTGCCTCGATGCAAGAAACAATTTCGGCTGGCACAACCACCCCCCGCGCTGAAGTAAAATTTAAGACAGGAGAAGACCTCCAGTTCTTCCAAACACTTCGCAAGCGTGTTGACGCTTACTTCCGTGAGCACAAACTTTCAAAGAATGCAAATGCCACTATGGTGGTAAAAACAACAGTGCTCATTTCGGCTTATGTGCTACCCTTTGTGGCCATACTCATTTTCAATCTTCCTTTTTTGATTTCGCTTGGCCTGTGGCTTCTCATGGGTATAGCCATGGCAGGTATTGGGATGAGCGTTATGCACGATGCCAATCACGGGGCTTATTCAGCCAATGAAAAGGTGAATAAATTCATGGGTCTTTCCCTCAACATGCTTGGCGGCATGGTGTATAACTGGAAACTGCAACACAATGTGCTCCATCACACCTACACTAACATAGCCGGTATGGATGAGGACATTGACACCAAAGTGATCATGCGGTTTTCTCCGCACGCTCCTCATAAACATTTGCACAAAGGGCAATGGTGGTATGCGTTCTTTTTCTACGGCATTATGACTATTTACTGGGGATTGGCCAAGGACATTATCCAATATTTTTCTTACAAGAAAAAGGGGTTGAATAAAAATTCGCGACCCCAAAACATTTCCCTTTTCACCCGGATTGCAGCGACCAAACTCATTTATCATTTTATCCTTCTTGTGGTTCCTGTTCTGGTGGGCATTCCCTTCTGGCAAGCACTCGTTGGGTATGTAGTAATGCACTTCGCATGCGGAACTATTCTTTCCGTGGTATTTCAATTGGCTCACACCGTGGAAGGTACCGTGCATCCCTTGCCCGATGAGGCAGGCAACCTGGAAGACTCTTGGGCCGTGCATCAATTGCGCACCACCATGAATTTTGCGAGGGAGAATAAATGGCTTTCGTGGTATGTAGGCGGATTGAATTTCCAGGTGGAGCACCACCTCTTTACACGCATCTGTCATGTGCATTATCCTGCCATTGCACCCATAGTAAAGCAAACGGCTGAAGAGTTCGGGTATCCTTATTTAGAGAACGGAACTTTTGGTCAGGCTCTGGCTTCGCACATTCGTTTGCTGAAGAAGTTCGGGCGGCCACCGCTTGATGAAATCATGGGTTGATGCTTCTCGCATTCATCTTTTCAAGCATCTTTACTCCGCCAAAAACCAGCATGGCAACACCCGCGAGTAAAATCCAAAGCGCGTTGTATCCGTAATGCTCCATGGTTTGAGTGGCGATAATGGGAACGGATATCTGAGCCACTGACCACGCCATGATGTAAAGGGAAGCAAACTGTCCTTTGTTGGCCCCGGTAGAGCGCGAGTTCATGAAGGTGTTCATGAAAGGCATCGCAAACATTTCCGAAAATGAAATGACAATCATGATGACGAGCAGCCACCAAATCCCGCTTACAAAAAGCAGCATGATGTAACACAGGGCAAGCATCAAAGCGCCCAGCGCTATGAAGTTGAATGGCGACCATCGCTTTTCCAGTTTGAAGACGAGTATCATTTCTATTCCGGCCACGAGCAATCCATTCAATCCCATGATTAAACCGGTTTGTGTTTCTGAAAGATGCTCCGCATTGGTGTAGTAAAGCTGCATGGTGGTGAAGAACTGGAAAAACGAAATGGCATACAGCGTTACAATCGGGAGGAACATTAAAAAGATTTTGTCATTGAAGGGAGAGGTGTGTTTTGTCTCTTCATGCTTCTCCGGTTTTGCGAGCGAGCTGTGGTGTTTGTTTTCAAGAAAGAAAAACACAATGGCCGCGGCACCTATACAAGTGATGCTATCTGCCCAGAAAATTAATTTGTAATTGCTTGCGGCAAGAATTCCACCCAATGCGGGGCCGAAAGAAAATCCCAGATTGATGGCAAGCCGGTTTAGTGAAATAGCCCTCGTGTAGTTCTGCGGAGTGCTGTAATATGAAATGGCCGCCATGTTGGCCGGGCGAAATCCTTCGCCCAGGGCGCTGATGAGAAACATCCCGACACAAAGCATCGCGTAGCTCTCCATCATGCTCACCACAAAAAACATGACACCACCACTAAGCAACGTGTAAAGCATCACGGGATAGTAGCCGAGTTTATCATTCAGCCTTCCGCCCACAAAAACACCGAGCAATGAACCCGCACCGAACATGGCCATCACCACACCGGTTTGCGCGTAAGTGAAATTCAATTCTTTCTGCAGGTAGATGGAAAGAAAAAAGATGACCATGGTGCCACTGCGGTTGATGAACTGCGTGAGCGCCAACAACCAGATATCACGCGAGAGACCGCCATAGGCGTTGCGGTATAGGTTGATGATGGATTGCATGACCGGAGCAAATGCGAGAGTGAGAAAGATTGAGACCGCAGTAATAGTCACTGGATTCACAAATCAAACTTTATCCCTTGAGCCAGCGGCAATGATGTTGAGTAGTTAATAGTGTTGGTTTGCCTGCGCATGTAATTTTTCCACGCATCGCTTCCACTTTCTCTTCCACCGCCTGTTTCTTTTTCGCCACCGAAAGCGCCACCGATTTCGGCACCGCTGGTGCCGATGTTCACATTGGCAATTCCGCAATCGCTTCCTTCTGCGGAAAGAAATTTTTCTGCTTCGCGCATGTTGGTGGTCATGATGCTGGAGGATAATCCCTGCACCACTCCGTTCTGCATCGCGATGGCTTCATCAAGTTCGTTGTATTTCATGATGTAGAGAATGGGTGCGAATGTTTCGTGCTGCACAATCGGCAGCGATGAATCCTTAACTTCGATGATGCACGGCTTTACATAGCATCCGCTTTCGAATCCAGCACCACTGAGCACTCCCGGTTCTACCACCATTTTTCCGCCTTGTGCTTTGGCGTCTTCGATGGACTTTAGGTACATATTCACAGCAGCTTTATCAATCAATGGTCCTACGTGATTGTGTTGGTCGAGCGGATTGCCGATGCGCAGTTGACCATAAGCAGCCACTAATTTATTTTTCAAATCATCATAAATACTTTCGTGGATGATGAGCCTGCGTGTAGTTGTGCATCGTTGCCCGGCAGTGCCGCAAGCACCAAACACACTTCCGATAATTGTCATTTTCAAATCGGCATTCTGCGTAACGATGATGGCGTTGTTGCCACCCAATTCCAGCAACGATTTTCCAAAGCGTTCTGCCACTTTTGCGCCCACGATGCGCCCCATGCGTGTGGAGCCTGTTGCGGAAATAAGCGGAACCCGTGCATCGTTCACCATCATCTGGCCCACTTTGTAATCACCACTTATGATGTTTGAAATACCTTCGGGAAGATGGTTTGCTTCCGCCACTTCATTCCAGATGTTTTGGCAAGCGATGGCGCACAACGGTGTTTTTTCTGAGCCTTTCCACACACACACATCGCCACATATCCATGCAAGCGCGCTGTTCCATGCCCACACCGCTACCGGGAAATTGAACGCGGATATGATGCCGACAATGCCCAGGGGATGCCACTGCTCGTACATGCGGTGCGATGGTCTTTCGCTGTGCATGGAGAGGCCATAAAGCTGGCGTGAAAGTCCTACGGCAAAATCGCAGATGTCAATCATTTCCTGCACTTCGCCAAGGCCTTCCTGCAAACTTTTTCCCATTTCATAACTCACCAATTGGCCAAGGGGTTCTTTGTAAATGCGAAGGCGGCCACCGAATTGGCGAACAATTTCTCCGCGTTTCGGGGCGGGCATGGTTCGCCATGTTTTGAAGGCAGATTGTGCAGCAGAAATCATTGCTTCATAATCTGCGTTGGAGGTGCTGCTCACGCTTGCTATGAGTTGCCCGTCAACGGGCGAATAACTATCGAGTACGGGACCATTTCCGTAATAGTGTTTACCCGTGGAAGTTCCTTCGTTTAGTTTTTTGATGCCGAGATTGAGTAAGGTGGTTTCGATGGAGGTACCGGTGGTGGTAGTTGTTGACATTGTTTTTGCGTGTTTGAATCGGGAAGCGAAAATAGGTTTTGGCTCCATCAGCGGTCTAAGAGCCTGTTCATAATCTAATCAATGATGTGTTTCGAGGGCATTTTTCGTGTAATCGAATTCAAAAAAATTGCAGCACAACTTTACTACTTACACATTTTAGAGTACATTGCCCAAAAGTAAGGAAAAGCGTTGCTTGCGCCTTACGGCAGGAGTTCTGCCGATGTAGATGATCACAAGACAAAGAACGGATACCTTACTTGTGGTTATTTCGCTGCCTGAGGAGTTGATAGGAGAAAAGGGCGCCCCGATAAAGCACCTTGAGAAACGCCAAATACCCGGAAAACCCGAGTTTATGGAGAATGTGCGAAATTCATTGTTCAAGGGAGTGGCGGCAAAGAATCCCCTGCCGTATGATAAGTTCCTGAATGCCAGCAAATTAGCTATGCACCAGAAGGCCATGGTGGTCAGTATGAAATTAACGGAACCGTTGCTGCTTCATCCATACAAACGGTATACTTGGATGGATTAACTATAGCGGAAAATACTACTATCATTTGCCGCAATATCACCTCACTCAATTCCCAGGCCTTGGAGGCATATTTTCCAGCGCGGCTGGCATTGCACCTGAGCCGGGGTTACCGCAGTAGTGGTAGCAGTGGATACATCTTTGGCGAAGCAGGCGTCTGAATATAGATAGGCCGTTGGGCGCACTATTCTCAACATCTGCAACCCCATTTCTAACAATAACCAGAGCTTTGAATTGACGATTGGTAAGCCCAGTTTCCCGTGGAACGGGGACTTCATAGTATAGATTTCCGAAACATAAAGGGTTTTTAACGCCCAATATGTACCATCAGGATGGACACATCCGATGGATTAACGCCAGAAATCCTGCTCGCTTGCCCAAGAGTCTCAGGGCGTACTTTCAAGAGTTTTTGTCGGGCTTCTGTGCTTAAAGAAGTGAGCTTAGAATAATCGAAATCGAGCGGAAGCTCAACGTGCTCCAGCCTGTTCATTTTATCAGCAAGTTCCCTCTCCTTCTCTAGGTATCCGCTGTATTTTAGGTGAATTTCTACTTGCTCAAGTATTTCCCCGGCCAGCGCACCATAGGTATCCGCCTTTTCTTTTATTGGGGCAAGATGGAGTTGTAAGCCATCCAAAGAGACATGAGGCCGGCCAAGCAATGCGGATACGCGTTGCTTTTGGCTGATAGTGGCGGAATCCAATGACTCAAGGTAGGGGTTGATTTCTTCTGGCATGACAGCCATTGCGTCCAGGTATTTTAGCATTTCCTTCTTGCCTTTTAATTTCTTCTCGACCCGAACCATGCGCTCAGCGGAGGCCAACCCGATGCTGTGGGAAAGCGCAGTAAGTCGTTCATCGGCATTGTCCTGCCGCAGCAACGTTCGGAATTCTGCCCTGCTGGTGAACATGCGGTATGGCTCATCTGTGCCTTTGGTAATGAGGTCGTCAATCAATACTCCAATGTAGGCGTCATCGCGCTTCAGGACAAAGGCCGGTTTCTCCTGGCAGAAAAGGGCGGCATTGATTCCCGCAATTAGCCCTTGACAGGCGGCCTCTTCATACCCGGTGGTACCATTAACCTGCCCGGCCAGGAATAACCCTGGATGGTCTTTTGTTTCCAGTGTATGCTTCAATTGGTCTGGCGGGAAGTAGTCATACTCAATTGCATAGCCAGGGCGAAACATTTTGGCTTCTTTAAACCCGGGAATTAGTCGAAGAGCTTTTAATTGAACGTCTTCAGCCAGGCTTGTAGAAAAGCCATTGACATATATCTCGACCGTATGCCACCCCTCGGGCTCCACAAAGAGTTGGTGCCTGTCGCGCTCAGCGAACCGCGTTATCTTATCTTCAATGGACGGGCAATATCGAGGCCCTGTGCCTTGAATGCGCCCTGAAAACATGGGGGATTGTTCAAATCCCGTGGCCAGCACATCGTGTACATCCTGGTTCGTATAAGTAATCCAGCATGAACGCTGTTTCGTTATGGGAGGTGTATCCAGATAAGAGAATTTGCCGGGTTTGTCATCGCCCTTCTGTTCCACCATTTTGGAATAGTCCAACGAGCGGCCATCAATCCGGGGCGGAGTGCCGGTTTTCATTCTACCGGACCGGAACCCAAGAGCGTTGAGTTGTTCCGTCAGCCCTTCCGACCGCTTCTCCCCTATTCTGCCGCCACCGAACTGTTTTTCCCCGATATGAATCACCCCATTAAGGAAGGTTCCGCTGGTAACCAACACAGCGTTTCCCGTGAAACGCATGCCCATTCCCGTAACCACCCCCGCCACTTTTCCATTTTCAAAGATGATTTCCTTCACCATATCCTGCCAGAAATCCACGTTGGGAGTTTGCTCAAGCATCATTCTCCATTCTTCAGAAAACCGCATCCGATCGTTCTGTGTGCGGGGGCTCCACATGGCCGGCCCCTTACTCCTGTTCAGCATCCGAAACTGTATAGCAGTGCTGTCCGAAACAATACCGCTATATCCTCCCAACGCATCTATTTCCCGAACAATCTGGCCTTTGGCAATTCCTCCCATGGCAGGATTACAGCTCATCTGGCCAATTTTCGTCATGTCCATGGTAATGAGCAACGCACGGCAACCCATATTGGAGGCAGCGGCAGCGGCTTCGTTTCCGGCATGACCGGCCCCGATTATTATTATGTCGTAGGTTGAGTTCATTTGCTTAATTGGGAAGAAGGCGAATTAAATCAAGGTTATTTATATCATCAATCATGAAGAGACTGGTTGCGAAAATTCAAAATCAGAAAGAATTGGAACGAAGTCCGCGGCAAAGGTAGCCTTCACCTTGAAGGGATGGACAATATCAGGATTCCAAAAGCCGAAGGCATTCGTCCTCCATCTTTCTCATTGCCGAAGACGAAGTATTTGTTTTGTCCTTGTAGCCCAGAAGATGCAGAACGCCATGAACCATCACGCGATGAAGTTCGTTTTCGAAAGAAATATTTAGTGACTTTGCATTGTCCTTCACGCGGTCAATGGAAATGAAGACGTCACCTGAAATCGTCTTTTCTTCGCAATAATCAAACGTGATGACATCTGTGTAGAAGTCATGCTTGAGATAAGTCCGGTTTATTGTCAGAAGGTATTCATCGTCACAAAAGATGAATGCGATTTCACCCCTGGATTTTTTTTCTTTGAGGATGACTTTTTCAAGCCAAGTCTTTATCGCATTTTTACGATGAAGAGTAAAATGAATGGATTCGTTGTGGAATGAAATTTTTTTTACCACGAAGACGTGAGGGTAACAGAAAAATCCTACGCTGGCTGTTCTTCAAGCACAGCAAAATCGAGAATACAAATTCTTCCGCCATCCAGGAATTCACATTTATCAGAAAGCTGGCGCATGAGGAATACTCCGCGGCCATGTGGCTTCTCGATGTTCTCCGGTGAAGTAGGGTCGGGGAGGTTTTCGTAGTCGAAACCGGGACCTTCATCCTCAACGGTGAAGCGCATCACTTTGTCATCAACAATGTCGAACATCACCTTCACCTGTTTTGCGGTGTCGAGTTTATTGCCATGAACCATGGCGTTGTTCACTGCCTCGGTCATACCGATGAGAAGTTCCCCGTAGTAATCTTCCTTCACGTTGTACTCGGCACACACATCATTGATTAATCTTTCAACGATGTTGATGTTTTCCATCACGGAAGGGAATTGCAGTTGTCTTTGAGTAGAAGGCATTTTTGGGTGGTTTTAATAGTTGAAAACAGAAGGTTTGTTGAACAAGCAACTTTCAACTCTCAGCATCTATTTGTCCGCGCCTAATTTATTGAAATACTCATTCACCTTTTCCTTGTAATAGGGTTTAAGGTTCGGGGGAACGGTTTTCAGGAGTTCGGTTTCCTGTTCTTTCTTGCGTAAATACTGTTCGTATTTCTCAGGATTCGAGGTAGGAAAGTCTTGCGCCTCGTTGCTCTTGCGCTGGTTGTCCTGCTCGCGAACGCGCTCAGCATTTTCTGCCTTCAGCAACCGTGTAAGAATATCCTGCTGACGCTTGATGCTTTCATCGGTGATGCGGTCATTCACGATGTCTTTCTGCAACTCTTCCATCTCCTTGGCAATTTGTTTCAACTCGTTTCCATTGCCGCTTCCATCTTGATTCAGCTCACCTGCTTTTTCTTCAATGGCTTTGCGGATTGCTGCCTGCTTGGCTGCCATTTCCGCAAGTTCTTTACTCTGACCTTCTTTGCCACTGTTGTTCTTGCCCTGGTTCTGTCCTTTCTTTTTGCACTCTCCCAGTTGTTTGGAAAGTTGTTCCTGCATCTTTTTCAACTGGCCCGCGCTTGGCTTGGGTTTGCTTCCCTTGCCGCCTGGTTTTTCGCAATTGCCCGTGCCGGGTTTATTGCAGGATGATTGCTGCTGCATTTGCTGCAATGCTTCATCAAGGAGCAATGCGAGGTTGTTGAAGCTCGTCATCACGTATTGTTGTGATGTTGTGACTTCAGGAGTTTTTCTGTCGGGGATTGCGCTCAGTGCCTTCTCCATGTTTTCATTCACAAGATTGATTTCGTGATTCACGGCAGATGAAAGTTGTGGTACACGCATGCTCAATGCGAACAAAGAATCTTCTACCATCTTCGCATCATCCTTCAGTTTGCGTTGCGTCTGTCCCAGTTTGTTGTAGTTCGGGTCTTTCTGGTCAACCACTTTGAACTCACCCATCAATCCTTCCTGATCAAACGAAAGAGTGATGATGTTTTCCAGCAATGCGCGCAATGCTTCCATATCCTCCTGTTGTTGGTCCTCTTCTCCTCCCTGCATGGCCATTTCCATTTGCTGCGCCATCTGCTTCATCTTCTCTCCTGCACTTTTCTGTGATTTGGATGCGCTACTCTTTTTCTTTTTTTCTAATTCGTCCGATGATTTTTGCTGTTCCTCGTCAATTTGTTTTTCCTGTTCCTCAGTGTCCGGCATTGGATTGGGATCCTGAAGTTCTTCGTTTAGTTTTTCAATCTCATCCATTTCCTTTTTCAACTCATCAAATTCTTTACTGAGTGAATCCTGTTTCTCTTTCAGCTCTTCATTCAAAGATTCTTTCTTCTCTGATTCTTCTCCCAACTTCTCTTGTTCTTCGCCAAGTTTTTCTAACTTCTCGATGGTCTCTTCCATCTTTTGTTCGAATTGAAGTTGTTTGAATTGTTCGAGCGCACGTTCCAATTCTTTCTCCAGGTCTTCGTTGTTCATGTCCATCTTGTCCAGCTCTTCCTGTATTTCTTCCTTGTTCAATTCTTCCATCAGTTTTTGCAACTCCTCCATCATCTTCTGCATTTCAGGAGTCAAGACTTCGTCCATTAGTTTCTCGAGTTGTTTTTGTTTTTCGAGAATGCTTTCGTTCTGTTTCTGGAACTCATTCTGCTTGTTGTTCTTCTTCTCGTTCTGTTTCTGGTTTTCCTGGATTTGCTTTTGCAATTCCTGTTGGCGCTTCATCAACTCTTCAAGTTTCTTCTGATCCTGCCAGCTCAATTCTTTTTTCTCAAGAAGTTGGCGTTCGAGTTCTTCCAGTTCCTTCTCAATTTTCTTCGCATCCTTGATGCTCTCTTCAAGTTTGTCTTTGATGTCTTCGTTCTGTTGGTCAACTTCTTCTTCGAGTTCGTCTAGGGTTGGTGCAGCGTATTCGCGCGTTGCAGTGCGGGCAGATTTCGAACCATTGAAACCATCATTATCCCACACCTCGAAGTAGTAGGCGATTTTATCACCGGGTGCAATTCCCAAGTTGTTCAAGTTCCAGTCGTGGAAAAACTCATCGGTGGTGAGTTCGCGCGCAATGGGCAACTCAACTGTTTTCAATTCGCTGCCTTTGTCGCCTGCTTCACTGAATGTGTATTGGTAATTAAACGTGAGCCGCTTGAATCCATAATCATCTTTCACTTCGCCCGTGAAGTAGAGTTGCTTGAAGGATGTGCTGTCGCGCTCTTCGTTTACCGCTATCATGGGATGTAAATCAGGAATAACCTGGATGCGATACATGATGGAATCTTTACCTGAGAAATAACTGTTGGCCGTGTGCAACGAATAGGTAGTGCTTGTTTTTGCGGTTTGAGAAAGCTGGTAACGGTCGCCACCTTCATCCAGAACAAAAATTTCTTCACCAAAACGGATGCTGAGTTTATCAGTGTTTTTTGTGGTGAACGACCAGTTGATTTTTGTTCCTGCCGGAACGGTAAGGTCACCGGTGTTGGCAATGTTTTCGTTAGTACGTTTGATGTAGGAAGGGTAGGAGAGGGCTACACTGAAATCCACTAGCTGCGGTGTCGGAAGAACTTTCAATTCATAAGGGTCGCTGTAAAAATCGGATGCATAGAAATTGAATTCAGTGTCCTTCTGCACATTGCGGAAAGTGTAATTAAAACTGATGTTGTTTTCCTTGTCTAGCAGGAATTGTTGCCCATTCATTACCACATAAACTTTTTCAGGAATTTCTTTTCCCGCAAGTTCAATGTTCACGATGTAATCAGAATTTTCAGCGGTCTCGAGCTTTTGGTTCAGCACTTTTATGGTGAAGGGTGCTTCTTCGGCTATGAGCTGTCCGTGGCGAATCAATCGCTCTGTTGATTTAGTGAGTACAGATGGTGCAGCGAAAAGAAGAATGAGAACAACGGCCAGCGGAGGCAGTGCATACTTGAGGTATCTGCGGTTTTCTCTCAAATCGATGGCGGATGAAAAGGAAACCGGACGCAGTGCTGACATTTTCTGGTTGATGCTGGCTTCGAGCAAACTTCCATCACCGGCACCTGCGGGCTGCTCTTTCAGTTGAAGTGTGTTGAGCAATTTATCCTGCACATTAGGAAAATGTATTCCGACTATCTGTGCGGCTTGTTCGTGAGAAATGATTTTGCCCAGGCGAAACATGTGTGCGACCGGAATGGCGAAGTATTTCACCAGTACATATCCGCTTCCTGCAATGAAGGACCAGAACAGGAACGTGCGCATGGGGATGTTGAACTTGCCAAAGTAATCCAGCAATACAACCAGCAGGTACGCACCGACAATCATTGCTACCGAATAGATAGCACCGCGGATCATCTGGTTCTTGTAATACTTGCGGATAAACTCATCGAGTTTTTTTATCAGAGAATCGTAGCCGGATAAACTCATTTTCTTAAGTGTTGAATGATGAATGTTGTTGGTTGAATCTTTTTGCTGTACGGATGAAGTGTTTCAAAGTTCAGGCGCAGCAATCGGGCCAACGGTAAATGAGAGGTAAAAGTATGGACGTGTGGATGGGTTGTGATAACTAAGATGGAATATGAGGGCGGATTTAACGGAAATTGAGAGGTCAACCATTCACCTCGCACCAGCTCCATTCGCCACTCATTTGCTGCATCACAAAGTTTTTGGCCTGGTTGTAAACCCCTCGTTGGGTTTTGAACCAAAGGGTTTTGTAGAGTGATGTTTCAATGTGGCCATTGTCAATCTTCACTACTTCGACAGCGCGAAGGGGTGTTTTCTTTTTTGCGCATTGGGCAATGTGATCGAGGGCTTGTTGCTTGGTGTAATAAATAACACCATCGAGAGTTGGCATAGTTGGCTCTATTACTTCTTCACCACTCGTATTCGTTCGCCATTTACATCGGCCAGGTAGAGGCCGGGCTGAAGGTGGGTGACATCCGCTTTCATTTTGCCTCCGCTGTTTTCCAACACTTCATCCAACACCATCTTGCCAAGAAGGTTATAAATAGTGAGGTGTAGTTGACCACTACCATCGGAACATGTGATGTTCAATTGGTTTAACACTGGATTGGGCGCAATCTGATATCTGGCACCGATTGCTGTGGGGGATGGAGTTTGAAATTCATCTAACCCAACAGTAACAATATATGTCTCGCTGAGGGTTTCGCATCCGTAATCTGTGGTTACAAGTACGGAATAGTTGCCGAGTGCAGTTGCATCGGTGAAGTAGGTGGTGCCGCCATCAATTTCGGCTCCCATGTAGTACCATTGGTAGGAGGTGTAGTCGCCTTCGATATAGACTACTTCTGCCCCTTCATCAAACAATAAAAAAAGAGGAGGGCACCAGAGGGTTTCCTGACTCATGGCAGTGCAGCCAAATTCGTTGCTTACCTGTGCGGTGTAAATTCCTCCGGTAGTCATTACGAGGGAGGATGCAAATTCGTTGAGGATGGGTTCGCCATTTACAAACCAGATGAAACCGGTGAGCGTGGCATCACTGTAAGAAAGTGTATTGCCGTTTACATCGAAGGTGGCATTGGGGATGGGGAAGATGCTGATGGTGGTTTGGTTGGTGAGGGCTGCTGTTACTTCGAGCGCAATGTTGGCGGTGCCTATGGTGCCGTTTCCGGTATCGAAATACACTATGCCATCTTGCACGGTGAGGGTGGCGGTGCCCAGATCATCATCAGCGCTTATGTCGTCCACATCGGTGAAGGAGATTTGGTAAGGGGGATTGTTGAGCAGGATATTCAATGCGCTCCACGAGGGGCTGTTGTAATTGTCCACCGTTGAGCTGGAATAAACGGAGGTGCCATCTCCATCTATTATGGTAAAAAAAACATCGGCAGGTGGGGAGAAAATATCATCCACATCGCCATCCCAATTATCATTCAAAGATGAAATGGATATTGCGTTGAGGTTGTAGTCGGAAACGGTGGTGGTGAGGGTGGCCACATATTCTCCGGCTCCGGTATAAGTGACGGGGGCTGGAAATTGTTCGGTGCTGGTTTCTCCATTTCCAAAATCCCACGCGTATTGGGTTACTGTGGGAAGGTTGAGCAGCGCCTCGTAAGTAACGGTGGCTTCTCCGCAGCCCGCCTGGTTATCGTAAGAAAACGATGCGTTGCCGCCTTCGCCCTGTTCTACCACAAAAGTGAAGAAGAAGCTTTGGTTTTGCTCCAGCTGGAAACCGCTGACGGAGACAATTGCATGAATGCTGATGTTGAGATCGTACACTCCGGGCAGAACAGGCGTGCCGCAAAGGGTGGCGCATCCGTAGTTCTCTCCCATTTGAGGATAGTAGGTGGCATCGGGGTCGTTAATGCTGTAATCCATTCCAAAAGGAAGTCCGTTGATGGAGAGTATGGTCACTTCGTCCATCTCGACCTCGTTGCCCTGGTAGTTGAAAGAGGCAGGCAGGTAAAAGGTGATGTAGTTTTCATAATAAACATTGGTGGTGGCGGTGGGCAACTCCAGCGGGCATGCCGAGGGTAGCCCATCCACACTGGTACAGGTTTCATCCGGAATGCAAGTGGGGCATTGGGCGAATAAGTTGGCAGCGGACAGCAGGCAGCAGGCAGTGAGTGCGAATACAAGTAGTGTCTTGGTCATGTTTATTTTGGATTGAAAACTTTTTACGAAGAACGGTTAATTCACCCTACCCGGGTTAAATATTCTGTGTTTTTGTGGGCAGGGGGGCAGTAGGCAGTAGGCAGTAG
>JAWXCI010000063.1:0-4661 GCA_034408895.1 Flavobacteriales bacterium
GCTTGACGTAACGTCACTCACATCTGGCAACACTTACTACCTGAGAGTGGACGCCCCTGCGGGCCACGAAGGTTTGTTTATGATTGATGTGGATGAAGTAGTGGATGATTGTCCCGGAGATTTTGATGATAACGGTGCAGTGAATGTGGGCGACTTGCTCATATTCACATCAGAGTTTGGTTGCACATCCGGTTGCGTAGATACCGACATGGATGGAAACGGTGCTGTAAATGTCGCTGACCTTTTGATTTTCACTTCTGTGTTTGGGAATGTGTGTCCGTAATCGAAACGGATTGACAGAATGCAAAAGAACAAATCCGTGTTTACTGCGTGAATCCGTTTCTTCCATGTACCATCCCGCATTTCACCCGTTCGGGTGACTCACAAACTTTGGCATGCATTGTCCTTTGACCCGTTCATTCGGCTTTGAATGAATTTTTTTTCCAAAACCAAATCGTAATGAAAAACATAACCACTTTTTTTGCTGTAGCTCTTTTAGTTTTTGCAACACAACTATCACAAGCCGCCATCATCCTCGTAGACGCTGATGCCACCGGACTGAATAATGGAAACACATGGGCCAATGCCTACGAAGATTTGCAGGACGCCCTTGCTGTAGCAGTTTCAGGAGATGAAATATGGGTGGCTGAAGGGATTTACAAACCCACTTCCACTAATGATAGATCCATTTCATTTGAAATCCCAGATGGGGTGGATTTGTATGGCGGATTCAACGGAACTGAACCCATTCGCAGCCAGAGAGACTGGAATCTAAACCTCAGTATTCTTAGCGGAGCAATAGGGGCTGCCAATGACAATACTGACAACACCATAGTGATTGTTGATATAGCCAATGCTTCAACAGGGGTGGTGCTGGATGGCTTTCACATCCGAAAGGCTTACCTCGGCTCATCAGAATTTGGTGGCGGTTCAGCCATACACGCCACTCAATCAACCGCCAGCATTTTACATTGTTCAATTTATGAGAACGATTGCCGCTCTAACCCTGCACTCTATTTGTGCGAAGCCGATGTGGTGCTAGATAATTGCCTGATCAGAGACAACCATTCCTCCGGTGTGCTCACTTTTCAGTCAATGACTATAGTCATTGCATGCAGTTACACATCATCACTCTCTATAGTTGGCTGTTCAATTACAGGCAATACTCACGATGGACCTGATCAGTACATCATTGATTGCGGGTCAGCAACGAGCAGTATTGATATTCACAATTCCATCTTATGGGACAATGAGGGGGGCAACATATACACAGTGAGTTCCACCAATTTGAGCAATAGCATTGTGCAAGGTGGATACGCGGGTACAGATATTCTTGATTCCGATCCGCTTTTCACGGACCCTGCTGGTTCAGATTTCACTCTCCAGTTTGTTTCACCTGCACGAAACCAAGGAGACAATTCTTACAACACAGTGAACTTGGACCTTGCTCATCTCACACGGCAGTTTGATGGAAGTGTTGATATGGGTTGTTACGAAAACCATGTGCCTGCAATAATCTATGTGGACGACAGCGCTAGTGGTTTAAATGATGGCACTTCATGGGCAAACGCATTCGAGGATTTGCAAGACGCCCTCGCTGCCGCAACTGATGGTTATGAAATTTGGGTTGATGATGGCACATACAAACCGACATCCGGTGTCGACCGCACGATCAAATTCACCATACCGGAAGGTGTGGAATTGTATGGCGGATTCGGTGGTTTTGAAGCACTGCGCAACCAACGTGACTGGGATTTGTTCCCCGCTATACTTAGCGGAGCCATTGGCGGAGTGGGTGAAACAGATAATTCACGACAGATTATTTATTCATCAACTTCCGAAGGAATCGTGATTGATGGCTTTGACATTCGCAAAGCATACAATGAGGTAATAACAGGTGGCGCAATAATTCTGAGCAATGGAAATCCTATAATCAAACATTGCAAAATTCATGACAACTATGCTTTAGGAGGTTCAGCGTTTGTCGGTGGGTCTATGGAACCTATCACTTTTGAAGAATGCCTTTTTTATGATAACACCACCGATAATGATAAAGTAATAAGAACTGGTTCTGCCAATACCGAATTCATTTTTATCAACTGCACAATGACAAGAAATGAAACCAACGGTTCCTACATATTCGGTGGTGCAGCTTTTCCAACTTTCACTTTCAACAACTGCATTCTTTGGAACCACGATGACCCTCTTTTTCAAGCCAGTTACACCATCAATTTATACAGTTGCATAGTAGAAGATTTTGTTGCCGGGGATGTTACTGACTATAACAATGTGATTTCACTGAATCCGAAATTTACTGACGCTGCGAACGATGACTTCACAATAAAACTAGAATCACCCGCGCACAATGCCGGTGACAATGCGTTGTCCAATTCTAACCTGGACCTTGCCGCGAATGCAAGAATTTATGAAGACATTGTTGACATCGGTTGTTATGAAAATCCAACACCCTCCATCTATTTTGTAGATCAAGATGCATCCGGTTTGAACAACGGAACAACATGGACAGACGCTTACACCGATTTGCACGAAGCACTCAACAACGCCATCGAAGGACAACAGATTTGGGTGGCTAATGGAACTTACTTCAGTTCCTCTTTCAACAACCGCAGTGAATCTTTTGTTTTGAAAAACAACATTCCCGTTTATGGTGGCTTTGCAGGCGGTGAAACTTCTCTTGAAGAACGGGATTGGTTCAACAACGTATCTGATTTAAGCGGAAATATCGGTTCTCAATTTTTAGCAACAGACAATGCATATCATGTTCTATTTGCCAATGATGCAACCGGAAGTTTTCTCATTGATGGATTCTCTATTCATGGGGGATATGCAAATGGAGCTGGCGCTCACGAAGACATTGGAGGTGCAGCCTTGATTGAGTACAGTACAGGAACTTTCACCATGAACAATTGTTTGGTATTTAACAATTACACGGAATATGTCGGTGGTGCGGTTAGCACGTTTGCGAATTCTGTTTTCAACAACACAATATTTCTAGCCAATGAATCACACATAGGTGGAGCCATCAGTTGGAGTTACGGAACTACAATGGAAAATTGTTTGTTCGTGGACAACATCGCAAACATTGGCATTGTTGACCACAACACAGAAGGAACAATGGATATGCGCGGCTGTACTTTCGAAGGCAACACAGTGAACTGGCAATTTCATTCAATGATAGAAGGAGCAAGTGGTGTTATTGCCAACACTGTCATCTGGGGCAATACTTCTGCCTTGGTAAATCAAACAGCCATTCAAGGTATCGACCTCGATGTTCATCATTGCATTTTGCAGGGAAATGCTTTGAATGCAACGATTGAAGGCACTGAAGTCTACTATGAAAATCCTCATTACACTGACGCTACAAATTTTGATTATGCACTTCAGTCCACATCGGTTGGAATAAATACCGGTGACAATTCTCTTGTGACACTAGCAAATGATGTTGTGGGAAATCCCCGCATACTTTTCGGAACGGTAGACATGGGTGCAGTGGAAAGTTATGGTGCAGTGCCTGGAATTATTTATGTGGACAATGACGCAACCGGAAATAACGATGGATCTAACTGGATTGACGCATTCACTAGTTTGCAAAGTGCTTTGATCATTGCAGGAGTTGGCGCTGAAATTTGGGTGGCCGAAGGCATTTACAAACCAACCCCAGAAAACGATCGCTGGACGTATTTCGAAATGGTAGATAGCCTTTCCATGTACGGTGGGTTCAGCGGGGTGGAATTGCACCGATCGGAACTGAACTGGAATACATTTCCCACTATTCTCTCAGGTGAAATTGGTGCAGCAACAAACTCAGATAATTCAAGAGTGCTGCTCAATCTTGATGATGACCAGGGAGTATTGGTGGAAGGTTTTCATCTCACAGAAATTTATGGAAACACCGAAGTGTCAGAGGTGGGAACTGCAATCTTCCTCAACAATAACGCAACCGGAATCTTCAGCCATTGTAGAATTTATGGCAATGCAAATTACCGTATTCCAGCCATGAATGCCGGCAGCGGAGTGGGTGAGTTGGAAAACTGTCTTATCACCGATAACACAGTTACAGCAGGGGGAATAATTGGTTCGGGAAGTTCTCTCGGAGACTTTTCATTGAACTCGTGTACCCTTGCGGGCAATCACATGTTGGAAGCTGTTGCCTCAACGCTTTCCGGTTTTGTTTCATCAGAGATCAGTGTTGTAAACACAATCATCTGGCATAACGACAATCCACAAATTGCCACCAGCCCAACAATAGAATTTGCCAACTGTATCATCGAAGATTTTGTCTTAGGTCCGTTCGGTACTTTAGTTGGCCCGGTGGTGGACATTGATCCGCAGTTCACAAATACCGCTCTTGATGATTACACATTGCTCCCATCATCCATTGGTGTGAACACCGGCAACAATTCCTACTCGTATTCCTCCAGAGATTTAGATGCAAATTTTCGCGTACAGAATGGAACAATAGATATCGGTTGTTATGAATCTTCCGATTGCTCGCAACCCAATGATGTTTGCGATGATGCAATAGAACTTCTTGTGGATGCACAACCACTGATGGGTTCTACCAAATGCGCAACCGGTGGGGATAGTCCTTCTAATGCATGTGCAGCGGTAACCGGCAAAACAGTTTGGTATTCTTTCGA
>JAWXCI010000064.1:0-10999 GCA_034408895.1 Flavobacteriales bacterium
TACGTTTTATGATGTTTGTATTCGGGGACCTATCTTGATGATTTTTCATTTAAGCGATTCTCAGCGTATTCGTTTTAGTTCTTAGACAGTTTGACGGCTTTGCGGTTGCTGCCACTGGAATTTTGGTAACCGCCAAATACAACTCCCCCATCGCTCAAGCCAAGAACATTAAAAAACGGGCATCATCATTCAATGCCGTGCCCACTGCTTTGGCCCAAACTATACTATCGTTGTCGGAGAATTTTGCTAGAAAAAAATCGAGGCCACCGGCACCGAAACTTCCTGTTATGCCACCAACATAATACCCGCCATCTGCAGAGGGCCAGATGCTTTGTGCCTGATCAAAACCACTGCCGCCAACTATTTTAGTGTATCCATCAGCAGGACATTGACAGAAAGTGAAAGTCGTTTTAGTTACAACGAAAAGGAAGAATAGCTTTTTCATTTTACGTTCTGGTTAAGAGATAAAAAGATGCTCAATTGTAATTGTTGTTCTCAGTTGCTCTTCTTTTTCGTGTATGCTCTCAACAACCCATTGGTCTGAGCCTGGATTTGCTTTTTCATTAATCCCGACCAGCCCAACAAATACCCCTTCCATCCCAATGCCTGCTGAGTCCATTTCCACAAGTTGAAATGATCGGTGTGTCTGACGATTTTTCCATTGCTGAATTCGAACTGTGCTTCGATTTTGTTCATCACTTTTCTTCCTGTTTGTGCAAACACATATTCTGCTTGCCAGTTTGCAGAACCCGTTTTGTCATCGGCCTGCACATTGGCAAAAGTGATTTTGATATTACCCTTGCTTCGTTCAATCAACATGCGCCACATGTTTTTTGCATCGTCACCTTTCAACTCCCCGAAAGCAGTATCCGTGAATTTGATGTTATCACTGTAACAACTCACCATTTCATCAGCATCGCCCCGTGCAAATGATTCGTAAAAATTTTTGATGACCTCAGCGTTGTTCATTTTTTGTTGTTGGAAATGATTTGATCATATGCCGGTTTCACTGCCTCTTTCAGCACACTCTTTTTCACCGTTGCCAATTCCACGAATGTTCGGTTATCCACCCGGAACGCAGTTTTTTCGAAATGCGGCAGTTCAATCGTTCCGGGAAACGAGAGAGCCATTTCGCGAAATGTTTCTGTATCAACCAAGTTGTTTCACCCTCACAAACACATGCCTGATGTTGGCTTTGCCGGAAACTCTTTCGTCCACCTCAATGTTGCTTATGCTTTTAACCAACGGGCGAAGTTTCGTAAAACCATAATTGCGCGGGTCGAAATTGGGTTTTTTCTTCAACAACAAATTCCCGACTTCTGCCAGTGATGCCCAGCCACTTTCATCAGCCAAATCAAGAACGCTGTTTGTGATAAGTTGAATGGTGCTCTGGTCGATCTTGCTCAGTGCAGTTGCAGCAGCCGGAACTGAGACCGAAACTTTTTTCGGTGCTTTGGTTTCCTTGCGTGTTTGCACTTGTGGTTTGGAACGAACTTCTTCAACAACAGGTTTTTTCAAAATCTCCAGATAGATGAATTTATTGCAGGCAGAGATGAAAGGTGTTGGAGTTTTCTTCTCGCCCAGTCCAAACACTTTCATTCCAGCTTCGCGAAGGCGAGATGCAAGTCGTGTAAAATCGCTATCGCTTGAAACGATGCAAAACCCCTCTACCCGTCCTGTGTAGAGTATGTCCATCGCATCAATAATCATGGCCGAATCGGTGGCATTCTTTCCGGTGGAGTAGCTGTATTGCTGAATGGGAGTGATTGAATTATCGAGAAGCACTTTTTTCCAATGCTCAAGATTAGGTTTCGTCCAGTCACCATAAATTCTTTTGAATGTGGGTGTGCCGTACTTCGCGATCTCCTCCAGCATCTCTCGGATAGGAGCACTGGATACATTATCAGCATCTATTAGCACTGCCAATTTTATGTCGTTGTTTGTTTCCATTTGTTGGTCGGTTCAAAGTTGGGCTATTTTTTTTCCATTCACCAGAAGGACGGGTGCAAACTGCACTTTATGAAGTGTGTTTTTGGTGCAGGATTTTTTCAGTTATTGCCAGTGCAAGCGATGAGGCCAGAAACACCACATGAATGATAATCTGCCATTTTACGTTTTCCGGTTCTTTGTTTTCGATATTAATAAATATCTGCAACAAATGAATTCCCGAAACGCCTACCAGCGAACCCGCAAGTTTCACCTTGAGGGTACCAGCATCCACTCTCTGAAGCCATTCGGGTTTGTCCTCATGCTTGTCAATATCCATACGGCTCACAAAAGTTGAATAACCCCCTATGATAACCATGATAAGAAGATTGGCAACCATGGTAATGTCCACCAAGGTGAGGACTCCCAGCATAAGCGCGGTTTCTGTTATTACATTAATATCGGTGCAAAGGTGTATTAATTCAATAATAAATTTATAAGCGTATAATACTCCTCCAACAATAAGCCCGGCATACAGTGGCGCCTGTAACCACCGGCTTCCAAAAATGATTTTCTCAAAAATTGATTCTGCTTTATTACTCATGTGTTTAATTGATTAATTAGTGTTTGTCGAAGAAAAAGTGTTTTGTTGTTTAGTTGCAAGCTGTATTCTTCGGTCTGTAGATGTTCCGAACTCCAACATGAAGACGAGGGATTCATCTTTCGCAATTGGGGGGATAATCTCCCGGTGAATTGCGAATTATGGTTTCGTTGGACAACTTATGCCAGAGGGTTATCTCGGTTTTCAAATCTTCAGTATGTGATATCCGATTCCGGCAGTTGCCACCCAAACCTGGGAATCCAATTTGTAATAAAGGGGAAATGAAAGAATAAATCTTTTGGCGGAAAACTGAAGTCCAATACCCAGCACCGGCTTTGCAACTATAGTTGACCGGGCATTTTGATACTCATCAACTGTCTTCTGAGAACTAAACCCGATGGATGGAAGCATGTTGATGGAAGCGGCAACTTTTCGGTTCAAATCAAAAGTAATTCCCACTCCCCCAAAATTAAGGTATGCTGCCTTGCCATCTGTGGTTACCACTACTTTGCCATCAATAACCAGCGAGGGTTTGTCCGGCTCCTTATCCGCTTGCGCGTCCGAATCAAACCATAAGAACAGGAATAATAGAGTAGTTATATGTTTCATCTTGCAGTTATTTTGGTTTGTTTTTTTTTGTTATTCAATTTCCATTTGGATAGATAAGCCCATCCCATTGTCCAGAAAACAGAGCCCAGGGTAAAAGAGAGGATCAGAAGAATTCCTGCCAAATAAACATAGCCTTTTTTCCATACCAGTTCGATGGATTCTTTTGTAAAACCGCTGCATAGCAGAAGGGAGTGGCTGGTGGCATGGGGACATTCTTTATTCTCTATCATCACATTGGCCTCGTGTGTGAGGTTCCAGGGTTGCACATCAAAGCCAATCTGCCACCGTTCCTTTTCGGCATCTGGTGTTACTACCGTAGTAAAAGAAACCAAAAACAGGTAGAGAAGTGCCATAATGAAACCCAAAACAAGATAACGGACTGACTTCTTCCTGTGGCGCTTTAGGGTGCTTGCCGTTGTGCGCGGAGTGGGCGATTCAGTAATAAAAACCAGTGCAGCAATGCATAGAGCAGACGAGAGTATGGTTACTTCCCTGAAAAGCGGGGGTGCATAATTGGTAAAGAACAAGAACCCCGGAATAATTGAACCCAACCCGGCAAGTATGCCCTGATACGAAGACAGTAAATTGATAACTCCCTTCATTGGTTCTAATGTTGTTCGTCCAGTACTATCACTTTATTACAGTCAATATATACTTTCCGGTCTTTGGCAGAAGTAGGAACTCCGCTTCGCTCGCTCCAAACGTAGTAATAGCCCCAGGGTAAATTAATGGTGCATTGGTTGGTGGGCCTGTCAGCTTCATTTGGCTGGTTGCCATTTACACGCTCCCAAATGGTCTGATATTTCACTATAGCCGAGTCGCGGGGTGTGGAAACTTCTAGGTCAGCAATAAGTCCTTCCGCAATGGCCAGATCAGTGATGGCCTGTGTGAAATCCGGATAATACTCCCTGGTCTCACAAAGACTCATTTCCTGCTCATACCACCTATTGTATTGACGCAGTGAAGCGGGTATTTCGCCACCCGGATCGCGTTTCCGCAATTCCCGGATGCTGGTGTCAATAAAGGATATTCGCTGAGCCTCACAAGCGGATGTAAGCAATAAACAAATTAGAATTAGCTGGTATTTCATGATGTCGAATAGTTGCTGTTTACTAATAATTCTTCTCACCATCTTCAATATCCTGATTGCTTTAGGTTGTTGTTTTGAATTTATCTTCTTAATCTCCTCCCTTCCCAGACAAAACTAGCAATTTTCCACTTCTCCAAAAAACACATTTGCCTGCTGATTCAACAAAGGCTTGTTTATGTAGATTTGAATTACTTGTTCGTAGTCATTCAACACTTGGCAGCATTTTCAACCTGATCAATGTTATCAGCACTTGGTCGAGCAAAAGTGAGGTAATGGATTTCCCTATTTTAGCTGCGTGAGGAAAAGGATGGCCAGATGTATAGCAGCAGAAAGTCCAGGGAGGAGAAGGATCCGGCCCGAATGATTCATTACAAATTCGCTATTCCCATCACTATACTCACCCAAACTGAAACGGGGCGGTTACCAATTCTAGTGAATATGGAACACCTAAAGACACCGTTGGATATTTAAGGGCGATCCAAACAAACAAATCTATAGTATTCAAAAAAAATAAAATTGCCACCCTGATATTTATCATAAAATCTTGCTTCAGCTCCTGCCATTTAGGTTCAGATAAAACCCTTCCATATTGTGAGGAAAATCTAATGCGAAGATTTGAGGATGCCCTTTTCGGGAGCAAGGATTATTTAGCGGCAGATAGTTTATCCAGAATAATTGAATCTTGTCCTAAACTATCTACATCAGATTATTGGGGCTTAGCATATTCCAAACGGTGTGTGGGTAAGTGGGATGATGGCCTTAGACTTGCCGACAAGGGACTTGCAAGAGCAGAAAATCAAAGGGACAGTATTTTGATATATCGAGAATATATTGAGTTACAAATTGGCGCTGGCCGGACATACTCGGCCATTCAAAAATGTAAAGAAGCGATCAAGTTCATTAGCATAAATTTGCGTGAAAATTACAATTTTAATTATCAATTGGGTGATTTGTACTATGACGCTTTGGAATTTGGAAGTGCTTTGAAGCATCATAGGAAAGCACTAGAGATTTCATATACTCTCAATGATAGCTCAATGATTAGATGGGCAGCAAGCGAAATTTGTTTTGACTATACAAAACTAGGTCTCATCCAAACTGCCTTTGATTTCAATTTGCATTATGAGTTAAAATTGGATAGCATGATTAACGCTGAAAAAAGAATTCTATTTGGAAAATGAACCCCTTCGCGCGAACCTCCAGACTTGCGATACCCTCTATTATAATCACGAAATAAACAGAAGCAAATCGAATATGTTGGTGATTCCATCACCATTAAAGTCGCCAACACAATCTTCTCCTATGCAACCGAAATCACTGTTGAAAATCAGAATATCTCCCACTCCGATTTCATCACCGTTCAAATCTCCGGGTTCTATTATTTCAGGTGGCACAGTGTAGCTCAGAATGGTTCCCGATGAGCCACTGACGTAAACATCATTTTCAAAAACAAGGATAGAGTTCAGGTTTACAGCAATGAGCAATGGCGCCTGCGTCCATGTGGTACCACCGTCAATTGTTTCCAGCAGAATTCCGCCATCACCGCAGGCCCAGCCATTGAAGTTGTCTTTGAAATAAACATCATTAATGGTGACGATTGTTCCGCTGTTCTGAGTTGTCCAATTCAATCCGCCATCATCCGTTCTTGCGATGTAAACCTGAGGGCCACAAATCCATCCCACCTGTTCATTGTTAAAGTGAAGCGTGCTCAGAATATTATCTAACAGGAAGGATGGCGGAATGTTCAGGCTGTCGGCAATGGTGGGCCATGTGTTTCCACCATCGGTTGTCTTCAGAATTTTTCCAACGTCTGCGTTCGTCAGGTAGTAATAACTGATGGCGTAGGCAACATCATCATTCACCCAGTAAAAATCAAAAGCACCGTTGCCCGCAATGGTGGTCCATGAGTTACCGCCATTGGTTGTTTTGCGCAGCAGGCCGCCCGCAACAAAGCCATTGTTGTTGTCTTTGAAATAAGAACGAACACATGTGGCACCGTTGAGAAATGACCAGTAGTCGCTGCTACCACCGTCAGTGCTTTTTATTGGTGAACCGGAGGAGTTTCCTGCAATAATTATGGTGTCGGGTGCCAACACAAAAACACTCGTGGCATTGCTGATGCCGCTTTCATCATTCCAATTCAGACCGCCATCAGTCGAGCGAAGAAAATTATTGGTGGACGACAAATACCAAATGCTGTCGCTTTGCACATCAATGCTAGTTAATTCGCCAGCACCTCCAATGTTTGGTGAAGGAATGATTGTCCACGTGAATCCACCATCTGATGTGTAGTAATACAATCTGTGATCAAATACAAACCATCCATGCATTGCGTCACTGAAGGAGATATCAAAATGATTGGTTGGATATTGAGTGGGATGAGGATGAGTGAGCGGAAACCAAAAATATCCGCCATCAATCGTTTTGTCAAGTGTGCTGTCCGCGACAAGCCATCCCGTAAGCGAATCAAGAAAGCACATGGTCGAAGGACGATCTACGTCCATCGTTGTATTAAATGTTATGCCTCCGTCCACAGAGCGTCTAAGAATATTTACGTCTGCACTGTCACGGATTCCATAAATAAGCTGAGGGGTAAGCACCTGCAATAAACCGTACGCTCCGCTGTACGTTGTCCAGTTGGTTCCCCAGTCGCTTGTAACCAATCTCGTGTTCTGATTGCTGGTAATTCCAAATCCAGAAGAATCAAATTCCAGTGGAAAAAATCCGAAGTACGATTCCTGGTTTACAAATTTTGAAGTGGTCCATGTGGTGCCGCCATTCACCGACCTGCGCACATAGTCTTGTCCAGCAGCGAAAATTGTATCCGCGTTTACATAGCAAATCGAGCGATAGTCGTCCATGTTTCCTATGGATCCATATTGCCAGGTGACACCGCCATTAGTGGTTTTCGCAAATGCTCCGTCAACTCCGCAGGCCACGCCATTCATTTCATTCAGGAATGATACATCTTCGAAATCGCCAGAAGTTGCGCCAGTGATTTTTGTGAAATTCCATTTGTTTATGTCGTTGGAATTGGAAAATTCCATAGAGCCGTAACCAACAGAGTGACACACGGTAGAATTTTTCGCAGAAATTTCTGTACTGATATGATTCGTGTGTTCAATTTGCCACTGCTGTGTTAAAGTTTTTATGCAAACCAGAAAGAAAAGAAGTGAAATAATTATGGATTTCATGGAATCAATTCAAAAGTGAATTTTCAAATTTACTCGAACCATCAGAAAATATCGGGTATGAACTTTCTGTTTCCAAATAAGGAATCATAAATCCTTTCGTCTTATTCTTATTGTGAATGTGCTGAATCCGACTACGGACATGGCAAGCCGAACAACGTACTAAAAATCAAAAGGTCAATCACATTCACTGTTGAATTGCCATCTAAACTTGCATAGCACCCTGCCGTACAACCAAAATCAGAAGTGAGTAATAAGAGATCACCAACATTGATAAAACCATTGCCATCAAAGTCTCCCGGACAACTTCCAGTTTCTTCTACAGAAATAGCATACGACCCCGACTGGATGAGGAAGCCACTTACACGAATAAAATATGAACCCGCATTGAGGTCATCAAGCGATACCATTTCACTGGCATTGTTTCCATTCACATTCACACAAGCAAGTTGCGAAAGATTATTGCAGGCGCCATAAAACACTTCCAGTTTCGGATTGAACTCTGTAGAAATGGGAACCACGTTATCAAGATGAATGTCATACGACCCACCATCATCTGCTGTGAATTTGTACCACACCGAACGCCCAATGTCGTTGCTGCAACTTCCTTCATCTTCACCAAAATTGGTGGCGCATTGGTTGGAGTCAATAACGTTTGGGCCATCTACCGCAAGTGTGAAAGCGCCACTGCAATCATCATTCGTTTGTGTGCAATCTGCCAATATGATGGTAACCTCATCCGACAGTGGCGACTGACAACCACCCACTAGAGTTTGCAACGAAACCAAATACGCGTCACTCTCACAATACAATTTCACATCAACGCTTGAGAGGGCGGTTTGAATCATCAAAATGTCGCAACCCAAACCATCAATTGTCCAGAGGTATTCATCAGCAATTTCCGATGAGGTTACAAAGCCATCACCAAGGTCGATCACTGTTGGAGCATCAAGATTTGAAATCACATCAAGTGTGGTGGTCACTGTGCTGTCGCAACCGAATTGTGATTGAAATACATCTACATAAATTCCTGAAATGGTTTGCAATGCGCCACCGGCATAATAGGATTGTCCGGTACAGATTGTTACGTTGTTGCTGACTTCCATTTCAGGAAATACAATCAATGTTGTAGTGAGCACTTCCACACATTGTGCAGCGTTGGTTACATCAACATACACACCACTCGTGGTCTGCCATTCACCACTAAGAAACACACTATCGCCTTCGCACAGTTCAATGGTTTGTTCGCTGTCAATGGAATTCACTACAGTAAGGTTTGTGGTGATCAAACTATCGCAGCCAAATGGTGTTTGATACGAATCGTAATACACTCCACTTGTGGTCTGCTCGGCACCACCGGTATAATAACTCTGGCCAAGACAGATCACCACATTATCCACATCATTGTAGTATGGATGTACGTTTAGGTATGTGGTCAGTGTTTCGGTACACGCACCGGTAATTACATCCACAAAAATTCCGCTTGCAGTTTGTAGCGCACCACCGGCATAAAAATTTTCTCCTTCGCAGATGTCAATGTATTGAGTGTGATTAACCACAACAGTTACTGTAAGGTTTGTCGTGATAATGCTGTCGCAACCCAACGTGGTTTGGTATGCGTCCACATAAACGCCAGATTCTGTTTGCCATGCACCACCGGCATAGTAATTCTGTCCGGTAAAAATTTCCACAATGTTGTTGATATTGTACGAGGGATTCACGGTCAAATAGGTAGTACGAATTTCTGTACACACTCCCGGAAACGTTTCCACATAAGTACCACTCACGGTTTGATTTGCACCACCAGCAAAGTACGAATCGCCTCCACAGATATCTACATATTCATAGGTATGAATGGTGCTGTTCACTATTAGGTGCGTCACCACTAAGGAGTCGCAACCGTAGATACTTTGGAATAAATCGGAATAAAAACCACTGGTGGTTTGGTTGGCTCCACCAACGAAATACGAATTGCCCGGACAAATTTCTACCACCACATTATGGTTGTAAGTTGGATGAACTGTCAGCACAGTATAGCGCAGCGAATCGCAACCATTGGCTGCGTTGAGTATGTCGAGGTAGATACCTGACGTTGTTTGTAACGCACCACCCACCAGCAAACTTTCACCCGCACAAATGCTTTGGTAAACAGTATGTGTTGAATGAGGAAGTACGGTGAGAATGGTTGTCACTGTGCTGTCGCAACCGTGTGTGGTTTGCATTTCGTCCACGTATGTTCCGGCTTCCGTTCTGAATGCATTGGCAGCGAAATAACTTTCGCCATTGCAGACGGAAACATTCACGGTGGTGGCTACTGGTTGTAGTAAATCCACATCCATCGTTGCTTCCTGACAAACATCGTTCAGGCATTGTTGCAATGTCACAATTTGTGTGGCACCACTGTTCCAGTTCACTACGATGTGCGGAGTTCCTTGTCCGCTTGTAATTATTCCCCCTGCTATGCTCCATGCGTAGGTGCTGCCAGTAGCAGCAAGCGCATAATAATTTTGGCCGATTTGTTCTATCCCCGAACAGATATTCGTTGTGCCGGAGATAGCAGTACCGAATGTGGTAACGTTGATGTCCATGTCCACCACTATTCCGAATTTGGGACCCCAGCCTCCTTGCGGATCTTTTGCGCGAAACCACAACGAATGCATTCCGCTGGTGACAGGCGATGGAATGGCTCCGCCAATTATTCCTTCGATTGCTTCGTTGAAATTTCCATCCATACAAACGATGGGAGTTGCACTGCCGGCACCGGGATCAGTATCGAACCAATATTCGGCAGAAGCCAAATAGATATTTCTTTGTTCTTCGGTTTGTTCTTCAACCACAATGATCACACGAAATTCATTGCTCCACACACCCCCCGCATCACGCATGCGTATGTTCAACACATGCGGCCCTGTGGCCATGGAGATAGCTTGCGAAGCAGTGATGGATTCAATTGCTTCATTAAAATTGCCATCGAAAACAATCATGGCAGTTGCACTTCCTTCACCCGGATCAGCATCCCAGAAATACTCACCGGCAGTGATTGTGATTTCGCGTTGTGCAGTCACTGACTCATCAATTACGATCATCGTACAAAACAGTGGCGACCATTGATATTCTGCATCGCGCATTCTCATGCACAGTTTATGAAGGCCGGCAGAAGGGAGTGCTGTCGTGCATTTTAATGCTTGTTCTATTGCTTCATTAAACTCAGCATCGAAAGCAAGCAATCCAATTCCGTTGCCTTGCCCTGGATCATTGTCCCAAAACATTTCACCCGCAGTGATTTTGATTTGTCTTTGCTCAGTAGTGGCTTCATCAATAAAAATTACCGTTGAAAAAAGTGATGACCATAGATTCTCCGCATCACGCATGCGAATGTTCAAAATGTGATTTCCTTCTGAAGGAAGCGAAGATGTGTTTGTGAAAATAGTTTCTATTGCCTCATCAAAATTGCCATCGAACGCCAGCAATGCATTTCCACTTCCTGCACCCGGATCAGCATCCCAGAAGTATTCAGCAGAAGTGATTTTTATGTTGCGTTGTTCTGTGGTTGATTCATCAATAAATATGACTGTAGAAAAA
>JAWXCI010000065.1:0-12434 GCA_034408895.1 Flavobacteriales bacterium
AATTTCTGTATGAACTGTTTTTTATTCATCACTACCACGAGGTAATAATTACCCCGTGCAAGTTCACCCACATCAATGTGTTGCGCTTCCGCAGTGGTCTTCCTTTCTTCGTTGCGGATTGTTCTTCCCATGTCATCAACAATGATGATCTGAATTTCGGTATCCGTTATTCCTGCCACGAAAAGATCATCCAATACAGGATTGGGATAAAGAGTAAATGCGTGTTGGTTGTTTTCGAAAATGGATGCGGTGCCATCAATCACCACGCTATCCAGCAATGTAATATTTCCACACGGACTATAAACATCCAATACGAAATAGTATGTACCCGAGCCGGGAAAAATAGTAGCCCCCACATCCCCCACTTCCCAAGTGGTGGTGTCCTGTCCATTATCCACCAGCACCGAATCCACGGTGAATGCTGCTTCCAGGTTAATGGTTGTAAAGAACCCTGATGTGTCGAAAACAAGATCGGCCCACACTAGTGGATTGATGTTCCATTGTTCCTCGTTGCCTGATACTGTTTCCTGGACAAACTGCTGTATGATTTCAGCATCGTCAGGAGTAACGCCATCCGGCACATAGCCGCCTGCTGCTGATTGACCGAAAATGACGGTGTACAAGGTGGCAGCAGCAAGGTAAGTTCCTGCAACCTTAGGATGATGGTTGTCCACGTCATAAAGCGGCATTTCACCATCGGTGTAGTCAACAATACTTCGCCATACTTCGCCCACAGGTGCTGCCCATGCATCATTGAGTTGTGCCAATTGCAGGTATCGCGAGGTGAGAGAATCCTGCTGACCATCAAAACTGCAAACCCACGGATACTCATCACAGTTTTCCACATCGCCTTCTTTTCCTGCCCATGTCATGAAGAAAATGGGTTTTATGCACTCATAATTTTCGCGGGCATAGCTGCATAGATCTGAAGCCGATTCTGCTACCTCAGTTTCAAAAATTTCAGTGCTCAATGCCGGCAATTGGTGTTGCTCCTGCAGCACAATGTGATCCCAGTCCTCCATGGGAATCCAGCCCAGCGTTTGCGCGTTGGTGGTATGATCATCCAGCGTCATGGTGTTGGGCGCATTCATTCCCCAATACAGCGAATCGCCCAATGAGGCAGCAATCAATTGGATGGTAAGTGGCAAATCGTTATGGTTGGTATAGCTGTCGCCTAGGAACAAAACTTTTTTAGTGTCGTCCTGTGCTTTTGACAAAATGGTGAGTGAGATGAAAGCAAGTGTAAAAAGGGTTTTCATGGATTGAAATTTTCGCCAAAGAAAAACAGAATTGATCAATGATCGAAAGAAATACAGCAACGGTTAGCATGAGATTGCAACCAGCCTGTTGTTGGCAATGGCATAAACCTGATCGCCCGCTGCCGGATGTATGATATGGGAACCGGTGAACGATCCGAATGCTGGCATCACCACCCTATGTTTCATCACATAAAAACAGGGCATCACTACGCTGCGCATTACTCGCGATGAAAGCCGGTAGGCCGGATGTATGTGGCCGCAAACGTTGATGAATTCCTTGCTGATATCTTCCACTGGTTCATGTGTGAGCAACAGATCACCCAGGTTCTTGCACTTCATCATCTGGAATAAAGCGTTGGAATAAATTTCGCGCTTCAGTATGTCGTGATTGCCAAGAATGAGAGTTCGTTGCACCTGCGGATAGTTATCCAGGAAATCAATGAACGATTTCCATTCATCATTCAAAGCGCTGTGGAAAAGATCGCCCAGAAAAATTATTTCCCGGGGTGAATACAAATCCATCACACCGGAAAGTTTCCAATAATTGTTTTTTTCCACCAGGTGCGAAATGGGTATGCCCGCCTTGCTGAAATGGGTTGCTTTTCCAGCATGAAGATCGGAAATGATAAGAGCACAGTGCGCGGGAATAAACATGGCACCGGAAACATGCAGCACCACATCGGCAGTGTTCAGTATAAGTTTTTGCTCCTGGCTGATTTTGATATTTGCTTCTTGTTGTGCAGGCAACTCTGTTTTCTTTGATGCCGCAAATCAAATGAACATGATGAACTACCGGGCGAAACAATTGTTGCTATTTGTGATTATCGGTTATTGCCCGCTTGTTACCGAAGGCGCGGAAGTGTCCAAGGGGATGATGGTGACATCACAAACCAGCGTGCCACTTCGCGGTGTGGTGCTCGATGCTGAGTCAGGCCAACCGGTTTCGTTCGGGATACTTTATGATGCAGCAGATACCGCTCGCTATGCGATTGTTTCTGTTGATGGAAGATTTGCGTTTGATGATGCCACAGGAATCACCGCATTGCGGCTGGAGCGGCAAGGCTATGAAATGCTTGTGAACCTGGAAACTAATCACTCCAATGAACTTACTCTCTATGCAATGCCGGGCTTATCGCAACTGAATGAAGTGGCTGTGGTGGCTTTTATGGATAACGAGAGGCAATCGAAAGTGCCTGCAAGCATCGGGTACATTGACCGCAGAAAACTGGATGCCACCGATCAAACATCATTGCAAAACGCACTGAACACTGTACCGGGTGTGGTGATGGACTCACGCGGTTATGGCGGCAGCCACCGCCTGAGCATTCGCGGTAGTGCATTGCGTTCGCCATTTGCTGTGCGCAATGTGAAGATGTACCTGGAAGGAATTCCGCTTACAAGTCCTGATGGACAAACACCGCTTGAACTGATAGATGCAGCAGATATCAGCAGCATAGAAATAATAAAAGGCCCTGCCGGAAGTGTGTGGGGCAGTGGCAACGGAGGTGTGCTTCTTTTCAAAGCCAAAAAACCATTGCGCAAAACGATTCAACTCGGTTCAGGGCTTCAGTATGGCGAGTTCGATCTGCTTCGTTCTAATTCTTTCGCCAATATCGGGTTTGAAAAATCGGGTTTGCGCATTTCCCATTCATGGCAGGAGAATTTTGGTTATCGCGAACAGGAATTCAACCGCAAAAACCAGTTGAGCCTCATGGCTGATCACAACATCAACAATAAACATTCGCTGTTCGGTTATGGAACTTATTTCAATGGCAACTGGGGTTTGCCCGGAGCATTAACTCTTGAGCAGGTGAGGGAAGATCCAAGGCAGGCAGTTCAGTATTCGAAAGATGGAAATGCAAGTGTGTGGCGCGAACGATTGATGGCCGCAGTGGCGCACCACTGGAAAATGAATGATGTCCACGAACTGAAAACTTCGGTTTACTACCTCAGCACCGATAAGGAAAATCCGTTCGGCACATCGGCTTTCAGCAACGGGTTCAAAGATGAAGGAGCAGATGGTGCAGGTGGTCGCATTGATTTTTCATCCCATAAAAAATTGAGTGAGAAACTGCATGTTGCACTGAACCTTGGTGGCGAATACCAGTTCGAGCATTACACCATCAGCGAGGCTGCCAACAACATGGGCCAACCGGGCGACTTCCGGTATTTTTTCGATGTAGAGTACAACACGCTTATGGGATTTGCAAGCGCCAATCTTGACTGGGACAACCTGGCATTTCTCAACATTGGCAGCAGCATCAACACCATGTCGCAACAACTGGGCGGCTACTATCTGGAAGCGCTGGGCAGCGACAGCACTGCGGTGATGAAGAGCGCACTACTGCCCCGCGTTGCACTTTCGTTTCAGGTGGTAAAAGATATTTTTCTCTTTACATCTGCCAGTTACGGTAACAGTTATCCAACCATCTTTGAGTTGATTGATGCGCAGACCTACCAGTACAGCAGCGACCTTCGCGAAGAAAAAGGAGCGAGCCACGAAGCCGGCATCAAAGGCCTTGAGAAACATTCGGGAATTCAGTTTGAACTTTCGGCTTACGAGTTTGAGCTGAGTGATGCCATTGTGCAGACTGTTGATACAATTCTTTTTGTACCATCTATTGAAATAGCTACCGTTTACGAGAACGCGGGCAGCACCACGCAGCGAGGTGTTGAATTATCACTCGGCAAATCCTTTTCGTTTGATGACAACGGCAATGGTGTGCGACTGTGGTGCGCAGCAACTGTGAACGATTATATTTTTTCCGATTACGTAAATGATGGCAACGACTTCAGCGGAAAACTACTTCCGGGCGTTGCGCAATCCACTCTCAACGCTGGATTGTCCTGCACAGTGATGAAAAACTTTCGTGCTGATGTGATGCACTTCTGGATGGACAAGATGCCGCTCGACAATAACAACACCGTTTGGGGCAATGCTTATCATCTGCTGAACGCACGGATCAACTATTCTGCATCTTTATGGAAAGAAAATCTTGCACTCACTGTTTTTGGCGGTGCCAATAATTTGTTGGATACGCAGTACACTTCTTTCTATCAATTGAATGGTGTGGGAGGCAAATACTACAACCCTGCTCCTCCCCTCAATTTATTTGGCGGACTGGCAATAAAGGTGGTGGTGAAGTGAGGTTTTTTTCAACGCAGAGTTGAATAGTCATAAAAATAACAGGGTTATCAGGTTAAGTCGCGAAAAGCTGCTAATCGTTCTTTTCTCCTGGTAGTCCCATCCCTCCCCTTCCCAAATGTGGTGATATACTAATTTACACTATGCGTTTGACTCATCGTTAGATGGCTCATCTGAATCATCACCGTTGTTTTTCCTGTTACGTAGAATCCAATCAATTGCCCTTTGCAATATTTGGACATCGTCTTTAAACTTTCCCAAACTTGTATTGCAACTACTACAAAGCCATCCTCTAATTGTGCCGTCAATATGACTATGGTCTAACACTACATCATTACTATGAAGTCTTCGGAAGTTTCTGTTACAAACTGGACATACAAAAGGTTCTCCCAGAGTGGGTCTTGGATAAGCTCTTTCAAATGTTCTTTTTTTGTCCGGGATGCGGCTTTATTTTCTTTGCATAGCACTCCCTACAAACGGGTCTGCGTAATACTCTGTTGTCTTTGCCATACTGATTAGGGGCAAAAGCTTCTTCATTCTTTTCCTCTCCGCATTGGGTGCAGATTTTAAAGCGCTGTTCCTCCATAGTTTAATAGCAAGTCTATCTTCTGCTAACTTACAATAAGCCTTGTTTATTTCGCTGCCAATGTAATATCTCTTTTCAAGGACACAGACTTTTGCAACCGTGCCGCTTCCCATCATTGGGTCGTAAACAAGGTCGCCTTCATTACTCCAAGTGTATATGTGGTCACGCGCCAACTTTTCCGGAAATATGGCCGGGTGTTCATGAGCAATTTCATCCACTGTTGAATGACCTTTACCAATGTTGTACTCCCAAACATTAGTTCTCCTTCCGAATTCCCCATAGCCGCCTCGGTTTAGTTTAAGTAGCTCTCCGTTTTGAAGTCTTTTTGTTCCTTTGTCACCGTTTCTGGCCTCTTTGTTTTCTCTGTCCTTAAGAAGGTTTATTGTTTTTGGTTTCCCCTTGCTGAAAACAAACATGTACTCGAAAGACTGCCAGTAGGTATTGTTGTTGCCACAAGCCCCTCTAGGTGGTTTGGCATAAATCATTGTATCGAAAAGGTCAAACCCAATCTTTTTAAAGTATAACGCTTGCCTAAACGAGGTGCCCGTTTCATTCCCCTTTACAGTGGCATCACCAACAATCCAAACTACAACCCCCCCAGTCTTCGTCACTCTGTAAAGTTCTTTTGCTATCTCCTGAAACTGGAATGAGTAGCCGTTGAACTCGTTTTTAGTTACGATGCTTTTATTGTTATACGTCCTCAGTTCATCATAAGGGGGAGATGTAACGGTAAGGTCAATCAGACCATTTGGCATTCTTGCCATTGTATCCAAACAGTTTTCGTTGTAAACCCTGTTCTTGTTTAAACAAACTGAACTTTCCTTCATTTCTTTCATTCTTTTTTCTCCGGTGGAACTTTAAGCAATCCTTTCAGCACGTTATCAAAACCATTTTTGCTTTCAGCGGTTTCTGTTTCAATCGTTAAATCCAAATCTGTAAACGGAATTTCCAGTTGCCCATACTTTTTCTCAAACAGTTTTTTGAATTCAGCCTTTGTGTCAGAAATACTCATGAGCGTTCTAACCTCAATTATTTGCCGCTTCAAATGTTCGCGGCCTATCTCTGGTGTAAGTGATTGGTGGAATTTGTATTTCCAGTGGCCCCCCTTAGTTTTGGAAGTTTTTTCTCTTATTCTAACCATTACTCCCGGGGGCATTTTTTCGTAGATAAAACGGTTGGTTACTTTCCCAATGAACTGGGGTTTTTTCTTAATGCTGTTCTCCGTCCACGGTCTATTCCATAAGCGATATACCTCTTTGTAAAACGGAACAGTAAAAGTCAGTTGCCACTCAAGAATATCTTCGGCAACATACATCTTCAATATCTGTTGCAACGCCTCCTTCGGGCGTTGGTCTTGGTAACCCGTTGCCTCATCAACCAGAGCAATAATGCCCACTTTAGCGAATGCACGAACAAGAATCTCACATTGAGTAGCGATTATCTTTTGTCTTGGAGAAAGCGCAATATGTTTACGGGCCTCTAAAAACCCATCACATACATCTACCAGCACTGTTGCTTCATATCCATTTATTTTTGTTGCTCCTTTATGGCATTCTATGGGGGCAAAGTGGTCCAGGTTTTTTCCCTTATAGATATAGGGTTTCAGAGTTTTTTGCTCTAAGTATCGTGTTAATCTGGTCCCCGGTTTTTGACCACTAGGGGGCACGGCTTCATCCACTAAATTTAACGCTTCTTGCATACCCCTTCCAGATAGAACTCTGGTGCCATCTTCAAGAATATAACAAGGGATTTTAGGCACTCCCGGAATGAGTTCCAATTCACCCTCATGCGCTATTTTTCTGCTCATGGTTTATCAATTGTTGATATTTTAGACAGTTGCACATATTTGTCAAGTAGTGATTGAACCTTTCGGATTCAGTTTTTTCGCATGTGTTGTAATGGAATGTGAACTCATCTAGATACTTTTGAAAGTGTTCTTTACTTACATGATGGTAAATGCCAATCACACCGTGTTTGAACAAACTCCAAAACCCTCCTATTGAATTTGTGTGAATGTCACCACGAACATACTCTCTCTTGCCGTGATTGACTACACTGTGATTGTAGACTTTTCCAACCCCCGTGTATGCGCTTGCTTCATCTGTCATTAGCCTGCTTCCTTTCTCAACATTCTGCAAAATATGAGGCACAACGTTCACCGCCATTGTATCAGTAACTTTTATCGCTTTTACATTTCCGACTCTTTCAAGCAAACCCGAAAACAGGTTGCTTTTCACCCATGCCAGCACCACCCAATTCTTCACGCAATTTCTTTCGCACAACGTTGTACTTATTCCCTCGTTTGCCACCAACATAAGTTTCATCTACTTTTCCCGTGTTCTCCATTTCACGTTGAAAGTTTTCGTGATTGAAAGCATAGCGTATGCGGTGTAGGATAAACCAACCTGTCTTTTGAGTTACATCGAAATCGCGGGCAAATTGGTGACTACTTATCCCTTTCTCGTGACTTGCGATAAGGTCGATAGCGATGAACCATTTTCTAAGCGGAACCTTTGTGTCCTCAAAGATTGTCCCCGTGCGCACATTGAAGTATTTCTTTGTGACCTTGCAGCGGTACTTGTTTCCTGCACACTTGTAAACTTTTGAAGTTGGTTCAAACGGTGAAACTACATGGCCACCCCAACGGATAGCTTCAAGCTCGTTAATGCAGGTTTGCTCATCTGGAAACTTGTTCATCAAGTCCAACACACTTGAAAAGGCTTTGATTTCCGGTATCATTGTTTTGTGATTTAAGGCACAAAAATAAGTAGTATTCTACACCAATCCAAATTTAAGTGTAAATTAGTATATCATCACTTTCCCAAACGGATGGGTCTATGTCCGCGACCTATTTTGGTAATCCCTTAAAAATATACCCGGGCTTACTGCCCTTTCCCGGTGTGTGCTATTCCATAACCACTTTCTTCATCCACCGTTCTTTGCCATTGGATACGCTAATGATATAGAGACCGCAAGACTCCAATTGTATATCTACACTGGCATCATTGCAGGCCAACTGCATTATTGTTTCTCCCAGGGCATTCGCAACGGTTATCATCTTGTCCCCTTCATCCTGAAATAAGAGGGTGAAATGCTGATGTGCCGGATTGGGATATACTATAGACCTGGATAATGAAGGTAAGGCTTCCACTGTACTTAATTCATCCAGTTTGTATTGGCTGAAAAAACGCCAAATCTCTGTGCTTGCATCGAAGTCCATGTTGGTGGTGTTGATGTTGAAAATGGCTCCCGGCCAGCTATGGTCGCCCTCCAGTATTTTATATAACTCAACAGTGCTGCCACCATTTCCTCCATTATATACATAGTGTTCCGCAGTGCAACCGTCATTGGTGGCAATGTCCGGTATGGCAGTGAATGTGGGAGTCAGCGAACAATTATTGAATTCAACCCAATACGTCACCAGATTATCAATGGAGGATACGCCAAAAGAACCCTCGTAAGGCACGGTGGCATCTTCGGTGCCGTGTATTTGCATCACAGGTGTGGGGTGCAATGCATTGCAGGATACCATCCCGAAAAGAGTCATGCTTCCGGTTACTGAAGCAATGGCGGCAATGCGGTTGCTGAGTTGGCAGGCCAGTTCGTAGCTCATAAATCCGCCATTGCTCATGCCGGTGCTATACACACAATCGGGGTCGATGCTATATGCTGCGCTTAAAGTGTCAATAAGTTCAGAGAGAAAAGCCACATCGTCCACAGCCGCAAGACCGAAGCTGTTCCAGTATTGTAGGTTTTGCGCATCCAGCGTTCCATCGGGATGTACCACCAGAAAATTAGCGGTATCTGCAATAGGCCGGAAATCGCCATACAACTCCTGCTCCTGCGAGTCGGAACCATAACCGTGTAGGTTGATCACAAGCGGAACTGGCTCCTGGGCATCATAAATTTCAGGGACGTAAAGCCGGTAGGTGCGCTCGATGCCACCGCTCATTATGCTTCCAGTAATAGTAAATTGAGCAGGCAGCACAGCCATGAGCGCAAAGCTGAACAGGCAAAGGCAAAAGAGGCTTTTTGTTTTCATCAGGTAAAGATTATCGAGTAAATGATTTTGGATGCGAAGATGGTGAATGAGAACTGCGCGTTGCTATTTGCCTCTTCCTTCACTCATCTATCGGTATCATTGGAAATAGTTATTAAACAAAAAGGCATCCACCAGCGGATGCCTTTTTTCATTGTCCATTGCCAATTCGTTACACTGGCACGGGTTCCGGTTCAGGCACCAATTCCTCCACCGGCACTGCACCACCTTCTTCCGGCATGAGGTAATCGTTGTACTTCGCCTCGTTGTTGTTCCAGTAGCGCTGCTTTCCGTAATTGCACAGGAACCTCATGCGGGCGTAGAGTTTGTTGGCCTCCAGTGCACGGTTGTGCGTGGCAAGGTCGCGCGCACCCACAGCATCGTTCTTGGCCAGCAATGCATTCTGGAAAGCCTGCACCTGGTCGCGCAGGTCGTCCAGCATCCCGGCATTAAGACCTTCGGTCATAAGCGGAATAAGGAAATTCGTTGCCACATCCCACACCATCCATCCGCACACCAGCAGCGCATCGTCCTCCATAGCGGCCAAGGCTTCCGTCCCGAACTTTTTGTACTGTGGACTATCGAGCCCCCACTTGTTTTCGGCACGCACCATTATTTCGCGGATGAAGTCGCGAAGCTTATCGGCTTCTACATCCTTCACCATAGTGGCCAGCATTTGGTCCGACACCCATTGATCGTCCGTAGGCAGGTCGCGAAATGCATCAACCATAGCCTCGAAGGCGTTCACCGTGGCTATCACGATGTTGTAGATTAACAGATCCGCAATGTCCCTTTTCAGGAAACTTGTTTTCTGGTACCCCAGCAGCACAAGCATGGCGTACGTAAATTGAAATGTTGGAATTACTTCACGTTGTTTACTCATTATTGAAAAGTATTAAATGAAACTTAGATGCCCTACCCACTTCCATCGCGCTGCAGCATCGTGGTCGCTTTGTGGCAGTTGGGGGATTTTTATGGAGGCCAACCGTTTTTTGTTTTAGGAAAAAAATCATATTTCTTTTTTCCATTTGCCGGAAAATATGCCCCGGCACAGGCACAGCATGGGTTTCAGAGTTTTTTCACTGAACCAAAAATTCCACTACAATCCTGAAAAATTCCACGCGGTGGAAAAAGTGTAGAACGGGATTACCATAAAGACGAGGCACGTGGTGTGGAAATGTATCCGGTGCGCATAGAAATGTATCCAGTGCGCATAGAAATGTATCCAGGATACATAGTTGTGTATCCGCGATACATAGTTGTGTACCCACGTTACATAAAAAAAGAACCGGATGGAATTTAAGAGCATACCTCCTCAAGGAAAATTTACCGCGGTGTTCTGCCGGTTTTCAAAAGGTTTGTGGAAACTAACACGGGCATCGTAAAAATGAAACCGGGAAAGGTTTTTTTCGTATCAGGGTTTACTAACCAATACACGATGAGCAAGAGAAAAACTTCTTCATCCACCCCTAGTCCAAAACTTATCTTCGGCTTTGCGCTTTACACCTTCTGCAAACGCCACGTCCGGGGCCGCAGGGAATTTGCACAACGCCTGAGCGAAGCCAACAACGTGCACATCCCGTTGAACACTGTGAATAAATGGTTTTACCAGGAGACAGCAGCAGTGCACCAGTTGGTGTGGTGTACCACTCTGTTCGGGACTGAGTTCTTCCACATGGCTGCCCCTGAAATGGCCAGGGCGCTGGGCATAGGCACCAAAGACAAAGGCGAAAATGCACTTGAAAAAATGCTGGAGAAAGAGCGCCTGGAATCCAACGACCTGAAAGCCCAGTTGAAGTTTGCCAAGGAGTTGCTTAGGGAAATGGGCGGCAGCAATGGGGTGATGAAGAATGGGGATGAGGTGGGGATTAATTGATTTTCTGAGCGAAATTATTTTTTGGTAATTCTGTGGTTGTATGAGGAAAATGCCTACATTTGCCGGTTCATGAAGACTAATGTTGCCCCTCACGAAGTTTTGGGGCGTGAGGGCTTCGTTTAGCAATGGTCTGTTAGGCTCAAATTCTATAGGACCGTTCTAACATTAACCAAATGTTCAAAAAAATGAACACACAAACAATTTTCGGACAAGCCGTTGCTATTCGCAAAAGCATAAGAGCTGCAATGCCATCGCAAAAGCCAACGCAATTTGCAGTTCATTTGCCTCAGCCCAAAAGATACCCCACCTCACTATCGTCCAAGTCCGCAGCGTCACCGCCCAAGGCTACTTTCGAGCTTGGTACATTGCACAACGAAGCCGTCATTTTCATCCGTTTCTCTTACGATGCCCAGCTCGTAGGGCGTGTGCGCCAACTCACAGGTGTTCGTTGGTCCCGTAGCCAAAAAGCATGGTACGTGCGCGACAATGACCACTATCGCCAACTTTTCAAACTTATACCCCGCGAATGTGGCAAAGAAGCATTGATGAAAGTGAGCGATGCGAACCGGCCTGCGCTGCAAAGGTTCATAGACACTCTCCGGCTCAAAGGCTATAGCCACAATACCGAGAACACCTACCGCAACGAATTTGCGCAACTACTGCTACTCCTAGGCGATGTGCATGTGGACACCATGACCCCCGAACTTCTGCGAAGCTACATGCTCTACTGCACCACAGAGCTGAAATTGAGTGAAGCGCACCTGCACAGTCGGCTCAACGCCATCAAGTTCTACTTCGAACAGGTGCTTCAACAAGAGAAATTCTTTGCCGAAATCCCTCGCCCCAAAAAGCACAGCACCCTGCCCAAGCACATCAGTACCAGAGATGTGAAAAAACTGTTTGAATGCACAGAAAACATCAAGCACAACACCATGCTCAAATTGTGCTATGGAATGGGTCTGCGAGTGTCAGAGATAGTTGCCCTAAAAGTGAAGCACATCGATAGCGGAAACATGCAAGTGCTTATTGAAAAAGCCAAAGGCAAAAAAGACCGCTACGCCAACCTGCCCGAAAGCCTACTCGAACAGCTTCGCCAATATTTTAAGGAGTACCGCCCAAAGGAATATCTGTTCGAAGGGCAGTATGGGGGGCAGTATAGCACACGCAGCGCACAGGCCGTGTTTGAACAGGCCATGAAACGTGCGAGCATAAATAAGAAAGTAGGCATCCACGGTCTGCGTCACTCGTATGCAACACACCTTATGGAAGCAGGCACTGACATAGGCCATATCCAAAAGCTTTTGGGCCATGCCAACATAACCACCACCCTCATCTATGCGCAAGTGACAAACAGAGACACTAAGAAAGTAAAAAGCCCACTCGACAGCCTATGAAACCCAGTTGCTCATTCCGTATATTCGACTTAAGTATTGCGCATTGCGCATTTTGTGTATTCTCATTATCTACTATTGTATTTCAAGCACTTAACAAAAATGGTGGGCTCCGCTATTGCGCATATTGACGAGTTA
>JAWXCI010000066.1:0-21026 GCA_034408895.1 Flavobacteriales bacterium
ATCGCTGGTTTTCCAAAAGAGGCGCGGAAAATTCTGGAACAGGTGAGAACGACAATCCGAAAAGCAGCACCCAAAGCTGAAGAAACCATCAGTTATGCCATTCCAACTTTCGACCAGCACGGTCACCTCGTTCATTTCGCTGCATTCAAAAACCACGTTGGATTTTATGCCAGACCAACAGGACACAAAGAGTTTGAAAAAGAACTTTCAGTTTACAAACAGGGAAAAGGTTCAGTGCAGTTTCCCCTTGACCAACCGATGCCATTGAACCTGATTTCGAAAATTGTAAAGTTCAGGGTGAAGGAAAATTCAGAGAAAGCAAAATCTAAAAATAAAAAGCAGCAACATGAAACGAATCAATTTTTCAATCAACATCAACGCACCACGCGAAACCGTTTGGGACGTATTGTGGGGCGACAAAACTTACAACGAATGGACACGCGCTTTCAGCGAAGGCTCTCATGCAGTTACCGACTGGAAGGAAGGCAGCAAAGTGCTTTTCCTCGATGGCAATGGATCAGGCATGGTGAGCACCATTGCAGCCAAACGACCCAACGAGTTCATGTCGTTCAAACACATGGGCGAAGTGAAAAATGGTGTGGAAGATCTGGACAGTGATGCTGTAAAAGCATGGGCAGGCTCAACGGAAAACTATACATTGACTGAAGAGAACGGAAAAACAAATCTCGGAGTGGATATGGAAGTCACCGAGGAGTTTGAAAAGATGTTTACCGACATTTTCCCCAAAGCGCTTCAATTGGTAAAAGAGCTTTCTGAAAAATGAATTCAATAGTGCAACACGAACTTTAATCCGAAAAATCAAACACTATGGCAACAAAAATTTTCGTCAATCTTCCGGTAAAAGACCTCAATAAATCTATTGCGTTTTTCACCCAGCTTGGTTTTACGTTCAACCCACAGTTCACCGATGAGACTGGTACGTGCATGATTATTAGTGAGAACATTTTTGCGATGTTGCTCACTCACACCAAGTTTCAGGAGTTCACCAAAAAACCAATCAGCGATGCATCGCAGACCACCGGAGTGCTCATAGCTATTGATGCTGAAAGCCGCAATAAGGTGGAGGACTTGGTGAGCAAGGCAGTTGCTGCCGGTGGTTCCACCTACATGGATCCGCAAGACCATGGCTGGATGTACCAGCACAGTTTTGCAGACCTCGATGGCCACCAATGGGAAATTTTCTATATGGACGAAAGTGCAATTCCACAGAAATAAGACATAATCAGAGCCAGCTAGCCCAACATTATTTTAAATTGGTTTCCCGCTCATATCCTCGTCTCCAGACAAAAGATCAGTAGCCGAGTGCACCGTGGTTAAATCCATTGCTGAAATAATTTCAGCCATTGCTCCTTCCTTGAGGCTATAGGCACTATGATAGACTTTTTCCAGCGGCTGCAAATCCAGCACATACTTAATAAAGAAACTGGCAAGCGGCATGTACTGGGCGCGTATGGCTGGTATGGCCGGATGTTTAAGTCTTTCATCCAGTGAACTTCCTGCCAGCCATGCATGGATTGATGGCAAGGCGGTAAGTGGAATTTCGTTCAATAATGAGGATGTCGATGCCGATTCTTTTTTCCGGCCAAACAAAAAGAGTGAGAAAAGTGTGTCGAACGAACCGCTGGTTCCCACTAGTCTTTTTGGGGCATGAATGGCCAGTGCTGCCTTGAGATCGGTAAGTCCATTGTCCATTTCGTATGTCAGATTTCTTGAATCCTCTTGCGTGAGTCGCTCCTGAGGTTGTATTTTTTCGTGAAGCCTGCTCACACCTAACAGAAAACTTTTTTTCCAGAGGATGCCTGCTGAATTAGCAATGATGAACTCCGTGCTTCCTCCGCCAATATCCATAACAAGAACTGGTTTTTCATCTAGTTCAATGGTTTGCTTTACGCCACGGAAAATCAATTCGGCCTCGCGGTTGCCGTCAATGATTTCTATTTCAATGCCTGCAATTTCTTTTGCTTTTTGCTGGAATTCTTTTCCATTGGATGCCTCGCGGATAGCGCTGGTCGCGAAGGCATGGACGCGCTGGCATTCGTAATTTGAAATATTATGGCTATGGCAGTAGAGTGCATCAATGCCGCGCACAAAACGAGACGTGACGATTTCTTTAGAAAGAAACCCGCCCTCGCCCAGCTTAACAGGAATCTTGTTTGTGAATACTGTTTTCCACACTTCAGGCACGGAAGAAACCGGATCGGCAATCAGCAGATTGAAGGTGTTAGTTCCGCAGTCAATAACGGCAATGCGCATAATTCGGGCGAAAATAGTTGGCTCATCTGATGTTGTCGGTAGCCACTATCCATTGTAGCTCATCCATTTCCAAAGCTCCTTGTAAGTGGGCTTTTTACCGTACATCAAAATACCCACACGATAAATTCTTGCTGCCACCCAAATCATGAAAACAAAAGTGGCTATGAGTGCTATTATGGAACAGATAACAATCCAGGGTTGGACACCGATTGCAGTTTTCACCATCATGATAATAGGAGAGGTAAGAGGAAAAATGGCGAAGAAGTTGGCCATAGAGCTGTCCGGGTTGGTCATCATCATGGCTGCCACCACATAACTAAAAACGAGCGGCAGGGTGATGGGAAGCATGAATTGCTGGGTATCTGTTTCGTTGTCCACTGCTGCACCTATGGCTGCGAAGAGCGAACCGTAAAGCAGATAGCCACCGATAAAAAAGAAGATGAACATCCCGAGCATCAGACCCCAATTGATTTGCTGCATGGCCATAAGCCATGAGTTGCTTTCCATTTCCATATTTGCACCAGGCAGTGGTTGTGCAGCAGTGGCAATCTCTTTCAGGTTTTCAACCCGATTTGCCGTTCCCTGTTCACCACCCGCCATTGCGCCACCCATAACAAAACTGGAAATGATGGAAGAAAGAACTATCCACATCACAAACTGCGTAAGCCCCACAAGACCAATTCCTATCACTTTTCCCATCATCAGTTGGAATGGTTTTACAGATGACACAATGACTTCAACAATGCGGTTGGTTTTTTCTTCAATGACGCCCCGCATCACCTGCACACCATAAACAAAAATGAAGATGTAAATGAGGGCAGCGAACCCGAATCCAAATGCGGCACGTTCCGAACTTAGGTCTAATTTTTCGCCCGCATCAATATCACGCCCGGCCAGGTTGATGCGAACTTTTGCGCGTTGGTAGGCTTCATAATCAAATGCCATGTCGAGTACCCGGTAACGCTCAATTGATTTTTCCAGGTTGTCTACTATCTCATCTTCTATGCTTTCGCTGGGCTTGTGTTTGAAAAGCATGGGGCAACTGCCACCCATAATCATGGTGGAGTCTATGATCACTTGCACATTGAAAGGACTCTCGCGAAAGGCTTCATCGGAAAGTTCAGAGTCAGTAAATTCATAAATAACCTGCGATGATTCATCGTCAGTAAAAAACTGAGGCCAGTTGCTTTCCAGTTGGCCATTGTTAGGTTCGCTTATCCAGCCTCGCTGGTCTACTATCAGCACATGGTATTGTTCAAAATCCTGCACAGCTACATACGCAGCCGCAAAGAGGAAGAGGCCAAAAAGAATAGGTCCTAGAAAAGTCATCACGATAAATGATTTTTTCTTGACCCTTACCGAGTATTCGCGTTTTATGATGAGCCAGATTTTGTTCATGCCTGCTTATTTGGTGATTTATTGTCCTGATAGCTTCCCGAAAGTTATCGGGAGCGATGCTGGTTTGCTATACACATTAGAATTTGAAATCTGGTCCCGATAGCTATCGGGAGCCTGCTACTGTCCCGATAGTTATCGGGAGCACATTGCCAACTGCCTCCTCTTTCGCAGTTGCTCTATTTACTACTTCAATAAAAATATCGTTCATGTTGGGTATCAACTCGCGGGCTGAAATAACTTGCACATATTCCATCATCGCCTTCAACAAATCATTCAATGAATGGTTGGCTGAAATTTTAACTTGTGCAATTTGACGATCGTTGTCCCGATAGGATTTGAGCAGCTCGAAAAACGGACCCAGGCCAATGCCCAAGTCCATCGCAGTTCCTTCGTACTCCACTTCATAAGTCATGGTGCGGAAACTATTCTTGATGTCTTTTACCGAGCCGTCAAGTATCACCTGGGCGCGATTGATCAGGGCAATGTTGTCGCACAGGGCTTCCACGCTTCCCATGTCGTGGGTGGATAGAATGATGGTGGTTCCTTCATTTTTCATGCGCAGCATTTCATTGCGTATGAGTTCAGCATTGATAGGATCGAACCCACTGAAAGGTTCATCGAGGATAAGGAGCCGCGGCTTGTGAAGCACAGTGGTGATGAACTGGATTTTTTGCGCCATGCCTTTCGAGAGGTCTTCCACTTTTTTGTCCCACCATGTGTGGATATCAAATCTTTTAAACCATTCCATAAGCCTTGCTTTCGCTTCCGGTTTGCGCAGGCCTTTTAGCTGCGCGAGATACATGCACTGCTCGCCTACTTTCATTTTTCGGTATAGACCACGTTCCTCTGGCAGATAGCCTATGTGTTCAACATGTTTCGCAGAAAGCTTTTCTCCCTCAAAAAAAACTTCGCCCGAATCAGGTCCCGTTATCTGGTTGATGATACGGATGAGTGTGGTCTTGCCTGCACCGTTGGGTCCAAGCAAACCGAATACAGATTGACTGGGAACATGGATGCTCACATCGTTGAGTGCACGATGCGCGCTAAAGGTTTTGGAAATGTGCTTTGCTTCAAGTGTGTACATGCGGTTTGTTTTCGGAGGGGCGAAACTAGGGTTTGAACCATAACAGTCAATATACAATTGACATCCCGAGAGCTATCAGGCGGCAAGTGGAAGTGATCAATGGTCAATTGACATTTAAATTGTGCAGTACAAATGACGAAGTATGCTCTCGTAATTAGTAATTCGCAATGCGGAAACCTCAATCATCCACATAAAAAAGGCTGGTGTTTTTCTGGCAACCCTGTGCGCATATTTCAACCCATTTGGTGGTCTCTGTTTCAATGAACATGTGCGAGGCCTTCACCACTTTGTCTTTCATATAGGTTTCGAAATAGAATGACCATGGTTTGAGTTGCCAGTGTTTATCGTAGTTGATGGAGTAGAGTTTCTTCTTGTTCTTTTCGACAATGGTTTCTCCGCACAAATGCCCATTGCAGAATTGTTCTTTGATGTGATAGCTCCGGGGATGATCCCCGGAAACAGAATACAATACGCCATCAAGCGGAATGGGTTTGCCGGGTGTTTGTTCAATTGCAGGTACCAGTGTTGAAGCCAGCGCCATTTGCTTCGCTGGATGGTCAATCAGCCAGATGTCTTCGCCATTTCTGTTGAATGAATAGATAAAAAAGCTCGCGACCTTTTCGTTGCATTCATTGAAACTGCTGTCGAGGTAAACAATACATTCCCCGGTGTAAACACTGTTGCAATCCTGGGCTATTGTGAGATGTGAAAAGGTCAATAGGAGTGTTGTAATAATGATTTGAGTAGCGACTGTTCGAAAGTTGGTGGAGTTCATGGCTCAAAGAAAATCAAGTTCAACCCTACTTTGGGCATCATAAAAATGAAACCTATGAAAAAGAATTTACTGGTTTTAATTTCAGCATTGTGCCTGGCAGGTGCACTGCCCGCACAGGACGAGAAAAAAGTCAAATGCAAGGATATCAAAGCATCCATAATCAAAGGTGACGTGAACGGCCTAACTACTGAAAGCTCAATGGCGGATGTGAAGAAGGCTTTGCCCTGCTTCACTGGAGAAGGCGAAGAAGGAGGAACCGCGAATTGTGGTGGTGGAGTATTCTATCGCGAAAATGAAATTTACTTCTATACAAGTAAGGACTATATCGAGATTCGTTCAGGATTTCTTGGCAAACTCGATACACCACTTTTCGGCAGGGACATCCGGCAGGCGAACGACTACTTCACCAAGCCAGTGAAAACCGAGGAGAAATCATCGGGCACTTACCATTACTACAAACAGAAATACGGAACCCTCATCATCCGGACTAACGATGATGCAGTTGATCTCGTTCAACTATGGAAATCGAAATGGGATGAAGTTGTTTTGTGTGAGTAAGAATTGTTTTAGAGGTTCTGTGTTCAAAGAACTCGAAACCTCAAACCCGTACCCGGGAATTCGAAACACAGTCCTGTTTAGAACCCCATCTTCCCCATAAACCCAATGTTTTTGTCATCACCACCTGTGCGCAGTTTTTTCAGCATTTCGAACATTTCATCTTCGGTTATGGCTTTTACTGTTACGAGCCATTCGAATTTGTTCCGTTGCATTTCCGGATGGAGGTAGGGGTCGGCTTTAAAGTATTTGGTGCGCAGGTAGTGGCGCGTTGCATCGTGCACCACTTTAATAAAGTCATCCACCTGTTTGCGATCCGGCACATTTCCCATCAGGTCGAACTCCAGGGAACCTTCCGCTCCGGTTATTATAACGCGGTTCTTGGTCCTGTTTATCCAGTGGTTGGCTGAAAGAACCATAAAGAGTGCGGAAACAAATGATCCCAGGATGAGCAGCGCGGCTTTGCTGTTTCCATCCTGAAGCCCATAAAAAACAGCGATAAAACCAAGAGCAGCCATGGGCAGAAAAAACAATTGTGAAAGTTGCGAAAGTTTATCGGTGCGCCATATCACATCGAACCCTATGCGCTCGAACCTCACCAGAAATTCAACTTTTTCCCGCATGGATTTGCGTTTCACCATAAGGCCATCTTCGGCAATTTCGTACTCGCGTGTTTCAAAAAAATCTTTCTGTGCAAAAGTTTTCATGCCTTAAAAAAATTGGGGCGCGAAGATGGGGCTGATTTGCCTGTAAGGCATGCTGATTTTCAAAGCCTGCTGGTCCTGCCCATCAACCAATTATCCACCAGCACCAGCGAAGCCATTGCTTCTACAATAGGCACCGCACGAGGCAGCACACAGGGATCATGTCGCCCTGCCGCTTCGAGTACGACATCTTCTCCCGCCACATTTTTTGTGTCCTGTTTTTTGCCGATGGTGGATGTGGGTTTGAACGCCACACGAAACACAATGTGATCCCCTGTAGAAATTCCTCCTGTGATTCCAGACTTGAACGTATTGTTTTCGGAGCCCAAAAGCTGAGTGGAAGTAAATCCGTTTACAATCCCGTCTGATGAACACATTTCAAATCCTTTGGTGGCATTGATACTGAGCATGGCCTGCGCAAGTGCCGCAACCAGTTTGTCGAACACTGGTTCGCCTAATCCTGCAGGAATGTGTTGACAGAGACAAGTAATGGTTCCTCCCACGCTGTCTTTTTCATCGCGCGTTTTTTCTATTAGTGAAATCATTTGCCTTGCGGCAACAGGATCGGGACAACGAACGATGTTGTCTTCGATTTGAGAGAGATCAAGTTTTGAAATTTCACTTTCCGCAAAAACATCTTTGACGCTGCTCACCCATGCGGTGATTTCTATTCCGGTTGTTGCAAGGATTTGTTTTGCTATAGAACCTCCCACCACCCGCGAGGCAGTTTCTCTTGCACTGCTTCTTCCCCCACCGCGATGATCACGGTGACCAAATTTTTTCAGCCACACTTCATCGGCATGGCCAGGGCGAAAAATATCTTTTAATAGAGCGTAGTCTTCACTCTTTTGGTCTTTGTTGCGGATGATAAATCCAATGGGTGAACCGAGAGTTTTGCCTTCGAAAATTCCTGAAAGAAATTCCACTTGATCCGTTTCGTTTCGTGGTGTGGTGATGGAAGATTGGCCTGGCCTTCTCCGATCCAAATCATTTTGTACAGCATCAATATCAATCATTAATCCTGCGGGGCAACCATCAATTACACCACCTATGGCAGCACCGTGTGATTCGCCATAAGTGGTGAGCCTGAAAATTTTTCCAAACGAGTTTCCTGCCATTTTTCAGAAACGGTAAAACAACAATAATTCTATAACGCGCAGGTGAACCCGCAGTGATGGTTGTGCTCCTTCCACTGCATTGGTGGAGGTGCAACTGTGCTCAGCTATTGGCGCTTTGTACAAAAATTCCGGGCTGAAATGAATGTTCAGTTCCATGTGTTTTTTGAAATTGAATCGCCAACCTGCAGAAAATGCAACGCCTGCGAGGAGGTAATCGGTACGGTAGCACTGCAAAAGTTGCGAATACAGCAAACTTGAAATTTGTGTGCCGTTTGGGAAGCTTGGATTCCTCATGTATGTATTGTTCCATTGGACTAAACCGCTTCTGAGAAAACCCACGATGATGTCAACACCATAAACAGGTGCAATTTTTTCCTCAGGGCGCGACCATTCATGTCCAACTCTTGCATTCACCAGCCATTCTGTTTTGTCTTGAAAATAGTGAGAAATGGTAGTGTCGGTTACACTACTTATTCCAAGGGAAGGCGAATCATTGTCAGCATCGAATTCAGGAAAATCGGCAATGACTTGCAGCCTCAGTCTCTTATTCGGTTTCAGGTATCGCTTGTATGAAAGGCCAAGCCGTGCAGTGTATGGAGATGCTCCCATAAAAAAGGAAACAGGTGTGGTGATGTATGTTCCAATTGCATTGCGGTGTTCGGGCATCTGCATTTCATCTTCGCTCACATACTGCGATAAAGCAATGTGGCAAATGCCGGAACACATGAATAGAAAAACAAGTTGTCTCCACTTCATAACTACTCAATGTAAACTGCTTCCTTTCCTTTTTCCATTTCCACAGTGATGTGTTCTTTGAGGTTGGTAGAAAGGGTGAGGCCAACATAATCAGCCCGAACAGGAAAGCTGCGATGAAAACGATCTACCAGTGTGGCGGTGGAAAGTGATTTCGGTTCGCCATCCAGCAAAAACTTGGTGGCATAAATAAGGGTGCGGCCGGAGTTCAGAACGTCATCTACCAACACTACGGATTTTCCTTTGAGCAATGACAAGTCTCCCGAAAATTTCATTTCGGTCTTGAGCGGATTTTCTTTACTGAGTTCAATTTCCAATTGGTGAATGGCGGGGCCATCCTTCGCTTTTAATACGGAAGTAATTCGTTTTGCCACCTCGCTGCCGCGACCTGCCACTCCCACAATCACAATGTTCTTTTCGGCATGATTCCTTTCCAGAATTTCATGGGCAATGCGAGTGATCTTGCGTTCAATCTGTTGTCGGGTAAGAATAAGTGTGCGTTCTTTAGGCATGGGTCAAAGATGGGGAAAGTCAAAAGGCAATGGGCAAAAGTCAAAGGGCAATTCTCAACTCAATAACTCTCAACTCAACAATTCCCGCCTTGAGGTCTTCGCTCAGCTCTCCTACTCACTTCATTTCTCCCACACTCCCACAGCTTCCACGTGCGCGGTATGGGGGAATTGGTCTATAAGACTTATGCGTTTCAATTCATATCCCGAAGCTGCAAGCACTTCCGTATCGCGGGCTTGTGTGGCCGGATTGCAGGAGACATAAACTATGCGTTGCGCATTCAGTGCAATGACCTTTTGAAGCGAACGTGGTGCAATGCCACCGCGGGGAGGGTCAAGTACAACGCAGGAAATTTTTCCAGCATACTCAGGATACGTACTGATAAATTTTCCAACATCTGCAGCAATGAATTCAACGTTGGCTATTCCATTTCGCTGTGCATTTTTTCGCGCGTCTGCAATGGCCGATTCCACAATGTCGACTCCCACCACTTTTCTCTTGCTGCGTGATGTAAGAAGTTGGGCAATGGTTCCTGTACCACAAAAAAGATCGAGTAAAATCATTCCGTCATCATCACTTTGCACATCTGCATATTCAAGTACTTTGTTGTAGAGCAATTGAGCACACTGCGGATTGGTCTGAAAAAAACTCGACATCGAGATTTCAAAATCAAGTCCGTTGATTCGTTCAATTATTTTTTCATCACCCAAAATCAGTTGCGAACTTCCGCTAAGCGGATCTACACGATCTCCCACATCGGGATTTATGGTGTGTATGAGACCGGCTAAACGATTTCCCATAAGTGATTTTATTTTTTCTCCAAACCCGCGCACATCAAATTGAGCGAGATGAGAATCGGATGTCACCAGGTTTATGAGCAATTTATCCGAAGCAAGACTTTTTCTTACTACCAGAAACCGAAAGAAACCACTGCGCTGCGGTGCATGCCATGGAGGAAGGTTTGTGCTGATACAATACTCGCGAATCTCTTTCAGTTTTGTTTCCAGTTCCTGATCAAACAATCCGCTGTCGGCATCAAGATTCTCCACCATCCACCACGTACCGCGGTGTTTAAATCCAAGTGCAAAATCATCCACAGAAATTTTTAAATCAAAATCGTAGCGAATGGCTGCAAACGAATACTCCATCTTGTTTCGGTAATGCCATGCCGATGGTGACTCAATGTACTGGTCAAACAAATTTTCGATGTTCTCAATTTTCCCAATGCGTTTGTACAGTTCCAGCGTGGTGCGTTTTTTCATTGCGGCCTGTAGCGAAATTGGAAGAGTGGAGTAGGGGGCACCCGGAATTTTCTGGTAACCCGTTTCTACCTCATCGGGCGATGGTGTGATTATTTCTACAAGGCCACATTCTGCATATCGTTTCTGGCATTTCGTTACCCGCGCTTTTACTACTTGGCCGGGAATGGTGTTCTCCACGAAGACAGCAAACTCTCCTTCTTCAGTTGCAATTTTCCCAATACCCACACCTCCAAAAGCAAAATCGCGAATGAGGATTTCGATTTCCTGTCCACGTTTCAGGATGCGTTTGTTATTCATCAGAGGGCAAGAGTAATGAAGTGGGATATCAGATAAGCGATATCAGATGTGCGTCACGCATCTCAAATCCCGCATCTTTATTTTCGACCGCTATGTCCAAACGCACCTGCGCCATCCTTTCCGGCCCCCTTCTTTTTTTATTGATGTGGATGTGGAATCCATTTGCACTGGAACCGGCAGCCGCTAAAACCAGCGGAGTGGTATTGTGGATGCTCGTGTGGTGGGTGAGTGAAGCCGTGCCAATGGCCATCACCTCCATTCTCCCCATCATCCTCTTTCCTATTCTCGGCATTCTCTCAATAGAAAAAGCTTGTACTCCATACGGCAACAAATTCGTGTTCCTTTTTCTGGGAGGATTCATCATTGCGCTCGCCATGGAAAAATGGAACCTGCACCGGAGGCTTTCTCTCAACATTGTGAACTTCACCGGCAGCAGTGCCGACCGCATCATCTTCGGATTCTTCCTTGCATCCTATCTCCTCAGTATGTGGATAAGCAACACTGCTACGGCACTTATGATGTTCCCCATTGCTTCATCGGTGGTCGCATTGCTGGTAAGCCCACACCCCTCTCCCCTTGGAGAGAGGTCGGAGGTGAGGTCAGGCATTCGCAATTTTTCTTTATGCATCATGCTTTCCATTGCTTACGGAGCGAACATCGGAGGCATTGCAACCCTCGTGGGCACACCACCCAATGCGGCAATGGCAGGATTGCTCAGCGACAAGTTCGCAACCGAAGTTTCTTTTTTCGACTGGATGAAAATTGCATTGCCGTTTTCATTTGTCCTCCTCATTCTTTCTTACTTGCTGTTGGTCAAAGTCATTTTTCCAAACCGGCTTGGCAGGTTCGAACTGGGGCATGAAATAGTGCAACAGGAATTGCGCCTGCTTGGAAAATGGACAGCGCAAGAGAAGAGAGTGTTTGTTGTTTTTGTTTCAACAGCTATGTTATGGATTTTCCAGGAACCGTTCAATAATTTGCTTCACGCAGACTTCATACAACACTATGTAAAAAATGAATCCATCGAATTCACCGATGTGGGAATTGCGATTACTGCCGGCTTGCTTCTTTTTCTTGTGCCTTCCAAATCGTTTAAATCAAAACCACTTTTGGAATGGAAAGACAGTGAACGATTGCCGTGGGGAATTCTGCTCATGTTTGGCGGGGGCATGGCACTCGCAACTGCATTCGACATCAGCGGACTGGATGATGCGGTGGCCAACCAGATGAACACCCTGGACAAATCCAATCTTGTTTTGTTCGGAATTATTTTATGCGGAGTGGGATTGCTGCTCACCGCGCTCATGAGCAATCTTGCCATGGTGAACATCTTCGTGCCGATAGTCGTGGTGCTTGCCATCAGCGCAGGAAAATCACCGGAGCTGTTTGCCATTCCTGTAACCATCGCAGCCAGTTGCGATTTTATGTTTCCCATGAGCACACCACCCAATGCCATTGCATACAGCAGTGGTTATGTGCGCGCAACCGATATGCTGCGCGCAGGTGTGGTGCTCAATCTTTTGTCGTGGGTGTTATTGGCAGTGATGGTGTACATCACGTTTTAAACAGGCTCTAACATCACAGTTTCCCAATGCGCAAGGTCACCGTCCACTCATCAGTCATATTGAAGTCATCGTCAATTTGGAAGAACTTCAAGAATTCCAGTTCCATGTAAAAATCAGCGAAGTCAGTAGCTGCCGGTTCGTCCAGGTTAAAGGGTAACCAATAAGTTGAGTATGGAATGGCAGACTCTGGGTCGTCAGCAATTCGCTCATCGTAAACCAGGCCGGTGCAGTCTATTGATGCATCAAGTAGTTTGAGTTTTATAGTATCATAAAACCTCATCGCTTCACTTTTGTTGGTGGATGAAAACGATGCATGAAAACTCAGGTTGTTCGAAGCAAATCCGGGGCTGAAACTCACCTCATCCAAACCATCCATGGTTACCAACGAATAATAACTATCGATTAGATCGAATTCCTCACTTGGTTTTTTTTCGCCACGCACATTCGCAAAATTGTTTGGGTAATCACATGCAATAAGGTTGAGTCGTCCAGCAAAATCAGATGGAACCATCAATGCGCTGTTTACTGGAAGAGTATTGGGGTCGGGATGCTGCTTGTCGTTTTCCCCTTCGGCATCTTCAGTCAAAAGAGCTTCAAGCCAGGCCTCATCTTCTTCCGTCCATTCTTCTGCTTCAGCTTCATCTGCGGGATCACTCCAGTCTTCAACCACATCACCGATAGGTTCAACATAAATTCCTTTGATCACTTCAAAATCATCGAAGCCAATAGTCTGATAATTTTCAACCGCCATTCCGAAGTTGTAGCCATATAGTGCTCTTGCCGGTGTGGAAGACACTTCGGTGAGGCCCACCATAAAGTGCCATGTGCCGTATTGGCTAATCACTCCCACATCATTGGTGCTTCCGGCAGTAGTGTTTATAGCGGATGAAAAAGTCCAGTCCTGGATGGTAGTCCATGTTCCGTAATTGAAATAGCCCACCTTGAAATGACCATCGAAGGATATAATAAATTCAAAACAATTGCTTGCATCGCTTCCGCCAAAGAGCACTCCGTATCCGAAATCTTTTACTCCAGCTCGGTGATCGGCTACCGTCCACACTTCAAAATTCGTTTCAAAGCCCAGTGGCAGAGTCTTCCAGGAGAGGTACTGACTGCTGGTGCGGTTCTCAAAATAATAATGGCTGCCGCTCACTGAGGTTTTCGCGCTTGCGTTGTCCTCTACTCCCCAGTTATTGCTGTTGTCATTGAACGAATCAAAAATCAGCGTGGTGTGTTGTGCTGCTGCATCGGTTATCAGCACACTCATTATCATAATGGTAAATACGTATTTCATTGGTTGGTATTTTTTATTGGTGGCGGCAAAGGTTGCGAAGATGCCGGTTAAGAGTTCTACGACTTTTCCCTGATTCTGCATGTTATTCGAAAGAAGTATAAGTCTATGTTATTGTCGCCATTTTTCAAACATACCCTTATCATTTCGGGGGGGTGTGATAAGATTTTGATAAAAATAATTGAACCACCCCCTCCCAGTCGGATACATTCGCCACCGAATTCATATAAAAAAAGAAGTTCCTCCTATTTTCAACATTTAACCTTCAACCTTTAACCAACCCTTCCATGTCCACCATCCGTTTCCAGGCCCTTGCCGAATTGAACGACCGCCAGCCGGTTGAAGTCAAATCTCCTGCACGCATTTCTGCCGTGTTCGGTGAGAATGTGTTCAATACTTACAAGATGCGCGAGTACCTCACTGATGACATCTATGAAAAACTCATGGATTGCATCAACCTGGGCACACGTATGGATCGCGACACTGCGGATCATGTAGCATCAGCCATGAAGGAATGGTCCATACAAAAAGGCGCCACTCATTACACCCACTGGTTCCAGCCTTTGACAGGCAGCACGGCCGAAAAACACGACAGCTTCTTCAAACCACTGGGTGATGGACGCGCAGTGGAAAAATTTGATGGCTCAGCCCTGGTGCAACAGGAACCAGATGCATCATCTTTTCCGAGCGGAGGTATCCGCAACACTTTCGAGGCTCGCGGCTATACTATTTGGGATCCTTCTTCACCGGCATTTATAGTCGGCAATACGCTCTGCATCCCCACCATCTTTATTTCATACACCGGCCACGCGCTCGATTACAAAATGCCTTTGCTCAAAGCGCTTCATGCGGTAGATCAGGCAGCCACATCCGTATGCCAGTACTTCGACAAGGATGTAAACAAAGTGACCACTACATTGGGTTGGGAGCAGGAATACTTTCTGATTGACAGCGCACTTTACAACGCGCGCCCGGATATCCAGATGACAGGTCGGGCACTCTTTGGGCATCGACCCGCCAAAGGCCAACAATTGGAAGACCACTATTTCGGAACCATTCCGGAAAGAGTTATGGCGTTTATGAAAGATTTCGAACATGAGTCGCACCTTTTGGGAATTCCGGTAACCACACGCCACAACGAAGTTGCCCCCAATCAATTTGAACTTGCACCCATGTTCGAGGAAGCCAATCTCGCTAACGACCACAATCAGCTGGTGATGGATGTGATTGAAAAAACTGCCCGTAAGCACAACTTTCGTGCATTGCTTCACGAAAAGCCTTTCGAGGGTATAAACGGAAGTGGCAAACACAACAACTGGTCGTTGCGCACCAACACGGGTGTCAATCTTTTGAAGCCAGGCAAAAACCCGAAGACCAATCTCCAGTTTCTCACCTTCTTTATTAATAGTGTTGCAGCGATCCATGAAAATGCCGATGTGCTGCGGGCGAGTATTGCTGGTGTGGGCAACGACCACCGGCTGGGTGCCAACGAAGCACCACCGGCAATCATGTCCACGTTTTTGGGAGGGCAGCTTTCCCGTATGCTTGATGAGTTGGAAAAAAATGTAAAGACGGGGAAAATGTCACCGCAGGACAAGACTGACCTCAAATTGAACATCGGGAAAATCCCGCAGGTGCTGCTGGACAATACCGACCGCAACCGAACTTCACCGTTTGCATTTACAGGAAACAAATTTGAATTCCGCGCTGTGGGTTCCAGTGCCAATTGTGCCAATGCTATGATTACCCTCAACACCATTATGGCCTACCGCCTTATACATTTCAAAAAGGAAGTGGATGCACGTATTAATAAGGGTGATGATAAAGATGAAGCTATCCTGAAAGAACTACAGAAACTGATAAAGCAAAGCAAAGCCATCCGGTTTGAAGGAAACGGATACGGTGAGGAGTGGGTGAAGGAAGCGGCAAAGCGCGGCCTCTCCAATTTTATGGACACACCCAGCGCACTTAGGGCATGGAAAGACAAGAAAGTGCAGAAGATGTTTGAAGACCTCAACGTGCTCACCCCTGAAGAAATTCATGCGCGTTATGAAATAGAAGTCGAGAACTACAGCCGCAGGCGCGAAATTGAAGCACGACTAACCAGCGACCTCGCCCAGAACCACATCACCCCTATTGCCATTTCGTACCAAACACGATTGGTAGAAAATGTACTGGGGCTAAAAGAAATTCTTCCTCCGGCCCAATCGAAGGAAGCCACCAAAACACAGATCGGTCTAATCCTGGAAATTTCATCACACATCAACGGGATGAAAACTTTGGTAGATAAAATGACTGCTGAACGCGGCAAAGCACTAGACCTTGATGCGGAAAAGCAAGCCGAGGCTTTTTGCCACAAAGTGAAACCAATAATGGATGCCGTACGTGATCATGCCGATGCACTGGAAATGCTGGTGGACGATGAAATGTGGCCATTACCCAAGATGAGGGAAATTCTTTTTACCCGATAGTTCTTCTTATTGTTAGTTCAGTGGGGGGCTTGTTATGGAACAATGCTAACTTCTTCATCACACTATAAAATTTGGTGATGTTGAGATTTTCATATTTTCGTCACCGTTTTAAAAAAAAGGAAACCCAAAACCAACCTTATGAAAATTGCGCGATTACTGGTCTTTACCGCTACGTCTCTATTCTGCACCCTTAGTTCAACCGCTCAAGGTCCCGACAAATACCTGAAGGAAGCCAATGAGTTATTTCTTTCCGAATTGTACGCTGCTGCTGCTGAGAAGTACTTAGCGGCCGAACCCAAAGTATCAGGCCTCGAAGACAAAGGATTTGTCCTTTTCCGCATTGCCGAATGCTACCGCCTTTCTTACCAGGCCGCCAAAGCCGAGCAGTGGTATGACAAAGCTGCCGTGGCGCAGTATTACAATACGGAACCGCTGGTCCATTACAACTGGGGACTGGTGTTGCAGGAACAAGGCAAGTGGGAAGACGCTGCGGCCCAATTCCAAAAATATTCGGAGCGCGGGGGCAACAAAGCCAAAGCCGATGAGGCTATTAAAGGCACCGAAACTGCTGCCGACAAAGCATCGCAAACCAAGCACGATGTGGTGGTGGAAAACGTATCTGAGTTCAATACCAAAAATTTTGACTATGCCCCCATGTGGGCGGACAAGTCTGAGGAGTCCATCATCTTTACATCAGCAAGACCTGAAGGTGTGGGCAGTGGATCCGAAACTATTTTTGAGGGAGAAAACTATACCGATCTTTTTATAACAGTAGCCGACAAGAAAGGAAAATTTGATACCCCAAAACCACTCAATGCCACAGTCAATACGGACGGCAATGAAGGCGTTGCTACTTTCGATGAGAAGTATAAGTTGATGTATTTCACCCGTTGCGCTGTGAACAATAACGGAAGGTTTGGTTGCGACATTTTTACTTCGAAACGTTCAGGAGACAACTACGAAGCAGCGGAGCGCCTGGTAATTATTCCTCGCGATGAAGAAGAAGGTGCTGACGACAGCACGCGCATAGGCCATCCCACTCTTACCGATGATGAGAAGTACATGATTTTCGCAAGCAACATGGCGGGCGGAAAAGGTGGCCGCGACCTGTGGTACATGACTTTCGACAAGAAGAGCGAAACCTGGAGTAAGCCAGCCAACATGAGCGCACTCAACACAGCAGGCGATGAAATGTTCCCTTATGTAGCCATGCGCGGTGGCAAAGAAATTCTTTTCTATTCCTCTACAAAACCGGGGGGTCTAGGCGGTCTTGATATTTACAAAGCAGAAAGAAGCGGTGACCTCACCTTCGGGGCATCCACAGGCTTGGCTTATCCCATCAACTCTTCTTCTGATGATTTCGGGATTATCTATCACGATGAAAAGAAAAAACCCAATGCCGGATACTTCTCCAGCAATCGCCCCAATGGCAGAGGTGGGGATGACATCTACCGTTTTGATGAACCGCCTGTAGTTATTTGTTTCAAGGGAACTGTGTATGACAAGAAAACTGCTACCCCACTTGCAGGCGTTACGGTTACAGTCGTGGTGGCACCGGAAGGAAAGCAGTACAACCTGACCACTGACGGTAATGGTGGATTTTCATTGTGCACCAATGAACTAAAGAACAAGGATATTCTGAGCGTGTCATTGTCTAAAGCGGAATACCTCGCACCACCCCAAGACAAAGTAAATATTGGTGAAGGAAAATCCAGAACCATCACGAGGGAGTACTTTATGGACCCAGTTCTTAAGGATGTAGAATACCGGTTACCATTGGTTCAATATCCTTATGACAAGGATATACTCCTTATCAACGACACTGTAAATTCCGCAGACTCGCTTAACTACCTGTACGAAGTGTTGCTTGCCAATCCCACATTTAAAATTCAGTTGGAAGCCCATACCGACTTCAGGGGAAAAGATCTTTACAACCTTGATCTTTCTCAAAGGCGTGCTAATACTTGTGTAACATATCTAATACAGAAAGGAATTGATCCTGGTCGTTTAGTCCCCAAAGGAGTGGGAGAAGGAACGCCTGCAGTTTTAGTTCAACCTTTAGGCCCATTACCTGCCGGAACTAAGCTCACGGAATCGGTAATCAATAAACTTCCGGCTGAATTTCAGGAAGCTGCTCATCAGATAAACAGGCGCACAGTTTTTAAAGTGCTCAGCACGGATTTCAAACCGAAACCGTAGAGCAGAAAAAATATTGATGGGGCGTTTCGAAAATATAATTTCGAGACGCCCCTTTTATTTGTACGAATGAACAGCGACCCATCCCGATATTCATCACGCGGTGTTTCTTCCCAAAAAGAAGATGTTCATGCCGCGATAAAAAACGTGGACAAGGGACTTTTTCCACAAGCATTCTGCAAAATCGTTCCCGACTATCTCACCGTAAGCAATGAGCATTGCATAGTGATGCATGCCGATGGTGCAGGAACCAAATCCTCACTCGCCTATTGTTATTGGAAAGAAACCGGAGACCTCAGCGTGTGGAAAGGCATTGCACAGGACGCATTGGTTATGAACCTCGATGATTTGATGTGTGTGGGTGCTATTGATAACATTATGGTGAGTTCCAGCATCGGGCGAAACAAACATCTTATTCCGGGTGAAGTACTTGCCGCCATCATCAACGGAACAGAAGAATTGCTGGAGGAGTTGAGAAGGTTTGGCGTGAACATTTTTTCTACCGGGGGTGAAACTGCGGATGTTGGTGATTTGGTTCGCACCATCATTGTGGACTCCACAGTTGTTGCACGAATGAGGCGCGATGAAGTGATTGACAATGCGAACATCAAAGCCGGAGATGTGATTGTCGGGTTTGCTTCTTGCGGCCAAACCGCATACGAGAACATATACAACGGAGGCATGGGCAGCAACGGCCTCACAAGTGCACGGCACGATGTGTTTTACAAGGACATCGCAAAGAGGTATCCTGAAAGTTTCGATTCAGCAATTCCTGAGGAGCTTGCTTACAGCGGTTCGTACTCGCTCACTGATTATGTGGACAGAGTGGATGAACTGGACGCGGGCAAACTCGTGCTTTCGCCCACTCGCACTTATCTGCCGGTGGTTGTGGAAATTTTCAAATCATTGAAAAAAGAAATTAATGGGATGGTGCATTGCAGCGGTGGCGGACAAACCAAGGTGCTTCACTTTGTTGAGAATCTTCATGTCATCAAAGACAATTTGTTTTCACTTCCTCCACTTTTCAAAATAATACAGGAAGAAAGCCATACTCATTGGCGAGAGATGTACTCAACATTCAACATGGGCCACCGGCTTGAAATTTTCACTAGCGAACAAGCTGCACGCGAAATGATTTCTATTGCAAAACAATTCAACCTCGAAGCGCAAATCGTTGGAAGAGTCGAAGCATCTGCCGAAAAACGCCTGACGATTGAAAGCGAATTCGGGACGTTTGAGTATTAGCTGGATATTCTTTTGTGAACGCTCATCTATCATTTTTTCCCGATAGCTATCGGGATTTCCATTCTCAATTTTTCAGATCAATTCATGACCAATCTTCTTCAACGTTTAACTGCCATTGCCGACCGCTTCAACGAAGTGGGCAAGCTCATTACCGATCCCGGTGTGATAGGCGACATGAAACGCTACACCATCCTGATGAAGGAATACAAAGAGCTGGAAGCTTATGTGCAGAAGTACCACGAATACAAAAAGGCACTTGAAGATTTTACTTCGGCAAAGGAGATTCTTTACAGCAATGAAGACGCAGAACTGAAATCACTTGCCCAGGAGGAATATGATCAACTTGAGCCAGCCATTGAAAAGATGGAGGAAGAAATTAAGTTAATCCTCATTCCAAAAGATCCAGAAGACACAAAAAATTGTATTGTGGAAATACGCGCAGGAACTGGAGGGGATGAGGCCAGCATTTTTGCCGGTGACCTCTATCGCATGTACACACGGTATGTCGGCAAACAGGGTTGGAAATTCAATTTGCTGTCGGTAAGTGAGGGAACCATTGGTGGTTACAAGGAAATTTCTTTTGAGGTGGAAGGCGAAGAAGTGTATGGAACGCTAAAGTTCGAAAGCGGAGTTCACCGGGTGCAACGCGTTCCTGAAACCGAAGCACAAGGTCGCGTTCACACATCGGCAGCTACAGTTGCCGTGCTTCCCGAAGCTGAAGAATTTGATGTCGTGATCAATCCTGCAGACATCAGGCGCGACACGTATCGTGCAAGCGGTGCGGGCGGACAGCACGTAAACAAAACTGAATCGGCAGTGAGGCTCACACACATTCCGACAGGAGTTATCGTGGCCTGCCAGGAAGGAAGATCGCAACATGAAAATGCAGAGAAGGCCATGACCGTGTTGCGCACAAGAATTTTTGAAGCTGAAGTAAATAAGCGACAGACTGAACGTGCACGTATGCGCAAAACGATGGTGAGCACCGGAGATCGTTCCGCAAAAATCCGCACTTACAATTATCCGCAGGGCCGCGTTACTGATCATCGAATCAATCTTACACTTTACAATCTTGATGCAATAATGAATGGCGAGGTGGAAGAAATTATTGAAGCGTTGAAGATTGCCGAGAATGCGGAGAAGCTCAAGGAAGGCTCCATGAGTTGACGAAAAAATTTCATGAAAACACGAAGGCCGGATCAACTCATGTGATCCGGCCTTCGTGTTTTTCAGTTTAAGCAAGTACTACGGACACACCGTTCCGAAAAGAGAATTAAAGAGCAGTAAATCCCCAACATTTACCACACCGTTTCCATCCAAATCGGGTTCGCCACAAGATGAAGGGCATCCGAACGCTCCGTTGAATATGAGCAAGTCGCCCACATTCACTGCACCGTTATCATCAAAATCTCCGGGACAGTCGGCAGGCACTTCATCCACATCAATCATAAACAAACCTTCGTGGCCCGCAGGGGCGTCCACTCTCAGGTAGTAAGTGTTGCCAGATGTGAGTGACGTTACGTCAAGC
>JAWXCI010000067.1:0-8926 GCA_034408895.1 Flavobacteriales bacterium
AAGGCGTTTAAAATCATCCACGTTTCCGTATTCAGCATTTACGCCTTTGTAATCGCGCACACTGTAGTAGCTGCCCAACGTTCCTTTCCTGTTTTTTTCACCGATGGGGTGGATAGGCATCAGCCAAAGAATTTTCACACCCATTTCTTTTAACCGTGGAATATCTTTTTCAAAAGAAGCAAATGTTCCCTCGGGCGTGTGCTGCCGGATGTTCACTTCGTAAATCGTTGCATTGCGCGACCACCCGGGATGACTCAGCACTTCGGACTCCGAGTGGCTCCTGATTTCAGAAGGCCCCGATGTGACCGATGGGGCTATATCATTACAAGAAAAAAAAAGAAGTGAAGCAACAGCAGCAGCAAAATATTTCATCATAGAATAAGTGAAAGTGTCGAAATTACAATCTCTTGCAAAGGCGCACAGAAAAGAGTCTCATCCATTAAGGGCGGCACGAAGGTGCAATGAATTTTTTCGTGCAATGATTCGTTCAACTTATGTTCATTTTTTGTTTTCGCCATCAAAATTCTTTGCAATTTTTCCTTCGCGCCTTTGCGTGAGCTAGAATATATTCGCCCTCCCCGCAAAAAAATTATGGCCACCAAAAAGATTGACGTTAAATACTACAGCAACAGGGCTGCGCAAAAGCGAAAAGGCATCAAGGCATTCCTGAACAAGATTGAAAAGAAAAAGCCACGCAATCTTGCAAGCACCGCAAAAAAAATGGAGGCTGAAACATGGCAGGAAATCAATTGTCTTACTTGTGGGAATTGTTGCCTCACAATGACCCCCACTTGGAAAAAGGCAGAAGTGAATCGTGTGGCTGCACACCTGGGGATGACCTACCAACAATTTTTTGATAAGTGGCTGATGATTGATGAAGAGAACGGTGACATAGTGAACCAGGATACGCCCTGCCAGTTCTTCCACAAAAAATCGGGTATGTGTACCATTTACGAAATACGCCCAAGTGATTGTTCCGGATTTCCGCACCTTCACTTTCGCAGGTGGCTCGACTACGAAGTGTACACTGATAATCTGCACCGGTGCCCCGCCACACTTGTTATGATGGAGAAAATGAAGATGGCTTTTGAGGAGGGCGTTATGAAGTGAGTTATACCATTATTAAGACTTGAGTGCATCCCAAAAAAGTTCCATACATGGTTTTTGCCAACGAAGAAGGAAATATCTTCGAAGACGTTCGCTATGAAGCCGTGGGCCGATCGGGGTATGATGTGCTTCCGCTTTCGCCAGAAGATTTTATTCCACTGCCCGAAGGTTGTGACCTGTGGACATTGCCCGGAAGAAGGCCGTATGGATTGAGTATAGAAACCGGTGAGTTCGAAATTCTTGAAGATGTTCAAGCTGTGGCTGCACTTATTTCTCCTGCCAACACACAAACGTATCTCGCTGCATTCGGCACAGATGAAGAAGAAGCTCCCACACTACCACTTTATGCCTATACGGTGGTGGGTTGGCTGGACGGAAAATTTTATACCACAGCTGTTCGCATTGATCCGGACAACAGGCAGGACTTCGAACAATTTGACAGGGAACTAATTATTGAAAAAACTAAAAAGAGATTAGCCGAACATCCTGGAAACCGGTTGATACAACACTTGGGAAAAAACTGTTCGCTCACCTACACATGTCCTGCTGCAAGAAATTTTTTTATGGGAAGATGGGAATGTCCCATTCCGGTTTCGCCTGCCTGCAACAGCAATTGTCTTGGCTGCATTTCTTTCCAACCAACGGAACACGAAATAAAATCATCGCAGGACAGGCTTACGTTTATCCCATCGGTGGACGAAATTCTTGAATTCACTATTCCCCATCTTGAAAGTGCGGACCGCGCCATTGTGAGTTTTGGGCAGGGATGCGAAGGCGAACCCCTGCTGGTGTGGCAACTAATTCGCGATGTGATTAAAGGAATACGCGCTAAAACTTCACGTGGGATTATCAACATAAACACCAATGGCAGCAAACCGAAGGCGGTTGAGGAGTTGATGAAAGCAGGACTTAATTCCATCCGCGTGAGCACCAATTCAGCAAGAAAAAATATTTACGAAGCCTATTATTTACCGAACAACTACGAGTTCGAAGACATCAGGGAGAGTGCGCGCGTGGTGCGCAAAATGGGTGGATGGGCAAGCATTAACTACTTCACCTTTCCGGGCATGACAGACCAAAATGAGGAATACGAAGCACTCCGCGATTGGATAAAGTACAGCGACCTGAGTATGATTCAATGGCGCAACTTTAACATTGATCCCGACTGGTACCTGGGAAAAATTGGTGTGACTGAATTGGGGGCAGGCCTGGGCATAAAAAACGTAATGGAAAAAATCCGTCATGAGTTTCCGCATCTTGCTTTCGGTTATTTCAATCCGCCTGCCGAGGTTCAAGTCAGGTGGAATGCTGTTAGGCTGGAATACGTGAAATGAAAAAAAGCCACCCACTTTCGCGGATGGCTTTACTTCAATAACCAAACTATAATTCCTCTTAGCGCCTGTTTAGAATTTTAATCAGGTTCTTAATAACATGAGGAAGATTTTTATTCTCCTTTCACAATTTTCTTGCTGTAACTTTTTTCGTTTTGCATTATCTGCATGAAGTAGGTACCATCAGCGTGTTCCGAAATATCAATAATGTTGCTGTACACCCCGCTGAAATTGCTGCGCTCTTCCACAAACACTTTATTGCCGCTGCTGTCAAACATCACTACCATCAGGTTCCCTGCAAGCGGCAGGTTGAAGTTGAGGTTTATCATTCCGTCATTGGGATTGGGGAAGAATGAAATGCTGCTCATCTCCAGGTCGTTTTTCAATTCAAGTTTGGGCTGTGCGTTCCTGTTCAATAATTCTGCTTCTGCCTCTGTTATGGTTTCAATCTCGATAGTGATGTTCATGGTTGAACGTCCGGAACGGTACTCATCCAGCTCTTCCATAATGCGTGTCTTTTCTTCTTCCAACTGGTCTTGTTGATCATCGAGCATTTCGAGCAATGATTCCATGTGCTGCTCAAGGTCTTCTTCATTCATATTAAATTCATAGTCGAAAAAATAGTTGCCGCCTTCGTCCATGCCTTTAAAGTCGTGGAAAATGCGGATGTCTTCACAACTGCTCATTTCGCGTTGGCCTATAGCTCCACTTGCGTTCATTGCATTTCCGTTGCGAGTGTAAACGATGTTGACCATAGCACCGGGTTCGGTTGCTGAAATAAGTTCAGCCAGAGCGTTAAATGTTTCCACCTTCATGCCATTAAACTCAGTGATGGCATCACCACTCATCAGTCCCATTTTTTCGGATGATGTTCCAGGAACGATGCTGACCGGAACACCAGGAATTTCCAGATCTTCATTCGGGGTGATACCGAGAAATGCGGTCTGCTTAATCTCGAATCCTTCATCGCTCCAGCTAAAGGGCTGGCATATTCTCATAGAATCATTCGGGCAAATACAATTGGGTGCAGAGGGGCAGAATATCATAATCGAATCGCCATCGAACTTGAATTCCATGTTGCCGATATTTTGGCTGTTGCCAAAATTTTCAAGCATCTCCAGTTCCATTAATCTTTGGCGCCCGGGTTCGCGCATAAACATTCCTTCGTCCATTTCTCTTTCACCCAGTTTGGCGTTTACTTTTTCCACTTTGCCGTTGCGCTGAACTTCAATTTTCAACTTGTCGCCCGGCTCTTTGGATTGCACATAGTCTATGGCATCACGCACCGATGTTATTTCGTTTCCATCCATTTCAACTATGATATCTCCCGCTTGCAGTTCTGCTTCTTCGGCAGCTGTTCCTGAAATAACTTCGCTGATAACTGCACCGCTCGATGTTTCTTCACCGTTGATATTCTCCACCGTTTCTTTGAGCATTACACCTAGGAATGCGTGGCCTCCTTCATCATCCCTCATCATGGGCGGCAATGGCGGCTCGCCAGGTGCCGGAGGGTAAACAGGAGCAAAATCCAATTCCATGTTTTGGAAACCTTCTGTTGCATCGTTTTTACTGATACTGATCTGGAACGATTGACCGTCCTTAAGTTTCCCGAATTCATCCAGTACACCCATTTCCATCAGGATAGATTGAATGTCCTGCCCTTCGGTTACAGGCACCTCTCGGGTTTCTTCGGTGGTTACTCCGTTTTCGGTTTTTTTGATTTGGATTTTCGCAACCGATTGAGCGAAAGTCGAAACAGCGATCAACGCTGCAACCAACAATGCGGCTGACCGCAGAAAGTAAATTTTTTTATTCATAACCGACAAAAATTTTTGTTTGTGTTTTTGATTGACCGCACGAAAGTATGTGCACCCTTTGAAGGTGTGCTGTTAAACCGTGTGAAGTAGTGTTAAGCATTGGAGAACATTTGGTTTGTGTGCTTATTCAGTGTTCACTTTTTTCCCTCCTTCAATTACAATCTCCTCCCGCCTGACAGAATATTCGTTTGGGATAATTTGCGATCCGCGTTCTTCTGTGTAGGTCTGGGTAAACTTGGCCCCGAAAAATAAAATCTGGGACGAATAATAAACCCATACCAGCAACAACACCAGCGATCCTGCTGCACCATAAGTATCGGAATAATCAGTTTGACCTATGTAGAGGCCCAGCAGGTATTTACCAAGTCCGAAGAGAATGGCAGTAACTGCTGAACCCAACCACACAAAGCGCCACTTCACCTTAGCATCGCTCATGAATTTGTAAACGAGCGCAAGCAACAACCATGTGATGCCAAATGACAGGATGAAATCCACGATGTATAAAAGCACCACGGCCCCATCAGACCAGGCTCTGGTAAGAAAACCGGAAAGCCCTACCACCACCGATTGTGCTATCAACGAAACGAGCAGCAAAAATCCAATGCTTACTATCATTCCAAAAGACAGCACCCGGTCGAGCACGTATTTTTTGATGCCAAGTTTTGGTTTTGGTATCACTCCCCAAATGGTGTTGAGCGATGACCGGAGCTGCCCGAATACGGTAGTGGCTCCCACAATCAATAACAGAGTGGCGAGAATGGTGGCCAGCCATCCGCTTCCGGGTTTGTATGCCGAGGCTATCATATTTTCAATTTGCTCAGCACCCTGCACTCCCAATACTCCTTCAATCTGCGAACTCAATTGACCGCGCACCGCTTCTGCACCAAAAATTAATCCTGCCACGGAAATAGCAATAATGAAAATGGGCGCAATAGAAAACACAGTGTAATAAGACAATGCAGCCCCCAGCGAAAAGCCATCGGTTTTTGCAAATGACTTGATGCTCTTCTTGAAAATGAACCAGAAGAAACGAGGATTATGAATGCTCTTATTCATGTGGGTGTTTTTTGTTTCAGGGGGCAAAGAAATGTAAATGGCAGTTGGTAAAGACAAAGGGCAATGTCACGATGAGCTTGTCGAACCACGTGGTGAAAGCAAACGTTTGCTTGACGAAAAACAATATGCCCGAATCACCTCCTGTTCACTCAATCAAAAAAAAAACGCCCCTGCGTTTCCACAAGGGCATCTTTTTGAACTGAGAAGGTTCAGGTTTAGTTATGTAAAACAACATGAAGAACTATTCATCTTCCAATACTCCAGTGCCAAGGTATTTTCCTTTCCGGTAAACTTCGATCCGCATCAGCAAGCCATCACTATTATATATGTACCACTTTCCGTCCGATAGTTTGCCGTCTTTGAATTGTCCCACCTGTGTCATCTGGTCCAGTTTGTTGTACATAATGTTGTAGCCATTGGGTTTAAACTGGGTAGCCTCGTTCACCTTATCCGTGTTTACAGCAGGAGCCGGTTTGCCCATTTCATTGTTGTGCGGGTCGGCCACTACGTCTTCTCCACCAGCCTTGTCGGTGTATTCTTTCAGGGTTCCTGGTTTTACATCTCCTGAAGCAAACTGTGATTCTTCCTTCAGTGTACCGTCTTCGTTATAGCGCTTGCACATACCCTGTTCTGTGCCCATGTTTATGTTCACTTCCATAGCCACTTTTCCGTTTTCGTGGAAATACTTTTGGACACCGTTTCGTTTGCCATTATCGGCAAATGTGAAAAGTTGCTGCGGCTGGCCGTTGGCATGAAATCGTTTGAACTCGCCCGTATTGTTACCACTTATCCAGTTGGCATCTTCCTCCACCTTGCCATTGTCGTAATAGATTTTGTAAGACCCTTCCGGCCTGCCTGATAGGTAAGTAATTTCGCTTTTCGTTTTGCCGTTAGGCCAGTATTTTTTCCAGAGACCTTCTTTGCGATTGTCCTTGTACTCACCTTCCTCCACCAGCGCATCGGGGCCGTAGGCCTGATCGTTCACCATGTAGCCTTTTATTAACCAATAGCCCTGGCGTTGGCCGGCTTCATCAGTTTTGTTGAGGTCTTTGCCGCCACCGTAGTCAGCAGCATAAGCAGAAATGCCGAGGCAAATAGCCACGACAAAAGTTGTAATACGAAAGGTTAGGTTAGTCATGTTAGGTAAAGATTTAGTTCAACTTTCTTTTTGAATTGAACCGCTTTACGCAATGAAGGAAGGAAGGGTTACGTTTTTTTAGTTGGCAGTCGGCAGCCAGTAGTCGGCAGATGTTTAAAAGCACGGCTGCCCAATGCCAACTGCTTACTGCCTGCTGCTGACTACTGACTGCCTACTTCAACTTCGCCCTAATCTCAGAAATCATAGTAGACACTAAACGCTCGGTATCAAACTCCGGTTTCCAACCCCAATCGTTTCTGGCGTGACTGTCGTCAATGGACTCAGGCCACGAGTCAGCAAGGGCCTGGCGGAAGTCCGATTGATAAGTGATGGTGAAGTTGGGAATGTATCGGGTTATTTCCTTAGCAAGTTGTTCAGGTGTAAAACTCATTCCCGCAAGATTGTAACTGGAGCGTATGGCAATCTTTTCCCGGGGTGCGTCCATCATAGAAATAGTGGCGCGAATGGCATCGTCCATCATCATCATGGGCAGCATGGTATGGGGCGCAAGAAAACTTTGGTAGGTGCCGCTTTGCAGGGCGTGATAAAAAATATCCACGGCATAGTCAGTGGTGCCACCTCCTGGTTCCGAGCGATAGCCTATTAGGCCGGGATAGCGCAGGCTGCGCACATCCACACCAAATTTCTGGTGATAGTATTCGCACCACCTTTCCCCGGCAAGTTTCGAAATGCCGTAAACCGAATTGGGTTCCATCACAGTGTATTGCGGGGTTTTCTTTTTTGGTGTTGATGGACCAAATACGGCAATGCTCGATGGCCAGAAAATCTTTTTCAATTTCCCTTCCCGGGCGAGATTGAGGACGTTGAAAAGCCCGTTCATATTGAGGTCCCAGGCCTGTACCGGATTTTTTTCCGATGTGGCACTTAGCAGTGCTGCTAAATGATAAACCCCGGTAATGTTGTGTTTGGAAATCATCGTGTATAACTCATCAAGGTTGAGCACGTTGAGCACTTCGAACGGGCCGTTGTTCAACTCTCTATTATCTGATGTGCGAATGTCCGATGCCACCACGTTTTCATTCCCTTGAAAAGCACGGAGAGCCATCGTGAGTTCAATGCCTATCTGACCCGATGCTCCAATGATAAGTGTTTTTTCCTGCATGATCGTGTTCAAAAAATGTATTGCGCAAAGCAAAACCTTTTCCTCATTTCTTGTTCGATTTCATTTCAAATGATAGTCGGGAATCTTGCCCATGGACCATAATTCTCTTCTGAATTTTCCATCCCTAACCTCCCAAAAGGAAGGGCAACGGAGCTACTAATATGAGTGCGTATGCCCTCCTTTCGGGAGATAAGGGATGGGCCTGTAAGCATGTTGGTTGAGATTCGCAATATTCATTTCATTTTAGAATCATGCAATCTCCTGCATTGCACTGCATCTTGATCTGTGCCATTGAATGAAACTACATGACTTGGAAAAACAGCAAATTTTTTCGGGATGAATAAATTCGGGGCGCTAAAAACCTCTTGTGATATTTAGTCTTTTTAAACCCGACACTCCCCTTTATGAGGAACTTACCACGGTGGAGTACCAGGCTTCTTTCCGCGAATTTTACAAACCCATCCGCAACTTTATCTATTACCGCTGTGGCGATGGGGTGATGGCCGAAGACCTTGCGCAGGATGCTTTTGTCAAATTGTGGGAAACACGGCAGCGCATTGATAAGCGAACCATCAAAGCTTACCTCTACACTATTGCGCACAACCTTATGGTGAACCAACTGAAGCGAAACCAACTTCGTTACAAATTCCAAAAAGCACCTACGGCTGACCGCGATACCGACACTCCGGAAAAAGTCGCTGAAATGAAAGAATACGAAGAACACCTCCAGCGCGTTATCAGCCAACTTCCGCAGGGAGGCCGCGAAGTATTTTTGATGAACCGACTGGAAGACCTCACCTACAATGAAATTGCCGCTCGCCTGGGACTGTCGGTAAAAGCCATTGAAAAAAGAATGTCGAAAGTGTTGAAGATTCTTCGCGAAAAACTCGGTGTCGAGATTTGATTTTTGATAAACAGGAGAGGCAAAAGGCGTCCCGATAGCTATAGGGCGGCAACAAGCACTGACGATTTTCGAAGTACGTGGTTGCGTATTTCTTAATTCGTACTTCGTAATTTGTGATTCGTGAAATGAAACTTTATCCACTTATACTAATCATTTTTCTATTGCTGGTTCAACAAAGCAATGCACAGAACGAAGTGAGCGTAAGTGGTCAATTTGAAAACACATCGCTCACCGAAATTTTCAGAAAATGGAAACGTGAAAACGATCTGCGATTTGCTTTTGATGCTGTGGAATGTGATAAAATCCACGTCACATTAGATATAGATAATAAAACAATTTCCGCTGCGCTCACTGAAGTTTTGGATAACACAAAACTTCAATGGAAATTGGTGGGTAATACCTATGTCATTTTCCCCGGGCCTAATCAAAGTTCATCTGTTCAACCGGTGC
>JAWXCI010000068.1:0-10540 GCA_034408895.1 Flavobacteriales bacterium
ACAGCAGCGTGGCACATCTCTCCAACCAGTTTAAGAAATTTACCGGACTGACACCGTCCTTTTTTAAGAATGTTCACCTTGTGAAAAAACAAAACGCATTGGAAAATATGCAAATGCTGTAAGGTTTAATCCCTAGGTTGTAACTCCCGAACGTCACAAGCTGGGAATTTTGCACCAGCCAAGTTTAACGCAATTAAATTAACAAGAACAATGGAAAGAAATGACAGCGGATTCAGTGCCCTAAGTCCCGGCATCATGTCACATCAGGAGAAAAGCATAGACTTTCGCCTAGACAAACAACGCTGCGAAAGTTTCCCCGAAAGCATGAGGCCAGGGGTAAACGGGCAGCGTGACTTTGCAGTTCCCCACCTTGATGCAGGCCTTCTTTCGACATCATGGCATAAGCTAGAATTGCGAAACATAGATTCGAACAATCCAGAATCTTCTGATTTTATACCCATGACCGATTTTGATGTGAATCCCAGAGGGGATAAGGAGAGTTTGACAAATGAAGCGAGGGATTTGGATGAAGATCAGGTGGAGGAAGAGGAGGAAGATGATGAGGATGACGAAGATGATGAGGACGAGTTCGATAAAGAGAATGATGATGAAGACGATGACTTTGAAGATCAAGAAGAAGACCGGGATGAGGAGGAGGATGAAGGACTTGATGAGCAAACCACAAGTCAAAGATCACAGGAGGGGTAACAAATGCAAACAAGGTTTCAGAGTCGGGTGTAGATAAAAGTATCATTCCAGCTCGAAGGAACTTTCACGCGAATGCTGATTATCCCGGCATATTTAGAAGAATTAAATAAACATGAAAAATAAAAACCTCCTCATTCTCTTTGCCCTGACACTCATGACTTTTATGCTTTCCTCTTGCGGTGGGGCCAGCGGCATGTTCACTTCTGATGTAGGCTTCAATCTTTTTCTCATTATTGCTGTTATTATTTCGATAGCAGTTGTTGTACTGCGATCGGGCAGAAGTAAAACTGCTAAGCATGAAAACCCAGGAAATGGAGCTCCTGTTGAAAAGGTTCTTAAAAGCTGATAGGTTCAGAGAGCAAACTCCCATTGCTGCAACTGAGGCAATGCATGATAAGCTGTAAGATCGTAGTGCACAGGAACCACACTTACATAATTGTTTTCAAGCGCAAACTCATCCGTGTCTTCTCCTTTGTCGGAGTTTTGAAACTCACCCGTTAACCAGTAGTAATCCTTTCCTCCCGGGTCTTTGCGGTGGTCGAAATCATCTTTCCAGAACGCTTTGGCCTGCCTGCAGATTTTTATGCCCTGCAAATCTTTCGACACACATTTCGGGATGTTCACATTGAGGCAAACACCCTCCGCCAAACTATTGGTAAGTATGTTCTTAGCAATGATTCGCGCAACGTTTTTCGATGTTTCAAAATCTCCATCTGATGCGTGATCGAGATATGAAAACCCTGCCGATGGAATTCCTTCCACTGCACCTTCCAGTGCCGCACTCATGGTTCCTGAGTATATCACATTGATAGAAGAGTTGGCTCCGTGATTGATGCCTGACACAAGTAAATCAGGTTTTCTGTGCAGCACTTTGTAAATGGCCAGTTTCACACAATCCACTGGTGTTCCGCTGCACGATATAGCCTTTACGCCATCCATCAGGTGAACTGGGTTTAGCCTCAGTATGCCGTTGATGGTAACTGCGTGCCCCATTCCGCTTTGCGGTTTATCCGGTGCCACCACTACCACCTCACCAAGTTCGGTCATCACTTCCACAAGTGATCGAATGCCTTTTGCGAAGATGCCATCGTCATTGGTTACAAGTATAAGCGGGCGTTTTGTTTTCGACATGGCGCAAAGGAATAACAAAAGGCAAAAGGCAACAGGAATTTCCAACCACAAATTTTTGCAGCTTGGAAGGATTACCTTTGAACTAATAATGCTCAAACATTCTCTTGCTGTACTTCTATTGTGTTCTCCGGTTTTTGTTCTTTCGCAACAGGGCGAAAATCTTCTTTCCGATTTTCGGACACAACAGGTGGGGAACAATGTTCATGTGAATTTTACTATTGAAGCCGGAAACTCCTATTGCCTTGGTGTGGGCCTCGAACGTGGCCTTGACAGCGTGAACTTTGAAGTGATTGCAGCCATTGCCGGGGTTTGCGGTGGGAGTGAGTTTGCTGAATCATACTTGCTGGTTGATTCGTTTCCCTATCCCAATCAAACCAATTATTATCGGCTGGTGTTGGGAGAGGTAGGGATATCAGAAATAATTCCGGTTCATTTTACTGAGTTGGAAGATGGGATGAAGCTTTTTCCTAATCCGACAAATCATTTTTCAAAACTTGTTTTCGATAATCCATCCAACAGTAGATTTAATTTTTCGCTTTACGATGCGACTGGAAATATTCTTCCACCTTATTTCAGTGGAAACGGAAGTGAAGTGATAATTGATACTTCAACAATGGAAGTGGGAGTTTATGTCTGGAGTCTCACTTTGGAAAGTGGTGAAATGTGGAAGGGCCGGCTAGCGGTGATTCGCGAATAAGATTCTAACAATCCACCTTTGCATCTTTGCGGCATATCCATTATTGTATGAATGCTTTTGTAGTTGATGCCATTCGAACTCCCGTTGGCAGTTTTGCAGGTTCGCTGGCTCTGGTCCGCGCAGATGATCTTGCTGCTCATGTCTTAAAAGCCCTTCTTGAAAAAAACGCGTTGCTTGATCCGACACTTATTGACGATGTAATTCTCGGATGTGCAAACCAAGCCGGTGAGGACAACCGCAACGTGGCGCGCATGGCCCTTCTGCTTGCCGGAATCCCTTTCAGTGTTCCGGGCGAAACGGTGAATCGTCTTTGTGCTTCGGGAATGGCGGCTGTTATCAATGCAGCACACGCAGCACATGCTGATGAAGGAGAAATTTTTATTGCCGCAGGCGTGGAAAACATGACGCGAGGTCCGTGGGTCACTTCCAAAACATCACAACCTTTTGGCCGCGATGCACAGATGTTCGATTCAAGTTTCGGCTGGCGATTTATCAATCCGAAAATGCAGGAACTTTATGGAACGGATGCCATGGGCGAGACTGCTGAAAATCTTGCAACGATGTACAACATCTCTCGCGAAAACCAGGACAAGTTTGCTTTGTGGTCGCAACAAAAAGCTGCCGCAGCAATTTCAACCGGAAGATTTGCAGAGGAAATTTCTCCTGTTGTTATTCCACAAAAGAAAGGCGATTCGCTTTCTTTTTCTATGGATGAATTTGCAAAGCCCAACACCACTATTGAAGCACTTTCAAAGCTTCGTTCTGCATTCAGGAAGGATGGAACGGTGACTGCAGGAAATTCTTCCGGGTTGAATGACGCTGCAGCTGCACTTCTCATCGCATCGGAAAGCGGGTTGAAAAAATCTGGGTTGATACCGAAGGCAAGAATTGTTTCATCAGCAGTGGTGGGAGTGGAGCCGCGGATTATGGGTATTGGTCCTGTTGGCGCATCGCAACTTGCGTTGAAACGCGCAGGGTTAAGACTGGATCAAATGGACATCATTGAACTGAACGAAGCATTTGCTGCACAGGTGCTGGCATGCACACGCCAACTTCATATTGCTGATGATGATGAGCGAATAAATCCGAATGGTGGAGCCATAGCCCTGGGCCATCCGCTTGGCATGAGCGGTGCGCGATTGATTCAAACAGCAACACTTGAACTTCATAAGAAAAAAAAGAAATACGCTTTGTGCACCATGTGTATTGGAGTGGGGCAGGGGTACGCGGTGGTGCTGGAGAATTACGAACTATGAATTAAGAATTAGGAAGTACAAGGTACCTTGCATGTGTGAAATTGTTGACTAGAAATTTCTTAAAAATCATGACTCAAAAAGAAATCTCTAACCATATAGACACTTACATAGCCAAGGCTCAGCCCTTCGCTCAGCCCATTCTTATCAAACTGAGAGCGGCTATTCATTCATTGAATCAACGGAGTATTGCTGAATGATCCACACAAAATTCTTATTGAAGGTAAAAAAAGAAACGTATCAGCTCGTTCTATCCGATTTCATTCGTTGGATGACTTGGACTTGGATGTGGCGAAGTCCTTTGTGCGTGAGGCTGCCCAACGAAATGAAAGGGGCAAAGAACAAAACACCAAAGGCAACAGGCAATGAGGGGAATGGCCATCTTACATCTGGCCTGGTGGAAAGGCAAAAAGTAAATGAATACTTTCATCTTGCACATTAGAATATCGGCAAAATGTCCAACCAGTCATTCTCCATCTTCAGTACTTCATTGTCAATTATCAATTTCTTTCAGCACCTCAACCATTCACACAATAATAATGTTGAACTGCCCTTGCCTGAGTACATCTTGCAGCGTTTTTCAAAACATGATGAAAAAAATTTTACCTGTAGTCTGCTTTTTTCTTTCGCTAACGTTTCGCGCACAATTATTCTCGTTCAATCCGGGTGAGCATCATTACGCAGAACTTTCGCTCGAAAATTCTACTGTTCTGTTCACTTACATCACCAACCTGACAGCTGATTCGGTTGTTATGGAATGGCGCAAGATTGAAGACACTCTCCCCGAAGCTGGCTTGCCGGGTGATGGATGGTTTACGGAAATGTGCGATCCTGGCAGTTGTTACATTGATCTTCCAAACAATGGTGTGATGCCGGGCCCCATTGCTCCCGGTGAAGAAGGTTTTGTAAAGCTGATTTTAAATCCGCAGGGTCAGGAGGGATCAGGTCTCGTTCATTACTGGGTTTACCCGGCAGGCCAGATGGAACTTCACGAAGATTTTTACTTTCATGTGTGGACTCCGGGAACAGTTGGAATAGCCGAACAGAACACCGAATCAATTTCTGTTTACCCCAATCCAGCTTCATCTGTGCTTAACATCCAAACGCATGAAATGGGCTTGTGTAAAATTTTTAGTGCAGATGGAAAGGAAGTAAGAAGTATCCACATCGCCAATCCCGGATACACTATTACAGAAGTAGGTGGTTTGCCGGAGGGTTTGTACCTGGTCATGTTGAATGATGGAGTAACGAAAATGGAAATAGCCAGAGAGCAATAGGCAAAGGGCAATCCCGGTTGCTATCAGGAGCAAAAGGAGAATTAAAAATGCCGATACCTATCTTGACTTCGACTCATCCACTTTCAACCTTTAACCTGGAACCTTTCCACAGGACCACACGATGAGCAGCAACAATCAACTTTCATCACGGTAGCTGTCGTGATTCAACTTTCAGTATAGAAAAAATCAACAAGGAAAAACCAACAAATCAAAAACCAACAAAAAACAAATGAAGAAATTTTATTTACTTGCTATGACCGCGTTTTTATGCGCTGGTTCTTTTGCTCAAACCAACATTGAACTGGTAAGCGAGGTGGATGGAAACATCCGGATTACTTGTGGTGTGTCCGACTGGTCTTACCATAGCGTTGACACCCCGCAAGGTAGCGCCTGGATTGTGACATCGCAGGATGGATCGCCCATATTGCGGGCAGGTGCACCCGATGTGCAGCGTCTCACTGTTCCTGTAGTTGTTCACGACCATAACAAGATGGCAGTCTCCATTATTGAAAGCGAGTACATCGAAATTCCCGATGTGGAAATTGCTCCGTCCAAAGGAAATTTGATTCGCACTATTGATCCTTCTGTGGTGGCTTACAACTATGGCGAGGTGTACAACGCAAATGAATTTTATCCTGGCAAACTTGCCGATCTCGACAACGCATTTATTCAGGGCGTGGTGCGTGGCCAAAGCCTTCACTTCTATCCATTGCAATACAACCCGGTAACGAAAGTGCTGCGTGTGTATTCGCAAATTCTTGTGGATGTGAAAGTGACGGAAGAACCGGGAGAGAACGCTTTCACTTCATCTAACAATCGTGTGAACGCTGTGATGCATGATGCCTATTCTCACAGGTATATCAATTACAATACAGCTCGCTATGATGTGGTGGGCGAACTTGGAAACCTGCTGGTGATAACGGATGCCGAATACCTTGAAGAACTGGAGCCGTGGGTGCAATGGAAAAGGGAAAAAGGAATACCAACTGAAGTGGTTACGATAAGTGAAATAGGAAATACAGTTGCAGCCATCAACACGTTTGTAGAAAATTATTACGATAACAATGGACTCACCTATTTAGTGATAGTAGGAGATGAAGACCAGGTTCCTACACTTCTTGTAAACAACGGTGGCGGCCAGGGATATTGCGATGCGTGTTACGGATACATTGATGGCAACGACAGTTATGCCGAAATTCATGTGGGGCGTTTAATAGTGCACAACGAAAATGAATTGCCTCCTGTTATCGAAAAAATTCTTGAGTATGAAAAAGCTCCTTATATAGCTAGCGACTGGTTTAGTGTAGCCATGGGAATTGGTTCTGATGAAGGGGCTGGTTTTGGTGACGACAACGAAGCCGATTGGGAACATCAAAACGAAATGAAAGAAGACTTGATCAACTTCACTTACACCGAAGTATGGGAAAAGTATGATGGCAACCACAACGCATCATCCCCCACGGGCGGGGTAACTGCCGATGCCAGTGGCTCACCTTCCGCGGCTTCGCTCACCACAGTGATTGAAGACGGTTGTTCGCTTATCAACTACACCGGCCATGGAAGTCACACTTCCATTGTTACTGGCAGCTACACCAACACACAAATCAATGCACTTACCAACCAGCATCTCTTCCCCTACTTTATTATAGTAGGATGCTGCACCGGAGATTTTGATGATGATGATGCAGGCGGAGACACTTTTGGTGAAGCATGGCTCAAAACCATGGACGGTACTGAACCCGCAGGTGGAATTGGCGGATCGTTCAGCAGCGTCTATCAAAGCTGGGCACCACCTATGGAAGGCCAGGATGAAATGAATCACATCATTGCTGCCATGACTGATTATGAAACTCGCCACACTATCGGAAGCATTCATACCAACGGCTGTGCTTCCATGAATGATGTTTACAATGCTGATGGTGATGAAATGACCGACACCTGGCACATTTTCGGTGATCCCACGGTTCAATTGCGAACCGCCTATCCTACGAATATTGAAGTGGACCACAACCCCACAGTATTTTTTGGAACCACCGAAATTTCTATTGACTGCAACGTGGAAGATGCCGTGGTTTGTCTTTCATGGAACGGTGAAATACTGGGATGGGGAATTGTTGCCGGTGGATCGGTGGACATTGTGGTCCCCACACTGAGCGAACCAGGATTGATCCTCGTAACGGCCACATCGTTCAACACCATTCCATCGCAAACAACTATAGAAGTGATGCCGGCCGAGGGGCCTTATGTGGTGGATGAAAGTGAAGTGCTGGATGATGCCAATGGAAATGCGAACGGTGTTGCCGATTATGCTGAATCACTTTTGCTGGATATCAGCCTGGAGAACGTGGGCATAGAAGTGGCCACCGCAGTAGAAGCCACTCTTTCAACTAACGATGTACTTATCACCATCACGGACAACTACCAATACTTTGGTGACATCAACCCCGGAGAAATTCCATTTATGGATGATGCATTTGCTTTTGATGTAGCCGATGGAGTAGAAGACCAACATGAAGTTGAATTCATGATGACCATTACCGATTACATGGGCAATACCTGGGAAATGGATTTTAATGTCACGCTTAACGCACCGGTTCTTATTTGCCCTGCAGATTTTATTATTGATGATTCGGACGGAAACAATGATGGAAGAATTGACAGCGGTGAAACGGTAACAATATCTGTGGCTGTAATAAACGATGGACACTCCGATTCAACTCCTGCAATGGCCACATTGACCACCACATCATCTTATCTTACCATTGAAGAAAACACAGTAGATGCCGGTGTGATTGAAGATGGCACTTCGCAGAATGCAATTTTTACAGTAGTGGCCGATGCAAGTATTCCTGATGGCTCCACAGCGGAATTTATGTTTGATGCGGTGGCCGGTATGTACGCCACATCATCATGCAATTATGAAGCACTGCTCGATGCCATAATCGAAGATTGGGAAACCAACGGCACTAACCAGTTCGACTGGCAACTGAGTGGTAGTGCAAATTGGTTCACCACCACCCAAAATCCTTACGAGGGAAACTACTGCCTCGAAAGTGGGAACATTAACAACTCGGAAGAAACCATCCTCATCCTCGAACTCGAAATTCTTGAAGCAGGTGATCTTAGTTTTAGCTACCGCGTGAGTACCGAAGAAGGTTGGGATAAACTTACCTTCAAGCGCAACGGCACCATTCTGGGTACCTGGAGTGGCGAAACGGATTGGACCGAAGTGAGTTATCCCATGACCGTAGGAACACATACATTGCGATGGATGTATAAAAAGGACGATATAGTGTCTCAGGGCGAAGATGCTTGCTGGGTTGACGATATTATTTTCCCTCCATCGGCCACAGTGGTAAGTGTTGATGTAATAACCACATCAACCAACCACACCACTATTTACCCAAACCCTACCAGTACAAATGCAACACTTGAGTTTATGCTTGATAATACAAGTGAAGTAAACGTGGTGGTTGAAGATGCATTGGGACAAGTTGTATCCACCATGAAGAAAGGAACAATGAACTCCGGTGAACATCGCATTGTACTCGATGTGCAATCTTATCCTGCGGGTGTTTATTTCATCAATATTCAAAAGGGCGATGAAGTGGAGCGATTGAAGATGGTTAAAAACTGATGATAATTTTTTAGGTTGTATGACAAGGAGGCTTTATCAAAAGGTGCGTTGGTTCAGCATTTATCCTTCTTGGAGTTGGCAACATAAAAAAGAAATTGGATGCGGAGAATCTTGCCCAACACACGTTTTGTCCCATCCCTTCCGGCCTCATCTGTCCTGCGTACATCTTCGCCTAAAGGAGATGAGAAGCGGCAAATAGTTTCTGGGAAGGTATGACGGCTAAAAGTGAGGCCAGACGAGCCATTCACTTTGGGAAGTACAGGGGTGGGAATTTTCGCTGCGGGGTTTTTAGAGATGCCCTTAATAAATTTTAATCACTCGATTCCTGCTGCTTGTCATCCAGCCACCACACACCCCTTTAGGGGAGAAAAGCGAAAGCTTTGATGGATGGGTGCGTGTGGCCACCGGTGATGGGAATGTCGTCATTTAGCAAAAATGCGTTTTTCATTTCTAAATTTTTGCGACCTAAGTTGGTAGCCCTGTTGCGTCAATCACTTCCTCCACTTCCACCTGCATATCCAGCAGCAGGTTTACTTCAGTATCGTTCATGGCGCGCAGTCTTTGATTGAATTTTGGGTTTTCACGCAGCCGCTTCTCAAGTGGTTTCGTTTTTTGGAATTTAATTTTTTGGAGAGGATGGTGGATGTGATCACAAAACATGCTCAACCAATGACTGGCAGAGGGATTTATGAAGCAGTTGCGCCATGAAAATATTTTTTTTACCGGGCAAAAAGCATGGTCAATTACTCGGACTTTAGGGTAAAAACTTTCGATCATTGACTAGTTTAACAAGACAATCGGGTCAATTGCCTTGATCATTGACTAGTTTAACAAGACAATCGGGTCAATTGCTCGGGTCGTTTGCCTTGATTATTGACTAGTTTAACAAGAAGTAACCATCACTTTGTTTCCGTAGTTAGTTACTCCTGTTGCATTGCTTGTTGAAACTTCAGTAAGCACTCCATAATTAATGGATGAAGTAGTGCCGCTGAGGCTGGTGAAGGATCCATAGTTAGTGCTTGATGCAGCAGAGTTAGATACAGTATTGCTATTGCCAAAAACAGTACTGCTTACATTACCGATTACAGCAACGCGATTACCATAACTGGTACTGCCTGTTGTGCCCGTTACTGATACATCAGTTCCATGCTGTAGGCCGTTGTTCTGGTTTGAGGTGACATCAACGCGGAGCCCGGTATTGCGCAATCCATTTTGACAAAAGGCCCACATTGCACGATTGTGTGCAAAACCATTGTTGTGTGCTAGTGCATGAATGCCAACAACAAAGTCAGGTGTGGTTGAATTAATCTCTTGCACCGCATCCGAATTCTGTGCATAAACCGCAGTTGGTTGCGTAGATAGGGATGAAGTAAGTGTACGTTGTACATGCAGTTTTGCAGTGGGCAAAGTGGTGCCAATGCCAATACAATTAGCAGTTGGTGAACCTACAGCGGGATCATCAAAATAAATGTCGAAATTGTTCATCGGTATTACACGATTATTTGTGAGCTGTGCTGCTGTTCCCCCCACATCATTCCCCAACTGCACCGCAGTTCCGCTCAATGATGTGCCGTTGTTTGCCGTAGTGCTTTCGCCTGTGGGTATGGTTTGCCAGGTGGCGTTATTTTCCAGATACTGATTGGTGTTGGTTCCGAAATCAATTCTGCTCAGTGTGTAATCGCCAGCAGCATTCGTGGTTCCGGTCACCAGCACATTGTCTGCATTGTCAGCGATGTTGCGAAATCGTGCGTTGCCGTTTACATCGAGCCTCTCGCTTGGTGTAAGCGCAACTGTGGAAGCATTCAGGCCAATTCCAACATTGCCAAAGGTGCCTGGT
>JAWXCI010000069.1:0-2637 GCA_034408895.1 Flavobacteriales bacterium
AAGTTCAGCCCACAAAAAAGAAAGAGGTCTTTCTCTGCTTTCAGAGAAAAACCTCTTGACTTGTACCCGGAGTGGGAATCGAACCCACACGATATTGCTATCACTGGATTTTGAGTCCAGCGCGTCTACCAATTCCGCCATCCAGGCGTTTTCACCTTTTTTGAATACTGGGCATTTAAAACAACCAAGCCCGACTTAAAAAGGGCTGCGAATTTATCCCGAATCACGAAAAAGAAAATTTCGATTCATTTCGAGCCATCACCTTTGAAATTCTAAAATCTAAAGCAATGTGCGGGAAAAACTTTCGTCACTTCGTTGACTTGTACAGCGCGTACTTGAGTGAGCGTGCATCTTCAAATCCAAGAATCACAGGACCATTCACGGCTTCGCTGCTCAGGGTGGGTTTCAGCGTGGTGCCGGTTTCCTTGTTGTTGGAAATGGATTTGCGCGTGGCTATTCCGCTTGAACTGATGCGCACCGATGCAGTGACTGAATTGCGTTCGCGTGAATATTGTTTGGGAGTTGCCGTGGGATTGCTCACCAGAAGTGTTGTGTTTTCCGGATCATCATTAAAGAAGACGACCAAGTCTTCCTTATCTGTAAATGCGTTGTAAGATGAGAAATTGCCGGTGTCTGAGGTAGTTTGCCGTTTTGCAACACGTCTGTACCAAATCGGCTTGCCATCGGGATGAAGTTTCACCACTATGATATCATTGAAATTGCGGATGTATTCCACCTCCTGCCGTCCTGTAACAGGATCTTGCTGCACTCTTTCGCTGATGAAAAACTGTTCGCCTGCCAGTACTACTTCACCCGAGTCAGTAATGATGAAATGGTCGAGATAAAAATCATTCAAGTCCATTCCCTTGTCCACCGCCCGCTCGGAAAGAAATTGGGATAAAAAATCTTTGGGGAACGGAACCATGGTAGCTGTTTTTACACCATCGGTCAATGGATCGAGAGTGAATAGAAAGGTGCCGGCAACAGAGAATAAATAATCGTTGGAGAAAAACCCGGCCAGCGAAATGTCGCCATTGTTTGAAATAACTGCTTTGATGGAGACGATCGTTTTGTCCTTCAAACTCACATCAAATTCCTTCAACCTGTTCTCTTTCCAGCGATAATGAAATAGCACGTATCGGCCTTCCTGTGGGCGCTGGTATTTGTTGTTCGTCTGGTTTTTATCGGGCGCCCAGCCACTCATCATGTACACATCGGCCTGGTTATCGAGCAGGTAGTCGCGTATCTGAATTACATCCTGCTCATAAGGTAGTTCGAGGTCTTTCTTCCAGTACATTTCGAAGTCAATTCCATAGATGCGCAAGTAGAGTTTCTCTTTTGCCTTCCGTTCAAATGACGAATTGAAGAACACGAGAAATTTGCTGCTGTCGGGGGAAAAACGATAATCGAAGAACGTTCCTGTTCTGTGCATTTCTGTCGGGATGGAATGCACCAATACCGGGTCGAGCACCTTTCCGCCATCGCTGCCTAGGGGAGTGGCATAACACTCATACGTGTCGTTGTAAGTGTTTTCGAGGGATGTAAAAAGGATGAATCCATCCTTGACATGTGACAAGGCGCTGAAACGGTGTTTATCGTCACCAGAGGCGGGCATTACAATTGTATTGGAAAATTGCCTTTCCATTTCACCATAACTGTAGCGGTCCAGCAGCACTTCGTACTCATTGTCTTCTTTCTGGCGAACTACATAGAACCCGCCTTTGTCCGAACCCACGATGCCGGTAATGGCTTCGTTGCGTGGAATCTTGAATGCCTCGCTCCAAACGAGTGGCTGCTGAGCAATGAAAAAAGATGAATACAGCAAACATGCGGCACTTATCAGTGCGCATGCGCTGCCGGATGGCAGCGCGAACTTAAAGGGTATATGTGATGCCTTTCGCCTCAAGGGTGCATTTTACTGCGGAAAGCGGTTGCGAAAATTGCTCCATTACGTGTATTCATTACATTTTGTTTCTTCATTTTGCAAACAAGCCCGCTTTGATGGGCGCTTCGGCTTATTCAATGAGTACCAGTTTCATTTCGGAAATGCGATTTGTACCCACCAGCCTCAGGGTGTAAAAGGCTCTGTCAAGATGGCGCACATCTGCTGTAATACTGTTGGATAAACCGGTTAATAAAATTCGCTCCACCAGCTTTCCATTTGCATCAAGGATTTCAACGTGCATCATTTCACCAAAAGAATTATTCCAGTGGACGCTGAACTCTCCGTGATTGGGATTGGGGTAAAGTGAAATGCCGTGCTCACTTATTTCTTCCAAGCCAATCGTCTGGTTGCAGTCATCCACATAAACTGTATCGGTGGCAAAGCAAGGCAGGGTGCAGGTGACCCAATATGTGCCGCCTTCAAATACGGTGTAAGTTGGTGTTTGGCTTCCATCCTGCCACACGCATTCTGCAAAGTTGCTTGCATCAAGCACCACCACTTCGTTATCGCACATATCGAAATCTTCGCCCAGGTTGAGGAAGGAACTGATGAAGTTTTCAATCACTATTTCATCGGTCACTTCGCAATTGCCGAGGGTAGCTGTTACCGCAAAGGTTCCAGTGTTGCTGGTGGTGAATGTTTGACCGGTTGAACCATCCTGCCACAGGTATTCATCCCAGCCACTGCCAGCA
>JAWXCI010000070.1:0-21871 GCA_034408895.1 Flavobacteriales bacterium
GAATTTGAAATAATGGGGGTATAGCTCAGTTGGCTAGAGCGTCCCGATGAAATCGGAAAGGTCAACGGACGAAATCCAGGAATTTGAAATAATGGGGGTATAGCTCAGCTGGCTAGAGCGCTTGCATGGCATGCAAGAGGTCATCGGTTCGAATCCGATTATCTCCACAATTTTGAAAGGCTGCAATCCCAACGGATTGCAGCCTTTTCTGTTTCAAACTAATCCACTTTCCATACAAGATTGAGATTCTTCTATTTTTGCGCCTCTAAAAAAATGACCTATGGCGAAAAGTGTGAAAGAAGAAACCATTGTTGACGTTCAGCGGATGTACACCCGCACCGAACTATTTGTGGACCGCAACCGCAAAGCTCTTATGATTGTGCTGGGTTCTATTGCTGCACTGATCGCATTAATTTTCGCATACATCTACCTCTACAAAAATCCCCTGGAGAAGGAAGCAGCCGTTGCATCATGGAAAGCGGAGCAATACATGGAAATTGATTCGCTAGAATGGGCGCAAAATGGACATGACACCTATGCCGGGCTCGAAGAGATTGTAGAGCAATACTCAGGTACCAAAGCTGCCAAACGCGCACATTATTATCTCGGAATTATCTATCGCGGCAAAGCCGATTACCAAATAGCACTCGATCACTTCAAAGAGGCGGATTTTGATGATGAGGCTGTCGGGATTATTGCTACTGCCAATGTGGGTGATATGTATGTAGAACTCGACAATTTCAAGGACGGTGCAAAATGGCTGGAAAAGGCAGCCAAACGCGCTGCATCTGCGGAAACCGACCGCTTCTTCGCTCCCATTTATTACCTTAAGGCCAGCAGGGTTTATCTCGAGATGGGAGAAAAAGACAAAGCCAAATCACTTTTGAAAAAGCTAACTGGAAAATACAAAGGCATCAGCTCGGTGCAGAACGAATATGCTGAAGCGATGAAACTCCTGGCCTCTCTCTCGGCTCAATAGTTTCGCGAGATGGCAACGCGCAATCTTTCTTCCTACGACAAAGCACTATTGCCGGAAGGCAGCACCATGAAAGTGGGGGTGGTGGTGTCCGAATGGAATAGCGACATCACTGAGAATTTGTTGCGTGGTGCACTGGAAACGCTCACTGAAAGCGGCCTCACGTTGGACAATATCCACATCATACATGTTCCCGGAAGTTTCGAATTGGCGCAAGGTGCGTTGATGTTGCTTGATAATAAATCCGTGGAAGCTGTCATTTGCCTCGGCAGCATTATTAAGGGTGAAACTCCTCACTTCGGGTTTATTTCAGTTGCATGTGCACAGGGCATACAATCGCTCGCGTTGAAATCAGGCAAGCCCATCATTTTTGGAGTGCTCACTGATAATACACTGGAACAGGCACAGGCAAGAAGTGGCGGAGCAATGGGCAACAAGGGTGTCGAAGCGGCAATTACTGCCATCAGGATGATTGCCCTAAAACGCGATCTGCAGAACAGTTGGGTTCTTTGATACTGTGGAAAAAATCCGCGTGATTATTCCCACAATACTTCTTCCAACATCTCCATTTTTTCTTCCGTATAAATTCCTTCAATGGCTAAAATTATTTTGCCTTTCGCATCGAGCACGAAGAAGTGTGGGTGTTCTTTGTCTCCAAGTGAAAGTGCTGCTTCGTAAGGTTCCATCTCTCCCTTGTAAAAAAGTATGTATGGAAACAAATCAGTGCGGTTGCTTTTCTTCAGTTCTTTCAAAGTGGACTGGTAGGCAGCTTGATTCAGTCCAATAAACATGGGCACGAAGTAGAGATTTACATCATACTGCGAATCGAATATGCCGCGTTTCAACACAAACTTGTCGTACATCGGTGTGTACCAGGTTCCCAAATTTTCCTTTGCCTTATCAGACCAGGCCAAACCAACAATCGTGAATTTTCCATGTGCATATCCCGGCAGGGTTAGCTCTTTTCCTTCCAGGGTTTCCCCCACCAGCGTTGGGAAGTTTTTGCCGATCTGGGCATTTTCAATCAACGATGCAAACAGGAAAATAGAAATCAACAGAACTTTCATAAATGATAGTGTTTCAATCGAAACATAATGCCTATGGATTTATTGTGAGGCTGTCTCAAAAGTTCAATTTAACCGCAATCGGTATCATTCATTTTGAGACAACCTCTTCATTGAACTTAAATGAAAAGAGGAACGGAGCCGCTAGAAAACAGCCTGTGTTCTTCCGCACAAGAACTCACCTTGCGTGGCTACTTTACATTCGCGCTCCTTTTTTCAAACATGACTCTCAAGGAAGAAATAGAACGCAGAAGAACCTTCGCCATTATCTCTCACCCCGATGCGGGAAAGACTACGCTCACGGAAAAATTTCTGCTTTTTGGTGGCGCCATACAAGTGGCAGGCGCTGTAAAGAGCAACAAAATCCGCAAGACTGCTACCAGTGACTTTATGGAGATAGAAAGGCAGCGCGGCATCAGCGTGGCCACTTCTGTTATGGTTTTTGAATACCGGAACAAATACATCAACCTGCTGGATACTCCTGGCCACAAAGACTTTGCTGAAGACACTTACCGCACACTCACTGCGGTGGATTCCGTAATCCTTGTGATTGATAGCGTGAAGGGTGTAGAAGAACAAACTGAACGCCTGATGGAAGTGTGCAGGATGCGCAACACTCCCGTGATGGTTTTTGTGAACAAGATGGACCTCGAAGGTCGCGATGCATTTGAGTTGCTCGATGAATTGGAAGAGATGCTGGACATAAAAGTGCGCCCCATGAGCTGGCCTATTTCGTTGGGAAGAACTTTCAAAGGCGTTTACAAACTTTACGACCACACGCTCCATCTTTTTGAATCACTAAAAACAAAAGTGCAGCGCGATGTGGTGACCATTACCGATGTGCAAGACCCAATGCTTGATGAACTCGTGGGCAGCGATGATGCTGCACAACTTCGCCACGATGTGGAGTTGATAGAAGGAGTGTACGATCCTTTTTCACAAACTGCCTATGAGGCAGGAAAACTTGCCCCGGTTTTTTTTGGAAGTGCAGTGAACAATTTTGGGGTGCAGGAAATGCTCGATAAGTTTGTAGAGATAGCACCGGATCCTCTTCCACGAGAAACAAACATCCGTAATGTGCTGCCCAATGAACCGAAGTTCACTGGGTTTGTTTTTAAGATTCATGCGAACATTGATCCCAATCACCGCAATCGCATAGCCTTTCTGCGCGTGTGCAGCGGAAGGTTCGAACGAAACAAGTTTTATCATCATGTACGGCTCAACAAAGAATTCAAATACCCCAACCCCGCCACATTTCTCGCCCAGGCCAAAAGCACCATTGATGAAGCATATCCCGGAGATGTTATCGGCCTTTACGATACGGGCAATTTCAAGATTGGCGACACACTTAGCGAAGGCGAAAAGATGATGTACAAAGGCGTTCCGTCTTTCTCACCTGAAATTTTCAAGGAGCTGGTGAATCGCGATCCCATGAAAAGCAAACAACTAGAAAAAGGAATTGAACAATTGACCGAAGAAGGTGTTGCGCAGTTATTTGTACAAAGTCCCGGCAACCGCAAAATTGTGGGAACTGTGGGAGAACTGCAATTCGAAGTTATCAAACATCGCCTCGAAAATGAGTACAGTGCAAAATGTGAATTCGTTCCAAAGAATTATTTCAAGGCATGTTGGATTACCACTGAACACAAAATCAAGCTGGAAGAATTCAAACGCATAAAGCGCAACGACATTGTAAAAGATAAAGAAGGGAATGATGTTTTTCTCGCGCCTTCAAAATTTATTCTCGACATGGAACGACAGAACTATCCTGAACTGGAATTCCATTTTACAAGTGAGTTCAAGGTGGGGATGGAAGAGAACAAAGACTTATGAGGCAATTTTCAGCAAAGGCAGTTCAACAGGCCCGATGGCTGATTCTTCCTCTGGTTTCTTCATCACAGTTTCCATTTCCAGTTCGCTGAAGTCAACCACCTTCCAATTACCATTTTCGCATTCAAGTGACGTGAGATTTTCAACCCAATCACCGGAATTGAGATAGTGCACACTCCCCTTTTCATTCTGAAAAATCCTGTCCCTGTATTGGTGGATGTGTCCGCAGATTACAACATCGTACTTCTGTTCAATGGCAAGCTCGCAAGCCGTGGTTTCAAAATCATCAATGAATTTCACTGCCTTCTTCACACTGTTTTTTATGCGTTTCGAAAGTGATAGTTTCTCGCGCCCGAATTTCTCAAGCACCCGATTTACAAAACGATTAACGAGAATGAGCAGGTCGTAACCCCTTCCACCAAGTTTGGCCAGAAGCTTCGAGTACTTCATGGTAATATCGAAAATATCCCCATGAAAAAACCAATGCACCTTCCCCTCATGTACCAGTATAAGTTTATCTGCAATGCGCAGGTTGCCCATCTTAAAGTCAGCAAACCTGCGAAGGAATTCATCGTGGTTTCCACTTATGTAAACCACGTTTACACCATCGCGCAACATGCGCAACACATGGCGTATCACCTGGAGATGTTCGGGCGGGAAGTAGTTTCTGGAAAAATTCCAGCCATCAATAAAATCACCGTTGATGATAAGAAGGCCAGGAGTGATGGAGTCAAGATAGGCCGATAGCTCCGCAGCGTGGCAACCATAAGTGCCAAGATGAACGTCAGAAATAACTGCAATGTCCGGTGTCCTTCTTTCCATGCCTGAGGTGCGATGCAAAAAGAAGCCGGTTAGTTATGGTGAAGATGAGGAGAAGGTTATGAAAGGGAGAAGTGAAGCGAAAGAAATGGTTTAGTTTCATTTCCCTATTTACTAGTTTCTTTTCGATGGATCTTGCCTGGTATCGAAGAAGGAAAAATAAATAATTTTGCCTTCATCAACCGCATAGAACAATTTGTGATTTGAGTTCGGGTCTTGAAATATTGATGCAATTTCTAGTTTGCTTTCAGAAAATGCTGCAACTTCGATTTACCTGCACACACCGCAACTCGCCCTGTCATGGTTCATACCGAAGTGCAGTACCGCAGGTTTTTCCGGTTTGATTTTCTCGTCATAGACTAATTTCTGCTCTGGGGTGAGAAGCATTCGTACTTCAAGATCGCGTATCTCGCGGATGTCTTTTTTCTTCTGGTTGTTGACTGAGGTCCTGAGGTTTTTCTCCTCGTCTGGTGTATTGCTCCGTGCAAGCGATTGCAGTTCTTTATTGATGAGTTGTGTGTCGAAAAATGCTTTGGCGCAAATGCTATCCACCTTGTGCAACTGGGCATCAGTGAGTGTTAACTGCGTTTTCAGGCTGGCGATATAGTCCAACTCAGTTTGAGGAAGTACCTGGCTGAAAAGAACATTTGAAAAAACTAACATGCCGCAAAGTGAAAACCACTTTGTGAAATGCACAGCGCTATTTTGAAATGAGATACTCATTCTTTATCCCAATAGCTATCGGGACTCAACATTCAAGGCTCAGCTCAATACTACTGCCGTTCCGCTTGCAGCTACCATGAGCATTGAACCGCCTTTGCCGATTGTTTCATAATCAATATCAACGCCAATGATGCCATTGGCACCTATTCGCATGGCTTCATCGGTCATTTCTTGTACGGCTTTAGTCCGTGCTTCGCGAAGAACAGCTTCGTAAGATCCGCTGCGCCCGCCCACTATGTCGCGGATGCCTGCAAGAAAATCTTTAAAAATGTTGGCCCCGATGATTACTTCTCCGGTAACAATGCCTTTGTACTCGTTAACTTTTTTTCCTTCGATGGATGTGGTGGTGGTAAGGATCATAAATTTTTCTGTCAAAGGTAGGGGCGGTGATTATTGGAGTATGAGTTTCATTCTTGTTTCGCCTATCTTCATTGTGTAAAAACCTCGCGCAAGTGAACTGCAATCGAGGGATGCACAATTGAAACAGGTTTGCACCATGCGCCCTGTTCCATCATGAAGCGATACCGATGGAACTTTATGACTGAAGTAAACCACATCACTTGCCGGATTCGGGTAGATATGAAATGCATCCATCAACTCTTCGACTCCGGGATAAACCTGCACATCATCCGAAATTTCATTGCAACCGGATTCATCATAAGTGATAACACTATAGCTGCCCTGAATGTCTGTTGAGTACACCTGGCTGGTTGCTCCTTCTATTGGTTCGTTTTCAAAAAACCATTGCCAGCCGGTTCCATTATTGGCTGTCAGAAGCCAATTATCATCAAGGCCAAACGAAATTTCAAACGAGGACTGGGAGAATGGAAGCACTTCTACGACAAGTGAATTCTGTTCTTCACAAATTTGATTCGTTGCGATTAATGAAATAGTAGTTGTGCCGGGTTCTGTCATCTCAAATTCAACCGTAGCACTATTGCCGGCAACAGTCGAATTGAGCATCCATTCATGGCCGTCAACAAATTGCTGGCTGGAAGTTGCGGTGATTATTTCTCCTTCACACACTTCATCATCACTCAAAACAAAATCCGCCAAACCATCACAACTAAACACAGTATGAAAAACAGTATTGGTGATGATGGCCGGATTACTGTCGAAGAAAATGTGCGCAGTGTTTTCAATCACTGTTGCCACTTCCAAATTGTTCATCGGTGAAATACGATAAATAATATGACCATGACTGGCTGCTTCGTTGCTGGAACTATCGGGCAGGTTTATTTCTGAAAAGATGAAAAATAACTCGCGCGTTGTTTGATCAATGCTCACTACTACTTCATGCGAATTTTCTATCAACTCGAATGTGCTGAGGTCAAGACTTACATCCAGTGTATCGAGCAGTGTGATGTTTTGCGCTATGGCACTTCCGGTATTCTGGAAAGTGATGATGTAATCCAACTCCGTTTCGTTGGTGATAAAATGCTCATCGGTGTAGCCCACCGGGTAAGCAAGTTTTGCAGTGGGATCATACGAACACCAGACATAAGAAGTGCTGTTCTGCATTTGTGTTTCGATGTATTCGCCATTGTCATACACATCTACCGTAGAAGTGAATGTGAGCGACTCTCCTGCCAGCTCAACACCAGGTGGATCAAACACCACGCTCACCCAAACTGATGTTCCGGGTACAAGCGGATCGAGCACAAACTCGACTGTGCCTGCGCCTGCGCTGGTGTAATCGGGAAAGGTGTAAGCAAGCGAAAGTTGATCATCAAAGTTCACCGTCAGAACCGGATCAATGGTGGTGTTGCCATTGTTCTGCACATAATAATACCTGGTATAAGTAAGGTTGCACGATACATAATACTCCCACCAGTAGTAAACAGAACCGGAAAGAGAAACGTTGTAGAAAGGATCATCATTGAGCAAACCGAAATTGAACAAGAAAGAGTTATTATTAGTATCTACCGTGTAAGATGAAGGTGTACTTGTGCCATAATAATCTGAACCAGTAAGATCCACTTCCACTGTGTGGATTCCAACCACCACATTGCTGAAAGAATAATTTCCGTTTACATCACTGTACACCGTAATGTTTTCCGGCTGAAGAATTATCGCGATGTTTTCTGCATCATAATCGGCATCGTTAAACTACATGTCTTCGTTGGTATCGCGAAACACATGACCTGAAATAGTGTAGAGGCATGAGCCATCATCAAAAAGAATGGATGGATTGAAGTTGTCGGCATCGTAGTCCGTGCAGCCAAAACACTCGTCACCATAAAGGCAGGAGCCATCATCTTCCAGAGCATCGGGATTGTAGTTGCAGGCGAGCGGGTCCATGCAATCCGCATCGGGATTGCCGGCACAAAGGCCAAAGGAGCTTCCGTCTATTTCCATAAAATCCCCTACCATATCAGGAGGGTCTTGTTGGTCGTTGACATAAATAAGTTGGTTGGTACCAATACCTTCATCAAGAATTCCGATGTTGAGGCAATAAGTCAATGTTCCTGATGGTATAGTTACCTGGGCAATCAAGATGTGGTTGTCAGCGCCTTGAGGAAAACCATAACAACTTCCATCATTCGGAAGGAACCATGCACCGTCTATCAATAAAAGATTTGAACCGTAAGGCGAAGAAGAGAATGCATATTGAAACGCATTAAAATTGTTCGAAATGGCCAATATGGTTCCGGTAGTCGAGCATTGAGGGCACGGATCCGTTGGTGAATCCGTGGCTTGAAATGTTACATAAGAGTCCCATTGCATGGCAGGAACAAACCCCCAAAAAACTACAGTTGTTGTCAGTACCCAACATACCGCCAAACGGACTATTCCAAACCGAATTTTGAGCGGAACCCAATGTAAGGTGGTGCGTGGGGGAAGGAGCGCTGCTGCCAAATACAGCACTAATTCTGTCCGTAGGATCTTGCACCTGTGCATAAATGCGGTAGGTGGAATATCCTGCCGGGTAACCGTTCCAGACGGTATCACTACTGAACACTTCAACAGAATAAACATTTACAAGTTGAGCTGACGAGGAGAATGATGTTGCGCAAATTGCAAGAACCAAGAATCGAATTGTTTTCATGTTTTTATTTTTTAGACAGTCCTTAAGGCAGGCTGGTTTAGATGCGGAAAGGTAGATGAAACATGAAAGCGATCTTATCACTTTTATCGTGCGGATGCCATCACAACCGCAGCACCAACCCGATGGTTCCGTTCACACCTTGCAGTTTCAATGTGCCGGTAAAAGCGCTGAGGTCTTGAGACTCCCCCTCCAGCGTATAGGATTTCAGTTTGAGAGTATGCGAATCGTACCCCACGTTAAAATTGACACCGATGAGTTTGGAGAAGAAAGCCATGAAACCCACGTTGGCCTGCACTCCCCCACCCCGCCAGGTTTGTGTTTCAGTAATGTCAAAGGGAAGTTCTTCCTTCACGGTTAGCGATGTCGTGTTGAGATTGATACCCAAATAAACCCTGAAATTTTCATTGCTCACAGCCGTGAACTCACCCGATAAACCAATGATGGAAAATTTATTGCTCTTGTACTGAGACAAAGAGTCATCCGGATCGTACAAGTACGAACCGAATTTTAGATCGAGACCAGCATTGATTCGCGGATTAAATTCATAGCGCAGCTCTACGGGCACATGTACGGCCACTGCGCCATCGGTATCATTTTCAGAAAATGTTGTGTTGCCCAGCGTGTAAGTCCATTGGCTTGTGGTTCGAAAAGCTGCCCAACCGAACCCGGCCCTTGCCTGGAATTCGTTACTGCGCTGGGCTATCATAGTTGACAAAACAGAAACCAATAAACAGCAAGTGATAAATTTTTTCATGGGTATGAAATTTTGTTCAGACAAATGAAGTATGATTGAATTTCCATTCAGCCATCTTCAAAACATCTTTTCAACAACATAAGGTATGGCGAAAGAAGAACCCCGTGCTTGTCTCATGTCTAATGTCTCAATAGAGTTACCAGACTAAGTCACTAAAACCCGCTAATCTTTCTCCAAGTAGTCCCATCCCTCCCCTTCCCTTTGGGAAGGGCACGTGAATGCGCGGAACACTGCGTATGCCCTTCCCCCTGGGAAGGGGAGGGGAGGGATGGGTCGCGACCTATCTTGTTAACCCTTTATCTCAATTAAAAACAAACCCACTTGCACCAATGCCCGCTTGTATTTCTTCCAGTTGCACTCCTAGCGCATCGTGTCTTCTTATCACGGAATTGTTCGTGAAATCGGAGGGGTCTGCCGTCCATATATCACCGCTCTCACTGTGGACACCCATTCCGTAATGCGCACCACTGATGAGAAGAGAGCCTGCCAAATCACCACCCACCACATCCACCCGATAGACCCCGTTATTTTCATAATAAACAAAATCGCCATCCCCTGAAACTGCCAGCCGGATGGGATGATCGCCCTCTGCTCCAATTTGTGCGGTGGTCAACACATCAAAAGTTACCGCATCAATTTTGTACATCATGGCTGGCGTATGGCCCATCACGATGAAGTTAATATCGTACAGAATTTCACCGCTGCAAAGCACCCACAGGTTTCCTTCCTTATCCACAACAGCTTGTTGAGGACGGTCGCCCACATCAATGGTTTCAATCACGGTATCAGTGCCTGCATCAATCACGCTTACGGTATTATCAAACGACCAGCCGCCACCGTTGCACACAAAAACTTTTGTTCCGAAACTCGCTAAACCTTCTGGCCCGTTGCCCACCACGATGGTTCCTGTAATGGTGTTCGATCCGAGATCAATAATGTCCACTTCCCCACCCAGGCTTCCATTAGTGAGATACGCTTTAGTTGAGCTAACCGGCAGGAAATAACGCGGATAATCACACCCGGTAATGGTGGCTTCATGCACAAATGTTTGCAGGTTAAACACTTCCACTTTGGCTGAATTGTTAAGCACCGCATATCCCCTGTCGTTGTATGCAGTGAAGGATTGTAGTACATCTCCCAACGGAAAACCATTGGCATCGAAGTATGGATCTTCAGTCAACACACCATCTTTCGAAATGTGCGTGACAGACGCATTGTTTCCGAGGAACGAACCTTCGTTCACCACAAATGTTTCGTAAGGAACCACGGTGATTACTTGCGGAGGAATAATTGTTTCGCGTTTGCATGAAATAAAAAGTAAAATCGAAAAAGTGGATGTGATGAAAAGTTTGAAGCTCATTTTGCGCTATGGTTTTTAGTTGTGAAGTTGATGTCTGATTTTATTCCGAATGAAACGATGCGACCCGGCAAAGCATAAGCACGCACCGATTCATAAAAAGTATCAAAGATGTTTTCAACTGATGTGCGAAATTGTAACGACATTGATTTTAACACGATGGTGTAGTGCGCATGAAAATCGAACAAACCGTAAGCATCAAGTATACGCGAAGCTGTGTTGGTTTCATCAGAATAACGTGCACTTGCAAAAGTTGATCTTGCAGTAAACATGAATTTTCCCGACTCCACCGAAGCATCTGCAATTGCTTTGTGATGTGGCGTGTAGATCATGGCGAACGTCTCGCTCCAATTTTCATTATTGGATCCCAATGCGTTGGTATAAGTGTAGCTGAGGCGAAGCGATTTTTTTATCTGGCCGGATAGATTCAAGACAATTCGTGACTCTGCTCCCGATGAACGAACACGCTTCAAATTTTCCGGTTGCCAAAATCCCGCATCGGTGGGCACCCACTGAATCCAATCCGAAATATCCAGATGAAACATTTCAACGATAATCGTGGCACTCAGCTTTTGACTGAATTTCTCATTGAACCGGAACTGTGCGTTGTAGTTCATTCCCTGTTCCGGGTGGAGGTTCCCATTTCCACCAGGCGACCAATAACGTTCATTGAAATCGGCAATGCGGTACTTGCGCGAGGCTGAAAGAGTTAGCATTGCTCTTCTGTTGCCCCACAGGTAACTCAACGTTGCCGAGGGTCGTGTGGAAAATTTCCTGGCGTCATGCGTCAGATCGGCCACCCACTGGTGTTTTTCTACATGAAACATTGCCCGTGCCGCAAGCTGTAAATAATTTTCTGTCGTTTGCTGTGATGCATAATTATCGGTGTTGAGCACCACCGCACCGGATTGTGCCGAAGCGGACCACCGCCAGTTTTCTTTGTTGAAATGAAACACTCCGCGGGCAAGTGCATGTTGCGATTTGATTTTGGACACGATGCCCCAATCATCGCCCGAAGGCAAATCACGGTATCGCTGCCACTCATCAAAGTAGGCAGTGCTCACCTCCCACGAAGGAGATAATCTGGAAAAACCAGTGCGCGACCACCTGGCAACAACCCGGGTAAACTCATCGCGCTGCTGGGCCGTTCCGGCTTGAGCCGATCCCATAATATCAGGCAACTCCATTTCACGGTTTTGGTGCCAGGCCGCAACGGAAAGTGTAGTTGATTCACTGGGATTCCACCACGACTCGTGCATGGCACCTTGTTGAAATCCGCTGTTGTGTTCTTGCTTCACCACGGGATTTCCCCATGCGTATTTATCACGGTAAGTGAAATTATTTTCAAGATGATTGAAAAACACTTTTGTATTCGAACCAGCATTTTTACCAGCCAGATCAACACTTGCGCCTGTCCACAGGTTCATGAGAGAATTGTATTCTGAATGCAGTGAAATTTTTCTTCGATCATTCAACCTGAAATTCTGAAGATGGAAATTTCCTGCAAGCGCATTCTCCGTTTCAAAAAAACTTAACGCGCCCACACTTCGCCTCACATCATCAAAAAAGAAAGCGGGCAAAAGCGAAGCATCCATAGACCCGAGTGAAAACGAGTTTAGCGGAATTCCCTGCCAGTAAAAAACGGAATGATCGGCCCCTGCCCCGTTGATGCGAACCTGCGCTGCAAGCCCCGGAGCACCATAACTATTCAACTGCACTTGGCCAGAGTGTTCAAGAATTTTCCCGACATTTCCGGTGACATATTGCTGAAACAAAATACTATCAGTACTCACATCAGGAAAATATATCACCCCTATTTCTACTACAGTTGTCGGCATATCGTGATGTATAACAGAGTCCATGCGCAACGAATCCACCTGAGCTATGGCAGCACAGGTGAAAACCATGAACACAACGAAAATGAGAATTGTCCGATCCATGTTTTTTCCGAATGTCTCTCCCCGAACACTCATTAAAAAAGTTGCTGAAGGCAGGTCTCCTGGCTTGCACCGATTGTTGTGGTCTTCCCCCGCACGCGCTGCGAAGTGACATTGGGAACAACAATCTTATCTGGTGCTTACAGTTGCGGGTACAGTTCCGGATTTTCACCGGATTCCCTTTTCACATTTCTCCTATGGAGAAAGGCTCCTTAAGCGAGGCAAATATGGGAATGAATACATCAGCCGCAGTCTAACTGAATTGAAATGGAGACCAAAACAAGCATCGACTTTATATCATAACAAGCTGATGTGCTTTTTTTGTCGTTATGAAATCAGCCAGGAAAAAAGTATTGGTCACCGGAATTGCAGGCATGATTGGCTCGCATTTGTTGGATGCTCTGCTCGAAAAGAAATACTCCGTTATCGGGCTGGATAATTTCAGTTACGGGAAAGAGGAGAACATCTTACACCATTTCAATAACCCGGATTTCAAATTCGAACTGGGTGATGTGGCTGATGCAAAAGTTGTGATGTCGCTTGCAACGGAAGTTGATTTCATCGTTCATCTTGCTGCCGTAAAAAAAATTGGCGAGAAAGACGCGAGCATGCCCACATTAAATGTGAATGCACATGGAACTGAGAATGTGCTGGAAGCTGCAAGGAAGAATAACTGCAAATTAATTTTTGCATCAACCAGCGATGTATATGGAATGTCGCCCGACCTGCCACTGAACGAAGCCGGAGACTTATTGCTTGGCCCAAGCATGGTGCGCAGGTGGAGTTATGCTGTTTCCAAATTGTATGGCGAACAACTTTCTTACGCATATTTCAATGACTACAAAGTTCCTGTTGTTGTTCTGCGCTACTTCGGTGGCTTTAGTCCGCGCAGCAGTTTCTCCTGGAGTGGTGGGCATATCCCCATTTTCATCAGCGCCATTTTAAATAATGAAGAAGTGGTGATTCACGGTGATGGTTCTCAAACCCGATCCATGGGATTTGTGACTGACCTGGTAGACGGAACCCTGCTTGCACTCGAAAATGAAAATGCCATTGGCCGCATCATAAACATAGGTAACGATGAAGAAATGAGTGTGATTGATTCTGCAAAACTCATTCACCGGATTGCTGCAACGGGGCGTGAATTAAACATGAAATTCGTTCCCATGACCGCAGTATTCGGACAGTACAAAGACATTATGCGCAGAATTCCTGATCTCACTCTTGCCAAACAAATACTTGGATATGCTCCGAAAGTGAAACTGGAAAAAGCAATTGCACTGACCATTGCCGAAATGAAAAAAAAACCTGTGGCCGATGGACAGCAGTGATAAAAAAATCAGGGTTCAAATCATCATCCCGGTTTTTAATGAAGCTGGAAATATGCCGCGGCTTCTCCAGAGTCTGGAGGAGTTGCTGGCCTCAACCGAATATGATTTTGAATTTGTATTTGTGGATGATGGAAGTACGGACAACACAGCCGCAGTCATCAACAATTTATCAGGCCAGCTACCTATTCATCTTGTGAGGCACGAAAAAAACAGCGGACCGGGCAAGGCATTCGGCAGTGGATTTTCATTTCTCAGTAAGAGAATTTCAGCAGGCGATATTGTGGTGACTATGGAAGGTGATAACACCTCGCGCATGGAAACACTTTTACTTATGCTGGGTAGAATTAAGCGGGAAAATTTCGATTGCGCATTTGCTTCTGTTTATGCTTATGGTGGTGGTTTCGGGCGCACCAGCGGGTGGAGAATTTTCCTAAGCCATGTCGCAAGTTTTCTTACAAAAGTTTTCCTGGGCATTCACGGCATCCACACTTTTACTTCTTTTTTTCGGGCCTACAAAGCGGATATGATTTTGACATTGCAGAAAAACTACGGTGACGAAATTCTGGAAAGCCGTGGCTTTGAGTGCATGGTGGAGCTCCTGAAAAAAATTATGATCATGGGATTCAGTATTTCCGAAGTACCCATGCAACTTGATACTTCGAATCGTGCAGGCAAAAGCAAAATGAAAATCATGAAGACCGTGAAAGGATACTTCAGGGTGATACGGGTTTCAGGAAAATGGAAACGCTGAAATTTTCCGGGTTCCCTTTGGTGAATGCTGAAATATGTGAGTTGAAAAACACAGCCCAAAGACATCTTGTGCACTTCGCAATCACTTTATTTTCGTTGTCCTTATATTTCTTCCATGGTGCGAAAATTTTTTATTGCTCTTTTCTGGATCACTTCGTTTAATGCCGCCAGCGCTCAATTCACCCCTGATGACGTACCAGGACTTTCCTTTTGGCTTAGATCAGATACACTGATTACCCTCTTCAATAGCGGGTGGACGACTCAATGGGGTGACATAAGCGGAAATGGAAACTACGCTTTCAATAATGTTCATGAATGGATGCCTGGACCGGATAACGCCACATTGAACGGTTACCCAATTATAGGATTTTATGGCCCGCCATTATGCAACGACTATCTCGATTTAAACCAGGAACTGAACAACATAAGAACAGTATTCTGGCTGGTGAAGGAAATGGGTAATGCCGATGCCAACTACCCCAGAAGTTTGCTGGGTCATCATACCGCCACAGATTTTCTTCGCGGGCCGGATAAATTGATTTGGGATGAAACACTGGCCAGCCCCAATGTCCTCGATGGAACAACACGAGTAAATTTCCAGGAAGTGGATGGTACAAGCACGGTAATGCCCCTCGATTTTTCTATTATGTCGGTAGTGACCACAGGCGATGTTTCAGCATCGAGCATCACGCAGGACAGGATGATACCCACGAACACCTGGTGGGGATTAATTGTTGAACTTCTTATCTACGACCAACCGCTAACACCTGAAGAAGTATTACAAATTGAAACGTATCTTGACGAACGCTACACTCCACCTTTCTATGCTGATGTGGATGTAGTGATTCCTTACGGAGTTTGCGACACCACTATTTGTGCTGCTCCGGGTCTCGACAACTATTTATGGTCCACCGGGGAAACCTCCCAGTGCATTATAGTCAACCAATCTGGAAACTACATGGTGGAAACAACTGATCGTTTCAACAGGCTTCGATCAGATACCGTGAATGTGCAATACGATGGCAACACCATTCCCATAGTGGAGACAATCTGTTATGGCGAATTGGTGGAATGGAACCTGGATATTGATCCGGAACTGTACACTATTCTTTGGTCTGACGGAAGCACCGCAGCGCAAAGAGTTTTCGATACAGAAGGAATTTACACCGTTGATATTTCAGATCAATCAGGTTGTTCAATAGAAACATACATTGATCTACAGGTGGACAGCCTCTCGGCATTGGCAACACTGGGGCCTGATGGGCCACTCTGTGTCGGAAATACTCTCGGTTTGATTTCCAACAATTTTGAAAACCTGACTTTTTTGTGGAGCACTGATGAAACTTCGGAAAGCATTGTGATAACCGAAACAGGTGATTACAGTTTATCAATTACCGATGAGAACGGATGTGTGGCATCGGACGAAGTTCATATTGACATTGTAGGTATTGCTCCAGAAATTTCTTTTACTGTATCCTCACTGTGCGAAGGAAGTTCAACACAACTCCAGGCAGAAAATTTTTCTTCGTCAGAAATAGTTTCCTGGTTATGGTCCATTGAATCGCAGAATTTTTCCGGTGAAATGATTGTACACCAATTTGCCACTGCGGGCGATTTTGAAGTTGTGCTCCATGCAGAAACTGCCGAGGGGTGTTTCACTGATTTTGCCGACAGCCTTCATTTGTATCAAAGCCCGGACGTTGATTTTGAAGTTACCAATGCCTGTAACAATATTCCCATCGCTTTCACAGATAATTCTGTTTCGCAGGAAGGCGATATCACCAACTACGATTGGACTATTAACGGCCAGAATTTTTCGGGCACCGAAGTGATATTGATTTTACCCGCGGCAGGATTTGTTCCGGCAACATTGGAAGTGCTCACCCAATTCGGCTGCTCGGCTCAAATCACCCAGCAGGTAAATGTGATGCCAGCCCCGCTGGCAGGCTTTCAATACAGCGGTGCATGCCAGGGTGCGCTCACTGCCTTTCAGGAAGAAGTGGATGACACACAAAGTGGCCCCATTGTCACTTACACCTGGCTGTTTGGTGATGGCACAGGATCATTCCAGCCCAACCCGAATCATTTCTATGCCAATACGGATACCTATAATGTGAGCCTGGTTGTGCTTGCTGAAAATGGTTGCCGCGATACACTGATTCAATCGGTTGCCATTCTACAACCACCACTCCCTGATTTTGCTGTACTCAATGCTTGTCTCGGCCAGCCTTTCCAACTTCAGCCAAACATTACCACGTTTAATGATCCGGTGGTAGCGTGGAACTGGAGTGTTCAGGGAATTGGAAACTTCGGGATTCCATCGCCTGAAATTATTTTCAGCTCCTCTGGTTTTCATTCCGTAATGCTTGAAGTGACCACACAAAACGGATGCACAAACAGTATTGAACAATCCATTCCGGTGTGGGATGTACCCCAGGCGCAATTCAATTTTTCTCCGCAGATTGGCAACGCGCCATTCAGTGCAACATTCACCAATCAATCCGCGGGGGCCGATTTCTATCAGTGGAATTTTGGTGACGGGCAAACTTCAAATGAGACCAACCCACTTCATGTTTTCGAAGTGGACAGTCTTTACAATATTGTGCTTACTGCAACGAACAGTTACGGATGCAGTGACCAAATAATTATTCCACTATTGGTTGCCATTCCGGTGGTTGATGTGTTGGTTCAAAACCTTGAATGGAGTCCGCTGGGATCGGCCAACGAGGTAAGCACAAGCTTGGTGAACGCAGGAAATATCGCGCTCCATCATCTGGAATTAAGTTGGAAAATAGGGAACGATGCCCCCGTGGTTGAGATATGGAATGGAGAATTGCTACCCGGACAATCGCAGTTTTACAAATTCAATTCGCTCTTTACAATAGATCAGGCTCAGTTCGACTATTTATGTGTTGATGTCAGAATTCTCGATGAGGATATAGCAGAAACAATTCTTGACAACAACGAAGTATGCACATCACTCGTTGCAGATCAATTTGCATTCTATCCTCCCTTTCCCAATCCTGGCGATGATGTTTTGTTTATCAGGTTCAGTTCTCCCATTGAAGATGAAATGTGGGTTCGTATTGTGGATCTATCAGGGCGCCAATGTCATTACTGGAGCGTACCAAAGGCCGAAACAGGTTTCCTGCAATTCCCGCTTGACATTAGCTCATTAAGCGATGGCGCCTATATCCTTGAAATAAGCATTGGCGAAAACAAGGAACGGCAACATTTCGTGAAGCAATCACGCTGAGGTTTTCGGTCTGGGTACAGTTTGCGGCTTGGCGAAGCGCGGGATTCGTAGCACTATAGTTCATACGGAGGACAAATGCTGAACCCTGCACAAATGTCTGCGCAGTACGTCAGCCCGCCTTTTGCCAAACCGCTGTAATGATTCCTAAGTTCACTCCCACCCATCTTATTGTCAGAGCCTGTTCATGTCTCAGAGTTTTTTCTTATTTCGTGTCCTTGAGAAAAACGGTTTCTGTGCTGCAATGATTGTACATGCAGATCGCTCGCACTGCACTTATTCCAGATCATAATCAGCAAATCCCCCTATCCCCAAATCACCCACATCAACATCTTGCCCTGAATAAAACACGGTGGTGAAGGGATAATTATGGTGCACAGTATTTTCCTTTGCACCGTAATTTTTTCCATCATGCACAAAACACTTTACCGCACCTCGGGCAGCAGTATTTCATCTTTCAGCACTGTGGTGGGCATCACACTCGTGCTCACTATTCTGGGGGTGGTGGTTATACTTTACTTCCTTGCCGGTGCGCTCACTTCTCATTATACCGAGCAACTCACCGTGCAGGTTTACCTCATACCCGATGTGGCAGAGAAGGATGTTCTTCAACTGAAAAAAGAACTGGAGGGCGAAGATTTCACGGGCGCGGTCACTTACCTCTCGGCAGCCGAGGCGGCAGCACAATTCAGCAAAGAACTGGGGCAGGATTTTGTGGATGTGTCCGGTTTCAACCCCCTGCCTGCCACATTGGATATTAAAGTGGATAAAGATTTTAGGGAATTGGCCAAACTGGAGGCTGCTTTAAACCCCCTGCGCAACCATGCGCTGGTGGATGACCTGGTTTATCAAAAAGGAATGGTGCAGCAGATGTATGAAAACATAGGCAAGCTGAGCATCGGGTTTTTTCTGGTGGGATTGCTGCTTCTCGTCATAGCCGTGGCGCTTATCAACAACACCATTATGCTGGCTATTTTTTCGCAGCGCTTTATCATAAAGAGTATGCAACTTGTGGGCGCCACCCACTGGTTTATCCAAAAACCATTTCTGTGGCGCGGGTTGAAATACGGACTAGTGTCATCCCTGTTCGCCATAACGCTGCTGTGTGCAGTGCTTTACACTTTCCGCGAGACTCTTGCTTCAGTATTAGAAGTGTTGGGGTCGCAATACCGCTACCTGTGGGTGATGCTTGCTATTGCGGGAACGGGATTGTTGGTGTCGTGGATTTCCACCGCGTTTGCCGTTAGGCGGTTTGTGGTGTTGAAACAGGAGAAACTGTATTAGGGGCTAATGGGTGTCTCACCCGAACACGCGAAGGCGCGAAGAAAAACATCTTCGCGCCTTCGCGTCTTTGCATGAAATACCGCGTGTCATTGGGCGAGAGTTCAGCATCACTGCATCACCAGCTTTAAGTTTTTCATTACTACACCATTGGCCGATAGCTGGATGAAGTAATTGCCAGCCGCAAGTGAAGAGCGATGGATGATAAACTGGTTCGAGATCACGGTACCCAAATCTTGCACAAGCCTACCTGCCTCATCAGTTATTTTTAGATGGGCACCTGCAAACTTTGCAGGAATCACCATCACGGCCGCATCGGTCATTGGGTTGGGGAATAGAAGAATTTCCTCATCCTCCGTTTCATTTATTCCAATGAACATTACCGTATCTGTGGTAGAAGTGCAATTGAATTCGCTCGTTACCACGCACCAATACGTAATGCCTTCTTCAGCAGTAAATGTTTGCGATGTTGCTCCGTCTATTGCTCCATCGGTGTTGTACCACTGCCATGAATAACCATCGGGAGCGGTGAACACCGCACCATTTTTGTGTCACTTCAATTCCCGGCAATGGATGAAGTGTAATGGTGATGTCATCAGAATCATAACAACCAAATTCATTCTCGCCACCAGCAGTTAATATTTCGTTGGATGATGGTGTGTAGTAGGAATTGTTTTCCGAAGCATTACTCCAAAGAATTTCATCGGTGCCTGTTGCATTGAGCAACACACTTTCACCCATGCACACATCCACATCGGGGCCGGCATCTATTTCCGGCAATGGATTCACTACTATTTCAATCAGTCCGTCTTCTTCGCAAATGGGGTTGGCGGTATACAGTGCAAATTCAAAAGTTCCATCAGAAGGAAATGCAGGAACAAATTCACCTTCTTCATTCACCAGAATTTCTCCTTCGAACCACTCCGTGCTTTCCATGAATTCTTCCGTGGCGTTCAGTGTAACTGTTTCGCCAAAACACACCGGGCTTCCGCTGCTAGAAATTTCAGCCATACCATCACATTCATAGATAGTGTGCCACATGGTGTTGGTAATAATGGGTGGGTTGTCATCAAAAATTATGGCTGCCGTATTGTTTATGATGGTGCCCGCATCAAGCCCCGGCAGAGTAGAAATGCGGAACACCACGAAACCTTGTGAACCCGGTTGGTCCGTAGCGCTATCCGGGAGCATGATCTCATTGAACATAAAATCCACCATTCCTTCCAGGTGCAGGCAAGCCATGTAATTGGCCGATCCATAAAGCGGCTCGAAGGTGGTAATATCCAATGCTGAAAGATCGAGTTGGTCTGATACCATTACATCTTCCGCCACGAAGTTTCCTGTATTCTGAAACCGGATGCGGTATTCAATATCGGTTCCGTTAAGGATGAAATGATTTTCTTCTGTGTATCCCATCGGTTCAGCATACTTGTCGTTCGGGTCGTAAGCACAAACAACAGTGGGCGTGAGTGTCCATGTGTTCTCATAAAACACCACATCATTATCATCCCATAGTGTGAGTGTAATATTAATAGGAAGTACCTGCCCGATGTAATCCACTCCGGGGCCGTTAAGATGACATTGGTAAAGTTTGCTCTGTCCCGAAAGTTGGTTGTCGAATCCCCATGTAACCAATCCGGGGACAATAGAGGACGGATTGACTGTTATTCCTCCCACTGGTACTGCTGTCATGGCAGTGTTGTGACCGACAGTTACCTGACCTTGCAATGCAACAGGGCCTGTGTTATGCACCCACAGTCCGGGGTTGATTCCATTGGTGCAATGAATGTTCATGCTCCAGATGCAGCAGGGGCCTTGCAGCCAAAAGGCGGTGTTGTCGGTGGGTGTTAATCCGAAATTAACGGTGAAACATCCGGGCATTGTGATATTGACTGTTGAAGGTGTGCTTGATTCCCAAACATCATCGTTGTCAATAACAGTAACGTTGTAAACACCAGCCGCAACATTGTTGAATTGGAAGTATCCGTTGACATCAGTGAAAACTATCAGGCCAAGTGGTTCCAGAAGTACCTGGCGGTTGAACATTCCGGGTTCATCAAAACCTCCTTGTTGCCATAACCCATTTCCGTTTGCATCATTGAAAACATAGCCATTGATTACTGAACTCGAGCAATCACCATCATCACAATATGCAAGTGGATCATAATTACATGCACCAGGATCGGTGCACCCATCGGGCTGGCATGAACCATCATCACATCCGGCACCAGGATCAAAATTGCAGGCCAGCGGATTGGTGCAGCCTTGTGTTCCGAAGCCACAACTGCCATCATCACATCCAGCATTGGGATCGTAGTTACATGCCGCTTCATCCGTGCATCCAGGGAATGTGCATGAACCATCGGTACATGCCGCAAGAGCATCGAAATTGCAAGCCTCGGGATTGGTACATCCTGGTATTCCAGAACACGAACCATCATCGCAACCGGCCAATGGGTTGTAGCCACATGCGGTCGGATCGGTACATCCTGGAAATACACAAGTTCCGTTATTGCAACCGGAATCTGAATTGAAGTTGCACGCCAGTGGATTGTTGCAGCCGGGATAGGTGCAACTTCCATCATCGCAGGCAGCATCTGGATTGTAATTACAGGCGTCTTCTTCCATGCAGCCAGGATAATTACAGGAGCCGTCAAACTGTCTAAGAACTAAAACGAATACGCTGAGAATCGCTTAAATGAAAAATCATCAAGATAGGTCCCCGAATACAAACATCATAAAACGTA
>JAWXCI010000071.1:0-22816 GCA_034408895.1 Flavobacteriales bacterium
ACTTTGCTTGGCTGGCAACCCGATTACACAATTACAGGTGGCAACAAAGTTTCATTCTCAAACATGGGTAGTTGGAGCGGAACGCTCGTTATTGAAATGCAAAAAAGGCACTATGGTTGGTGGCGGTTTTCCACCCATAGACAATTTGCGATGGAGTACTTATGTTGGGCATACAATGGGCGACCAATACCATGGCGTTACAGTTTGGAATGATTTGCAATACGCATGTGCTGCAAGTGAAAGTGCCGAGTTTCCAATAACTGAAGGAGCATTTCAGGAAGACCAATTTGGCGACCGCAATCCTGTATGGTCCAGATTCAAAGCTGACCACACTATGGACTACATTACCTACTATGGAGGTGTTGCGGGTGAGGGAGCAGCGCATGACATTTATGTCTATGAAGGAAATGTCTATCTCGCTGGATATACTGATGCTCCTGACCTATGGATAGAGGAAGTCATCGGTGCAGACAATGATGCCACGCTGAGTGGCTCGCTCGATGGTTTTGTCGCACGATTCGATGGGTTTGGTTTTCCTACATGGTCTCGTTACACAGGTGGAACAGGGTTTCATGACCGGGCTACCGGAATTTATGTGGATAATAATGGTATTTGGATAAGCGGGCAAACCGGAAGTGAAGGCGGATTTCCATTTGCAAATCCCGGAGGAGGTGCTTATTATGTGGATGCACCCGAAGGAATTGTCGATGCCTTTGTGATGAAATTTGGCAATGACCTCACCCTCGATTGGAGCACACGATATGGCGGGGAAAGCAATGATGTGGCACTTCAAATTCTTCGCGATGTCTGGGGTAGAATTTGGGTAAGTGGCGACACACGCAGTTCCGATTTCCCCACCGCCACTTCTACAGGATTGACTGCTGCAGACAATACGTTGGGTGGTGATCTGGATGATTTTATCATTCGATTTGCTGCCAACGGAACAGTGGAATGGTCGTCCTACATCGGTGGCAACGACACCGAATGGAACGTGTCAATAGGCAAACCTAAACTTTCCATCGCTCCCAATTTGAATGTGTTTTTCTGTGGTACTACGGCAAGCACCGACCTGCCCACTATTTATAATAGTGCAACATGGTTGGACGACACACAAAATGGAAATGATGACGGATACATTCTTCAATTTGACTACAACACTATGGTGGCCGAATGGGCCACTTATGTTGGAGGCACTCAGCAAGATCAAATATTTGGATGTTTTGCTAATGAAGACAACGGCCTTTTTGTAGTTGGCCAGGCAGGTAGCGCTGATTTGGATTTGATACCAGTTTCAGATGCGTATTACCAGCAGGAAGCTACAGTGCTCGGCAACGGATTCCAAGCCGAGGATGCCTTCATTCTGCACTATAAGCCGTCACTTGAAGCCGACTGGTTTACCTATTGGGGCGGCACATCATTCTTTCAAGGAGAGCATCCATACGACCTCTATGTTGGCAATAATTTGTTGTATATCGTGGGTTCAACGGATCAGGAATATCTTGACCAATTGGGCACTGGCGATGTAACCATTCCGCTTGTAGATTTTGGTGGCGATTCGTACTTCGATGAAACATACAACGGTGATTATGAAGATGTCTTCATCTGCATGTTCGACATCGACATAATAACTCCGGTACAGGAGCTTGCGCAGGCTGGAGAACAGAATATGCTGCATGTTTATCCTTCACCCGCCAATGGTTCTATCCGCATAACATATACATCAAGCGGATTGCATCCGACCGAAATCGAAATCATTGACGTTAGCGGCCGTATTGTTTCGTCTTTAACATGGCCAACTTCTCAGGGCATTCTTACTGTGGATGTATCAAAACTTACTTTAGGCATATACACTATTGAGGCATTGTATGAACGTACAAGAGTTGCCACAATCAAATTCCAGAAGCATTGAAAAAGATTATTTTCATTGCTGCCATTTACTTCCTCGCAACGCCCGGTTGGACACAGTCCAACTGGGCCCCTGCGGGGATGCCGTTTAACGGTGCTCAAGTAAGATGTTTGTATTATGATGTGATTGAAGATGTCCTTTGGGTAGGTGGAGATATTCGCGATGGAATTCCAAATAATCAGGTACTGCTTAAATATGATGGTGTAGAGTGGGCATCCTATGGACACTTCGACAACCAAATTCTCGCCATCACCCGCTTTCAGGATAAAATCATTGTTGGAGGATTTTTTACGGAGTTCAATGGAACGCCATGTTCAAAATTGGCCTATCTGGAAGGAGATGAGTTTCTTCCTTTGGGAACTGGAAGTGACGGAGTAATTCAGAATCTTAAAGTTATTGCTGGCAAACTCTACGTATGTGGTGCATTTTCCTATGTGGGGGATGCGGTGTGCAACTTAGTAGCAGTCTATAATGGTGAAAACTGGTTACCATTGGAGGGCCTTCCCGAAGTTGTTTATACCGACCAATGCTCTGACATTTTTAAGCACGATGAAGACTTTTGGATTGGCGGTAACTACGACCCTATAGCATGGGAAGAAACCGATGAATCAGATATTTTCTACGGATTTGAAAACAATTGGCAACCTGCTGGGGGTGGCATTTCCGGTTCCATAAGCGATGTACGAAGCCTTATTGAATACAATGGCGAATTGATTGCGGGAGGTGCCATTTACCAGAGTGCAGGCAATGCGGGGCACTCCATCATGAAATGGAACGACAGTGAATTAATATGGGAAGAGTTGGGCGGTAGCATTACAGGTCCTGGCTTTAGTACATCATCATTCTCACCAGTGGAAGACATGGATGTCTTTGATGGAAAATTATACATAACCGGCAAATTTGAAAATGCTGGGGACATTTATTCACCCTACATCACCGTATGGGATGGTGAGAAATATTGTTGGCCGGGTGGCATTTTTACCGGATATGGTGGCGGAGGTCAGATAGAATTTTTCCATGACACACTCTACATGGCCTGTCGTGATTCAGTGGACGGACAATTTGTGAACAACCTTGCGAAGTATGTTGGTGATTGGGCGTTTGAAGGATGCAGCACAGTGGAAGTAAGTGAAACAAAGGCCAATGTTGGAATGATGCTTTACCCTAACCCTGCAACTGATATTCTCATTCTTGAAACTGAAACATACTTTCAAGAGAATGCCACAATTATAGTTTTCAATCCAATCGGCCAAACAATACTCACCACCACCTGGCCAGCCGGAGAAAAGAAAAAACAAATTGAAGTTGAACATCTTTCAAATGGGCTTTACTTCATATCAATTGCCACAGAAACGGGGGTGAAAAACTTGAAATTCGTTAAGCAATGAAGCTGTTATTGAGAATCATATTCTTAACCCAAACCGCACTTTCGTGCGGTTTGGGGTTTTCTCAAACTTGAAAACAGGTAGGGGAGGGTCTTTTATGCACGCAAGATGGTTCTATTTACGAATTACATACTGACACGACAAATGACCTATTACTTGGAAGAGGTTGGGGGAAGGAATGGTTTAGTCCTTGAGTTTAGTGTTTAGCCGGAAGGCATTCGGGTCATCAAGTTGGCTGAGCTTAAGCCGGATTAAAACAAAAGTTCATTATGGAATTTAATGCGCACACGCAATGGACACAAACGTATGGAACCTACATGTGATGAGTCATCAGCATATCAGCACATCAAATCACAATCATTATATTAGCCCCCGAATTTGTCTTCGAAACCCCAGGTTTCAGCCCTTCTCTCCCGACAACAATCGGGATCGCTGAATTCCGTACCTGGAAGGTTGATAAGCCATCTCAACAACACATTGGCGATAAACAATTGGCATTATGCAAAGCACACAAGCCAGTGCACTTCATTCTTGTGAATGAAATCGATTGAACGTAAAGACGTCTGATCACGCATTTGCCATAAACATTTTAAAAAACAATATGAAATTTGAACAACTGGGTTTGATAGAACCCATACTTAAAGCCTTGCAACACGAAGGCTACGTTACCCCTACGCCCATCCAGACACAGGCCATCCCGGTGATACTACAAGGGAAAGACCTGCTAGGATGCGCGCAAACCGGAACCGGGAAAACGGCAGCATTTGCCATTCCCATTATCCAGGAACTATTTGAAAAGAAGGATGCAAATCAATCCAAACCGCACATCAAAACCCTTGTACTTACCCCCACCCGCGAACTCGCTATCCAGATAGACGAAAGCTTTGCGGCCTATGGAAAGTTTGCAGGGTTGAAGCACACCGTTATCTATGGAGGTGTAGGTCAGAAACCACAAACCGATGCCCTGCGCAGGGGCATTGACATCCTCACTGCCACACCGGGCCGGTTGCTGGATTTGATGAATCAAGGCTACGTGCACCTGGAGCACATCCAGATTTTTGTATTGGACGAAGCCGACCGAATGTTAGACATGGGCTTTATTCATGACGTGAAAAAAGTGATTGCGAAACTCCCGCACAAAAGGCAGTCGTTGTTCTTCAGCGCCACCATGCCACCGGAAATTATTAAACTCGCATCCGCCATTGTTCACAACCCCGTAAAGGTGGAAGTAACTCCCTCTGCCACCACAGTGGAAACCATCAATCAATCCCTTTATCATGTGGACAAGGGCATGAAGAAAAACCTGCTCGTTCATTTATTGAAGGACGATGCGATAGCCCGCGTACTGGTATTCACCCGCACCAAACATGGAGCGAACAAGGTGGTGAAAGACCTCACTCATGCGGGCATTGGTGCCGAAGCCATTCACGGAAATAAATCGCAGACAGCACGGCAAAATGCCTTGAAGAATTTCAAGAACGGAACAACACGAGCACTGGTGGCAACGGACATAGCAGCCCGCGGCCTCGATGTGGACGACCTCACCCACGTTATCAATTACGAAATTCCCAACATACCGGAAACCTATGTTCACCGCATTGGCCGCACAGGCAGGGCAGGCGCATCCGGCACCGCCATTTCTTTTTGCGACAGTGAAGAGCGGGCCTACCTGCGCGATATCCAAAAACTAATTGGAATACAGATCCCTATAGAGAAAGACAAATTTTATTCGACCGAAACCCCCACCGGAACTATTACGGAACCCAAACCCGCTGGCCGGGGCAATTCGCCCAGGCAGGGCGGAGGAAGAAACGGGCAGCAACGACATTCCAGGCAAGGCAACCAACCGCAGCAAAGGAGGAACAACGCTCCCAAACAAAATGCAGATGGAAATAGCCAGGAACAGAAATCTCAATCAGGAAACCACAGCGGCAATGGACAGTCGGGCAACAACAATAGAAACGGCAACCAGCCACCGAGAAGCAATCCGGGAAAAAAACCATCTTATGGCAACCGGCAGAACTACAAGGAGGATGCGCCACAGGAGAAAGCCGCGCAACCCAACCGCAAACATCCATCAACCCCTAAAGAAAATTTTTGGGATAAAAGCAAGCGCTGGATAAAAGGTGCGAGCAAGATGTTTGCGTAATAAATTTTGATGCAAAGGCGCCAATGGTTGTCATAACTCTTGGCGCCTTTTTCACACCCATGCAGGATGAGATTTCCAGCACACACTTTTTCCCGTTAGGCTTTTTTGCACACATAACACGCCCGGCATTCATTCATCTTCGCGTCCGCATTTTGATTTAACGAATGAAATTTTTCATCACTTCAATTTTCGTCTGCTTGGTTTTAATGGCCAACGCCCAGTTTCCTAACGGTAATGGTGGCGCCAAAAAGCCAGACATCAAAGGCAAACTCTACGGCAAGGTGGTGGATGATGGAAACAATCGCCCGCTTGAGTTTGCGGTGGTTCGCGTGTTTCGCGCATCAGCCGATAGCGCCAATCTTACGTTTCCTGAATTGATAACCGGAGCATTCACAGGCGCCAACGGAGATTTTATTCTTGAAAATATACCTGCCGGAGTGCCCTGCAATGTGGTGTTCGAACTCATGGGCTTCGACTCACTCACGGTGAAAACCATTCTTGTGGTTAAGGGAATGGCTTCAGCAGAAAAAGACATGGGCAATATTCGAATGAAAATTTCTTCATCGCTTTTAAATGAAGTGGTGGTGGAAGGAAACGAAGGTGCATACCGATTGGAATTTGATAAGCGCGTTTACGATGTAGACAAAAATCCGGTGAATGCCGGAGGAACCGCGGAAGATGTATTGCGCAATGTTCCATCGTTGCAAGTAGACCTGGATGGTAACGTGAATTTGCGCGGAGGTTCACCTCAGGTTTTAGTGGATGGGCGGCCAACCACATTGTCCATTGACCAAATTCCGGCAGATGCCATTCAGCGTGTAGAAGTTATTACCAATCCATCGGCTAAATACGATGCAAGCGGTGGAAGTGGCGGCATAGTGAACATTGTGATGAAGCACAACCGCGCCACCGGCTACAGCGGAAGCATCCGCGGGGGGGTTGATTCGCGCTACAGGTACAATAGCGGCCTGGATGTAAGCCTGCGAGAAGGCAAATTAAATTTCTTCATCAATGGAAATTATAACCAGAGAAAATCCATCACCGATTCCGAAACCGAACGATGGAACCTTGACACCGAGCCTCAAACTATGTTCACTCAAAAAGGAATTTCAGAGTCCATCGGATATTTTGCAAGAGGAAACTTCGGTATTGATTTTTTTGCAGACAACCGTAACACGTTCACACTTTCGCAGAGCCTTCATCGCGGACAGTTCCATCCGCTCGATGATATTTTTACACGAACCGATACGCTGGCTTATGATGCCACCGCATTTGCCACCTACAACCGGCACAGCGATACAAAAAGGAATTTTGAAAACACAGGATCGAGCTTTCTTTACAAACACCTTTTTGCGAAAGAAGGAACAGAGTTGACGGCTGATGCCAACTTTAACACCATCAACAGCCAGTTCCTTGGCACTTACCAAAATGATTATGGCAACAACAACATCTCTCTTCAAAAACAAGAGGGTGAATCATCACAATGGGTGGCCACCTCACAATCCGATTTCACCACACTCATCAACGAAAAAACAAAATGGGAACTGGGAGTGCGAGGCAGCGCACGACACTATGAAAGTTTGTTTGAAAATTTTTCACGCGATACAATTGGTGAATTCATTCTCATTCCTTCGCTGGATGTAAACTACCAGTACCTCGACCAGGTCTATGCATTGTATTCCACCTATTCCAAGGACTACGATGCATGGAAACTCCAGGCAGGCCTTCGTCTTGAGAGCAGCAATTACCAAGGCGAGTTACGCGATACGACTGTAACATTCACCACACGTTATCCCCTCAGCATTTTTCCATCGGTTTACATCACTAAGGTGCTAAGCGATAAACAGGACATCCAGCTAGCACTTACTCGAAGAGTTTCCCGTCCTGGTTTTATGCAGTTGATTCCGTTTACTGATTACGCGGATTCACTCAACGTTTCGCGCGGAAATCCTGAGTTACTTCCTGAGTTCACGCATCTTGCGGAATTGAGCTACCAGTATTCTGAAGGCAAAAAATTCACCGTCATAGCCAGCGCATATTTCCGTTACATCAGCGACCTTACCATTCGCCACCAAATAACAGAATACAGCGAAGTGTTGAGTGGCGATGTGGTGGTAAACACTTACGCCAATGCATCGAGCAGCCAGGCCACAGGTCTTGAATTGGTGGCGCGCACAGCATTTTCGAAATGGCTCGAGGTGAATGCGAATTTCAACCTGTACCAATCTACTATTGATGGAAGCAACGTGAGTCCCGGACTGGAAAGTGACCGCACCAGTTGGTGGGCGAAATTGAATCTTGTGAATCGCCTTCCTAAAAATTATACAATTCAAATCTCTGCCGATTATCAAAGCAGCAAGGCACTCGAAGTGGGAAGTGGCGAACGCGGTGGAATGGGAGGCAGTGGTGGTGGTATGGGTGGAGGCCACGGTGGCGGTGGTTTTGGCGGAGGCTCCAACAATACTATTCAGGGATACATAGAACCATCCTATTCCATGGATATCGCATTGAAAAAAGACTTTGGAAAAAGCAAAAACCTGAGTGCATCTGTTTCAGTGAGCGATGTGTTCAAGACACGTATCAGCGATACACACAGTGAATCTGAATTTTTCATTCAGAATACTTTGCGCAAACGCGACCAGCAAGTTTTCCGATTCAACATGTCATGGAAATTTGGAAAGCTTGACACGTCCGTATTCAGGAGAAAGAACACACGGTCGAGTGGGGGAGAGGGAGATATGGGAGGATAGAACTCAAAGTAGGCTGCAGGCAGTAAGCAGTCCCTATACCCTTCAACTTTTACTCTTCAACCTTCAACTCATACACGGCAAAATTTTCATCCTCGTACAACACCTTCAGCCCCAATTCCACATGGAAATGTCTTTTTGGGAGAAGAAGAAGTTGGCAGTTTTTGGATCGTAAATCTGTGATACGTTCTTCGGTCACTTCGTGTTGATCCACAATCCACCCCCTTCGATGGGCGAAATAGAGATCCACCGGATTGAGGTCGCCCACCACAGCAATCATATCATTGGGCGATGTGAAACGATTCATGATTTCTTCCAGTTGAATTTTATATGCGCGCCTGTGAGGATAGCTCAAATCTCCTATTTGGTTGATCATGCTTTCCGCTAAAACCACCACGCCAATTATCCAACCCCATTTTACCGGAATTTTGATGATGAAAAATCCTGCTGCCACACAAGTTAAAGGAACCAGCGGAATCTGGTAATAGTTGTGAAGCGCGAAAACTTCTCCTGTTTTCAACATGAAAAAAAGAATGAGGGGCAGGCTGGCAAGGAGAGCAATTCTCCAGCGTTTGTCCGCTCTCAACAACATGAAACAGCCGGCAATGGCAACAGCGGTAAGTAAATAAGACTTTGTGTTGTCGAACAAAAACCGCCTCACCAATTCGCCTTTGTGTTGAAGCAATTCTGAAAAACCTTCGCCCAGGGATTTTATGAAATAGAGCGAATGCCCTCCCCTGCTTATCAACTCCGGAATCCACACGAAGTACCACCAGCAGATAACGAGTGCACTTGCTGCACAAGTCGCCAAAAGAACCAACCGTCTTTGCCACCCGAGTTTTGCATCAAGCACAAAAATTCCTGGAAACACCAGCGCAAATGCAACGGGCAGTTTGCACAAGCCTCCCGTGCTTGCAAGTAAGAAGAAAAGAAAAACCTGCCACCATTTTCCTTCCCTCACATACAGCACCGCATAGTAGAAACCAATAATCATGAGCGACATACTGAAAGTGTCGGGCATCACTTTTCTGGCGAAAGCAAACCAGACCGAAATGGTGAGAAAAAACGTAGAGTAAAACGCATGTCGTTCGCTGAAAAACAATTTCAGCACACGGTAGAAAAACCACAGACCAACAGTGGACACAATGAGGTTGATGAGCCGGCCGTACCAGTGATCGTATCCAACTATTCGTGATACTGCACTGATAAGCCAACTGAACAGGGGAAATTCCGAAGCAATTAAACCATGGTGTTCCCCGAATGCATAATCAATGTGCGGATATAAAATACCTGGCTCCAGTTCATAAAAATTTCGTGCAATGGAAGCAGTGAGTACTTGCCTCCAGTGGTGGTTGCCGTCCAGTGGCGGATTGGTGATGCCACACAGGCGGACAAGAAAAAAGAAGGCCAGCCAGAAGCGGATATCCTTGGTTGCGGAGGTTAGAAACTCTTTCAAGATGAATCACCAGATTTGCGCGCAGAATTACGACAAACGTGAGCGCGCACAAACCCATTATTCTGGCCATAGAATCAAGTTGCGATGAAACAGGCGCTGCAGTATTGCATGGCCGAAAAGTTTTATCCAACATCATCGCATCGCAAAGTGTGCACGAAAAATTTGGTGGCGTGGTACCAGAGCTTGCCAGCCGCGCACACCAGGCGAATATTGTTCCTGTGGTAAATCAGGCATTGACCACCGCAGATGTGGAAATGAAATCGCTCGATGCCATCGCATTCACACAAGGTCCTGGATTGATGGGATCGCTGTTGGTAGGTACATCCTTTGCAAAATCGCTTGCCCTTGCACTGAACATTCCATTGATTGCAGTAAACCATATGCAGGCCCATGTACTTGCACATTTCATTGAAGAAAAACCGGAGCAAGTGATTCCATCGTTTCCTTTTCTCTGCCTTACAGTAAGTGGCGGCCACACACAACTCGTGAAAGTGGATGCACCACTTGAAATGGAAATCATTGGCGAAACCATTGATGATGCTGCTGGCGAAGCAATGGACAAAGCAGCAAAAGTGTTGGGCTTGCCTTATCCCGGTGGCCCGCACGTGGATCGGCTTGCACGACAGGGTGATGCATCGCGTTTTCAGTTTCCGCATCCAAAAGTGCCAGGGTATGATTACAGTTTCAGCGGTTTGAAAACTTCGTTTCTCTATTTGTTGAAAGACATTGAAGCCAAAGAGCCAGAATCTATTGAATCACTAATTCCTGATATCTGCGCATCCTACCAACATGTAGTGGTCGAATACCTGCTAAAAAAAATGAACAAGGCTGTAGTGGATTTAAACATCAAACAACTTTGCCTTGCAGGTGGCGTGAGTGCAAACAGTGAATTGCGAAGAAGGTTTATGGCCATGTGCGATGCTGAAGGCTGGAAAGGATTTATTCCGCCTTTGGCATATTGCACTGACAATGCTGCAATGATTGGCATTGTCGGGCACTTTAAATTTATTGCCGGTGATTTCGCTGATATGCGATTTACACCACAAGGAAGATTGGTGTTTTGATAATTGAATAAGGATTGACACCGATGAAAAGATTTCAGAGAACAGGGGCCCGATAGTTATCGAGAACCATGGTCTATTCTGAAATGAGAAGTTCACACAATTTCTCTTTCACTTACCAGTTGACACTCCTCAAATTTGCATCTATGAAAAGAATAAAAATCATTTTGTTTCTGGCAAGCACAGCAGTTGTTCTGACACTTTTTGCCACCAATTCAAATTTATCAGCGCACGATTTCCAGAAAAAGAAAACGGCCTCATCAATTGATTTGCTCGAGGGTGACCTCATTTTTCAAACGAACATTTCCCCACAATGCCAAGCCATACAACTGGCCACAAAAAGTAAATGGAGTCATGTAGGAATAATTCTTAAAGAGAACGATGAGTGGATGGTACTTGAAGCTGTGCAACCTGTGAAGATGACTGCATTGAAAGATTTCATAAGGCGTGGCGAAAAAGGTGAATACGCTTTGAAACGACTAAACTCAGAAGGTGTGTTGAGTGCCGATATCATTAACGCAATGCACGAAATGGGTGAACAGCAGCTCGGAAAAAATTATGACGGAATTTTTATGTGGAGCGATGAGGAAATGTATTGCAGCGAACTGGTTTGGAAAATCTACCACACCACCACAGGTCTCGAAATAGGGGCACTGCAAGCACTGGGCGATTTTGATTTGTCACATCCACTGGTGAAAGAAAAACTGGAAGAGCGCTATGGCCGTAACATCCCGCTCGAGGAAAAAATGATTTCGCCTGGAGCAATGTTCGATAGTGATTTGTTGATTCAAGTTCATTGATCGGAAATTCAGTGGAGGAAAACATCTTTCCAGATAAATTTATCCCTGATTTTACAACTCAGTCAAACTAGCTATTACTTAATAAAACCTATTTCATATGCCCATAAGAATTGAACGGGACCGCAGCTCAGGAGGATATTCACCAGGATCCGGCCGTGGCCGCGGAGGTGGTGGCGGAGGTGGGTCGCTCATCCAGTTCATACCGATGCTCATTGGACTTTTTGGGAGAAATCCAAAGATGCTGATACTGCTTGTTGTGGGTGGGGCCATCTGGTACTTTGTGGGTGGAAAAGGTTGCGCTTCCATGACAAGCGATACGCCTGCGGAAACCACCGAGGGTAGCTTCTCAATGGGTGCTGATTTCGATGAGAAAAAATACAGCGCGACTGAAATATATGAACCGCTCGCTGACAATAAACGCAATCCCATGCCTGAAGCGGTTTCGCTGTTGAAGTATGCACCTCAACCAATGAATCAGGGCCAGCAAGGTTCATGCGTGGCATGGGCATCTGCTTATGCAGCACGCAGCATAATGGAAGCACGTGAGTCCGGATCAAACCCGCAATCCACACGATTTTCTCCGGCATTTCTATACAACCAGATTGCGTTGCAGGGATGCCAGGGTGCTTACCTGCCCGAAGCTATGAAAGTGATGAAGGGTGCCGGCCTTGCCCCCTACGAAGACATGCAATACAGCGATCAGGATTGTTCGCAGAAACCAAGTGATATGGCTTTGCGCAATGCATCCGAATTCAAGATTGAAGGATACCAGCGCCTGACTCTGGGTGATGACCCAAAGAGTGTTGACATTCTCGCCATCAAACAGAATATTGCACAAGGCGCACCAGTTGTTATTGGTATGATGGTGGGAGGAAGTTTTATGAAAGACATGGTGGGAAAAGAAACCTGGATACCAGTAGAATCAGATTTCAGCATGAGTGGTTTTGGTGGTCATGCCATGTGTGTGATTGGTTATGATGATTACAAATTCGGTAATCACGGTGGCTTCCAGATCATGAATTCATGGGGTCAGGAGTGGGGCAATAAGGGCGTGGCGTGGATACCTTATGATATTTTCGTGGGAGGCGATTTTGTGAAAGAAGCCTACGGACTTTATCCAATGGGTAATGCTGATGCTCCCAAAACAAATACACTCGAAATTGAATTGGGAATTGTGCTGAATGAAAGTGATGCAAATGTTTCATTGGGCAATGGAAGTTCTTCTGCAGCATTCATCACATCAAGCAAAATGAAAAAGGGAGAAAAAGGTGGCGACCGTTTTAAAATCATGGTGGCCAATAATCTTGAATGCTACGTTTACATTTTCGGGCAGGAAACTTCTGGTTCGAGCTACGTGCTATTTCCCTACACTAAAAAACATTCACCGTTTTGTGGCATCACCGGTACAAGACTTTTCCCAAGCGATCATTCATTATATCCTGATGATGTGGGAACGGTAGACTACTTCGCGGTTTTGATAAGTCAATCGGTAATCGACTACGATGCTTTCAGCCAACAAATTTCTGCATCCGCGGGAAGCACACTTGCAGAAAAACTGCAGCGAGCAATAGGGAACAACGCAGTTAATACTAACTGGCAGCCTGGCAATAGTTTGAAAGGATCCTGCTCTTGGCAAAAAGGTGGAAAGGGAATGACCGGAGCGGTGATTGAAGTGATGAAGTAATTCGCAATTATTCAACTTTCACCAACCACATTTTATGTGGTTCATTGCTGCATAACGGTCATCGTGATTTGTGCTGGACGAAAGTCAGGAATGAATTTCAATATAGCGTTTCAATTGACCTTTGATTGTTTCAAGGTAGTTCGCAAAATCTTCAACTGTGAGTTGTGCGCTGCCAATGTTTTTAGCCAACAGCGGAGTTTCTTCAAGATACCGGTAGAGTTCAGGATATTTTGTTTCCATCAGCAAAGTCACCTTCTGAATTTCAGCGAGGATGGATTCGATGGTTTTTATTTCAGTCGGCTCACTCATTAAGATTGTTATTTCTAAAAAAAATACTTCCCGCCCGATAACCATCGGGATTGTCCTTGCTAGTTGCCAATTGCCCTTTAATTTTTTTTCTCCTCATTTCCCCTTCACCACCATTACATATCCTTCCAGGTCAGCACTCGCGCCATCGCCACATTCGGTTGTGAACTGCATCACGAAAAAATAACTGCCTTCAGAAAAATCCGAAGCATCCCATCCGTCTTTTTTACTTTCAAAAACAAGGTTGCCCCAGCGGTTAAAAATTTTGAGTGAGTATTGTGAGAACAAATCAATCACATTAAAATCCGGGGCGTTGGCTAGAAAAGGTTTCCACTTATCGTTCTTGCTGTCGTTGTTAGCAGTAACAATATTCGGGATGCGGAGTTGTGCCGGATCAAACGTCACTTCCTCATCGCTTATCACTTCGGTAAAGGCGGTCGCTGTACAACCATTTTCAGTATTGATGACAGTGAGCGTATAGAAACCCGCTGCATCAACTGTGGGCGAAATGGTGTTCGAACCGCTCACAAAATGTCCGTCAGTGGTGGACCACTGCCATGTTACCGGCTGGCCGGGAATCACCAGCGCACCATCAAGTATTGCAGTGGGGTGGAGGCAGGAAATTGTATCATCGGGCGCTGGCGAAATGCTGATTAGGTTGTTAGGGATCATTGCATCGACCTGAAAGGCACAATCCTGGGCATCTTCAATCAATACCACATAAGTTCCATCGGTCAAATCTTCCGTGATATAATCAATCTGTACATCACCATCCAACGAGAAAATGTAGGGTTCGACACCACCGGTAATAGTCACTACTTCTATTGTGCCTCCTTGTCCATTGCAGGCAGTTTCAGTTTCCACATTGAATGTGAGCGGGGCGGCTACAGGAAAAGTAAATGTGCCTGCGCCAAGGTTTCCGCAGATGTCCTTCACCTGGCCGTTTTCAAAGGTTATAGTAATCTCGTAAGCCCCACCCGCTGCAATTTGCTGATCAAGCGTGAGTACAAAAGAATTGTCCAGCGTGGCAGTGCCACCTGTGGCGGCCTCGAAAGCAGTTACTGAAAAATTGCCCCCGGGACCGATAATGGTAAAATCATTAATATGAACACTGCTCACCAGTATTGGCTCGGAAAAAGTGATGATGAGTTCCGTGTTGGTGCAATTGCTTTCCACGCTGATGATACTCGGTGGAAGTTCATCATAAAGTGATGCAGTGCTTTCGCCAAAATCAATAGTATAGCCCTGGGTGCTGCTGCTCCAGTTCATTACTACGAGGGCAAAAGTTTGTCCGGCAGTTACCGGAAGATCAGCATTGAAAGGAGGGCCATTGAGGTCGCCCGGTCCGTTGGTATTTCCAATGCCTCCGTTGGCAGTTGAAATTCCTGTCGGGCCATTGGGTGGTGTCAGGGTTCCCCACGAGTTGCAACTCACTTCAGGCGAAGTGCCGCCATCTATTATTCCGGCACAGCCGCCTGCACTTATGTCAAACAGTGCCCAATCATAATCTGCATTCGGATCGTTGGGATTGATGATGAAGGAGAGCAACCCATCTTGCTGCACGGTGAACGAATACCACACCGAACCCCACTCCGCATTGAGATTACACACCCCGGTAAACTCGTAAATATCCCCGGTGGAAATGGGGGCCTGATCCTGTGTATAAAAATCCTGGCAAAGAGGAATGGAAGTAACACAATCGCTGTTTTGTGCATTGATGTATGAAGAGAACACCAGAAGAATGATATGAAGTGCAGAAAGTTTTTGCATGTGTGCGGAATTAAGGTGAGGCGAAGGTAGGAAGCATTGCATTCTGATGTTCGCCAAAACATCATGACGAAAACTGAACTGTGTCAATTCAGTTTACATACCCAAAATAGTGCTAAACTGGTTTAGGAACTGGCTCCATTGCCGGAAAAAATCGTGAATAAAGAAATGAACAAACGAATGATTTTCCTGGGATAACGCTTGAATTGAATTTCCAGGATGGCAGTTCGGTGCTGGATGTTGTGGGTGGAGATTTTACCGGAGGGTTGCTGACTATTCCAGCCAATGCACTGGCAAATGGAGTTACGGGCATCTATAGCGTCATTCTGGAATTTGATGGAACGCAAACGGCCAACACACCATATCCAATTCAAATTGACCTTAATGCCGGAGACGCTTGTCTCTGCCATGCGCCTTGGCTTACCATCATACAGGATTGTTTGCCATTCAGTGCAGTTGTGACCGCTGCATCTTGCCCCGATTACGACAATGTTTCAATTGCCCTTACCCTGAATGATGTGCCCAATTACAACATAACATGGACCAGCCAGAATACTGGATTTACCGGCAACACCGCTACAGTCAGCAACCTGGTTGCAGATGTTTACTTTGTTGAAGTGACTGATGCCACAGGTTGTTTCCAAAGCGGCTCGTTCGCAATTAGCAACGACTACCCGGATGTTGAATTGAGCATTAGTGGTGAAGTTGGAATCGAGACATGCAATTGTGTGCTTGATGGTTCGATTGATATAACCGTGCTTGGCGGTACTACACCCTACACCTTTCAATGGACGGGCAGCAACCTTCAATGCGGCTCATTTGCCGGGTCGGTTTCCGAAGACCTTAGCGGACTAAGTGCAGGCAACTATAATGTGCTGGTAACAGATGCTAATGGCTGTCTCATCAGCACAGGCTTCTTTGTGGATGTGGACATTGCCACATCAGACGTTGATTTTCCTGGAGGATACAATTACCTTGGGCCTGATGCTGCATGGACAAATGCCATTGCGGATGGAATGCTGGTGCTGGGTGGAAATTTGGTGGTGGGTGATGGAATAAGTTTCGACCTGCTTGACATGGATGATTTGCAGGTCCAAATGTCAGGACTCTATAAGATTACTGTTGAACAGGTTTCCCACATGATAGCCAACAACTGCACCTTTGATGTCGGATGCGTTCCGCGCTGGACCGGCTTTGAAGTTCAGGCTAACTATGGCAACAACTCATCATCAAATCGCGGCAGGTTGTGGCTGACCGACTGTATTGTTACACATGCTGATGTGGGTATCAAAAATTTCGAGGCTAATGCTATGAACTTTCCCATAAAATCTACTCGTGGTGGCAGAATTCGTTGTACCAACACACAATTCAGAAATAACAGGCAAGACCTCGACCTCCGGGGCTTCATTCCGACATTCAATTGCTCGGGTGCCTCTTATGGAGCGTATTTTTCGGGTTGCACTTTTCATTTTGATACATGGCCTGAATATCCGCCAACAGGCCAACGCATCTCCCTTCGTAAAATCGGTGCGGTCTATTTCGGTGACTGCACGCTTGAAAATACACACCCAACTTACACCAATACCAGCTCGTTGTATGGCATAAATTCAGAACGCTCGTCATTTACCTGGACTGGTTGTCCGCTGCCTGCCAATGGTAGCGCATGTAATATCATCGAGAACAGTACCTGTTTATCAGATATCACTGGATTTACATACGGCATCAGGGTTAGTGGCGACCTGGTGGACGAGATTGCAGGAGAATCATCAGAGAACAATCCCGGTGCTGGAATAACCACAGGTGTTTTGATTGAACGAACAAATTTCAGGTGCTTCCGCGCTGTAATGGAAGTGAGCTGTAGCTCAATTGACATTATGAGAAACAGTTGCCAGGATTTGAGCGTGGGCAACAATCCGCCCTATGGCTTTACCGGAGGAGGGGCAAACAATGCAACGTTCGGTTTTTATGTTGAAGGCAACAAACAGTTCAACATAGCCGAAAATATTATTGACCTTACCCACCCCGGCAATGCAAACAGGTTTGGAGTCATTGTAAGAAACACGGGCGCCAATGACAACTATGTTTACCTAAACACAATGCGCGGCCTGACCATGGCATTGAATTTCAGGGGAAACAACCGTAATGGAAGTTCAATTGTGAATGGCCTGCGCTATGAGTGCAACATTTTCGATGGCAACAGAAATGATGTGGTGATAAATGGTGACGGTACCTTGTGGGGTGGTTCGGTTGACAATGGCGGTATGGGAAGCGCACCAGGGGTGGCAAGCCCACAACGCAATACCCTGGATGGCCTGAATGAGAATGAAGTAACAAGTGCCGGAAACAAGTTTGTGAACTCGATGAGCGCAGCTTCGTGTGACGACATTTCACAGACACTTACTGCACCGGGCGCTCATCAGTATCGTTATTTCCCCATCATCAACCAGGAATTGAATATGAATGGTATCTCCGAAATGGGCATTTCTTGCGGTATAACTCCTATATCCACTTCCAACGACTTTCAAAATAAGAATTCTTGTGGCTTCAGCTTAACCCTGGTGCCTCCGGGCGAAGAAGAAGAACACTTGAACATGGCGAATGGCGGCTACGACAATGCACATGCCCAATGGCTGGCATTGGTGGATAATGGAGATACAGAAAGCCTTACGGACGAAGTGATATACAGTGCTTTTAGCGAAGCGCTGGAATTGTACTATTCGCTTATGGCTGCTTCACCGGCACTTAGCGAAGAGGTGATGCTTGCATCCATTGAAAAAGAATACGAACTTCCGGCAGTATTGCTCACGCAGATATTGGCAAGCAACCCCGCAGCAGCGCTGAGCGATAAAATCCAGAAAGCGCTTGACAACAGGATGATGCAATTGGAAGAATACCAGCGTACAGAAATAAACGAAGCCCTGACCTGGGTAAGCCAGAAACAAATTCTGGAAACCCAGATGCAGGATTTCAAGTTGCAGCGGAACACTGCTCTATCCCATATTGCCCACTCCATGGCAATGGATGAAACAATTGCGAATCCAACCGAACAACTGATGGCATTGCTTGACGAAAACAAATTTGCGGATGAACGGTTGTGGAAAGTGGACTTGTTGTTCAGAAGTGGTTACCGACTGGAGGCTCTCGAAATGCTTGAATCCACACCGGAGGTATTCAAGCTGGATGACGATGCCACCGAAGAACTAAACGATTTGATAATGGTTTATTCCCTGGAGAAACAGCTGGTGGAAAATGGACTGGAAGAATTGACTGAAACACAAATCCTGGATTTGGAATACATTGTTTACACCCGCCCCCAATGCTGCTAAAGCAAAAGCCGTGGACATGCTTGTTTACCATAATGGCCTGGACTATCACCCCAACCTGGAGGATTACGATGGAATGGAATACCAAAGTTTGTTTACCAGTAACAATCCGGTGGTGCCGTTACTTCAGGTTTATCCCAATCCTTTTAAGGAACTGTTGGTAATTGATTTGAAAATGATGGTTGGCAAGGTTAGGCGCCTCCTTACAGATATTGTGGGAAGGGTGGTTTTGTTCGTAGAACCACAACCAGAGCAAATCGAAGTGGCACTCGACCTTCGGTTCCTTTCGCAGGGGCAGTACCTGCTCAGCGCGTTTGGGATAAATGATGAACTGCTGGAAATGCTTCCCGTTGTAAAACAACCATGAATATGAAAAGCACCTTTGTCGCATCATTGATGTTATTGAGCATGGGTCAAGCGACCCATGCTCAATACATCTATTGGAATAACCACTATGCGGAAATTGAAGAAGGGTCTGCAGCAGGTTCTAAACTATTCCTCGACACAATTCAGGGAAATTTCGCAGCGATAGGTGGTTCGTGGGATGGCGCCAATACTGGTTTTGAAATGAGAAATGTAAACAACGAGGGTATTGACCTTGGCGAAGTGTATGTGGCAGGACCCGAACCCTCGAGCGGAGGTTACGGTTTCGGCAATCAGTTTTTTGCAAAACCTCTTGATGGCGGATACATCTATTGTTCTACTGCAATCATTCCTGATTGCGAATACAGTGAAACCGCAATACTTCACAAAATCACCGCTGACAGTACAACGGATTGGTACAAAAAATTTGATGAATGGCATGCCGACTGTTCCAGTTGGAGCGGAAGCAACCTGGTGAAGGTGATGCCTGACGGCCGCATTTTCCTCTCATCGTATCATTATTTCGATGCGGACACCACCACCACGGCAACCTGGGATTACAATGGCTACAGGTTTACCACACTGGATGCGGACGGCAACATACTTTCCGATTCGCTCCATATCTTGGAAGATGATTTTGATTTTCATTTTGTAAATGGTGTGGTACTCAATGACAGTATTGTTCTTCTGGCCGGTGGCGTCTCCTTCATTCCGTTTTATGAACCAGATGGGGAATTGTTACTAATCAAGGTCAATGTAAACGATGGTTCTTTCGGGGAGAATTATTCCTTTCCTCTCAACGAGAATTTGGGTTGTGGCGGCTGGCCGGTTACATCGCTTCGGCCTGACGGCAAGGTGAATGTGTTTTACCACTATTGCGAAGATGAGGACGGCAACGACTGGAGCATTTTCACACCGCATCTTATGTTGTTCGACCCGGTCGAAATGCAACCGGTTTGGGACCAGTCTTATTTCTTACCTGAGTGGGATATACAGGCAGAGGGGGTGCAGGCTTTTGCATCGAAGGCCACCAGCGATGGCGGTACCTTTAGTACAATTTCGCTCGAGGGTGAGGGCTTTCTCCCCAAACATTTTCTGCTGAAAACACAAGCTTCGGGTGAGTTGGATTGGTACCACGAGTATTTTCCTCCCATTGCCACCTTTCCTTACTGGAACTATCTATTTGATATTATTGAAGCGCCCGACAGCAGTGGATTTGTAATAACAGGAGAAATTTCTGATGAAGAATATGTTCCTCATCACTGGATGTTTCACATAGACCCTTGTGGTGATCCTATGTGGAATGATTGCGGAGTGGGTGTGGGGGAAACAAACGCTGGTTATACTTTTCTGATACACCCCAACCCGACATCAAGTGTTTTGAACGTTCAAGGTGTTGATGTCATCCACAGCATTTCCTTCAAAGACATCTCCGGCAGAACGGTTCTTCGCCATCAGGTAAATTCAAAATCCAGCACACTGAATGTTTCAGATGTTTCACCCGGTCTTTACCTGCTCGAGGCAGATTTCGGTAATGGAAGGGTGAGTGCACAGCGCGTGGTAGTGGAGCGACCATGAATATGGAATTCCTGAGATAATTCAGGTAACAATTACAGATTGTGCTGGCAATTTTCAAACGCCACCGCCTACACTCAATGCAACAACGACTCAACTTTCCGATTCCACTTTCCTGTTTTCATCCACACCACAAAATCTTGAAAACAGCACTTGGTTTTTCCCAATGGAGAAATGATGAGCAACGAAGTGGAATACACTTTTGCAGACACCGGCACTTTTGAAATAGAAGTGTGTGGCTGGTATTGCGATTCGTTGGTGTGCGAGATTGTTGTTGTAGTTGTAAATGTTGGGGTTGAAGAATTCAATATTCAGGATTCCATATTCAGGGTATGCCCGAATCCATTTTCAGAATCCATTTCCATCATAAGTTCACAAAACATGCAATCAATTGAGATAAGAAATGTATTGGGCGAAATTCTTTTGCAGCAGCAGGCTTATGGCAAAGATTGTAGGGTTGATGTTGGCCATTTTTCAAAGGGAATTTACCTGCTTGAAGTAAATATTACAACAGGTGTTCGATATATGAAGATGATGGTGCGGGAGTGAAGCGAATGGTACTGATTCGCTCGTGTTCTGAACTAAATTCGCTAAAAATATTTTTCGTATGAGTGAGCTGTTATTCCTGATAGAAGAAAGCGATGAGGGAGGATTCATTGCCAAAGGTTTGGGCATTTCAATTTACACTGAAGCCGAAACGCTGGAGCAATTGCAAGAGATGGTCAAGGACGCTATCCGCTGCCATTTTGATGACCAGCAACCAAGGGTTGTTCGTTTTCACTATGTAAAGGAATTGGTCTTTGCAGCATGAAAATTCCTCGCGACATTTCGGCTGACGATTTGGTGAAGAGTTGCCGCAAACTGGGCTATGAGAATACCAGGCAATCGGGAAGTCATATACGTATGACAACACAACAGAATGGAGAACATCACATCACCATACCCAATCATGCACCCGTCAAAATAGGTACATTATCAGCAATCCTGAATGACATTGCCGAACATTTTGGAAAGACCAAAAGTGAATTTGTAGATGCACTTTTTTAGACATGCTTTAAAAAGATCGAATCACAATACATGTACGAAAAAGCCGAAGTGATTCGCGTAACTCAAGGCATGGAGGCCGCTATGGAATACATTGAAACCATTGATGATGTGAATGTGCTTGACCGGTTTGGGTTGGATGAAATGAGTGATGTGCTTTATGTGTACGAATTGCTTGGCCAGATACAGGCAGGGCAATTGCAAGACTTTTTTTTTGAATTAGGCAACACCACACAATCACTACTTAACAAAAACCTGGAAGCCATGCGCAGCCAGTTTTACATCACCCTTGGTGAAGATTGAAAGTGTCTGATTGTTAAAGATGCTTTTGAATTCGCCTTCTATTTCTTCTATAAAATCAATCTTCTGTGGTTTGTCGGAAAAGTTGAGAATTACCAGCACCTGATTTTCTCCCCTGGTGCGGGTGAAACTATAGATCACGTCATCGCTGGATGTTTTTACTCTCCTGAATTTTCCACCGTACTCGCCATTCCACAAGGCAGGATTGCTGAGGTGAGCATGAAAAAGTTTTGAGTAGAAGTCCTGGTATTTATAATTGTTCCAGTGCGTGGTGTCCTTGTCGAAAAATTTGAGGCGATGGGGGCTCCCATCCGGATAAGCCTCTCCTCCTTCCTGCCCGGTATAGACCAGCGGCATTCCGGCAATGGTGAAACACAACACATCAAAAACCTGCCGGTATTTCCCGAATCTTTCTTCGCCTGTTCCTTTCCACGAATTTTCATCGTGGTTCGTAGTGAAGTACATGCGGTAAGCGCTGGCTGCAAACATTGTGTCTTGTTTGGCCATGTAGTTATCAATGTCATTTAATGTCATTTTGCCTGCACCTATTTCGTTGCAGATGTGCATAAACTCCCAAGTGTAACTCATGTCGAATGCCTTGAGGTGGTGATCTGGGCGTTCAGCTTCGGCAAGCATAAATACCGGCTTGATGGAGTCCAGTGCAGCGCGTGCTTTTTCCCAGAAACCTGTAGGAACTTTTTCAGCCACATCGCAACGGTATCCATCCACATCACACTCACGCACCCAATATTGCAGAGCATCAATCATGGCTGAATCGAGCTTGTTGATTTTACTTGTCCAATCGAGTTGTGCCACATCCCACCAATCTGTTCCCAGAGGGGGTTGTATGTTGCCGGTAGAGTCGGGGAGATAAAATTGGTTGTGTTCATTCACCCACAGATTGTCGAACGCACTGTGGTTAGCCACCCAATCAAGAATCACTTTCATAT
>JAWXCI010000072.1:0-16913 GCA_034408895.1 Flavobacteriales bacterium
AGCTTGCTCGGCAGCCATCTGGGCTGCATACGGAGTGTTTTTCTTGGATCCTTTGAAGCCCATTTTACCGGCTGATGACCATGAAATAACCTGCCCCTGGTTGTTAGTGAGTGAAATAATAATGTTGTTGAAAGTGCTTTGCACGTGGGCCTCGCCTTGCGCTTCAATCAGCACATTTCTTTTCTTTTTCTTTTCTGTTTTTGCCATAATACAATTTCTAAATCGCGTCCTTACCTATTATTTCGTCACCTTCTTCTTGTTTGCAACTGTTTTGCGTTTTCCCTTGCGTGTGCGCGCATTGGTCTTGGTGCGTTGTCCGCGTACTGGCAAACTATTGCGGTGGCGTACACCGCGGTAGCTTCCAATGTCCATCAACCGTTTTATAGAAAGTTGGACATCGGAGCGCAAGGCGCCCTCCACTTTTATTTCGGTGGTAATGAATGCGCGAATTTTTGATAGCTCATCATCATTCCAGTCCTGCACTTTTTTGTTCACATCAACATCCGATGCTGCGAGTATCCTCCGCGATGTGTTACGGCCAATGCCATAGATATAGGTCAGACCTATTTCTCCTCTTTTGTTTCTTGGTAAATCAATACCTGCAATCCTTGCCATTTTTTATTTGATTTGGGATGTGAGATTTGAGATTTGAGATTTTACATCCCATATCTCCGTACTCATATCTATTTTATCCTTGTCTTTGTTTGAACTTTGGGTTCTTCTTGTTGATTACGTATAGCTTTCCTCTACGGCTAACAATCTTACAGTCAATAGAACGCTTTTTTATGGATGCTCGTACTTTCATTTTTGTTCAATTTGCGATTTCAGTCCCTATAACTATCGGGATGGGATTTTGGGAAATGAGATGCTAGATTTTGAATCTAATACCTCAAGTCTGCTATCTCATATTTATTTGTCTATTTGTATCTAAAACTTATTCTTCCTTTTGTTAAATCATAAGGCGACATCTCCACTTTTACCCTGTCGCCTGGCAAAATCCGGATGTAGTGCATCCTCATCTTGCCAGATATATGAGCTGTAATCACATGGCCGTTCTCCAGTTCAACGCGAAACATTGCGTTGGAAAGGGCTTCGATGATGGTGCCGTCCAGCTCAATTGATTTTTGTTTGGCCATTTATCATTTTGTCTCTTATATCTACACTAAGCCCCAGGGCTTGTTCAATCCATTCAAAACTGGATAAAACTTCAGCTTTTCCGTTTCGCACCGCAACGGTGTGTTCGAAGTGTGCCGATGGTTTGCGGTCAGCGGTGCTCACTGTCCATCCATCCTTTTGATGCTTCACGTTTTTAGTTCCCATGTTTATCATGGGTTCTATTGCTATCACCAATCCGCTTCTCATCACAGGGCCAGTTCCGCGTTTTCCAAAGTTGGGAACTTCAGGGGCTTCGTGAAGGTTTCTGCCTACTCCATGTCCTACCAGTTCGCGCACTACTCCGTATCCGTGTTTTTCAGCGTGATTTTGTATCGCCCAACTAATGTCGCCCACTCTTTTTCCAATCACTGCATTTGCAATTCCTATTTCCAAGCACTCCCTGGTTACTCGAAGAAGTTTCTTAACATCATCACTCAGTTCGCCAATTGCGAAAGTGAATGCTGAGTCACCAAAAAATCCATTCTTCTTCACACCGCAATCCACCGATACTATGTCTCCGGGTTCAAGCGGAATGTCTGTGGGTAATCCATGAACTACCGCTTCGTTAACCGAGGTGCAAAGCGTATTGGGATAATTTCCTAATCCTTTGAATCCAGGTTCAGCACCGTGATCTCGGATAAACGATTCAGCCACTGTATCAAGCTCGCGGGTTGTAATTCCCGGGCGGATGAGTTTAGCCACTTCTGCTAAAGTTTTTCCAACAAGTAAAGAACTTTCCCTGATGAGTTCAACCTCGTCATCGGTTTTCAGGTAAACCGTTTTATCTGCCTTTGCCACTGTTGTTCTCCGGTTTAAATGCCAACAGGTGAAGCCTGAGACATTCTTCCCCGCACTCTTCCCGATTTCATCAATCCATCATAATGGTGAGAGAGCAAATGGCTTTCTATCTGTTGTAAAAGGTCTAGCAACACACCCACAGTAATCAGGAGCGATGAACCACCAAAAAATCTTCCGAAATTCGGATTCTCTACCAGTCCTATCAAATTCAAGAGGAACGGCATTATTGCAATTATGCCCAGCATAATACCCCCAGGTAAAGTAATGCGTGAAAGAATTTCATCAATAAAATCTGCTGTGGGCCTGCCTGGTTTTACACCGGGTACAAAATTTCCGTTGCGTTTCAAATCATCCGCTATCTGCATAGGGTTAGTAGTGATAGCAGTATAGAAATAAGTAAAGACAATAATCAAGAGGAAGAATAAAAGGTTATGTGCCAGACCATAATAATCGGCCAGGCTACGCAATAATCCGCTATCGCGGAAGGAAGGACTTTGCTGTATTAAACTTGGGATAAACATGATGGCCTGAGCAAAGATGATGGGCATTACACCGGCTGTATTAAGTCGAATGGGAATGTAAGAACGTGCACCCGCACCAGCAGGTAAATGCGATCCGCCAGTATTCAGTTTGGCCATTTGTATAGGAATTCTCCTTATAGCTTGAATTACTGCCACGCACAATCCAGTGATAATTGCAATCATTGCAATTTCCAAAATGAGGAAGAAAGGATTCTGTTCAAGTACTTCGCCTGCAAATGCCGATGGCAAATCAGAAAGGATACCCACCATAATGATGAGTGAAGTTCCGTTACCAATACCGCGATCGGTTATTTTTTCACCCAGCCACATTACGAACAGTGCAGAACCAGTAAGAATAATTATTGCAGCAGCCATCCATAAGGAACTATCCTGAGGCTTTGCCGCTTCGGGTATGCTGGATGCAATGTAACCTGGAGCCTGGAACATACACACAGCAATAGTGAGGAACCTAGTCCATTGTGTAATTTTCTTCCGCCCGCTTTCTCCTTCCCTCTGCATCTTCTGGATGCTGGGCACTGCAAGGCTCAGCAACTGGATGATGATAGATGCCGAGATGTACGGCATTATTCCAAGCGCAAAAATGGAAGCACGGCTGAAGGCACCTCCTGTGAACATGGAAAGAAAGTCAAGCAACCCGCCTTCCTGGCTGGCTCTGGCAGTTTCTCTTTCGAGTGTCACGGAATCTACCCCCGGAAGTATGATGTACGAACCAATGCGGTACACCAGAATTAGCCCAAGCGTGAAGAGTATCTTCCTTCGCAGGTCTTCGTGGTTGTAGATATTTTTTATTTTCTGGATAAAATTCTTCATATACGCTTAGTTGAGCGTGGCTGTTGTTCCCCCTAATTTCTCGATTGCTTCTTTGGCGGATGCCGAAAAGCTGTGCGCCGTCACATTCACTTTTGAAGTGAGTTCACCACGGCCAAGTATTTTCACAAGGTCCTTTTTGGATGAAATTCCATGTTCCACAAGGGTGGCAGGTGTCACTTCTGTGAGGCTGTATTTTTCAATAAGTATTTGCAGGCTGTCCAGGTTTATGCCTTTGTACTCTACCCGGTTAATGTTCTTAAAACCGAACTTGGGCAACCTGCGCTGCAGCGGCATCTGGCCGCCTTCAAAACCAAATTTGCGTTTAGTACCTGAGCGCTGTCCGGCACCTTTATTCCCCCGGCCTGACGTTTCGCCAAGACCGGAACCTTGTCCGCGACCAAGGCGCTTGCGAGTTCGCACGGAGCCTTTTGCGGGTTTGAGTGTGTTGAGATTCATTTTATTTTTCCTTAATTCGGACTAGTAGGTATTAGCACTGCCGATATTATTTATAATCCACTTTCAACAGATGGCCAACTGCGCGAATCATCCCCTTAATGTTTGGGGTGAGTTCTTTTTCCACTGGCACATTCAATTTTTTTATTCCTAACGCCTGAATGGTCAACTTCTGTCGCTTAGGCTGGTCAATGGCGCTTTTTACTTGTTTGATTATCACTTTTGACATGATGTGTTTCCTTTTTATTGTTGTGATTATCCGTTGTAAACTTTTTCCACGGGAATTCCACGAATAGCGGCAATCTCATATGCACTGCGCATGTTCTTCAATGCGTCAAGGGTTGCCTTTACCACGTTGTGCGGATTGGATGAGCCTTTAGATTTTGCAAGTACATCAGTAACTCCGGCCGACTCCAGCACAGCACGCATGGCACCTCCGGCTATTACACCGGTACCATGTGATGCGGGCTTGAGGAATACACGGGCACCTCCGAATTTGCCGTTTTGCACATGTGGAATGGTACCCTTGTGCACGGGCACACGAATGAGGTTTTTCTTGGCGTCTTCTATTCCCTTAGTCACCGCATCCGACACCTCTTTTGCCTTACCCAAGCCATGACCCACCACACCGTTTTCATTTCCCACTACCACTATGGCAGCGAATCCGAATGCGCGTCCGCCTTTGGTCACTTTGGTAACCCTGTTTACCGCCACCAAACGGTCCTTTAATTCTGTTTCGCTTGCGCGAACTATTCTTGATTCTGACATACTCATTAAAATTTAAGGCCGGCCTCGCGGGCACTTTCAGCCAATGATTTTACTCTTCCATGAAAAAGGTAGCCACCTCGGTCGAATACAACTCCTTCAACTCCTGCTGCCTTTGCTCTTTCGGCAAGTGATTTACCCACCAACTTTGCCTGTTCTATTTTATTGGTGCCAGCAGCTTCACTCATTTTAAGTGATGAGGCAGAAGCAAGTGTAACACCTTTTACATCATCAATTACTTGTGCGTATATCTGTTTATTGCTGCGGAACACAGAAAGGCGCGGTTTGTTTTCCGTGCCATTAACACGGGCACGTATTTTTTTCCTGATTTTAGCCCTGCGGGCTTCTTTGCTGAATGCCATTTTTTTCAATAATTATTTAGCTGCTGTTTTGCCAGCTTTTTTACGTACAAATTCACCTACATAACGGACACCCTTTCCTTTGTAAGGCTCCGGTTTGCGTAGGGAGCGCAGTTTAGAAGCCACCTGCCCCAGCAATTGTTTATCGTGGCACTCAAGGCTGATAAGCGGGTTTTCACCTTTTTCAGCTTTTGCAGTTACTTTTATTTCATTGGGCAACTGAATAATAATGGGGTGGCTATAACCCAGTGTTAATTCAAGTTGTTGCCCGCTGGCTTTGCAACGATAACCAACTCCTCTTAATTCGAGGTCGCGTTTATATCCAGTGTCCACTCCTGTTATCATGTTATTGATAAGGGCGCGGTAAAGCCCGTGTTTCGAGCGAATGGCTTTGTCTTCACTTTCCCTGGACAAGGTGATAGTGCCATCTTCAATACTCAGTTTGATGGCGGGATCAATCCATTGCTCAAGTTCGCCTTTTGGGCCTTTCACTTTTACAACATCACCGTTATGAGAGACTTGAACTCCTTTTGCGATGCTGATGGGTAATTTTCCTATCCTTGACATGCTTTTTTTTTTATTGGGTCAATTTAATTAGCCCACAAATAATTCTTTAATACACATTACACAATACCTCGCCACCTACATTTTCTTTGCGGGCTTCTTTATCCGTCATTACACCTTTGGAGGTAGACAATATGGCGATACCCATTCCATTGAGTACACGCGGCAAATCTTCCGAGCCTGTATATCTTCGAAGGCCGGGTGTTGATACTCTATCAATTTTTGTAATGGCCGGGCTTTTAGTTTTCGGGTGGTATTTAAGGGCAATTTTTATAGTACCAGGTTTTCCATCCTCGAATTTGAAGTTCAGGATATATCCCTTCTCATGAAGGATTTTGGTAATTTCCTTCTTGAGGTTAGATGCTGGAATTTCCACCACTTTGTGATGTGCCGATTGGGCATTCCTGATCCGGGTAAGGTAGTCTGCTATTGGGTCTGTAAACATTTTATTTCTCCTGTATCTTAATTACCAACTTGCTTTTTTTACACCCGGTATGCGCCCGTCAAGCGCAAGGTCGCGGAATTGGTTGCGACAAAGTGCAAACTGGCGGATGTAGCCCCGAGGGCGCCCTGTTAACTGGCACCGGTTACGGATGCGTACTTTGCTTGAATTGCGCGGAAGTTTTTGCAAACCATCCCAGTCTCCTGCCTTTTTCAGTTCAGCACGTTTCTTCGCGTATTTAGCGGTGAGGGCTATGCGCTTGCGCTCACGGGCTTTCATTGATTCTTTGGCCATTCTTTGATTCTATTATTTAGTAAACGGGAATCCAAATTCTTCCAGCAATGCTTTTGCTTCTTCGGTGGTCTTTGCTGATGTTACCACAGTGATGTCCATTCCATTAATCATTTTCACTTTATCAAGATCAATTTCCGGGAAAACGATTTGTTCCTTGATGCCGAAGGTGAAATTGCCGCGGTCATCAAATCCCGATACTTTCACTCCGCGAAAGTCACGGGTGCGCGGAAGGGCCGCGGAGATAAGTCGGTCCATGAACTCCCACATGCGGTCGCCACGAAGGGTGACTTTTACACCAATGGGAACGCCCTTTCTCAATTTGAAATTTGAAATGTCTTTTGTCGAATAAGTGGGTACAGCCTTTTGGCCTGTAATGAGTCCCATTTCTTCAACAGCCGCATCCACAAGTTTTTTGTCGCTGGTGGCTTTACCCATGCCCTGGTTGAGACAGATTTTCTTCAAACGTGGAATCTGCATGGGTGATGAGTACTCGAACTTTTTCATTAGGTTCGGTGCCGCTTCATCCTGGTATTGTTTTCTTAAACGTGGTGTATAACTCATTTCAAATCCTCCCCTGATTTTTTGGAATATCGTTCCAGTTTACCTTCTTCATTTCTTCTGCGGCCCAGGCGTGTTACATTGTTTTTAGCATCTACATATTTGACGTTGCTTATGTGTATGCCTGCTGCAATTGTCTCCCTACCACCCTGCGGATTTTTTGCAGAAGGTTTGCGGTGCTTTGTCACCATGTTGACACCTTCTACAATAACACGGTCTGTCTTACGGTCAACAGTAATTACACGGCCTTGCTTGCCTCTGCTGTCACCGGTGGTTACCACCACAAGATCGTTCTTTTTAATCTTTAATCTTTTGAACATTGCCTTTTCGGGTTTGATGTTTTTTATATCACTTCAGGTGCAAGCGATATGATTTTCATATAATCCTTTTCACGTAGTTCGCGGGCCACTGGTCCGAAGATGCGTGTGCCTCGCAATTCGCCTGTGGGGTTAAGAAGCACCACTGCGTTATCATCAAAACGGATATAGCTTCCATCCTGCCTGCGCACTTCCTTCTTGGTTCGCACAATTACAGCTTTTGAAACTGTGCCTTTCTTTACGTTGCCTCCCGGAAGTGCGTCCTTAACTGTAACAACAATCTGGTCGCCCAGCGAGGCATAACGCCTGCGTGTTCCGCCCAATACCCGGATTACGAGTACTTCGCGGGCACCGCTGTTGTCGGCCACTTTCAGTCTTGATTCGTTCTGTATCATTTCTCAAAAATTCTTTAGGGCTTATTTGGCCTTTTCAACTACTTCCACCATTCTCCAGCGCTTCAGTTTACTGATGGGGCGTGTTTCCATGATCCGCACTTTGTCTCCAATTCCACATTGTTGTTCTTCATCATGCGCCATAAATTTGTTTGAGTGCTTCACAAATTTGCCGTACTTGGGGTGCATCACTTTTGTTTCCACCATCACCACAATGGATTTGTTCATCTTATTGGATGTAACAATACCTACTCTTTCTTTCCGAAGGTTTCTTTCCATGGTGTTCTTTTATTTCTTGTTTTTGTTTTCGTTCAACAGGGTAAGCATGCGTGCAATGTCCCTGCGCTTAAATCGCAGGCTCATCGTGTTTTCAGTTCCCGCCACGGAATGGCCGAACTTCATGCGGGCCAATGTTGCCTTATCCTCAACGAGTTTTTCGCGGATAGTTTGCTCTGACATATTTCTTATTTCTGATGCTTTCATGTTGTTGCTGTTTCGGTATTATTCAACGTAATCGGGACGTACCACAAACCTCATTTTAAAGGGAAGCTTTTGAGCAGCCAGACGCAGTGCTTCTTCGGCAGTGGCGCGTGGCACACCGTCCGCTTCGAAAATGATGCAGCCTGGTTTTACCACTGCCACATAGTATTCCACTGCTCCTTTACCCTTACCCATTCTCACCTCAGCTGGCTTTCTGGTGATTGGTTTGTCCGGAAAAATGCGGATCCAAACCTTTCCTTCCCTCTTCATAAACCTGGTGAGAGCTACACGCGCTGCTTCAAGTTGCCTCGATGTAATAAAGCCTTCGGCCATGGTTTTGATGGCAAAACTCCCGAAGGCGATATTGGCACCTCGTGTTGCGAGTCCCTTTATCTTACCCTTCTGCTGTTTTCTGTATTTGGTCCGTTTTGGTTGTAACATGAGTCACAAAATTTCGTGTTGTTTTAAAAATTCTTAGCTATCTCTTCTTGGTCCGCGATTTCCCCGGTCTCCTCCTCCTCCACCTCTGTTTCCACCACGGTCTCCACGATCTCCACGGTCTCCACGATCGCCTCTTCTGTCAGGTCGGCCACTTCCACCGCGACCTTGTGTAAGGTTTTGCCCGATGTTGGGCGAGAGGTCGCGCTTGCCATATACTTCACCGCGACATATCCAAACTTTCACCCCAATTCTTCCGAAACTTGTATGTGCTTCGCAGTGGTGATAATCTATATCAGCGCGAAAGGTGTGAAGTGGAATGCGTCCTTCCTTGTGGGTTTCCGTACGTGCTATTTCCGCTCCGTTAACCCGGCCAGCTATGGTCACCTTGATACCTTCAGCTCCCATGCGCATGCTGGATTGAATGGACATTTTGGTGGCCCTGCGGTAAGAAATACGGCCTTCAATCTGGCGGGCAATACCATCAGCCACGAGCCGCGCATCGGTTTCTGGTCTTTTTACCTCGAAGATGTTTATTTGAACATCTTTTCCGGTAAGTTTCTTCAATTCTTCTTTCAGTTTATCTACTTCGCTGCCAGCCTTGCCGATAATAACGCCTGGGCGAGCGGTATTGATGGTTACTGTCACCAGTTTAAGTGTACGTTCTATTACAATTTTTGAAAGGGAAGCTTTTTTGAGACGGGTATAAATGTATTTGCGGATCTTGTCGTCTTCCACGATTTTATCACCGTAGTTTTTTCCGCCATACCAGTTGCTATCCCATCCCTTGATGAAGCCTAACCTGTTTCCTATCGGGTTACATTTTTGTCCCATTCGTGTGAATTGTATCTCCTTAATTATTTATTTTTTGTCCAAGATGATTGTAACGTGGTTAGAGCGCTTGCGGATGGGGTGGGCGCGTCCCTGGGGTGCAGGGCTTATTCTCTTTAATGTCCTGCCACAATCCACTCGAATTTCTTTCACAAAAAGATTAGATTCGGCTGCATCATCAGCAGCATTTTTTGATTGCCAGTTCGTAATGGCTGACCGAAGTAGTTTTTCGAGCGGTACAGCAGCGTGTCTGCGAGTAAATTTCAAAAGGTTCAATGCGTGAAAAGCATCTTTACCACGAATAGTGTCTGCAACGAGCCTCATCTTTCTCGGTGATGTAGGAGTATTGTTGAGACTCGCGATTGCGGTTACTTTCTTGGCCTCTTTTAGTCTGTCGGCCATTTCTCTTTTGCGGGCGCCCATAATTTCTTCAGCTTTAAAATTATACGTTGTTATTATGATTTCTTAGGTTCTTCTTTACGGTTTCCTGAGTGGCCAGTGAACCTTCGTGTTGGCGCAAACTCACCGAGCTTGTGTCCCACCATATTTTCAGTTACATATACCGGAATGAATTGTTTGCCGTTGTGCACTCCGAAAGTCAGTCCCACAAATTCAGGGGAAATGGTGCTGGCACGACTCCATGTCTTGATTACACTCTTCTTGCCGGAAGACTGAGCACTATCAACCTTCTCCTGAAGTTTGATGTGAATGAATGGGGGTTTTCTAAGTGACCTTGGCATATTCTATTTCTTATTTCTTTCTGCGTTCAATTATGAATTTGCCGGATGGCTTCTTAGGATGGCGTGTTTTTAATCCTTTTGAAACCTTGCCACTGCGTGATCGCGGGTGCCCACCAGATGCGCGGCCTTCGCCTCCACCCATGGGATGGTCAACAGGGTTCATGGCTACACCACGAACTCTAGGCCTGCGTCCCTGCCAGCGCGAACGACCAGCTTTACCGCTGCGCACCAGGTTGTGTTCTGAATTACCAACGGTTCCAATGGTTGCAAGACCACCAGCATTCACTTTTCGCGTTTCGCCTGAAGGCATCCTGAGGATGGCGTAAATGCCGTCCCTGGCGCTGAGTTGTGCGAAACTGCCAGCGCTGCGGGCTATCGATGCACCACGACCTGGCATCAGTTCAATGTTATGAATTACTGTTCCCAGCGGGATGTCTTTGAGGAAAAGTGCATTACCAACTTCGGGTGCGGCTTTGCTTCCGCTCATAATGGTCTGGCCAACCTTGATTCCCTGGGGTGCAATGATGTAGCGCTTTTCACCATCAGCATATTCCACCAGACAAATGCGAGAGGAACGGTTTGGATCGTATTCCACCGTCAAAACATTTGCAGTGATATCGTGCTTGTCGCGCTTGAAATCAACCAGGCGATAATGACGCTTGTGGCCTCCACCAATGTGGCGCATGGTAAGCCTTCCCTGGTTGTTGCGTCCACCTGTTTTTTTTAGGGGCACGAGCAGTGGCTTGTAAGGCTGCCCGGTAGTTAACTCATCGAAAGTGTGAGCTATTTTGTGCCGGGTGCCGGGGGTAACCGGGTTCAGTTTTTTGATTCCCATGATGTCGTCTTTTCTTCTGGTGTATTGTTTCTATTACACGTTTGCGTAGAAATCTATAGTGTCTCCCACTTTCAATTTCACGATGGCTTTCTTGTAAGATTTAGAACGTCCTTCAACAACTCCTTTTTTGGTATTTCGGAATTTTCTCTTGCCATCGTAACGCATAGTGTTCACCTGTTCAACAGTTACACTGTATGATTTCTCCACCGCCTTCTTGATTTCAATCTTATTGGCATCCACGTTCACGATAAAGCCGAACTTGTTCTGCTTCTCGCTAATGGCGGTCATCTTCTCCGTTATCAATGGCTTTATCAGGACTTCTTTCATGTCAGTTTACTTATTCAGTAGTTGTGTTACCACTTCGTGTGCATTGCCCACGAAGATGATGTGCTTGTTGTTCATAATGTCATAGGTATTTACCAGGGATGCGATCTGAACATTTGCCTTCTGGACGTTGCGGCTGCTGAGGTAAACGTTGTCGTTCTTTTCAGATACAAGAAACAACGCCTTGGTTTTCCCAATGTTCAGGTTCTTCACCAATCCTGCAAATTCTTTGGTCTTCGGTTTTTCAAAATTCAATCCATCCAATACCATTATTCCACCATCCTTCGCTTTGTATGACAGGGCGGATTTGCGGGCAAGACGGGTAGTGTCTTTATTTACCTTGATATCGTAATCGCGCGGGCGCGGTCCGAAAGTGCTTCCGCCCTGGCGGAAGAGGGGGCTTTTAATGCTGCCTTTGCGCGAGCCACCAGTTCCTTTCTGGCGATGAAGTTTGCGGGTTGACCCGGCCACTTCCCCACGATCTTTGGTCTTGTGTGTACCTGTTCGTTGTGCTGCGAGGTATCGCTTCACATCGAGGTAAATGGCGTGGTCGTTAGGCTCAATGGCAAATACTGCATCATCGAGGGTAACATTCTTGCCGGTTTTTTGGCCGGATATATTGAGGACTTCCAGTTGCATTACTTCACGATATAAACGGTTGAACCATTGTAGCCTGGTATGGCTCCTTTTACAAAAATCAAATTCTCTTCAGCAAGGACTTTTACGACCTTGAGGTTTTGGACAGTTCTGCGGGCATTACCATCATGGCCACCAAGGCGCTTTCCCGGAAATACGCGCGAGGGGTCTGACGATGCACCCATTGAACCTGGAGCGCGCAGCCTGTTGTGCTGCCCGTGTGTGGCTTCACCTACACCTGCGAAACCATGGCGTTTTACAACACCCTGGAAACCTTTTCCTTTGGTGGTGCCAATCACGTCCACGTTTTCTCCTTCTTCGAATATGCCAACAGTAATAGCATCACCCAGATTGAGGGTGTTTTCGTAGTGGTCAAACTCAGCGATGAAACGTTTGGGTGTTGTTCCGGCCTTTTTGAAATGACCTTGCATCGGTTTGGTGGTGTGCTTCTCCTTCTTTTCACCAAAGGCGAGTTGTACCGCTTCGTAGCCGTCTTTCTCTTTTGTTTTTACGTGGGTCACTACACATGGACCAGCTTCTATCACTGTGCATGGGATATTTTTCCCAGTGGCACCGTAGATGCTAGTCATTCCGACCTTTTTTCCTATTATTCCTTGCATGTGTTGTTAATTTCAAATTCCAAATTCCATCTCGTGGGTTTGTTTCATCCCAGAAGTTCTACACTTTAATCTCAACTTCCACACCTGATGGGAGTTCGAGTTTCATGAGTGCATCCACGGTTTTGGCGGATGAACTATAAATATCCAGCAGGCGCTTGTAGCTGCTTAGTTCGAATTGTTCGCGGGCCTTCTTGTTCACGTGTGGTGAACGAAGCACTGTGTAAATCCTCTTGTGTGTGGGTAGCGGAATGGGGCCGTTTACTACGGCACCCGTTGCCTTCACGGTCTTTACGATTTTCTCGGCTGACTTGTCAACCAGGTTGTGGTCGTAGGACTTGAGTTTTATGCGAATCTTTTGTGCCATTTAGGGCGTTTATGGTTTTGCGTTTGCTTTTCCTTTTACTTTAGCTATTACCTCTTCGGCAATGCTGGCGGGTGCAGGTGCGAAGTGGCTGAACTCCATTGTAGATGTGGCGCGACCCGATGTGATAGTACGCAGGTCGGTCACGTAACCAAACATGGATGCGAGTGGCACTTTGCCGTTAATAACAGTTGCACGATTACGCTCACCAGTTCCTTCGATGATTCCCCTGCGCTTGTTGAGGTCTCCAATCACGTCACCCATGTTGTGTTCAGGTGTCACCACTTCGAGCTTCATAATGGGTTCGAGGATGATGGGTTTGCACTTAGGCACTGCCTCGCGGTAGGCCATCTTTGCGCAGAGTTCAAATGAAAGTGCATCAGAGTCCACTGCGTGGTAAGAACCGTCAATAAGTTCTACTGTGAGAGTGTCCATTTGGTATCCGGCAAGCACACCATTATGCATGGCTTCTTTAAATCCTTTCTCTACGGATGGAATGAATTCACGAGGAACGTTACCACCCTTAATAGAGTTGATGAACACGAGTCCTGTTTTCTCAGGGTCAGTGTTCGGAGAAATTTTAATCTTGATATCAGCGAACTTACCGCGGCCACCCGTTTGCTTCTTGTACACTTCGCGGTATTCTATACCGGATGTGATGGTCTCTTTGTAAGTGACCTGTGGCGCTCCCTGGTTGCATTCCACTTTGAACTCGCGCTTGAGGCGGTCTACAATTATTTCGAGGTGTAGCTCTCCCATGCCGGAGATAATGGTCTGGCTTGTTTCATGGTCGGTGCGCACCTGGAATGTGGGGTCTTCCTCGGCTAATTTCGCCAATGCCATTCCCAGTTTATCGAAGTCGGCCTGGGTTTTAGGTTCTACTGCTATTCCGATAACGGGTTCTGGGAAATCCATTGCCTCGAGAACGATGGGGTGTTTCTCGTCACACAATGTGTCACCGGTTTTGATGTCTTTGAAACCTACCACGGCTCCAATGTCGCCTGCTCCCAATTGATCAATGGGGTTTTGCTTGTTGGCGTGCATCTGGAAGATGCGGGAGATACGTTCTTTGTTTCCGCTGCGGGCATTTAATACATAAGAACCTGCATTGAGCATTCCGCTGTAAACACGGGTGAATGCGAGGCGGCCCACATAAGGGTCGGTGGCAATCTTGAAAGCAAGTGCAGCAAAAGGTTGATTGTAGTCCGGCTTGCGTGACTCTTCCAGGCCGGTATCGGGATTGATTCCCAACGTAGCTTTTTTGTCGAGTGGTGAGGGCATTAGTTCCATCACCAGATCAAGCATGGTTTGTACACCTTTATTCTTAAATGCAGAACCACATACCATGGGCACAATCTTGTGATCGAGCACAGCTTTGCGGAGGGCATCGAGTACTTCGCGCTCGGTGATGGTTTCCGGGGCATCGAAGAATTTCTGCATTAAATTGTCATCGTATTCTGATACTGCTTCGAGAAGTTTTTCGCGGTACACCAACGCTTCATCAATCATATCGGCAGGGATGTCAATAGTCTCGTAGGTCATTCCCTTGTCTGTTTCATTCCAGATCATGCCGCGCCAGTTGATGAGGTCTATCACGCCTTTGAAATCATCTTCAGCACCGATGGGAAGTTGAAGTGCAACTGCATTTGAACCCAACATTTCGCGCACTTGGTGGCAAACGTTGAGAAAGTCCGAACCCTGACGGTCCATCTTGTTTACAAAACCAATACGCGCCACGTTGTAGTTATTGGCCAGGCGCCAGTTGGTTTCTGATTGTGGTTCTACTCCATCCACCGCGGAGAAGAGGAACACCAACCCATCGAGTACGCGCAGAGAGCGGTTCACCTCTACGGTGAAGTCCACGTGGCCGGGTGTATCTATGATGTTGATGTGGTATTTGTTGTTACGGTAATTCCAGAATACCGTGGTGGCGGCTGAGGTGATGGTGATGCCGCGTTCCTGTTCCTGTACCATCCAGTCCATGGTGGCTGCACCATCGTGCACTTCGCCCATTTTATGGCTGACACCTGAGTAATAAAGTATACGCTCGGTGCAGGTGGTTTTTCCTGCATCAATGTGGCGGCAATCCCGATGTTTCTTGTATATGCTAAGTCTCTCGACATTCTTAATTTGAGCTATGAGCTTTGAGCTATGAGATTAGAATCTGAAGTGGGAGAAGGCTTTGTTGGCTTCGGCCATGCGGTGTACGTCTTCTTTCTTTTTGAATGCTGCACCTTCACCTTTAGCTGCGGACATTATTTCACCGGCCAGTTTTTCGGCCATTGTTTTTTCGTTGCGGCTGCGGGCGTAACCGATGAGCCATTTGATGGCCATTGAGTTTTTGCGCGAATCGCGGATGGGAGATGGAATCTGGAATGTGGCTCCTCCTACTCTGCGGCTGCGCACTTCTACAGCGGGTGTAACATTTTCAACTGCTTTTTTCCAGGTTTCAAGTCCTTCTTCTTTTGTCTTATCAGTAACGCGATCAATGGCTTCGTAAAATATGCCGAAGGCTGTACTTTTCTTTCCTTGCAACATGAGGTTGTTCACGAATTTGGTTACGGCCACATCGTTGAAACGTGGGTCGGGCAGCACTGTAATCTTTTTTGCTTTTCTTCTTCTCATGAACTGATTTGTTGATTTGCTATCGCGTTTTGAAAATTGCCTCCCAGTTGTTATCGGGATGACTGTTGCAAATTACTTTTTCTTGGTGGTTGTGGTGGCTGCTGCTGCGGCTCCTGGTTTAGGTCTTTTGGTTCCGTACTTACTTCTGCGCTGACCGCGGCCTGAAACTCCTGCGGTATCGAGTGCTCCTCGAACAATGTGATAACGCACTCCGGGAAGGTCTTTTACCCTGCCGCCACGAACGAGCACGATGCTGTGTTCCTGGAGGTTGTGGCCTTCGCCACCTATGTAGGCAATGACTTCGAACTTGTTGGTGAGCCTCACTTTGGCCACTTTACGAAGGGCTGAGTTTGGCTTCTTTGGTGTAGTAGTATACACCTTGGTGCACACTCCTCTGCGCTGTGGACAAGAGGTGAGTGCAATGGACTTACTTCTGTAAGTTTTGGGGTTGCGACCCTTGCGAATAAGTTGTTGAACGGTTGGCATAATTTGCTTAAAGTCCTTTTAAATACTGAGTTTGAGGACAATAGTCCATCTTCCCTAAAAACGGGGGCGCAAATGTAATTGGTTCTTTGAGTTGCGCAAGTGTGAGAGTGAAATAGTTTGAAAAAAGTTTTTTCAACATGCTAAGGGACTGATAGGATGGATGAGAACGGATATGAATTTTTCAGTTTGAAAATTTGAATCCCAATAGCTATCGAGATTGAAAATGGAAAACGGTGCAAGCAATTGAAAGTCGTTGAAAAGAAATTGGAGGATATTGACAGAAAATCTGTGGTTGTTGACCCTTCCTGAAATTAGGTTGACGCATTTTGCGAACAATTAAAACTCAACATGGAAGAACAAAAAGCAATTTTTAAAGTTGAAAAGCGGTGGATAATTCGGGAACTGCCAACTACCCACTGCCTTTCCTCTTCGTCACCACAAAAAGCGCCCTCTTTTCCGGTTCATTCACAAAAACCGTTTCCGCGGCATCGCTGGCTTGCACCATATAGGCCCATATTGCATTGAATGCATCGTGCCTTGCGCCTGTGTTTAGGGGGCGCAGTCGTTTTTGTTTTTCGTGGGCTTTTTCTGCTGTTTTTATGCTGGCTGCTGTGGTGCTTAGTGCTGTAATCTGGGCTACTGTCATGCCGCGGGCCACCAGCAGGGCCTGCACACTCACGGCCAGTTCATGACTTAGCTCCATATATATATGGTGGTTGGCGGCGCTGTGCCGGGTTTTTTGACCTTGGGCAAAGTGGAACTGCTGGTATTGTGCGCTTTTGGAGCCAAATGCCTTGGCGGCAAAAAACCGCAAATCGCGCAGTGCCGCCATGCTTTCATCCACCCGGGCCAGCACATCGGCCCCCAGTCCGCGCTGTTTGTCTTGCAGGTTTTCGTCAGTGGGTTGCGCTTCTGCCGTGTCGTTGGCGGCTTGCCAAAGCAATCCCCAAGCGTTGTTCATGCTGGAATCGAAGGCAGTGAACGGTGCGATGTAATCTTTGAAGTGTTTCAGGTGCGCGCGGCTTTGGTGCAAGGCATCGGCCAGGGCTTCTTTGGTTGGCATCATGGTATATGTGCGGCTGCGCTGG